>NZ_JAFFZO010000017.1 GCF_016924145.1 Amphritea pacifica | reverse complement strand
TCGATACCGCAGTAAAAAGGATGTTTGTTGGTGTAAAATCTCATAGGTCTTCTCCTTTTGGTTTGGTCGCCTTCCAGCTTAGTGTGAAAACAGTAAGCTGGGGGAGAAGGCTCTATGAGTATCAATCCGCTGCACAAGGACAAAATTACTCGCTGGCGCTCGCAATTTTGCCTGTGAGCGGTAGCGTTACGTGTCCAAACATGTCGGAGAGATAGGATGAATCCTGAGAAATACAATCGAGAAAAGGGGACAGATTTATTTTCTGAGGATGGTCTTAACGAGAAAAGGCGAGAAAAGGGGACAGATTTATTTTCTGAGGATGGTCTTAAAGGTATGCATTCCCACGCAGGAGCGTGGGAACGAGTTAATCCTGATCGAAACGAAGCAATGATCAAGGCCTATCAAAGTCAGCACTATACGCTGAAAGAGATAGGGGAGCATTTCGGAATCAGTTATTCAACGGTAAGCCGGGCGGTGAACAGAGATGCAAAACGCAAGACTTGACCCCGTTCCATCACATAATAGATGCCTTGTAGGGAATCTTGAAGGGCAAAAGAAGCACATTCAAATGTTGAGCAAAAAAATGAAATCGAAGCTAATCATTTTAGCGACACTTACTGTCTGTAGTTTCATTTTCCCCTCTATTGGCTGGACGATGAATGTGGGCATGGGGGCTGACATGGCAACATTTGATAACAGTATGATAGCTGTAAGATTGCGTGGATCGATAGAAAAAATTTCGGGTCAGTCTGATGAGTACGTTTATGATACAACAGGGGCTAAAATTAGCGAACTCAATTGGGATCTGGAAAATATCGTCATGATAGGGGGAGGGATCTCTGTAGGATGGAATGACTATCTGCAGCTCAATCTCGGCGGATGGACTGCTGTGAGTGAAAACAGTGGATCAATGGTCGATAGAGATTGGTACCCGGAAATAAGTTCAGATTGGTCGGATTATTCCAAAGGTTCGAATAGACTTGATCATGGCTATATAATCGATATGAACCTTTCTTATAATTTTTCTTTCACAGAAAATATTTCTATTTCCCCTATGCTTGGCTTTAGGTTTAATAATTGGAAATGGCATGACCGTGGCGGGGAATATATATATTCCATCAATGGTGGCTGGCGGAATGTTAGCGGAACATTTCCTGACGAAATCGGTATTGTATACGAGCAGTGGTTATATGCTCCTTATCTTGGGGTCGCTGTTGGCGCTGGTTACGAGAAGTTTTTCGTAAATACATATCTTAAAGGCTCACTCTGGGCATGGTCCGAAGATGAAGATCAACACCTGTTGCGCGATTTAGAATTTAAGGACAAAGTGAACAAGCAGCGATTTATCGGTGCAGGCATTGAGTGCGGTTATAATGTGACGGAGCGCATGTCTGTAAGACTTGCTTTAGACTATCAAAAATTCAAGACCGGTAAAGGTAGTGCTCTGGTGATCGACAAGACGACTGGGGATAAGTACCACTCTAACGGAGATGTTTCTGGCATCGCTCATGACTCAACTGCAGTTAGCCTTTCTGTGGAGTATTCCTATTAACAGCTCTTGCGGTTACGGTAATTGATATTTTCAAATTAAACAGCTTTGATTTCTATAATCACAGACTATGCCGAGAAACGATCCTGTTAACCCTTTGATCTTATTCTATCAATAGCTCTGCAAGTCTGGCTCAGTGCTCCAGCGTTAACCTTGAATGATGTATCCATCAGTTTTCAACAGAATATGTTTGAAGAGGGACCTTTATGAATGATATTAAGTTTACAAAAGATGAGACTGACCGGATTGTCAGTCATATCAAAAAATACTTTAACGATGAATTGGACCAGGAGATCGGTGGTTTCGAAGCTGAGTTTTTGCTGGATTTCTTTGCCAGGGAGATAGGGCCTGTGTTTTACAACCGTGGACTGTCTGATGCCCGGGATATCTTTGCGGCAAAAGCCGAGGAGACCGGTTATCTGGTTGAGGAGCTTGAGAAACCCGTCGGATAATAATCTGGCAGAGTATGAGGCGCTATTTTGAACGGTAAATCCCCCGGCGATGACGGACAAACTGCTAACGGACATGGTCCGAACCCTGACGATAAGTCTCCCATGAAGGGGTTCCCTCAGGTAGGCTATCTGAAGCACTACATCACCTCTGACAATATCATTGTGGGTGACTATACCTACTATGATGATCCCGAAGGCCCTGAGCGCTTTGAAACCAATGTGCTTTACCACTTTCCTTTTATTGGTGACAAACTGGTGATTGGCCGGTTTTGTGCCATCGCGAAAGATGTGCAGTTCATTATGAACGGTGCTAACCATCAGCTGTCTGGCTTTTCTACCTACCCATTCTATATTTTCGGCAATGGCTGGGAGAAAGTGATGCCACAAGCCGATGCGCTGCCCTATAAAGGTGATACCGTGATTGGAAATGATGTCTGGATCGGTTATGAGGCGACCATTATGCCGGGGGTTAAGGTCGGCAGTGGGGCGATAATTGGCAGTAAATCGGTGGTGGTGAGTGATGTTCCCGCTTACAGTGTGGTCGGTGGCAACCCTGCGAGAGTGATCCGGTATCGTTTTGATGCGCAGACAATCGCTGAATTGCTGGCAATCGCCTGGTGGGACTGGAGTGCTGAGAAAATCACCAACAATCTGCAAGCGATAGTGGGCTGTGATCTGGCAGAACTGCAACGTATAAGTCAGGGCTGACCGGTTGACCGGCAGGCGTCGCAGTAGAGAATAGAAAAAAGATTGCAGCAAAATAGAGCCAGCCTTTAGCAGGTGTCGCTAACCAAAGGCTGGCCTGTCGGGATATCTCCCGGTTTTGTGTGATCCACCGCTCGTTATGAGAGCCGCGTTAAAACATTAACGCACCTTTTTTCTAACGCACCTTTTCTAACGTAACGGCTTCGGTATGGCTGAAATCTTTGCCATAGATATTCAGTTGCGTTGTTTGTGTGTAGGACAGCGTGTCTGCGGCAATATCCAGCGTCATGGAATATGTCTGGCTGGTGGCATTTTTGCTCATATAAGAGGATTCAGCGATACCTCTCTGAGGCGCTGTCAGTGTCATTTTCACGCCTGCTGTGCCTTCTGCGACAATGCAGACGGATCTCGGAACACAGAAGGAGTTATAGACCATCTGGTTCTTTTTATCGTAAATCAGATAGCCCCGCTGGTCATGAAATTTTGCATCGTCACGCTGTCTGAAGACCTCTTGTTTGTAGTAGATCGCAACCAGAGACTGGTCACTGGCATTGACCGCGTCGGCCGCCGCTTCAAATGTTCTGACTTCGTAGTAGGGTTCTATGGCTTTGCCGCCTTCACCAACCGCTGAACCTGTTCTCCCGGGGGCGATGTCTACGCCGGGCGTTACGCTTTTCCATGTGCCGATTAACGGTTGTAGTGGCCCAAAGTCAAGGTCCTGAGCGATAGCCGGTGTAGTACAGGACAGTGAAAAAGTGATAGCGGTAAGAGCTATCGCAGGTAGGTGTCTAAACGTTTTCATCGGAATTTCCATTTTGATGTTGATGGGTAGTATCACCTTGCTGCCACTACACTTGATTAAAAAATCAAACAAAAATGAACTCAAGCCTGCAGTGGTAGTCAGTAGGTGAGACCGATGTTATGTCATTACTATCGGTTGCTATATGGGAGTTACGTCCCTGTGATTTTTTAAGTGATTGATTTCAAAGCATAGGATGTTTGTCACATGCTATGAATGTTAAACAATTAGGCACTCGCTCAGTCAGTAAGGATGCTGAGTAATGGGGATATAATGATCGAGGCAGACAAGTGGAACGCCCTTATCCGGGTTTTTTTTGTGTTAATTGTTATCACCAGTTTTTCGGATATCGTCGCGGATGTGTTGCAGGGAGCGAATGTCCTGCATATTGTGCAAGAGTCTGTGGTGTTTGTCTTTGCGCTATCGTTGCTGTTGTTGCTGTTTTTGAATACCCGGGCGCATGAGAAACGCAATGCTCAATTGCTGCTTGAGCTTGAGGTAGCCAGGAGTCATTCGGCCCAGGCATCGGAAGAACTGATCAATGCTAAGCGGATGTTCGGTGAGGAGATAACGAAACAGTTTTTAAAATGGGAGTTAACCGAAAGCGAGTCCGATATTGCGTTGTTTACCCTCAAGGGCTTTAGCGCTAAAGAGATTGCGGATTTCAGGAATACCTCTGAGAAAACTGTGCGTAATCAGCTCACCAGTGTTTATAAAAAATCCGGGACAACAAGTAAGGTTAGTTTTACCGCGTGGTTTATGGAGGATCTGTGGTAATTGTCGGATCCAGTCTGAATTAGTAGAGGTAATACTGACGTTTACTGTTCGGAACAATGCGGTTTATCGGATGCGGTAATTTTTAGCGGTCATCAATTTAACTCCTTTAAGCGGGCCGTGCTTCTTTTGTCAGCCCGTTTCATTTTCAGCGGCCCGTCGCTCTTTTAGCGGATTGCGCCGGTTGATCACCTGAACATCGCGCCGTATCCCTCTTCGCTTAGCACCTGTCGAACCGTTGGCCGGGTTAACAGGGTTTGGTAGTAGCGTTTACAGCTCTCGGGTAGCGGCTGCTTGATCCGGTCGGCCCAGAACATCACATAAAACAGCGCCGCATCGGCAATCGAGAAACGATCAAACAGCAGGTCTTTGCCGGCTAAGGCCGGTTCAAGCAGGGCAAACGCGTTAGCGACAATCTCCTCTCCCTGCTGTTTAATGGCATCATACCCGGCACCGTTGTCTAACCCCGGCAGGCAGTATCGCTCAGGGGTGAAAATACGGGTAAAGCCCTGCCCATGAATAGTGTTGACGGCATAACTCATCAACTCCAGCGCCCTGCATTCATTTGCAATGTCCGTCGGCAGTAATGTTTTTTTGGGGTTCTGCCGGGCGATCCACCAGGCCATCGACTGGAAATCAGTCAGCACCAGATTATCATCGGTGACCAACACCGGAATGGTGCCTTTGGGGTTGAGCTGAAGATACTCCGGGGTTTTATTGTCGCCCGCCATGAGGTCCACCAGATGAACTTCAAAAATAGCCTCCACCTCTTCCAGTAAAATATGGATCGCCGTGCTGCAAGATCCGGGTGTCATATAAAACTTCATCGTCATAGGTTCATTCCCCGATAGACTGAACAACGTTTAAAGACGTCCAGTGTGGGCACTCGTTATTACTGCTGCTGATGAAGAGAAACTGCAAGATAGGTGCCACCGGAAATGGGGTTAACTGACTGTTTCATATAAGTCTTCAAGATGTTGAATGTTTCGTTTAAGACAAAATCTGTCCCGTTGTTGTGAGGTTGAGTGCTAAACCGGTAGTCGCTAAGCCCCTCAGTTGCCGTGATATGTTATGGTGAGTTACAGAATGAGTTTCGACCACTTCATTAAATTTTGGTCTGGTTAATCGCTATGTATTATTTTGCCTACGGATCAAATATGTCGCTAGCGCGATTGCAGCAGCGTGTACCCGGTGCCCGGGTTGTCGGCTGCTATTTTCTTGATGGGCATGATCTGCGCTTTCATAAAGCGGGTCAGGATGGTTCGGCAAAATGTGATGCATTGTATACCGGCAACGATGATCGTATTTATGGCGTTGTGTTTGATATCCCCCGGTCGGAGAAGCCCGCGCTGGATCGGGCTGAAGGACTGGGAGTTGGTTATGGTGAGAAAGTGGTGTCGCTGCAAAATCAACAGGGCGAGCAGCTTGAAGCGATAACCTACTTCGCTCTGCAGATCGATCCTTCGCTTAAACCCTATAGCTGGTATGTTCACCATGTGTTGGTGGGGGCGCGGGAAGCGGGACTACCTTCTGACTATATAGGCCGGATCGGGCGGGTTGAGTCAGTTGACGATGGGGATATCGAGCGTGATAGTCGCGAAAGGGCGCTGCATACTCTGGTTTAACACTAATATCAGTGAGTGCCCCGATTGTTAATCGATCTACTGACTCAACCCGTTATTAAAGAGCTGCTCCGGATGGGGCAACGGGCCCCGGTTTTATCCGCTTGGCAGGGGAACAGCGAGATCTGTATGCGATCTGCTATCGCCGTCAGCTACTGCCCCACAGAGCCGCAGCTCTGATCGATTATCTGAAAGGGCATAGCGCTCTTTCATGATCATGCTATTTTTAACTCGTGAGCATTTTGGCCTGCTCTGCTTCTGGATTCATTAAACGAGAAACTGTTAATTATTTTGAGGGGACTTGAATGGAAAAGTACATCATCACCAACGCTGAGATTGCGCAGTATGACGGGGTTAATAAAACCCATTTTCTGAATAGCAATGCTCGCAGGCGGAATAAGTCTCTGGGTGACCTGACCGGGTTGACCGGTTTTGGTTTTCATCTGATTGAAATACAACCCGGCCATGAGTCCACGGAGTTGCATCGTCATTATCACGAGGATGAGTGCGTCTATATTCTTGAGGGAGAAGCAGAGGCAACCATTGGTGATGAAACCGTTCAGGTAGGTGCCGGGGATTTTCTTGGTTATCGTGCCGGGGGAGAGGCCCATAAACTGCTCAATAATGGCAGCACCGTGCTCAAATGTATCGTGGTCGGGCAGCGATCAGATCATGATGTTGCGGATTATACGGCACTGAAAAAACGAATCTATCGACACAAAGGGATGCCCTGGAATCTGGTAGATATTGAAAATATTTCTGAACCGGTGGCAGGAAAGAAGGCTTAAGTGTTTGCTTGTGGTGCAATCGAAACGGGTTAAATCATCGTGTGATACTCAGCCAGTTTCGCAAACCAGGGTATTAACAGTTGATAGATAAACTATAGTTTGAATGTGCGCCCCGCTATTATAAATCTGCTTTTTGTCTTAATCCGGCCTGGGTTTTCGGGTGTATTTACGGATTATGTTTCGCTGTAAACCGGATGAAAGCAGCGACCAACTGAATGGCGCTCAGGAGATGTCGTATGAATAAGCCTCTATCCGATGCAACTCTGTCCGATGAAGAGCTGCTGGCAGCCAAAGCCTATGAAGAACTGCATGTCCCGGCGCTTTTCCGGCAGTTCGCTCCTATCGTTGCTTCCACCGCGCAGATCAGCCCGGGTCAACGGGTTTTAGATGTTGCCTGTGGTACCGGGATTTTAGCCAGAACCGTCGCTACAACGGTTGCTGATCCTGGTTCTGTCAGCGGTCTTGATCTGTCCCCGGGGATGCTTGCTATAGCCCGACAGCTGGCCCCTGCAATTGACTGGCAGCAGGGAGCCGCTGAGTCGCTGCCATTTGCTGATAACTCATTTGATGCGGTGGTCTGCCAGTTCGGTTTGATGTTCTTTCAGAATCGGCAGGCAGCGTTAAAAGAGATGATGCGTGTGCTGGCTCCCGGGGGGCGGCTTGTTGTGGCTGTCTGGGATGCTCTGATAAACTCGCAAGCCTATCCCGATGAAGTTGATATGCTGCAGCGGCTTGCCGGGCAGGCGGCTGCAGACGCATTAAGGGCCCCCTTTGTTTTAGGCAATCCCGATCAGATCACTGAGCTTCTTACTGATGCCGGAGCCGCTTTTGTGGCGGTTGATACGCATCAGGGGATGGCCCGTTTTCCCAATATTAAAACGATGGTTGAAGCAGATCTGCGGGGCTGGCTGCCAGTGATGGGGGTGCAGTTGCAAGAAGCGCAGATAGCGTTAATTCTGAATGAGGCGGAAACGGTTTTAAGCGCGTTTACAGTGGCAGGGGGGCAGGTTGCGTTTGCTGCCCCGGCCCTGATTGCCAGTGGTGTAAAGGTGTGAACCAACGCTGATGGTTTTTCAGAACAATCTCTATCTGCGATACCCAGGTAACAGGAGATCAGATGATTAAAGGAAGCTGCCTGTGTGGCAAAGTAAAATATCGGATTAACGGTCAGCCTGGCAAGATTGTTCATTGTCACTGTCAGACCTGCCGCAAGGCCCATGGTGCGGCTTTTTCCAGTGTGTCTGCTGTGCCTGACTCAGACTTTATCCTGGAGGGTGAAGCGCTGTTGAGCTCCTATGAGTCCTCTCCGGGAAAACGCCGGTTTTTCTGCTCTGAGTGTGGCTCCCAGATCTATGCTAAGCGGGATAATACGCAGCATATTATTTTAAGGCTGGGGTCGCTGGATGATGATCCGGGAGTGGCTGAGGAGAAGCATATCTGGGTGTCACAGAAAGCCTCCTGGTATTGCATCAGCAATAACCTGCCGGAATGTGCCGAGTCTGAGTAACCACTGATGACAGGGTGATGTCGCTTTATGGCTGATTTTAACGATGCCAAAATACTCGATTCATGGGCTAAAAACACCGCGCCCTGGATCCGGGCCGTTCAGGAAAAACAGATTGAAAGTCGCAGACTGGTTACTGACCAGGCGATAGTAGACGTGATCTGTGGATTTGAGGCTGACAGTGTGCTTGATATTGGCTGCGGCGAAGGCTGGCTGGCCCGTGAACTTTCAGCTCAGGGGATGTCGGTAACGGGCATTGACGTTATTCCGGGGTTTATTGAGAATGCCAGAACCTCGTGTAAAGGTACCTTTCATTTACTGGCGTATGAGGCGTTATCGGTGCGCCAGTTAGGTGAAACATTTGATCTTGCGGTGTGTAATTTCTCGCTTCTGGGGGATGAGCCGGTCAGCAGGCTGTTCAGTGTCTTACCAGAGCTGATAAACCCAGGCGGTTGGTTTGTTATGCAAACTCTTCACCCGGGACTCATGGCAGACAGCCAATACTATGATGGCTGGCGCGAAGGTTCGTGGGATGGTTTCAGTGATCAGTTTTGTGATCCAGCTCCCTGGTATTTCAGGACGCTGGAGACCTGGTTTAGCTTATTTGATACTAATGGGCTAAGCGTTCGACTAATAAAGGAACCCCGTCATCCTGCTACGGGGGCTGCTACTTCTCTGATTATCGCTGGCAGGGTGACAGAGGGTACGAGCCGAAAAACTGACAGAATATAGGGTGAGCCGCTATGATTGATACGAGTTTTAAACTGCTGTTCAGCGGCTTAGCTATCGCTCTGGCGCTTGTCGCGTTTGTTCCCTATGTTCGTTCCATACTCAAAGGCACAATCCGGCCGCATGTTTTTTCCTGGTTTATCTGGGGAATGACGACGGTGATCGTTTTTTTCGCCCAGCTTGATGCTGATGGAGGTATGGGCGCCTGGCCAATCGGTATTTCGGGTGTGCTTACTGTCGCGGTGGCGGTGCTGGCATTTATTAAACGTGCGGATATCAGTATCACCGCAACCGACTGGACATTCTTTGCAGCGGCACTGGCATCACTGCCGTTCTGGTACTTAACTTCGGACCCTCTGTGGACGGTCGTGGTGCTGTCGGTGGTTGATCTGTTCGGCTTTGGCCCGACTATTCGCAAAGCCTATGATTCGCCCCATCAGGAGAGCCAGTTGTTCTTCCTGTCACTGGCGTTGCGTAACTGCTTCGCTATTCTGGCTCTGGAAAGCTATTCAGTGACAACGGTTCTGTTTCCCCTGTCGATCACCCTTGCCTGTACGGTTCTGCTGACAATTGTGGTTTTTCGCCGCAGGACGGTGTTAGCCTGACTTGCAGTCAGTTCGCTGATCATTTCATCGCTCGATAAGCTATAGTCAGCTTATGATGAAACTATATGATTTAACCGTCCCGTGCTGTGCTCTCGTTGCTGCAATGACTCTGCCTCCCGTACTTTGTGCTGCCGGGGAAGCCGATGTGATGAGTGTGACGGTCGGTCGGAGTGGAAACCAGCAGTATGATTTCAGCGTAACGCTTAAACATGACGATACCGGCTGGGAACATTATGCTGACAGGTGGGAAGTTGTTGATACTGAAGGTCATATTCTTGCTACACGGACACTGCTTCACCCCCATGTAAATGAGCAGCCTTTCACCCGTTCACTGCGTTCGGTAGCGATTCCTGCAGGCATCGTAAGGGTAAACCTCAGGGCGCACGATCGTGTACATCACTATGGTGGGACAGAGATCTCTGTTGACCTGCCTGACTAAACAGCCCTCTACACCTGTGTTGCGGGTTGCTTATTAATCCGTCAAGCGTGAGTAACTGTCTAATTTCAGATGCTTTTCTGTCTTTAATTTATTGACCTGAAGCCTTGTGAATTATCCTGTTGGCGTTAGAATGAAAACCACTCTTACAGGGCGCAACAGGGAAATTTGCAAATGTCAGATCAATTTAAAGTCGTTTTCAGTGGCACCATTACTGAAGGTTTTGAGCCTGAAACCGTTATCACAGCATTTGCAGAAAAGTTCAAATGTAGTGACGCCAAGGCCCGTGGGCTGGTGATGGCGGGTAAAGAAACCCTCATAAAAAGCGGTCTGGACAGGGTCAAAGCAGAGCGATATGTCGCCGTGCTAACCGCTATCGGCCTCGACGTTAAACTGGTTGCTCCGCAGCCGGCAGTGAAGCCCGCAATGGCCTTTGAACTTGAGGGCGATGATGAGCCTGAAGTCAGCAATGCGGTTGCAGCTTCTGAGTCTTCAGTATGTCCTAAGTGCGGTTCTAAAGAGGTTGCCGATGACCGCTGCCCGGACTGTAAGATTGTTGTCTCAAAGTATCTGGCGATTCAGGATAGTGGTCAGGCATTTACCTCAGCACCCGTTGAAGCCCCTGAATCTTCGGATAATCACTCATCTACGCTTTCCGGAAGCTCATCTTCAGGCGCTTTTACTGCCAGTGCTTCTGCAACATCATATGACGAGAGTGCTGCCGCATCGTCCGCTAACCCTTATCAGGCACCGCAGGCTGATCTCAGTCAGGAGTATGAAGAGGGTGATCTCAGCGGGCCTGTTTCGGTTCCTGCATCCCATGGGTGGAGCTGGCTTGCCGAAGGGTTTGGGCACTTTAAGCAGAACCCGGTTGCCTGGATAGTGGCGCTGGTAATCTGGGTCGTTATCTCTTCCGCTTTGAGCTTCATACCCTTTGTGGGAATGTTGCTGATACTGGTGTATCCGATTATCACTGCGGGTTTTATGCTTGGCTGCAGAGAACAGGCAGAGGGGGGCGATTTTGAGATCGGGCACCTGTTCAGTGGTTTTAACAATAATGTCGGCCAGTTAGTACTTGTAGGGCTGCTCTATATGGTCGGAGTTATCGTTGTTTCCGTTATTATTGGGGTATTGATCGGCAGCGCGACCTTCTTTATCGGGGGGGGAGTTGAACAGATGGGGCCTGGCATGATGTCAGCTCTGGCTCTGCCGATGCTGGTTGGCTTGCTTTTATTCATCCCCCTGATAATGGCTTATTGGTTTGCGCCGACCTTAGTTGCTTTGAATGATATCCCTGCCATTGAAGCGATGAAGCTAAGCTTTAGCGCCTGTTTGAAAAACCTGTTGCCATTCCTGCTGTATGGCCTGATCGCCTTCATCCTGTTCATTGTTGGCACAATACCTTTTGCATTAGGTTTGCTGATTGTGATGCCGATGACTATCGCCTCTTTGTATACCTCATATCGGGATATTTTCTACAACTAAGTTGTAATATTTCCGATGGCTGACAGAGAAACGATGACCCTGACGGATACCGTCAGACGCCATGAAACCCCCGAAGGTATCCGGCTTGAGTTAAGACTGGCCGGGCCGGTTGTACGTGCCTGTGCCTGGTGCATTGATATGCTGATTCGGGCGGTACTCTATGCGCTGGTTTCAGGTGTTTTTGCCTTCTTCGGAGGTGTGGGCACCTCCGTAATGCTGATCATGTTTTTCCTCATTGAATGGTTTTATCCGGTCGTATTTGAGCTGTATAACGGCGCCTCACCCGGCAAAAAATCGATGGGGCTGGTGGTTATTCAGGATAATGGTACGCCGGTTACGTTCTCCTCTTCGCTGATTCGCAATCTGCTCAGGGCCGCTGATTTTCTGCCATTTCTGTATGCTACCGGTTTGTTATCAATGCTAATTAACAATAACTTTCAGCGTCTTGGCGATCTGGCGGCAGGGACTCTGGTTGTCTATCGGGAACCCGATCTGGAACGGATTAAATTAGCCAATGCGGAAAGCCTGCGACCTCCTGTTGATCTCAGTGTCGATGAGCAGCGTGAGTTGATCCGGTTTGCCGAGCGTTGTCCGCAGTTGAGTCAGGAACGTCAGATTGAACTGGCGACCTCACTCTATCCGGTCACCGGTAAACGGGGGCCCGCTGCAGTGAAAGAGATACTTGGATATGCTGCGTGGCTGACCCGGGGGAGTCGATGAAACAGGAACAGTTTGAACAGCGCTATCAGCCTCTGTGGCACCGTCTGGATCAACAGTTAGATCAGTTAGAAACCTTTCGGCTGCGTCGCTCCTCCGAGGAGTTGCCTGCCGATCTGCCACAGCTTTACCGTCAGTTGTGCAATCATTATGCGCTATCCCGGGCGCGGCGCTACAGCCCTCAACTGGTTGGTTTTCTCCACCGGCTAGTGTTGCGTGGTCATCAGCAGCTCTATACCCGCCGGGGGGCCTGGTTGTGGCGGTTGCTGACATTTATTGCCAGTGATTTTCCCGTCAGCCTGCGACTCAATATCGGTTATGTCTGGGTTGCATTGGCGCTGTTTCTCCTGCCAGCGCTACTGGTGGGCGGTTACTGTATGATCGATGATACCTTCATCCATAGCCTGATGAGTGATGCTGAAATCAGCAATATGGAGGAGATGTACCGCCCGGATAATGCCCGCCCCGGACGCACGCTTGAACGTAGCGCCGACTCTGATTTTGTGATGTTTGGTTTCTATATCTATAACAATATCGGTATCGGTTTTCGTACTTTCGCGATGGGTATTCTGGCCGGGGTTGGAACGGTTTTTACCCTGTTTTATAACGGTATCGTGATCGGTGGTGTGGCCGGCTATCTGTCCGGGCTGGGTTACACCGATACATTCTGGCCTTTTGTTTGTGGTCATTCGGCGCTGGAGCTGACAGCCATTGTGATCAGCGGTGCTGCTGGCCTGATGATTGGGCGAGGGGTGATCAGCCCGGGCCGCTATAGTCGGCTGGATGCGATTAAACTACAGGCGGGCAAAGCCGTTCCGCTGGTGATGGGGGCGGGGCTGATGTTGCTGGGGGCCGCTTTTATTGAGGCGTTCTGGTCCGCCAGCAGCCTGCCAAACACGGTTAAATATGTGGCGGCTATCATCCTCTGGATCATGATGGTTCTCTATTTTATGTTCGCGGGCAGGGGGGCGGATGGAGCTCGATAAGCTAGAAATATCCCTGCGTCAACGAACATCCTGGGAAGCGATAGATCTCGGTTTTGCACTGGCACGGCGGTGGTTTAAGCCGCTCTGGTTGCTCTGGCTCAGCGCTGCTGTTCCGCTGGGGCTGCTTCTGTTCCTCTTTTTATCTGATGAGCTTGGCTGGCTGATGTTGATTATCTGGTGGTTTAAACCGCTGTACGAGCCACCGTTGATGTTCTGGTTAAGCCGGGCTGTGTTTGGTGAGCAGTTACCGGTGAAAACGGTGCTGCGGCAATGGTGGTCAGTGGTCCGGCCGCAGTTATTACTTAACCTCACCTTGCGTCGTTTTAATCCCTCCCGCTCCTTTACGCTGCCGGTGGCCTTGCTGGAACAGCTGAAGGGGAGTGCTCGTCGTGATCGTTTGCGGGTGCTGGGACGAAATCAGAGTGCTGCTGCCTGGCTGACGGTGATTGGCATCCATCTGGAAACGGTGCTGGAGATGGCGTTTATCACCGTCATTTTTATGCTGATTCCGGAAGACCTTCGCTGGACCAGTTTCGGTGATCTGCTGATGGCTCCGGGGCGGATTGGTGACTGGTTGCAGTTTGCCGGAGGCCTGCTCTGTATGTCGGTTATTGCACCCTTTTATGTGGCAGCCGGGTTTACCCTCTATCTCAATCGACGCAGTGAGCTGGAAGCCTGGGATATTGAAATCAACTTCCGCCGGACCAGTGAACGTTTTAAATCTGGCGCTGCAAGTCGTTCCGTCAGCACTGTTGCGGCTGTTATGCTGGCGGCTGTTCTGGCGCTGGCCGTTCCGCTGATCAGTACACCCGCAGATGCGGCGCAGCAGGTAAGTGCCCGGGATGCGAAGCCGCTCATCGAAAAAGTGCTGGAGGATGAAGCCTTTGGCCGTTATGAGCAGACCCACTACTGGAAATATACCGGTCAGCCGGAACCTGACAGCGATTCAGAGAACGGGTTCATCGAGCTGCTGGCGAAGCTGTTTAATGGCGTCGGTGATGTTATGCAAGGTGGTGCCAGTATTGGCAAAATCCTGATATGGATAGCCGGTATTGCCCTGGTGGTATTTCTGATCTACCAGGTTGCCAAGAATAGTCAGTGGTTCAGAGGTTTTCAGAGACGCCCGGTTCGCAAAGGCCGAAGCCGGCCGGTGGAGTTATTTGGTCTGGACTTACGCCCTGACCAACTGCCAGACGATCCCGCCGGCGAAGCCCGGAGACTGATTGCTGAAGGCGCCTTCAGGGAGGCGTTGAGCCTGCTCTATCGGGGGGCGCTGGTCTATCTGGTGACTCAGGAACATATCGAGATTCCCGATAGCGCTACCGAGGGCGAGTGTGAGCAGTTGGTGATAGATCACCGCAGTGCCAGTGAAGCGGATTTTTTCAAGTCTCTGACCCGCCACTGGTTACGTATGGCCTATGGACATGTTGTTCCGGCAGAAGCCCCCGTGGTTGAGCTTTGTCAGCGTTGGCAGGAGGTGTATGGCCATGTCGAACGCTAACCGGGTATTTCTCTGGCTGCTGGGGGGATTGCTGCTGCTCAGTGTCGTCTGGTATACCCAGTGGTTTTTCAATAATCATGAACGGGTTACCGAGGAGCAACGGGTGGATATATCCCCGGAAGCGATGCGTAACCGTTTTCTTGCGGCAGAACGTTTTTTGCAGCAGCTGGGCTATCAGGCCGAAAGTTTTCGCGCCAGGGATCTGACGACTGTGCTACCGCCTCCCGGGGATGTGCTGTTGGCCCGGCGCATGCCGCCACAGATGAGTGATCAGCAGATTGAAGTCCTGGATAACTGGATTGAAGCGGGCGGCATACTGATTCTGACTTCGGAGCACTTCTATCAGGAGGATGAAGACAACGATCCGTTTCTGGCATTCCTGGGCGTACGAATGCTCCCGCCTGAATCATCTGATGGTCAGCAGGCAGGCACCTCCGATCAGAATGAAGATTCAGTTAAATCAGATACAAGTGAAGCCGATTCCTCGTCTTATCTCCCGGTAAGACTGTCCCTTGTCAGCGAACCGGAACCGGTGACTGTCAGCTTCCTCCGCGACCGCATTCTTATCGATGGAGATCAGTGGGCCTCTCAGCGTGCCGGCTCTGGACAGGGAGAAAACTATCTCAGGTTTGAGTATGGTCAGGGACGGGTCATAGTGCTGAGTGATCTGGATCTGTTTACCAACGACCGGATCATGAAAGATGATAACGCTTTTCTGCTGAGTCACCTGGTGGCTGGCAGTCGCAAGGTATGGTTGCAGTACAGTATTGACGCCCTGCCGCTGCCTCAACTGTTATGGCAGAAGATCCCTTTTATCGTTTGTGCACTGGTCGCATTGCTACTGCTGATGGGCTGGCGTTTGTTCCTGTTTACCGGTCCGCGTCTGAAACTGCAGAATCTGCAGCGGCGTAACCTGCTGGAGCATATTGATGCGACGGCGCACTACGCCTGGCGTATCGATAAGGGGTATACCCTGTTTGAAAACAATAGGCGAGCACTGGAACTGGCGTGGCGTAAACGTCACCCCGCTCTTAATCCGATGGACGAAAGCCAGCGGGCGGAGTGGATTGGTGAGAAAACGGGTATGGCAGCGACCGCCGTCGAGCGCAGTCTCTACCATGAGATAACCAAAGATCAGGATTTTATTAAAGCAACACTGGTGCTGCAGCAGCTGGCCAGTGGCTTAAAACAGCGGGAGCTAAGATGAACGAATCTCAGGGACAGGATCAGCTGTCAGACAAAGTGCTGCGCAAACTCGGGCAGCTGGAGCAGGAGATCGGCAAAGCGGTTATTGGTCAGCGTCAGGTCATCCGGGATACCACGATTGCATTGCTGGCGGGTGGGCATGTGTTGGTAGAAGGGGTGCCTGGATTGGGCAAAACCCTGCTGGTTCGTAGTCTTGCAGCTGCCGTCGGTGGTGTGTTTAACCGGGTGCAGTTCACCCCGGATCTGATGCCCAGCGATATCAGCGGCCATATTATGTTTGACCGCAAAACGGACTCTTTCCGGGTGCGCAAAGGGCCAGTGTTCTGTAACTTTCTGCTGGCGGATGAGATCAACCGGGCACCGGCGAAAACTCAGTCTGCACTGCTGGAAGTGATGCAGGAACAGCAGGTGACTATCGAAGGGCAGACGTACGAACTGCAACTGCCGTTTCTGGCGCTGGCGACGCAGAACCCGATTGAGCAGGAGGGTACATACCCCTTGCCACAGGCGCAGCTGGACCGCTTTCTGCTGAAGGTCTATATCGATTATCCCAGTGTCGATGAAGAGTTGCAGATGGTCCAACAGATCACCGCTGGCTCGGTGGCCGATAAACTGGACGTGTCATCGATTCAGGAGGTACTCAAGCCTGAAGAGATTCTCAGCCTGCAGCGCTATACCTCAAAACTGGAGGTTGATGAGCAGATCGTTACCTATGCGGTGAATATCGTCAGGGCGACCCGTGACTGGAGCGGAATTGACACCGGTAGTGGCCCTCGGGGGAGTATCGCACTGCTACGGGCAGGACGGGCCAATGCGGTATTGTCTGGTCGGCGGTTTGTCACCCCTGATGATATTAAAGCGGTGGCCCAGGCGGTGTTACGTCACCGGATTAAACTCAGTGCAGACCTCGAGATCGAAGGTTATCAGCCAGACGATGTACTGAAAGATATTCTCAGCAACGTGCAGGCTCCCCGGGTATGATTCCATCCCGTCGTTCAGTATTGCTGGTAACCGTAGTTCTGTTACTGGCGCTGCTGGCCGCTTTCTGGCCCGGGCTGCAATGGCTGCGTGATCTGATAGCCGCCACCGTGGCCGGTGCGCTTCTGCTCGACCTGCTGTTGCATCGGCGTGAACCTGTGGCTGAAATCAGCCGGGAGTTGCGCGGCAGTATTCCGGTGGGTGTCTGGAGTGACGTGAAGCTGCAGGTGACCAATCACACCGGACGACCACAGTGGCTGACACTGCATGATCATCACCCCAGCGAATATGCGGTTGAAGGGTTGCCGTTGCAACTTAGTTTATCGTCTGAACGCACCGCCAGAGCAACTTATCAGATAAGACCTGATCAGCGAGGAGATGGACAATTTGATGGTGTTGATCTGGTCAGTGTCTCACCATTCGGGCTGTGGCAGCGCAAACAGTTTGTTACGCTGGTGGACCGGATTAAAGTCTATCCAAACTTTCGTGCCGTGAGCCAGTACACTCTGCTGGCCACCGACAACCATCTGAGTCAGTTGGGCATCAAACATCAGCTACGCCGCGGCGAGGGGAATGATTTCCACCAGTTGCGGGAGTACCGGACCGGCGATTCGTTACGCCAGATTGACTGGAAAGCCACCTCGCGTTATCACAAACTGATCTCCCGGGAATATCAGGATGAGCGCGACCAGCAGATTCTGTTCCTGCTGGATTGTGGCCGGCGGATGCGTCACCGGGAAGTGGATGGTGGTCATCTGGATCAGGCATTGAACTCGATGTTGCTGCTTGCCTATGTTGCGGCGGAGCAGGGTGATGCGGTCGGCTTTCACACCTTTGGCGGAGTTAAACGCTGGTTTCCCCCGGTTAAAGGAGGGGGTGTGGTACGGCAGATGATTGCCAGCACCTATGATATTGAAGCTACACTGGAAGCGGCGGACTATCTTGAAGCGGCCCGCGAGCTGATGCCCCTGCAACGGCGCCGGGCACTGATAGTGCTGGTCACCAACACCCGCGATGAAGACAGTGATGATCTGGTAACTGCCGTGCGGTTGCTCTCTCGTCGCCATCTGGTTGTGGTCGCTGATCTTCGTGAACAGATTCTCGACACTGCACAGGCAGACCGGGTATCAGATTTTGACGCCGCGCTGCGCTTTCACGGCGTACAGGAGTATCTGGAATGCCGCACCCAGAACCATGAAAAACTTCGTCATCAGGGGGCAATGCCGATGGATCTGCTGGCCAGGCAGTTGCCGGTCGCGCTGGTTAACCAATACTTAACCGTTAAGGCATCAGGGCGGTTGTAAGCGTGTGAGTCAGTTACCAGACACCTGATATTATTTTGAAAAACCAGCGAGCGAGAAACGGATATCTTGATGCCGCTGACCAGTAATAATTCCGACAATTTCTGATAAGTGTATTTTTTGTTGCCAGCATTTTGTAATCGAAGTCAGTAAAAAGTAAAACGCTTCTGGCACGTTTAGCCAATCTGGCTTCAACAGAAAGATCGTTTTTCATCAGTGCTTCTGCAAGCGTTATTCCGTCGGTCTATCAAGCGAACCTTGAACCCATGATCTATGCACTCAAGTGCAAACGCTAAGCCGCTGGCTCCTGCGCCAATGACTAAAATGTCTTCACTCTTGCTATGCATACACTACATCCTTGTTGTGTTTCCATGTGATCTGAAATTAATTTAGAGTGTTGCTTACTCCGATAAAACTTTAACGTATTTTATATAGTGTTTATCTGTTTTGTTTGCTTCCGTCGAAACAGATTCAGTTGTGACATAATCATCCCCGCCAGCATCAGAGCGCAACCAATCAGAGCCCGGTTGCTGAAGTCTTCCTCCAGTAGCCACCACCCGCCGAGGGCGGCAAACACCGCTTCCAGACTCATGATGATCGCCGCATGGGAGGCGGGGGCGTGGCGTTGTGCTACCACCTGCAGTGTATAAGCGACACCCACCGAGAGCAGGCCGGCGTAGGCGATTGGTTGCCATGCCTGGGTGATGCTGGAGAGCGTCAGAGTGTCCTGCTCAAATAATAATGCGACAATAAAACTCAGCAGGGCGCAGACAAAGAACTGGATAATCGCCAGTCGCAGATTATCCAGTTGGCTGGCCAGACGGCCGATGACCACCACATGAGCGGCCCAGAAGAAGGCGCTTCCCAGTACCAGCAGATCACCACTGTTGATTGTAAAACTGGCACCAGAATCTGTTTCAACAGTGAGAAAGTAAAGTCCGATAACTGCCAGCAGGCCTCCCAGCCAGGTATTCAGCCGGGTAATATGGCCCATTAACAGCCCCAGAAGCGGCACGATAATGATGTAGAGTCCGGTGATAAACCCGGCATTGCCTGCGGTGGTCCAGAGTAAACCCGCTTGTTGTAACGATGCTCCGAGAAACAGAATCATACCGGCAGTGATGCCGCCCCGCAGCAGTGCTCTGGGGGCTGTTGCGCCGGCCTTCGGGCGAAATATCAATAGTAGCGGCAGGAGTGAAACAGCGCCCAGCAGAAAACGACAGCCATTAAATCCAAAGGGGCCGAGATGATCCATTCCCAGTCTTTGGGCTACAAAGGCCAGGCCCCAGATAGCAGCGACCAGCAACAGAGTGAGGTCGGCGCGGATATTGCGGGTTTCCATCAATGGAACCTCATAAAACATAAAAAGAGCGGCTATTGTAAATTGCTGCTCTTTTTACGCAATGGCAGGGGAAGAAAATAGCTGATTATCCGGGTTAATTGTATCGCCGATGTCACTGGCTGAGCGGTCAGGCAGTAGCCAGGCTATCTACCTGAATAAACGCCTGGCGTCCCAGTGTAAAGGCGCGGCGGTTAAGCTCGGTCAGCGCTTCTCCTTTGCGCTGAAAGCGCGCCAGCAGAGCCTGTTCCAGAATTTCCGGAGAAAACGGCAGGTGATCGGCAATGGCTCCCAGCATAATGGAGTTCACCAGCCGCCGGTCGCCCAGCTCTATGGCTGCTTCCCCGGCATTGAAATGGTGTAGCTCCACAGAGTCGTTTGCTAATTGGCCGAGAGGGTTGTCAGGGTACTCATACAGACCGATTGAAACGACCGGAGGGATGAGAGGATAGTCATTGACCATCACCACTGCGCCGGATTTCATATGCGTGTGCCAGCGCAGTGCTTCGGCCGGTTCAAAGGCGATCATCATATCCGCATCACCCGGCTTGATGGCCGGTGATAACACCTGCTTACCAAAGCGTACATGGGAAGTGACGACACCGCCCCGTTGCGCCATGCCGGCTACTTCGGTTTTTTTGACATCATAACCCAGTGCCAGTGCAGCCTGAGATAATACATCGGCGGCGGTCATTACTCCCTGTCCGCCGATCCCCACGACCAGAATATTAGTGACTGTATCGCTGTTCAGTTCGATTGAGGGCTTCTGCGAAGTCATCATTTTACCTCCACAGCATTGATCTTATCGACATTGAAAGCCGGAACAATCGCGTCGGGGGCGCAGGTGTTTGTGCACAGGTTGCAACCGGTACAGGCCGCCGTATCGATATTGACGAAGCTAAGCTCCTTCTCTCTGCCATTGGGCTTGATGACGCTCTCTTTGCGGCTGACCAGAATGGCGGGGCAGCCGACATCCAGGCAGTTGCTGCAACCGGTACATCGGTCTTCATCCACTTTCAGCGGCGGGAGTTTGCTGTAACGTTCAGTCAGCACGCAGGGCTGATTGGTGATAATCACTGATGGCTCTTTGATTTTGACCTCTTCACGCAGCGCTTTGAACAGCGTCGGCAGTTCATAAGGATTAACCTCGTGGATCCGCTCCGGTTTAACGCCCAGAGCTTCGCAGAGCTTGCGGAAGTCTACCTGCAGGGTGGCTTCGCCATGGATATTCAAACCGGATGAAGGTGCGTTCTGACCACCGGTCATGCCCACAGCGCGGTTATCCAGCAGTAACACGGTGACATTGCCTTTGTTGTAGGTGATGTCCAGTAACCCCTGCATCCCCATGTGCATAAAGGTTGAATCGCCGATCACGGCCAGGATATTCTTATTCTGGTCTGCCTCACTGCGGCCCTTATCGATCCCCTGAGCAACACTGAGTGAGGCACCCATACTGATCGTGGTATCCAGTGCATTCCAGGGGTGCCCGGCGCCCAGTGTATAACAGCCGATATCGCCGGCGATGATGGTGTTTTTGATATGGGAGAGGCAGTAGTAGATGCCCAGGTGGGGGCAGGCAACACAGAGTGTCGGAGGGCGGGGAAACAACCCGGTTGTGTCAATGGCGACCTCCTGGCTCGGTTTGCCCTGTAATTTGTCGATGGACGGGGTCAGTACCTGCGGTGAAAGTTCACCAATTCTGGGGAGAATATCTTTGCCATAGAGGGGGATTCCCGCAGCCCGCAGCTCGGTTTCAAGGAGCGGTTCAACCTCCTCTGCAACGATCAGTTTATCGACGGTTGCCGAAAACTGGCGAAGCTTTTCAACGGGCGCCGGATGACTCAATCCGAGTTTAAAGACTGGCGCGTCTGGGTAGGCCTCTTTGACATGAAAGTAGGCGGCACCTGAAGTGACAAAGCCGATGCTGTTATCGATACCCGCGTCCATCCGGTTAAGAGGGTGTTCTTCGCTCAGCAGACTCAGCTGCCGGTCACGCTCCATCATCAGGGGGATTCGCTTTTTCGCATTTCCCGGCACCATGACATAGCGGGCCGGATCTTTGGTAAAGTTTTTGCGCTGATAGATGTCAGGCTTGCTGCATACCACCACGCCTTTGACATGGCAGATCCGGGTGGTCAGACGGATCATCACCGGCACGTCATACTGTTCTGACAGACCAAAGGCCAGGCGGGTCATCTCGTAAGCCTCTTGGGCGTCTGCCGGTTCCAGCACCGGGATATGAGCGAATCGTCCCCAGTAGCGGGAATCCTGTTCGTTCTGCGAGGATGACAGACCAACATCGTCCGCGACCACAAGCACCAGTCCGCCTACCGCACCGATCAGGGTCTGCGTCATCAGTGCATCGGAGGCGACGTTTACCCCGACATGTTTCATGGCACATAAGGCCCGGCTACCCGCCAGAGATGCGCCGATAGCCACCTCAAGAGACACCTTTTCATTGATTGACCACTCGGTATAGATCTCCGGATAGGCCGCAATAAACTCCAGAATCTCAGTGGATGGTGTGCCGGGATAAGCGGAGGCAACACTACAACCGGCATCTCTGGCGGCTTGTGCCACGGCTTCATTCCCGGAAATAAACTGACGCTGATCCTGCTGGACGGGTTGGGGTGCGTTCAATATAGGCTCCTTACAGCTTTAGACCTGATAGCTTTTTTGGGTTATGCAGGCTTAAAAGTGAATCATAAAGGAGTGATTTTAAAACGAAGCCCGCCAATGGCAGGCTGACCTGAGTCAAGGATAGCCGAATAGCAGTGGTCAAATGGTCGTATATGGCCCGGATGGGGGATAGAAAGCCGTTGCTAGTTGTTAGACGTGGCTTCGCCACTTGCTAGGAAAAGCCTTCTTTATTGAGGATAGGGGTTATTTAGGGAATAGATGCTTTGTAAGAAGGTTGTTGATTGGGCTGAGGTGGATAATCCCGAGAGCAAGGTCTTTTTTTTAGCAAGGAAAGCGAAGCTTTCCGTCTGGCCACTAACAGGGGCTAAGCGCCGTTCTAGCGGCTTATTATAGCGTTCTGCTGCATATACCGTTCTACGGTATCGACTACCGCCTGAGTCTGGCTATCGATTTCAAGGTTAATCCGGTCACCAACCTGGGCGGCACCGAATGTCGTGACGGACAGGGTTTCCGGTATCAGATAAACGTTGAAACGGTTGCCCTGAACTTCACCGATAGTCAGGCTGCAACCGTTGAGGGAGACAAATCCTTTGGGCAGGATATATCTGATAAGGGCCGGCTCAGTTTCAAACCAGACAATACGGTTGTCCTGAGGCTGGTCGATCTGGTCGATCATTGCTGTACCGTGTATGTGTCCCGATAACAGATGTCCACCAATCTCATCACCGATGCGGGCCGCCCGTTCAAAGTTAACCCGGTCTCCTGGCTTTAGCTCTCCCAGATTAGTGACTCTGAGTGTTTCCATAATCAGGTCAAAGCTGATCTGGTTTGCTCTGAATGCGGTGATGGTCAGGCAGGTGCCATTGATGGCAATACTGGCACCGGTTTGAAGTTGTTCGCAGTGCTGCTGAGGAAACTCCAGCGTCAGTTGCATGAACTGATCTTTCATTAAAGTCGTAATAACCGTTGCGGTACCCTGAACAATTCCGGTGAACATAATTATTTCCTGTTAAATTTTCACTGGTCTATGTTTATAAAGAGAGACAGACTGGTTTGCAATATCAGGGTGGGTGTTAATGTCCTCTGTTTCTTGGCAACTCTTTTTAAGGAGATCTATATGAAGGTTCTGATCAGCGGTGGTACCGGCTTTATTGGACGTCATCTGATTCCCCGGTTACTGGATTACGATCATGAGCCAGTGGTTCTGACCCGCTCTGAAGCCAAAGCCCGGGATCTGTTTGGAGCTTCTGTCAGAGTAATCACCAATCTTGATCAGATTAATAGTGATGAGCAGATCGATGCCATCATCAATCTGGCTGGAGAGGGAATCGCCGATAAGCGCTGGAGTGAAGCCCGCAAACAGGCATTAGTGGACAGCCGGATCAGTATGACTGCCGATCTGGTCTCACTGATTATGCGGCTGGAACGCAATCCGGAAGTGATGATCAGTGGTTCGGCAATTGGCTATTATGGTTGCCGGACAGATGATCTGCAGCTACCGGAACGAGGGGAGGTGGTTGACGATTTTACCCATCAGTTGTGTCAGCGGTGGGAAAGTGAAGCGCTTAAGGCCCAGACCATGGGGGTGCGGGTTTGTCTGATCCGAACCGGGGTGGTATTGGGGCATGGCGGCGCGCTGGCAAAAATGTTGCCTGCCTTTAAACTCGGTTTGGGTGGTCCGGTTGCCAGAGGGGATCAGTGGATGTCCTGGATCCATATGGACGATGAGGTAGAGATTATCTGTATGATGCTGACCCATAATAGTTTTCACGGTGCCTATAATCTTACCGCTCCTGAAGCGGTGACCAATGCAACCTTCAGTCAGACGCTGGCGAGTGTTTTATCCCGTCCATGCTGGTTCAGAGTGCCTGCCGTGATACTTGATCTGATGCTGGGTGAGGGCAGTGATCTGCTGGTTAAGGGGCAAAATGTTTACCCCGAAAGGCTGTTAAAGGCGGGCTATAAGTTTGCCTATCCTGATCTGGATACTGCGCTGGCCCAGGTGCTGGAGCCTGCAGACTAATCAGGATTAACTCTTCACTTATCGGCAAGCGGTGTGGCTTCAGCGCTGCCGCTTGCGTAACTGGCTCTCTCTGATATGTCTGAGAGCCTGTGCCAGAAGGTCGCCGGACCACTGGCCTGTTTCAGCACCGCTGATGTAGCTTTCCATATCGATCAGAAGCAACTCCAGGGTTTTACTGTTGTTGATCTCACTCAGATGGAGACTGTCTGTAAACTGGCTGTCTGGCCAGAACAGCCGGGCCCAATCCAGTATCAATAACCGGGCTTCGAGGGGAGTATCCCGGTTACAGGCCTGAATCGCTTTATCAAACGCGTTCTGCTCATCTTCCTGTGGTGTTGCCTGGGAAGCACCTGCTTCAGCCATTGGCTGCTGCGACAATGGGTTGGGGGGAGGCTTTTTGTCCGCTGAGCTGATATCAAAGTCACCGATATCAAACTTCTTACGCCGCTGTGCAGAATAACTATAGAGCCAGCCCAGTGAGGAGATAATGGCAATCGCTGTGAGCAGCCAGACCAGTATGCGTATACTGCTGTAATCCGGCTTATCCTCTGAGGGGATGTTTGGCGCGACCATTGCCGATTTCTCGGCAACCGCCTCTACTGCTGGGGCCGCAGGGGAGGGGGGGGCAACTCTCAGAATCACCTGGGCTAAGCGGACTTTCTCACTCTGGTCCTGATTGATGTTCCACCAGGGAATAATGATCTCCGGCAGGGTGACCTCACCCCGTTCTGCAGGGGTTATACGCAGCGTCTCTGTACGGCTGCTGACGACCCCTTTGGCGGTGAGTTTCTGCTCCAGGCTGACGTCTTCTACGCTGATGCGGGCCAGTTCATTACGCAGAGGCATCAGGGCGGGTAACTGTTCAGCCATCAATCCCTCGGCACTGATTCTGAGGGTGCGTAGCTGGCTTTCACCCAGTACCAGGTTGTTATCCGCTTCAGTAAGGTCTTCCAGAGTGATTTTGCTGGCGGGCAGCCAGTAGCCGCGTATCGCTTGAGAAACCCTGGGCAATACATCGATTGAGATCGGATCTGTGGTCAGTTCCGGTGTTCCGGGACCGGCACTGAAGTGGGCCGCGGGGATTGTTAGTGGACCGGTCTGGTCTGGAAAAATAGCATAGCTCTGTTCTGTTACCTGATAGGTCTGCCCCTTCATCTGGCGGCTATACTGTTGTTTATCACCGAGAGGGACTGTTCTGGTGCCGGGGATGGTCAGTTCAGACAGTGTTGACATCGGCGGCAGCTCTTCCAGATGGAACAGTCTGACGCTATACAGAAGCTGGCTGCCCTGATAAACCTCATAACTGTCAACCGAGCTTTCAAGGAATGAATCGCTGCTGATCAGTGCCGCAGCACCGGCAACCCCTTCCACGGTGATCAGTTGTGGCTGACTGTATTCATTATTCAACTGTAACGCCGGAATCTGCAGATCACCTGCCCGGCGAGGCCGCAGCAGAATTTTCCAGCGAGTGATATTTTGGTTCGCACCGTTAGCGTAGCTGGAGACAGTCATCTGTTTACTGCCCAGAAAGTGAAAATCTTTTGTCAGAGGTGAAAAGTCCGGGCGGCTTGAGGTACGCTGATCGATCTCAACCGTTAGCTGAATGGTTTCACCTTCAGTGATAGAAAAGCGATCAGGAAAAACATTGAGCTGTGCCCAGGCTGGTGAGGAGGCCAGTATGATCAAACCAGTGATGAGAGAACGGGTAAGGTGGAACATCTGCGACATAAGTAAGTTAATCTCCGGTGACTGTCCGGCTCCAGAAGGCTTGTTAATACAGTCCGTGTTCATGGTCATCTTGTTAACGCTGCCCGCTGGGCGGCTGTCGCACCACCGCTGCAGCCGTAGTAGCATAACTGAAAAATGCTGCAAAAGGATAACTTTTAGAGAGATAAACTGGTGTCTTGAGATAGTCGCATGCGTCGATAGTCGATTGCTGTGATCCTCTGCTGAACTGACACAGGGAGGGGCTGCACGGATATGCTGGCAGCCTGCCTGCAGCGGCAGTAGAATAACGCAGAAAGCCATATATCCATTGGGCCAGTCTCTTTAAGAACCACTTATGCAACAGATTATTGTCGATATACACTTAACCCAGGAGCAGTATCTGGCTCATTACACATCTCAGGCAAGGGATGTTGTGGCTACCAGTCGTGATGGCCGGCGGGTCAGATTTCCATCTTCATTGCTGCAACCCTATCTGTTGCATAACGGAATTCAGGGGAGTTTTCGTATCTCATATACTGACGCGGGAAAATTCAGTAGCATCGAACGGCTCTGATTTTTTTACAGCGCCGACGGCTTTGCATATAATGCCCGCACTTTAATTTGACTTGTGGTATCCCATGCTCTATCAAGCTGCCCGATCTTTGTTGTTTAAACTGGATCCTGAAACGGCCCATGACCTGTCACTGAACAGCCTTAACCTGATGGCCAGTATCGGATTGAACTCACTGTTTCGCTTTAAAACGATCAGTCAGCCCGTAGAGGTGATGGGGATTAAGTTCCCGAACCCGGTTGGCCTGGCTGCTGGACTGGATAAGAACGGCATTGCTATAGATGGTATGGCGTCACTCGGATTCGGTTTTGTTGAAGTGGGGACGGTTACACCACGACCGCAGCCGGGAAACCCCCAGCCCCGTTTGTTCCGGATCCCTGAACGCCAGGCGATAATCAACCGAATGGGATTTAATAATCAGGGTGTTGACGCACTGCTGAAAAATATTGAAAAGAGCCGTTTTGAGGGCATTCTGGGTATCAATATTGGTAAAAACTTTGATACCCCGGTAGAGCAGGCTATCGATGATTATCTGATCTGTATGCGTAAAGTGTACGACCGGGCAAGTTATATTACGGTTAACGTTTCCTCTCCCAATACCCCCGGGCTGCGGACATTACAGTTTGGGGACACGCTGAATGAGCTGTTGGCGGCACTCAAGACGGAGCAGGCTCATCTGGCCCGGCTGCATGGGAAGTATGTACCGATAGCGGTTAAGATTGCCCCTGATATGAGTGAAGAGGAGTTTGTCCTGGTGGCCGCTTCACTCAAATCCTATGAGATCGATGGTGTCATTGCCACTAACACTACTCTTTCCCGTGCCGGTGTTGAGGAGTTTCCGGTGTCACAGGAAGCCGGGGGGCTGAGTGGTGTACCGGTACGTAATGCTGCCACTAAGGCTATCCGTATCCTGGCCCGTGAACTGGACGGTGCTTTGCCGATTATCGGTGTGGGCGGAATTACTAATGGCTTTGATGCGGCAGAAAAGATTGAGGCGGGGGCTTCACTGGTTCAGGTATACACGGGTTTTATCTATCGCGGCCCTGAATTGATTTCTGAGTCGGTAAAAGCGATTGCTGAGCTTGAAAGAAAAGCCTGACAAGCAGGTCAGCGACCCATGTGCCGATATCTGATGTTCAGATGTCCGATGTTTGGGTGAGAGTGACTAAGGCCCGAACGGCCAAATGTAAGAAAGGCTCCCGAAGGAGCCTTTCCTGTTTATGTTCTTTCCACAATTATTGTTTTCAGTGGTTCGGTTAATGCAAAGATGGATTAATGTTTATAGCCGAGACACCCGACTGACCATTCCAATGTGCTTCACGACCTTCACGCCATCCACTCATCCAGTGGGTTCTGAGGTCTCCGATTGTGACTGGACACTCGTCTTTAGATTTACCTACGAGTCCGGCGGTAAAGCCGCGGTTGAAAAGTACTGAAGAACGATCACGTTTTTGTCTCTTCATAAAAGACGCCTCTATTTAGTTCTTAATATTTTCAGGCAGACTACTGATACCACGGCCATTGGTGCGAAACACAGCTACAAGACAAACTCATAACATTTTCGGCTTCCCTGGCGTCTCAGTAATCCGGTTTACTGTGACTCAATTGCTCCTGTGGTTTGTGTGTTAACTGTTTACATTGTGAACTTCACAGAAATCCACAATGGCGCAAACACCATCGGGTGTGTAATTAAAAAAAAGTATCAGGAATCGTTTTTTAATAAAAATGTCATGGAAGCATCTGCAAAAAGATCATTACTTCAATAGCTTGCACAGGGGTTTTGAAACAGCGACACCTCAATGAAAAAAATTCACTTTACTGTAGTTTTTTTTGAATTTGCATCTTAGTCATTGGTCTTAAAAGCGTTTGCCGTTAATATGCCCGTTCTTAAATGAGGTATTCCCTGAGTATGAAATTCTTTGCTACCTGTCCAAAAGGGCTGGAGCCTGTTCTGTTTGATGAACTTCAGGCCCTGAATGTTGACGCGCCGAAACAAACCCTGGCGGGGGTCTACTTTTCTGGCGGACTTGAAGCCGCCTATCGTGCCTGTTTATGGTCGCGGGTAGCCAATCGTATTCTGCTCGAGCTGCAGCGCTGTCCTGCTGAGACGGCCGATCAGTTATATCAGGGTGTGCAACAGCTCAAATGGCTTGAGCATATGCGCCCTGAGGGAACGCTGACAATCGACTTTACCGGGCAGTCTGAAGGGATTAATCACAGTCGCTTTGGTGCACAGAAAGTTAAAGATGCCATTGTTGATCAGATTCGCGATGAAACCGGACGGCGCCCCTCTGTTGATCGGCTGAAGCCGGATCTGAGAGTCAATGTTCACCTGCAGCGCGGTGAAGCAACGATCGCCGTCGATATTTCCGGTGACAGTCTTCATCGTCGGGGGTACCGTCTGCAGTCTGGTTCGGCACCGATGAAAGAGAACCTGGCTGCTGCATTGCTATACCGCTGTGGCTGGCCGGAAAAAGCGGCCCAGGGGCAAGCGTTACTGGACCCGATGTGTGGTTCCGGAACCCTGCTTATCGAAGGGGTGCTGATGGCGGCTGATATCGCCCCGGGTCTGCTGCGCCGGGATTACGGTTTTACTTACTGGACACAGCACAACAGCTCGTTATGGAAATCACTGGTTGAAGAGGCGCAGCAGCGTCGGGAGGCGGGGCTGAAAGTTGTCAGCAGTCGCTTCGAAGGCTTTGATGCCGACGCCAAAGTTCTCAATATCGCGCGGGATAATGCTCGCAGGGCTGGTGTTGAGGGGCTGATTCATCTTGAGCGCAGGGAGTTGTCGCGACTGTCCCACCCGGCGACCGACGCCCAGGGGTTGGTGGTGACTAATCCGCCGTATGGCGAGCGTCTTGGGGATGAGCCAACGCTGTTCTTTCTGTATCAACATCTGGGGGAGCGCCTTAAAGCGGAATTTGCTGGCTGGCAGGCGGCGGTATTTACCGGTAATCCGGAACTCTGCCGGATGATGAAACTGGCAGCGGATAAAACCTATAAGTTATATAACGGAGCGATTCCCAGTCAGTTGCAGATCTTTAATATCCGGGCGCGGCAAGAAGCTGAGTTAGCGGAGTCTGAGGGGCTGATGGAAGGCCAACCTGATAATCGCGAGCCCGCCGTTGCAGATGCGGCACCGGTCGAACTGAGTGATGGCGCTCAGATGCTGGCTAACCGGTTGAGGAAAAACTTCAAGCAGTTGGGTAAATGGGCAAGGCGGCAGGAGATAACCTGCTACCGTTTATATGATGCTGATTTGCCGGAATATTCTGCTGCCATCGATATCTACGATGACTGGGTGCATGTGCAGGAATACCAGGCACCGAAAAGTGTTGATGTGGTGAAAGCGTTTGCCCGCCTGCAGGAGATTGTCGCTGTGCTGCCATCAGTGCTGGGAGTGCCTGCTGCCCACGTAGTTCTGAAGCAGCGTCGCCGTCAGCAGGGGAGCAGTCAGTATGAAAAACAGGATCAGACAGCGCACTTTATCGATATCACAGAGGGTGGCTGCCGGATTCTGGTTAATCTGGAAGACTATCTCGATACCGGTCTGTTTCTTGATCACCGTCCGGTGCGCATGCAGATTCAACAGGAAGCGAAAGGAAAGGATTTTCTTAATCTGTTCTGCTATACCGCGACGGCATCACTTCACGCTGCTCAGGGTGGCGCCCGTTCCACCACCAGTATTGATATGTCGGCAACCTACCTGAACTGGGCGAAGAAAAACTTTGCTTTAAACGGCTTCTCAGAAGCGCGTAATCACTTTATTCAGGAGGACTGTATCCGGTGGTTAAAAGCGCAGAAGGGGGAGGGCTATGATCTGATCTTTCTTGATCCGCCGACATTCTCTAACTCAAAACGGATGCACGATGTGCTGGATGTGCAGCGGGACCATGTTGAGCTGATCAGTCTGGCAATGGGGTTGTTGCGCCCGGAGGGTAAGCTGATCTTTTCCAATAACTACCGCCGCTTTAAAATTGATCCACAACTGGCAGAGCGTTATCGGGTGGTGGATATTACCCGTAAATCGATCGATCTTGATTTTAAACGCAGTAGTAAGATTCACCAGTGTTTTGAAATTTCAGCGCTGTGATGCAATCAGTGGCGAGGGATTAACAGCAAGACATCGATTAAAACCACCGGAAGGTGGTTTTTTTTGGTGCGGATATTTTGCGTTCAAGTGGTGCATGTTTGTGTATTGGCACATTATCTGCTTGTAAAAACGCACATTTCTGGAGCAATAGTGAGCGGATTCTGTCGATCTCTCTGTATATGGTTGATAGAGATGATTGACGACATGTTCTGATTGTTCAAATAATTAATAAACGCACCATAAGTGTGCCATTGATTAAGGATTGGCATTAAAAGAGTGCGTTATTTTGCAGGAGGTCTTCGTGGAAAGTGTTAATAGTGCCGTAGAAACGCTGGTTCAGAGTTCAAATACGTTGTTTATTCTGATGGGCGCCATCATGGTGTTTGCCATGCATGCTGGCTTTGCCTTTCTTGAAGTGGGTACCGTGCGTCAGAAAAACCAGGTGAATGCGCTGGTTAAAATTATGACCGACTTTGGCTTCTCCGCAGTCGCCTATTTTTTTATAGGTTATTGGGTTGCGTACGATGTGACCTTCTTTCAGGATGCGCAAACCCTGGCCCAGGGGAATGGTTATGAGCTGGTGAAGTTCTTTTTCCTGATGACCTTTGCGGCGGCGATTCCGGCAATTGTCTCCGGTGGTATTGCGGAGCGGGCACAATTCTGGCCTTTCCTGATTGCATCCTCGCTGATCGTGGCTTTTGTCTATCCGTTTTTTGAAGGCATCATCTGGAATGGTAATTACGGCATTCAGGACTGGATGGAGGCTACCTTTGGTGCTGCTTTCCATGACTTTGCCGGCTCTGTTGTGGTGCATGGTGTTGGGGGCTGGCTGGGATTGGTAGCGGTCATTATGCTGGGCATCCGCAAAGGGCGGTACAGAAGCGGTAAACTGGTCGCTTTTCCTCCCTCTAACATCCCTTTTCTGGCGCTGGGGGCATGGATTCTTTGTATTGGCTGGTTTGGATTTAATGTGATGTCTGCCCAGACCCTGGATGGAATCTCCGGTCTGGTAGCGGTTAACAGTTTGATGGCGATGGTCGGCGGTATCATTGTTTCTCTGTTACTGGGTAAAAATGACCCTGGTTTTATCCATAACGGTCCTTTGGCGGGGCTGGTAGCGATCTGTGCCGGTTCAGATATTGTGCATCCCATTGGGGCGCTGATGATCGGTGGAATTGCCGGCGCACTGTTTGTCTGGATGTTTACCGTGGTGCAGAATCGTTGGAAGATTGATGATGTGCTGGGGGTGTGGCCGCTGCATGGTCTCTGTGGTGCCTGGGGTGGTATTGCGGCAGGTATCTTTGGTTCGGTCTCGCTGGGCGGGTTGGGCGGTGTCAGTCTCACTACGCAGGTTGTGGGCACTCTGTTAGGGATTGCTATTGCCGTGCTAGGTGGTGTGATTGTTTATGGTGCGATTAAGGTTGTGATGGGGCTTCGGTTGGATGAAGAGCAGGAGTTTAACGGTGCAGACCTGTCGATTCACAATATCGAATCCGTATCTGTCGATTGAGCCCTCAGTCTGATTCGGATCTTGCGGGCCGACGGTTCCACATCAGTGGCCGGTCGATCTGATCAGGGCGGGTTAATACAAGGCAGCGGTGGCATTCTGGTGAATGCCACCGCTGCCTTTTTTATATCCTGGAGACTGAAGAATTGAGCTCATGTCTGCAGTGTATTCTGATTCTCAGGACAATCAGACCTGCCAGTACCAGTAGTGTGCCGCTGACAAAGCCCAGAGGGTTTTCTACCAGGGTATAGCAGGTTACGCCGCCTGCCAGATAGGCGAAGGGCAGGCTCTCATACAGCCACTCCGGGGCGTAGCCTTCAACATTGCCTCTGGATATCTGGCTGAGAAGAAGGCGGTGTTCCCGGCGGTCCCGGCGACGGTAGTTTGAACGCATAACCCAGATGACACTACCGCAGAGATAGAGTAGCAGTGCTGCAATTAGCATTGCCGGGCTTTGGTGATATCCAATTGCCAGAAGTGAGCATATGGCAAAGTAGAGATAGGGCAAACTTTCGTAAACAGGGGTGGGAAGCCGCATAGTCATCGCCTTTTGCAGATTGCTGTTTAAATCCCCCTACCCATGTATGGATATTAGTATGAAGTTAAGCGTATTGACTAGTTTGCTGCGTGAAAAAAATTCAATAAAGCTGCCTGGTTTATTCATTGAGAGTGTGTCAGGCAAAAAAAAGCCGCTTCAGGAGCGGCTTTTTTATTTTTTGCTCTGGGGTTTACTTGGTAGGGTAGTCCCGCTTGGCAGGCCCGGTATATAGCTGACGTGGACGTCCGATCTTGTTCGGGCTGCTGTGGAATTCGCTCCAGTGCGAGATCCAGCCGATAGTGCGTGACAGGGCGAAAATCACCGTGAACATATTGGTTGGAATACCAACCGCTTTCAGAATGATGCCTGAATAGAAGTCTACATTCGGGTAGAGCTTGCGCTCTACGAAGTAATCATCTTCCAGGGCGATCTGCTCAAGCCGCTTAGCGATCTTCAACAGAGGATCGTTTTCAATCCCCAGCTCGGCCAGAACTTCATCACAGGTCTGCTTCATAACTTTGGCCCGCGGGTCAAAGTTACGGTAAACACGGTGACCGAAGCCCATCAGGCGGAAGGAGTCATCCGGGTCTTTGGCGCGCTTAATGAACTCTTCGATATTGGACTCATCACCAATCTCATTGAGCATTGTCAGAACAGCTTCGTTGGCGCCGCCGTGAGCAGGCCCCCAAAGGGCGGCGATACCGGATGCGATACAGGCAAATGGGTTGGCGCCAGATGAGCCAGCCAGACGTACGGTAGAGGTCGATGCATTCTGCTCATGGTCGGCATGCAGCAGGAAGATCTTATCCATCGCTTTAGCCAGCACGGGATTGGTTACATAGTCCTGGCATGGATTGCCAAACATCATCTGCAGGAAGTTGTCTGCATAATCCAGATCATTACGCGGATACTGGAATGGCTGGCCGATGCTGTATTTGTAACACATCGCAGCGATAGTAGGCATTTTAGCGATAAGGCGGTATGCGCAGACTTCACGGTGGTGGGCATCGTCGATGTCCAGAGAGTCGTGGTAGAACGCTGACAGTGCACCGACAACACCGACCATGATTGCCATCGGGTGAGCGTCGCGGCGGAAGCCGTTAAAGAAATGCAGCATCTGTTCGTGAACCATGGTGTGGTTCTTAACGGTGGCAACAAATGTTGCTTTCTGCTCAGGTGTCGGCAGTTCGCCGTTCAGCAGCAGGTAGCATACTTCCAGGTAGTCAGATTTTTCTGCCAGTTGCTCAATGGGATAACCGCCATGCAACAGGACACCGTTGCCGCCATCTATATAGGTAATGGCAGAGTCACAAGCTGCAGTAGAAACGAAGCCCGGATCATATGTGAACAGGCCTTTACTTGTCAGAGCGCGTACATCTATAACATCAGGTCCCATTGTTCCGGAATATACCGGCAGTTCAAAAACCTCGTCGATACCGTCGACTGTTAAGCGTGCTTTCTTGTCAGCCATTATAGGCTCCTATCATTTCTGTTTAATCTGAATGACTTTATAAATTGTTGAAGGGTGATCTGTCGCTACAGCAGGGTTTGCAGTTAAACCTGTCAGCACTCGCAGCCCTTTATCTCAGTCACAATATATGAGTTTTAGCTCGAAATAGGACCCTGACACTATAGAGCGTTGAATGCGTTTGTCAATTCAAACGAGCCAGGTTTTACTGCAATGCAGCAAAGGTATTATATGCTTAAGAACAGGTTTATCAGGAAACTGAAATAAGCTGAATAATCATTTAGTTGTAGGCAGTTCAGGCCGGGTGTCAGATAAAAAAAACACTAGACAATAGACTTAGATTCGGTGTTGATTAATTGTATTGCGACAATTTGCTGGTATACTCCGTCCCCAGCTTGCATTCCTCATTTCGGGATGGGGTGCGGGCGCTGGACCGAGGTGCTTATCTTTGTCTTTGTACACTACCTTCAACAACCTAGCCCTGCAATCGGGCTTAACATAAGTGTGAACAAGAGCCGTGAACGAGAAAAGACCCGTAAACTTAGATCTACGAACTATTAAACAGCCACTTCCGGCTATCACTTCCATACTGCACCGTGTGACGGGGCTTGCGCTGTTTTTTGGCGCGTTCTTTATGCTGTATGCACTTGGAATGTCTCTTGAGTCTGAGCAGGGCTTTGAAGCTGCTGCGCAGATGCTGACGGAGAGCTTCTTCGCGAGGCTGATCGCATGGGGACTGGTTTCAGCGTTGCTGTATCATTTCTTTGCCGGCATCAAACACCTGGTGATGGATTTTGGTCATTGTGAAGAGTTGGAAAGCGGTAAGATGGCTGCCAAAGTTACTCTGGTTGTCTCTGCTGTTTCTATTCTGCTGGCAGGAGTATGGATATGGTAACTTCAATTACAAGTTTTGGCCGCAGTGGGCTGTATGACTGGATGATCCAGCGTGTAACTGCTGTTGTGCTGCTTGCTTTTACAGTCTTTATGATTGGGTATATGTTGTTTAGTCCGGATCTGGATTATCAGCAGTGGAAAGAACTATTCGAATGCACCTCTATGCGTATCTTTACACTGATGGCGCTGCTGTCAATGGCGGCACACGCATGGATCGGAATGTGGTCAATCTCAACTGACTACATTAAGCCAACTGGCTTTCGCTTCTTGTTCCAGTCAGCTTGTGGTCTTCTGACGTTTATCTACGTCGTTTGGGGCATTCAGATTCTGTGGGGAGTGTAAAATGAGCAGCAAGCTACGTACGCTGACTTTTGATGGTATTGTTATTGGTGGTGGCGGCGCAGGTATGCGTGCGGCACTGCAACTGGCCCAGGGCGGCCTGAATACCGCGTGTATTACTAAAGTATTTCCAACCCGTTCGCACACTGTATCAGCCCAGGGTGGTATTACCTGTGCGATTGCCAGTGCTGATCCGAACGATGACTGGCGCTGGCACATGTACGATACCGTTAAGGGTTCCGACTATATCGGTGACCAGGACGCTATCGAATACATGTGTTCTGTAGGTCCTCAGGCGGTATTTGAGCTGGACCATATGGGTCTGCCTTTCTCCCGTACTGAAGAGGGGCGTATCTATCAGCGTCCTTTCGGTGGTCAGTCTAAAAACTTCGGTGAGGGTGGTCAGGCTGCCCGTACCTGTGCTGCAGCTGACCGTACCGGTCACGCATTGCTGCACACGCTGTACCAGGCGAATATGAAAGCCGGTACAACATTCCTGAACGAATGGTATGCAGTTGATCTGGTTAAGAATGGTGATGGTGCTGTTGTCGGTGTTATCGCGATCTGTATCGAAACCGGTGAAACCGTTTATGTAAAAGCTAAGGCAACTGTGCTGGCGACCGGCGGTGCCGGACGTATCTTCCAGTCGACCACTAACGCTCTGATCAATACCGGTGACGGTATGGGTATGTCTCTGCGTGCAGGTGTTCCTGCTCAGGATATGGAGATGTGGCAGTTCCACCCAACCGGTATTGCCGGTGCGGGTGTGCTGGTGACTGAAGGTTGTCGTGGCGAAGGCGGTTATCTGGTCAACAAGGATGGCGAACGTTTCATGGAGCGTTATGCGCCGAACGCTAAAGACCTGGCTGGCCGTGACGTTGTTGCCCGTTCTATGGTGCTGGAGATTCTGGCAGGCCGTGGTTGTGGTGAGAATGGCGATCACGTCTATCTGAAACTGGATCATCTGGGTGAGGAAGTGTTGCACTCCCGTCTGCCAGGTATCTGTGAACTGTCTAAGACGTTTGCCCATGCGGATCCGGTAAAAGAGCCTGTCCCTGTTGTGCCTACCTGTCACTACCAGATGGGTGGTGTTGCTACCAATATTGGTGGTCAGGCGATTGGTCGCGATGCGGATGGCAATGATCAGATTATTGATGGTCTGTTTGCCTGTGGTGAAGTGGCCTGTGTATCTGTGCACGGTGCGAACCGTCTGGGTGGTAACTCTCTGCTTGATCTGGTTGTATTTGGTCGGGCAGCGGGTATTCAGATTGAGAAGCAGATGGCGGCGGGTTACTCCGTTGATGATGCCTCTGAGGCTGATATTGAGCGCGCAATGGCGCGTCTGAATCGCCTGAATAACTCCACCGGTGGTGAGAGTGTGTCTGAGGTTCGTGCTGAACTGCAGAAGACCATGCAGCTTTACTTTGGTGTGTTCCGCGAAGGCGAAAGCATGGAGAAAGGTCTGGAGATGCTGAAAGATATCCGCAAGCGGGTGGAAAATCTGCATCTGGAAGATAAGTCTCAGTCTTTCAATACTGCGCGTATCGAAGCGCTGGAGCTGGAAAACCTGATGGAAGTTGCAGAAGCAACGGCTATTGCAGCTCTGACCCGTACGGAAAGTCGTGGTGCGCATGCCCGTAATGACTTTACCGAGCGTGATGATGAAAACTGGTTGTGCCACTCACTGTTTGATCCGAAGACCAAAGAGATCACTAAGCGTGATGTTAACTTTGCTCCGAAAACAGTCGAAGCATTTCCACCAAAAGTTCGAACTTACTAAGGGGTTGTTACGATGCTGGTAAGTGTATATCGCTATAATCCTGAAATCGATGATGCACCATACATGCAGGATATCCATATTGATATCCCGGGTGGTAAGGACATCATGGTGCTGGATCTGTTGCAACTGCTGAAAGATAAAGATCCGACGCTGGGTTACCGTCGTTCATGCCGTGAGGGTGTGTGTGGTTCCGATGGTATGAATATGAACGGTCTGAATGGTCTGGCCTGTATCACACCGCTGTCCGAAGTTGTCGAAAACGACAATCTGGTGCTGCGGCCACTGCCAGGATTGCCGGTTATCCGTGATCTGGTTGTCGATATGAGCCAGTTCTACAAGCAGTACGAGAAGATCAAACCGTTCCTGATCAATGATACTCCGCCGCCGGCTATCGAGCGTCTGCAGTCGCCGGAAGAGCGGGCTGAGCTGGATGGTCTGTACGAGTGTATTCTCTGTGCCTGTTGTTCAACTGCCTGTCCGTCTTTCTGGTGGAATCCTGACAAGTTTATCGGTCCTTCCGGTTTGCTGCAGGCCTACCGGTTCCTGGCTGACAGTCGTGATACTGCAACAACTGAACGGCTGGCTGATCTTGATGATCCGTTCAGTGTGTTCCGTTGCCATGGCATCATGAACTGCGTCAACGTTTGCCCTAAGGGACTTAACCCGACCAAGGCAATTGGCAAGATCCGCAACATGTTGATTTCACAAGCAACCTGATTGCAAACTAAGCGGCTCCCAATGGGAGCCGCTTTTTTTTGACTTTTATCTGCGTGCCCGTCAGTGGTTATGGGGGTACTAGTCAAAAGACTTATATCTGTTTGTATGGAAACTTTTTAGAATTCCCTCTGCATTGATATATAAACTGCGCCTTAAAAAGCGTAGAATCACGTCCCGTAACCTGTACCTCTAACAGGCTATATACGTGAAATATTATAAACGGTAACTAAACAGGGGACGGCCGGAACAGGCCAGTTGGACAGGACGTGGTGCATCCTGGACTTCGATAGTACCCCTGAGCCAGGGTGATCAAGAATGCAAGAAGGCATAATGGAGCTGATGTGGAAGAATGCCCATCTATACGGTGGCAACCTATCTTACATTGAGCAGCTATATGAATCCTATCTGATGGACCCCAACGCGATTCCTCAGGAATGGCGTGAAGAATTCGATCGACTCCCTAAAGTCGGCGACAACCTGAGCCAGGATGTTCCTCATTCAACGGTTCAGGATCATTTCCTGTATCTGGCTAAAAATCAGCGTCGTGCAGCGCCAGCTGCTGGCGGTGGCCAGAGTTCTGAGCATGAAAAGAAACAGATTCGTGTTTTGCGGATGATCAATGCGTATCGCGTTCGTGGCCATCAGGCAGCGAATATCGATCCGTTGAATCTGATGCAGCGTGAGCCTGTGCCGGATCTTGATCCTCGCTTCCATGAACTCTCTGAAGCTGACTTTGATACAACTTTCCAGTTAGGATCTCTCTTCTTCGGTACTGAAGAGGCGACTCTGAAACAGATTATTGACGATCTCAAAAAGACTTACTGTACAACAGTGGGTGCTGAGTATATGCATATTGTCGATACTCAGGAAAAACGCTGGATTCAGTCTCGTCTGGAGCCTGTACGCTCGCATCCGGTTGTTGATGTTGAACGCAAAATGATGGTGCTTGAGCGGCTGACAGCGGCTGAAGGTCTGGAAAAATATCTCGGCTCGCGCTTCGCGGGTGCTAAACGCTTCGGTCTTGAAGGCGGTGAATCACTGATTGTATCCCTGAACACGCTGATTCAGCGTGCGGGTAAACAGGGTGCCCGTGAGATTGTTATCGGTATGGCTCACCGGGGACGCTTAAACACGCTGGTTAATATCTTCGGTAAGAATCCGGCTGAGCTGTTTGGTGAGTTTGAAGGCAAGAAGACGCTGGAAACCTCCGGTGATGTGAAATACCACCAGGGCTTTTCGTCAAACGTTATGACCGGTGGTGGTGAAGTGCATCTGGCGATGGCGTTCAACCCATCGCACCTGGAGATCTCTGCGCCGGTAGTGGAGGGGTCAGTACGGGCCCGTCAGGATCGTCGTCAGGACCCAGTTGGCACGACCGTTCTTCCGGTTAACATTCACGGCGATCAGGCGTTTGCTGGTCAGGGTGTGGTGATGGAGACATTCCAGATGTCTCAGACCCGTGCTTATAAGACCGGTGGTACTATCCATATTGTGGTCAACAATCAGGTGGGTTTCACCACCAACAAACTGGAAGATTCCCGCAGCTCTGAATACTGTACCGATATCGCTAAGATGGTGCAGGCGCCTATCTTCCATGTGAATGGTGATGACCCGGAAGCGGTTCGCTTTGTGACTCAGCTGGCAGTTGATTACCGTACTGAGTTTAAGAAAGATGTCGTGATTGATCTGGTTTGTTATCGTCGCCGTGGCCATAACGAAGCGGATGAACCCTCTGGCACTCAGCCACTGATGTATAAGCAGATCAAGGTTCAGAAATCCACCCGTGAACTCTATGCTCAGCAACTGATCGCCGAAGGCGTGATCACTGAAGAGCAGAGCAAGCAGCTGGAGCAGGACTACCGCAAAGATCTGGAAGATGGTAAGCACGTAACCCACTCTCTGGTGATGAAGCCCAATCAGGAACTGTTTGTCGACTGGGCTCCTTACCTGGGTCATGAGTGGTCGTTTGATTGCGATACCCGTGTTGATCTCAAACTGTTGCAGGAACTGGGCACTAAGATCTGTGAAGTCCCTGAAGGCTTCCAGGTACAGCGCCAGGTTCAGAAAATTTACGATGACCGTAAGCGTATGGCCGTCGGCGCAATGGAACTGAACTGGGGTATGGCGGAGTCACTGGCCTATGCTTCAATTCTGGCGGAGGGATATCCGGTACGTCTGACCGGTCAGGATGTGGGGCGGGGGACATTCTCTCACCGTCATGCAGTGCTGCATGATCAGCGTAGTGGCAATGTCTTTGAGCCGCTTAAAAATATCGCTGCGGATCAGCCCCGGCTGACGCTGCACGACTCATTCCTCTCAGAGGAAGCGGTGCTGGCATTTGAATATGGTTACGCCACCACTATGCCAAATGCACTGGTGATCTGGGAAGCCCAGTTTGGTGATTTTGCCAACGGTGCTCAGGTTGTTATTGACCAGTTTATTACCAGTGGTGAACACAAGTGGGCGCGTCTGTGTGGTCTGACTATGCTGCTGCCGCACGGCTTTGAAGGCCAGGGGCCTGAGCACTCCTCAGCCCGTCTGGAACGTTACCTGCAGCTGTGTGCAGAACATAATATTCAGGTTTGTGTACCTACAACTCCTGCGCAGATTTTCCACCTGCTGCGACGTCAGATTGTCCGGCCCCTGCGTAAGCCTCTGGTCGTGATGACACCAAAGAGTCTGTTGCGACATAAGCAAGCGGTCTCATCGCTTGAAGAGTTGTCTGACGGTGGTTTCCTGCCGGTTATTGGTGAAACAAATCAGTTGGATCCGAAGAAAGTCAAGCGTCTGGTGCTGTGTAGCGGCAAGGTCTATTACGATCTGTATAACCGTCGCGCTGAGCTGGAAAAAGACGATGTTGCCATTGTACGTATCGAGCAGTTGTATCCGTTCCCAGAACATCAGATGTTCGATGCGATCAAGGAATACACTAACCTGGAATCGGTCGTCTGGTGTCAGGAAGAGCCAATGAACCAGGGTGCATGGTACTGTTCTCAGCATCATATGCGTCATGCTCTGGCTCGCCACAATGACAAGATTCATATGGAAGGTGTGGGTCGTCCACACGCTGCAGCGCCTGCCGTAGGTTACATCTCTGTACACCTTGAGCAGCAGGAAAAACTGGTTAATGAAGCAATCAATGGCTAACAGGCCAGATAAGAGCGCCTGTTAGTAGCACTGAGAAAGGAAAAGACATGTCAATCGAAATCAAAACGCCGACCTTCCCTGAATCTGTAGCCGACGGTACCGTAGCGACCTGGCACAAACAGCCTGGTGAGGCTTGTTCTACCGATGAACTGATCGTTGATATTGAAACTGATAAAGTGGTTCTGGAAGTTGTGGCACCCGCCGATGGTGTGATCAAAGAGATCATTAAAGGCGAGGGTGACACGGTTCTGAGTGAAGAGGTCCTGGCGATCTTTGAAGCGGGTGCGGCAGCATCTGCAGCTCCGGCAGCGGCCTCTGCGCCTGCTGCAGCAGCCCCTGCAGCTGAGGCATCAGCCACTACCGATGCCGAAAAAGTCGGTCCTGCGGCACGTAAGCTGATCGAAGAGAACGGCCTGGATGCCAATCAGATTCCGGGTACGGGTAAAAATGGCGGGATCACTAAAGAGGATGTGGTTAACTTCCTCAAAAATAAACCCGCTGCAGCACCTGCAGCAGCCGTCAAGGTCGATAATGCTGCTGCTCTGAACATCGCTTCTGGTGAGCGGGTTGAAAAGCGTGTTCCGATGACCCGTCTGCGCGCTACCATCGCCAAGCGTCTGGTGGAAGCCCAGCAAAATGCTGCAATGTTGACCACCTACAATGAAGTCAACATGAAGCCTGTTATGGAGCTGCGTAAGCAGTATAAAGACCTGTTCGAGAAAACCCACAACGGGACTCGTCTGGGCTTCATGTCGTTCTTCGTTAAAGCGGCAACTGAAGCGCTGAAGCGCTTTCCAGCTGTCAATGCCTCAATCGATGGTAATGATATGGTTTACCACGGCTATCAGGATATCGGTGTCGCAGTTTCAACTGAACGGGGCCTGATGGTTCCGGTTCTGCGTGATACTGATGCGATGACTCTGGCTGATGTTGAATCGACTATTGCTGATTTTGGCAAGCGTGGTCGTGATGGTAAGCTGGGTATGGATGATATGCAGGGCGGTACCTTCACGATCACCAACGGTGGCGTGTTTGGTTCCCTGATGTCTACGCCGATCCTGAATCCGCCACAAACCGCTATTCTGGGTATGCACAAAATCCAGGAACGCCCAATGGCGGTAAATGGTCAGGTTGAGATTCTGCCAATGATGTATCTGGCGCTCTCCTATGACCATCGTATGATTGATGGTAAGGAAGCGGTACAATTCCTCGTGACTATTAAAGACCTTCTGGAAGACCCTGCACGTATGCTTTTAGAAGTCTGAGTCGGTCCCTTACTAGAACGAATAGATAGGTAGGTAATAAATGTCTGATAAATTTGACGTAATTGTAATTGGTGCAGGGCCTGGCGGATATGTTGCCGCCATCCGTGCTGCCCAGTTGGGTCTGAAAACTGCGTGCGTTGAAAAGTGGGTAGATGATAAAGGTGCACCTGTACTGGGTGGTACCTGTCTGAACGTCGGTTGTATCCCCTCTAAAGCACTGCTTGAGTCAACTCATCAGTTCCATAAGACTCAGCACGCCGATGTTCACGGCATCCAGACCGGTGATGTCACCATGGATGTTAAGAAGATGGTTGCCCGTAAAGATAAGATCGTTGGCAACCTGACCGGTGGTATCACCGGGTTGTTTAAAGCGAACGGCGTTACCCTGTTACAGGGTATGGGTAAACTGCTGGCCAACAAGCAGGTTCAGGTGACTGCTGCTGATGGCACTGTAAGTGTATATGCTGCTGAAAATGTGATTCTGGCATCCGGATCTGTACCGGTTGAAATTCCGCCAGCGCCGCTGACCGAGGGATTGATTCTCGATAACGCGGGTGCACTGAATATTGATGAAACTCCTAAACGTCTGGGTGTTATTGGCGCGGGTGTTATCGGTCTTGAGATGGGCTCTGTCTGGGCGCGTCTGGGTACTGAAGTAACCGTTCTGGAAGCGATGGATGAGTTCCTGGCCATGGCTGACGCTGATGTTGCTAAAGAAGCGGCTAAGATCTTTAAGAAGCAGAAGCTGGATATCAAACTGGGGGCTCGCTGCACCGGGACTGAGATCAATGGCAAAGAGATTACCCTGAAGTATACTGATGCTGAGGGTGCTAAAGAACTGGTTGTCGATAAACTGATCGTGGCAGTGGGTCGTCGCCCACAAACTCAGGGTCTGTTGTCCGATGATTCTGGCGTTAAGCTGGATGAGCGAGGTTTTATCTTCGTTGATGGTCAGTGCCGTACAGAAGCGCCGGGTGTCTATGCTATCGGTGACTCCGTTCGTGGTCCTATGCTGGCGCACAAAGCCTCCGAAGAGGGGATTATGGTTGCAGATATCATTGCCGGTCACCATGCGCAGATGAACTATGATGTGATTCCCAGCATTATCTACACGCACCCTGAACTGGCGTGGGTCGGTAAGACTGAGAAGGAGCTGAAAGCTGAAGGTGTTGCTATTAAAGTGGGTAAATTCCCATTTGCTGCATCTGGCCGTGCGATGGCTGCTGATGACACCGATGGTTTCGTGAAGATGATCGCCGATGAGGCGACTGACCGCATCCTGGGTGTTCATATGGTCGGTGGTATCGCTTCCGAGCTGATTGCACAGGCTGCGATCGCGATGGAGTTTGGCTCCACTGCCGAAGATCTGCAGTTGACCGTGTTTGCGCACCCAACCGTATCAGAAGCCGTGCATGAAGCAGCACTGGCTGTCGATGGCCATGCTATCCATATGGCTAATCGTAAAAAGCGTTAATCGCTGTACAATAGTTTGAAATTTCGACCGGGTAACCCCGGTCGATTATTGTTGAGGGTGGATTGTTTATTACCTGCAACAATTGGGCTGTAAAAAGATACTTTCTCTATATCGTTTTGCAGAGTCCTAATAAGTGTGAAAAAACGACGGATTAGAGCATGAATCTTCATGAGTACCAGGGCAAACAGTTGTTTGCCGAATATGGTCTGCCGGTTTCTAAAGGAATCGCGGTAGATACCCCTGAAGCTGCTGCTGAAGCGGCTCTGAAAATTGGTGGTGATAAGTGGGTTGTTAAGACTCAGGTTCACGCAGGTGGACGTGGTAAAGCCGGTGGCGTGAAGCTGGTTGACTCTCCTGCAGAAGCACAGGCTTTCGCAGCGAACTGGCTGGGTAAAAACCTGGTCACTTATCAGACTGACGCAAATGGTCAGCCAGTTTCCAAAATCTTAGTTGAAGACTGCACTGATATCGCTAATGAGCTGTATCTGGGTGCGGTTGTTGACCGCTCTTCACGTCGTATCGTGTTCATGGCATCCACTGAAGGTGGTGTTGAGATCGAGAAAGTTGCGGAAGAAACGCCAGAAAAAATCCTGAAAGCTACGATTGATCCGGTGACCGGTGCGCAGCCTTACCAGGCACGCGAGCTGGCGTTCAAACTGGGTCTGGAAGGCGTTCAGATTAAGCAGTTCACTCAGATCTTCCTGGGTCTGGCCAAGATGTTCAAAGAAAAAGATCTGGCCCTGCTGGAAATCAACCCTCTGGTTATCACGACTGAAGGCAACCTGCACTGTCTGGATGCTAAGGTAGCGATCGATGGTAACGCTGTATACCGTCACAAAGATCTGCAGGCGATGGAAGATCCATCACAGGAAGACGAGCGTGAAGCACGCGCGGCTGAATGGGATCTGAACTACGTAGCGCTGGATGGCAGCATCGGTTGCATGGTTAACGGTGCAGGTCTGGCAATGGGTACGATGGATATCGTCTCTCTGCACGGTGGCTTCCCGGCTAACTTCCTGGACGTTGGCGGCGGTGCGACTAAAGAGCGTGTAACCGAAGCGTTCAAGATCATTCTTGAAGACGACAAGGTTAAAGCCGTACTGGTTAACATCTTCGGTGGTATCGTACGTTGCGATCTGATTGCAGAAGGTATTATCGGTGCAGTTAAAGAGGTAGGCGTGAACGTACCAGTTGTTGTACGTCTGGAAGGTAACAATGCTGAACTGGGCTCCAAACTGCTGTCTGAGTCTGGTCTGGACATCATTGCAGCAACCAGTCTGACTGATGCTGCTGAGCAGGCAGTTAAAGCAGCGGAGGGTAAATAATAATGTCCGTTCTGATTAATAAAGACACCAAAGTAATCTGTCAGGGTTTCACTGGTGGCCAGGGTACCTTCCACTCTGAACAGGCTATCGCATACGGCACCAAGATGGTTGGTGGTGTTACTCCGGGTAAAGGTGGTACTGAGCATCTGGGTCTGCCGGTGTTTAACACTGTCGCTGAAGCGGTTGAAGCAACCGGTGCAGACGCTTCTGTTATCTACGTTCCAGCGGCATTCTGTAAGGATTCTATCCTGGAAGCTGCGAACGGCGGTATCAAGCTGATCGTCTGTATCACTGAGCACATTCCGGTTATGGATATGCTTGAGTGTAAAGTCGTTTGTGACAACCTGGGTGTTCGCCTGATCGGACCAAACTGCCCGGGTGTTATCACTCCGGGAGAGTGTAAGATCGGTATCATGCCAGGTCACATTCACCTGCCAGGTAAAGTGGGTATCGTGTCCCGTTCCGGCACACTGACCTATGAAGCAGTTAAGCAGACGACTGATGCTGGTTTTGGTCAGTCTACCTGTGTTGGTATCGGTGGTGACCCGATCCCGGGTTCTAACTTCATCGATATTCTGGAAATGTTCCAGAACGATCCACAGACCGAAGCGATTGTTATGATCGGTGAGATCGGTGGTTCAGCTGAAGAGGAAGCGGCTGCTTACATCAAAGCAAACGTAACTAAGCCTGTCGTATCTTATATCGCAGGTGTAACTGCCCCTGCCGGTAAGCGTATGGGTCATGCGGGTGCGATCATCTCCGGTGGTAAAGGTACCGCAGACGAGAAGTTTGCTGCCCTGGAAGCTGCTGGTGTTAAGACTGTTCGCTCTCTGGCTCAGATCGCTGACGGTCTGCGTGAAGTGACGGGTTGGGAATAATCGCTTAGCGATTGTTCCAGTCGCTAGATGTGACTTTGTCACTTGCTAGCCGCTAGATAAAAAACCGCCGGCTGGCGGTTTTTTTGTGTCTGCAGATTGAGTTAACTCAGGTTCTACAGGTATTCTGGAGATATCTATACTTAAGGAGTTTTTATGAGTCTGTTTTCATCTATCAAGTCGATGTTTAGCTCTGCGGATAGTGGCTCTAAACAGCCTGAAAGTCTGCCATCTGAAGAGTATCAGGGTTTTACTATAACGCCTGCCCCGATTAGAGAAGAGGGCGGTTATCGGGTTAATGGGCTGATTACCAAAGGTGAGCAAAGCCATCGGTTTATCCGCGCGGATATGCTGTCATCCAAAGAGAGCTGTGCAGAGGAGATGGTCCGTAAGGCTAAGCAGATGATTGATCAGCAGGGGGATAATATTTTCGGCTGATGTATTCTGCTTGGTACGCTTTTATGATCGTTCAAGGCTGTTTGTATGATAAAGTTTCAGCTATTGACTCTCAGTTTTAAAAGGATTTTTTAATGCGATATCTGATTATTGCTCTTGCATTACTGCTGGCTGGCTGTGAGGTTGCGCCGGTAAAAGATGCTTCCAGTGTCCAGGTTGCAACAAAGCTTGATAATAGTCTGACACTTCCGGTGGCTGCGCCACTCGCCTACTATATTTCCCGTGAAGATCTGCAGCGAGAAGTGTATGGGGCTGACGGCTATTCCCGTTGGAAATTTTATCCCGGGCCCTTATTTAAAAAAGCAGCAGAAATCGTTTATCCAGATTTTTTCTCGGTTGCCGGCCCACTGGCTGAAGATCAGCCTTTTCGCTATCTGGTCAAGCTTAGCAGTGAGGCAGGTTATTCGAATCTGTGGGGCACATTTAAGGTGACAGTCACAGCGTCATACCTTGATCGTCAGGGTAGTGAGGTGTTTAAAACCACAACGGATGCCAGTGTTACCGGGGCAAACTTATGGCAGGAAGCTTATACCAGCATTTATGCTGAGGCCCTGAAAGAATCCACACACCGGTTTCTGAATCATATGGCAGGGCTGAATAATGATTTACAGCAGCCTATTAGTGATGAGGAACGACAAACAGCTGACTTTGATAAACTGTTGGGAGAGATGAAACCCGCAGGCAACGGTACAGGTTTCTTTATAAACAGCACCGGTCAGTTGCTTACGGCAGCTCATGTCGTAAATGAGTGTCTGAAAACCGAAGTGCGATACCACGGGCAAAACTATCCGGCGAACAGGGTTGCGGTTAGCAGGGTTCTTGACCTTGCAGTACTACAGGCAGATCTGCAACCGGCACGTTTTGCCAGCATCCCCGCTAATGCCTCCGATGATGTGGCACTGGGACAGAGTGTATTTGTTACCGGCTATCCACTTGGGAGTATTATGGCGGATTACCCCAGTCTCACAATGGGAAACATCAGCTCTTTGGGAGGCTTGAAAGGTGCGTTGGCCAATCTGCAGTTTTCGGCGCCTGTGCAGCCAGGTAATAGTGGCGGACCATTAATCGACTATAACGGGAATGCTGTAGGGGTGGTCACCAGCAGCCTGAATCAGTCAATGATGCTGGCGAAGACCGGGACCACTTCTCAGAATGTTAATTTTGCTGTGAGTGCCGAATATATGCGCCGCTTTCTCGATCATTCGCATGTTCAGTACCGTTATCAGCCACTGAAGAAGAGTCTTGAAACGGCTTCAGACGCGGCGGTTAAATTCACTGTACAGATATTGTGTTATCAGTAAGGAGTGCTGAAATGTTCACTAATTTAATCCGGCTTAAGATCATCTTGCTGCTGGTTGTGCTTTTTAATTCAAGCCTGGTGCAAGCTGCAAATCCTTCTGAGTCATTTACTGAATATGTTCATCAGGGGGATCCGTATCCTCCTGTATTGTTCCAAAGTAATATTGAGGGCGACTCCTTTACGGAGAAGCTAAAATCCTATGGTGCTTTTAAATCCGTGGACACGGATGCCATGGGCTCGCCTATTGGTATTATCGTTATGAAAGGCTTGCGCATGAAAGCCGATGCAACCAGCTTTTCAAGTTTAATGCTGTCGGCGGGAACCCTTGGGTTAATCCCCGTTGTATCGAATAAAAGCTTTAAAGTTCAGTATGGTGTATTTGTTCAGGGGGATCTGCTGTCTACTTTTGACTACGAGATGACCTCCACGGATGTAGAGAACATGTGGAGCGGTCCCCGTACTTCTGAAATGAAGCCAGCAGAGGAGCTTTTTCTGGAAAACAGTCTGTCGCTGTTTCTGAATGATCTGGCAAAAGACCGGAAGGCTCAGGAGCTCTTTCGTGAGTACTATACCTACTTCGATCGCTGAGTGGTGATGGTTGAAATCAGATCAATTTAAGCGCCTCAGGGCGCTTTTTTATGGTGAATTCGATGACTCAGAAGCAACTGTTTGCCCGCTATAGTAAAGATCTTAATCCCGGCAGGCTTGAGTGGATTGGCCTGCGACCAAGGCGTAAAGAGGATCTTGAGGTGGTTGATACCGTTGAAGCCTTGGCTGGTTTGGGGCTGAAAGGCGATCATCGTTGCAGTAAGACACCGGGCTCTGCCCGGCAGGTTACGCTGATCTCTGCAGAGTTTATCAGGATGATCGAAACCTACACTGGAATTAACACGATTAATCCGGCCCTGTTACGGCGCAATCTGGTGGTCAGTGGTATTAATCTTAATGCTTTACGGCATCAACAGTTCACTATTGGTGATGCGCTGTTTGAAGCAACCGCGTTGTGCCACCCCTGTCGTCGGATGGATCTGGCGCTGGGCCAGGGCGGGGATGCGGCTATGCTGGGGTATGGTGGCCTGTGTGCGCGGGTATTAGAGTCAGGTATGATCGGGGTTGGTGATCCGCTGATACCGCAAGTATCAGGTTGATCGTGGTGACGGACGAAAAGGGTGAAGGGTGGATTGATGGATAGATCAAAGCCTGTTTTTTGGCGTGATTCACGTATGCCTTATGTGGAACTGCGTCAGGTGAGTGATGGCCGGACTGTGTGTTACGCGCCTCATAGCCATGCTCAGTGGTCAATTGGCGCAATTACTGAAGGTATCAGCACGTTTTGTTACCGTGATGACCGGTGTCAGGTCGGTGCCGGTGATCTGGTGCTGATAAATCCTGACTGGGTCCACGCCTGTAATCCGATCGACAATCAGCCCTGGGCATATCTGATGCTCTACATCGATATTGGGTGGCTAACGGCGCTGCGTACCCGGCTTGGCTTGCTGGAGCAGCCTGTGTGGCAAGATATCGGTACCGCAGTTGTTTCTGAGCAGCGGTTTTATCATGGGTACTGTCAGATGGCGGATTATTTGCTGGACTCTGAGGTGGCTCTGCCAGAGAAGCAAACCGCGGTTATCGAATATCTTTCCGGTTTACTAAGGTGCCTGGCCGGTCAATATCCATTGCCACTTGAGAAAGTGCCGCAGGCACTCAGTGATCTTGCGGGGTATCTTGATGAAAATGCAACAGAGGATATTCCCCTGGCAGAGATGTGTCTTCGCACTGGCTATAGCGCCGGTTATCTAATCCGGTCATTTAAGCAGTATTTCAGTCTGACGCCCCATGCATATCAGATAAATCGACGGATCCAGCGGGGGCAGCGGGAGTTAAAACGAGGCAGGCCTATTGCTGAGGTCGCATTGACTGCGGGTTTTACCGACCAGCCCCATTTTCAGCGTACGTTCAAACGAATGGTCGCTGCCACCCCAAATCAGTACAGACAATCTCTACTCAGATAGAAGGTAAAAGCAGCTAGCTACAAGCAGGATAGCCAGAGTCCGGTTGATTATTTTGAGTATTGCAGGCTGGCTGATATATCTGCGCAGACATGCACCTGCATAAACCCAGCTTCCCAGCGATAGCCAACAGATAGGCAGGTAGAGTACTGCAAAAAGAAGCAGCTGCTGCATATCATTACCGCTGGTGTATGCGCCGATTCCTGATGCTGAGGCCAGCCAGGCTTTGGGGTTGAGCCACTGCATCATCACTCCGGTTATAAAACCGGGGGCCGTCCCAGGTTGGTGTTGTGGTAGTTGCCCGTCAAAGGCCGCAAGTTTGACACTCAGGTACAGCAGGAAAATGATACCGCCCCAGCGCAGTAAAATAGTTAAAGCCGGGATCATTTCAAGTGTCGTATAAAGGCCCATCCCGATAGCAATAAACAAAGCAATAAAGCCGAGAGTCGCACCAGTGACAAATGTGAGGCCTTTCGAAATCGGGTACTGGCTGCCACTGCTCAGACAGACGAGATTTACCGGCCCGGGAGAGATGGAGGCTGCTAGCGCAAAAGTCGACATAGATAAAATTATAGACAGGGTCATGCTGTTCTCCTCAGCGAAAGAGGATCAGTATGCCGTGGTCTATGCGCAGGATATTGAACAAAATTGATTTTTATTACGGCGCAGAGGGGGATATTTTGAGGTTTGCTAAGAAAGTCTCTTGACCTGTCTACCGGTGAAGGCTTCAGACTAGCTATGAATCGTGAATGAGGTGTTGATGTGCTGACTATTTCTCTACTGGCTAAAAAGTTCAATCTTTCACGGACGACAATTCACTATTATGAGCGGGAAGGATTGTTACATCCTGTTAAGAGGGATCTCAATGGCTATCGGCTTTATGGTGAGAAGGCGCTGTCCCGGTTATCGCAGATTGTGAGCTACCGGGCACTGGGCGTTCCTGTTTCTGAGATCGCGCTGCTGCTGGATGGAAACGGTGAGCAGAAGCGAATTCTGCAGGATCAGTTGCAGCGTCTACAGGCAGAGATAGAGCGGCTTCATCAACAGCAGATGGCGATTCTTAAATTTATGAAACAGCCGGAAACTGAGGAGAATGGTATGGTGACGAAAGAGCGCTGGACAGAGATCATGAGAGCCGCAGGGCTAAGTGATGATGATATGCATAACTGGCACATACAGTTTGAAACACTGGAACCTGAAGCGCATCAGGAGTTTCTTGAGTCCTTGCAGATAGATGCCGATGAAATCGATCGAATCCGGGCGTGGTCGCTTTGTTAACTGTTTAGCTGCAGTGTCAGTAGGATTAAAACGGTTTCTTCAACCATAAAGAGAGCCGTATGGCTCTCTTTGATCTGAGAAGAAACGCTGTAATCAAATCGGTTTTGGTGACTTAAAGTACAGCCAGCTAAAGCCGATCAGGCCTGATATCAGGGAAGCAAACAGAATCCCTGTTTTAGCCATCAGAAGGTCAGCAGGATATTGGGCAAAGCCGAGTTCGGCGATAAAGATTGACATGGTAAAACCGATCCCCCCCATGAAAGCCACCCCAATGATATGATTAAAGTTAAGGCCAGAAGGCAGATCGCTGACTTTCAGTTTGACTGCCAGCCAGGTAAAACCGGCAATACCGATCAGTTTGCCCAGAATCAGCCCGGCACCTATGCCCATAGCGACAGGATGAGCAATAACATCTGAAATCTCTGACCAGTTAATCGGTACACCGGCATTTGCCAGCGCAAAGATAGGGATAATCAGATAAGCCGAAGGCAGATGCAGGTTGTGTTCAAGTACCTGAGCCGGTGCCTGAACTTTATATACCCCTTCCCCCAGTGCCCGTACCCGGGACCTTAAAGCATCGTTAATGATGATGTTTTCATTCTGGCTGAACAGGCTTTTGATGTGATCGGCACTGTCACGTACCAGTGAATGGAAGCGGGCGGGGTCATACTTGGGCTTCATGGGAATGGTAAATGCCAGCAGAACCCCTGCAAGCGTGGCATGAACTCCGCTTTTTAGCATCGCCACCCAGAGTACCACGCCAATCAGCGAGTAGGGCAGAATCCGGCGGACGCCACCCAGGTTGAGGCAGATTAACAGAAATATCATCAATCCGGCGGTTAGCAGTGCGGTCAAATTGATTGTCTCGGTATAGAACACTGCGATAACAATAACCGCCCCAAGGTCGTCAACAATGGCCAGTGCGACCAGAAACATCAGCAAATTCTGCGGCACCCGCTTACCAAGCAGTGCCAGTGCACCCAGGGCGAAGGCGATATCGGTTGCCATCGGAATACCCCAGCCGTTCAGGGTGTGCCCTTCGGGGTTGATTGATACATAGATCAGCGCGGGCATCAGCATGCCGCCTGCCGCAGCAATAATGGGTAGTGAGGCCTGCTTTATATTTGCCAGCTCGCCGACCAGTAGTTCCCGTTTAAGCTCCAGTCCAACTACCAGGAAAAACAGTGCCATCAGACCATCATTAATCCAGTGGTGAACGGTTTTTGACAGCTGAAAACCGTCCATACCGATAACGAACTTTGATTGAAGGAAGTGGTGATAGCCTTCATTCAGCTGACTGTTTGCAATGATAAGTGCCACAACGGCAAACAGCATTAGCAGAATACCACTGGTTGTCTGGCGGTGGATAAACTCCTCAAATGGGGTTAGCACGGTTTCGAATGCTCGTTCCCAGGGGGCAATATACTCTTTGCCAGCTACTCTGCTTCTCCGTCTCATCAATCTCTCCAAGCTACAGATAGATACTGTTAATATCGCTGCTGCATTGTAACTAAATCATAGCCTTATGCATGTGTTGTTTTAACTTTTCTTCGGTGCAGGGTTAATCCTGACAGGGGTAGAGTGATTTGATTATGTTATAAAGAAATATGTCGCGCTGAGTGTTGTCCGGGCGCGGAGTTTTGCTGAGTGTATCGAGGATGCTGCTGATCAGTGAATCGTGCGTGGCGCCTTCCGGAAGGCAGAATCCTGCCAGATAGGTAGACTGCTCGGCGGGATGCTCTTTGCCAAGGCGGGTTCTGTAAGCCCGTAAGATAAACTCACTTTCATTTCCTGAACTTATATTGTCAATGATGGCACCATCAGTGAGGTCTGCGCCTGCCAGGAAGCCAGCAATATAGTCAGGGCTGATCGCATCATAGGCATGATGCTCAGCAAAGGCAGCAGGGGGCGCTGGAAAAGCAAGGGCTGCTACTAAAGCGATTGTTTTTTTCATAACGTCTTTCCTTCCGATGCAGTTATCTTTGTCGCTATACGTCCCGTTGAGCAGGATCAGATCTCTGATGGGGCAGATCTATTGTGTTTGCATAGAATAGTGATCATATGCAGGATTATCCAGTGGAGTCGTTTCTCAGCCAATATTGCCGGAGTGCCAATCAAAGGGTGAGTTCCGCGCCATATTCAGGACAAAAAAAGAGAGCCCCAGGGCTCTCTTGATCAGATTGATATGTTCTTAAGCGTCGCGACGTGGGCGGGGCTTTCGCGGCGCACCACGGTCATTGCCGCCGCGGTCGTTACGCCCTTTGCCTTTAAAGTCGCCCCGGGGTTTACGGGGGGCTGGACGGGCAATTTCACCTTCCATCAGGCTGATATCGATCTTTTTACGACAGATAAATACCCCTTTCAGTTGCTGCAGAACCTCAGGTGGCATCCCTTTGGGTAGCTGAACGGTGCTGTGGTCATCAAACAGACGGATATCGCCAATATGACGGCTATTGATATCAGCCTCATTGGCAATTGCTCCAACGATGTTTTTCACCTGAACACCATCATTACGTCCTACTTCAAGGCGATAGACATCCAGATCAGCATAGTTGATCCGTTCGCGCTTCGCGCCCCGTTCGCCATCACGGCTGTCGCGATCATTATCCCGCTCACGACGTGGACGTGGTTCAGGTTCTGGAGGAAGTATCAGTGGCTTATCTTTCTGTGCCATGTAAAGCAGGGCAGAGGCCAGATCCAGTGTTTCCAGTTCAGTATCAGAGGCCAGTTGATCAACCAGCTCCCGGTAAGTTGACATATCCTCATCATTGAAGATGCTGGCAACCTGTTCACGGAACGACTCCAGACGTTTATTCTGCACCATATCGCGGGAGGGCAGATCCATCTGTCTTATTGGCTGACGGGTCGCCTGTTCGATCTGTTTCAGCAGACGTCGTTCACGGGGGGCGACAAACAGAATCGCTTTACCATCACGACCGGCGCGACCGGTACGACCGATACGGTGGACATAGGCTTCGGTGTCGTAAGGGATATCGTAGTTGATAACCATACCGACACGCTCTACATCCAGTCCGCGGGCGGCAACGTCTGTTGCAACCAGAATGTCCAGCTTGGCATCCTTGAGTCGCTGCACGGTGCGTTCACGCAGTTGCTGGTTCATATCGCCGTTAAGTGGTGCCGCCGCATAGCCCCGGGCCTCAAGTTTTTCAGCGATCTCAGTGGTGGCTGTTTTGGTGCGGGCAAAGATGATAATGCCGCCGCAGTCTTCAGTTTCCAGAATCCGGACCAGTGCATCCAGCTTGTTTACACCCGAAACGATCCAGCAGCGCTGATCGATATTTTCCATGGTGGTGGTTTTGGAGGCGATCTTGATCTCTTTCGGCTCGCGCATGTAACGCTTGGTAATGCGGCGGATCTGCTCCGGCATAGTTGCAGAGAACAGCGCGGTTTGTCGTGCCGCAGGGGTTTTAGCCATGATGGTTTCAACATCATCGATAAAGCCCATGCGTAGCATTTCGTCTGCCTCGTCCAGCACCATCGCTTTCAGTTCATCAAGAATCAGTGTGCCGCGATCCAGGTGATCCATTACCCGGCCAGGTGTACCAACGACAACGTGCGGGCCGCGACGTAACTGTTTCAGTTGCAGAGTGTAGCTCTGGCCACCATAGATGGGTAAAACATGAAAACCAGGAATGTGACGCGCGTAAGCCTGAAAGGCTTCAGCCACCTGAACTGCCAGTTCGCGAGTAGGTGCAAGCACCAGAACCTGAGGTTTATTAAGTTTCAGGTCGATACGACTCAGCAGGGGCAGGGCAAAAGCCGCAGTTTTACCGGTACCTGTTTGTGCCATCCCCAGGACATCATCTCCGTTCAGTAGTAACGGAATACAGGCGGCCTGGATGGGAGACGGTGTTTCATAGCCAAGCTCTGTTATGGATTTAAGAACGGAAGAGGGGAGATCAAGGTCGCTGAATGCGACTTGTGTGTCTGACATATTTGAAGGTACCGGAAGGAATGGAATTGTAAAACGCGAAATTATACGCCTATTGTCGAATAAAAGCCCGTATTTTATTATCGCGACTCAGAGTCAGGTGCTAATGGGGTGTCGGATAAGCTCAGATCATCATACCAGCTTAAAAAGCGTGTGCCGCTATTGTCGCTGTCTGTCATGATGGCGATTGCCTGAATCTGCGTATAGGTTTTATTGAACGCGGTGTTAAGATCCTGCTGAAGGTTGCGACTGTGCTGTACCCACTGACCAGTCTGGTTGTTGCCGCTGTTAAGGGCCCACATTGTTGCCCGATCGGTAAACGGGTTAAGCCAGCGGCTGTCTACCGGCTGATTATTGGACCATACATAAACGAGGGTTCGTTTTTGCCAGAAAAAGGGGCCGTCTGATACGACGATATACACCCGTACGGGAAAGTCATCCCCCGCCTTCGTGGTTTCTGCGGCTGTTGGTAAGGTTTTGCTGATTTTCCAGCGCCAGTTAAGGTATGTTGTTGAGTCGATAGAGATATCTTTTTTATAGTAAAGCCCGGATGCAGAGCTATCTGAGCGTGCTTCCAGTATCTGATTATCCGCTTCAGTCATCAGATTGTAGCGTGTTTCTCCGGCAAAACTCTCTTTTTGCCACTGAGTCATACCCTGTGAATCAAACCGGGGAAGCTGTGCCGGTGTGGACCAGGTGGACGGGGTGGTCAGTGCTGATATCAGCGTGATTGTGAGAACTGCTGGATAAATATTATACATATTGGCTTTACACTTTTTAGTTTCGACTATACTAAAAGTACGTTTTAGATCAGTGTATCAGAGTTTTGAGGCCCATTTCCCCTTCTGGCTATTCTCTGAAATGATCTGCTGCCGGTAGCTGCTGTTTCCAGGCAGTTGCGGCACAAAGTACTGATCTGTAACTACGGGCGAAAAGGCTGTTGTAATGTTCCCCTTTTTATAGCAGCCGTTCATCGTGTTACCCTTCGCTCACCCAAGGGGCCTGGTTTTCCAGGCCCCTTTCTGTTGGGGTTATAGTATCTCTCTTGGTGAACAAACTGCCCTATTGGGGCCTGATGATAAGCTGACTGCAGCCAGGCCGAGGTGGGGTTTTCGCCAATATCGCGATCCAGTATAGTGATAATAGTGTTTTTACTAAGAGGTTTCTTCTGTGGTGCAGAATCCGGCCTATGAGATGATATGGCAGGTTGTGGCGGCCATCCCTTCGGGTAAGGTCGCTACCTATGGTCAGGTGGCAGAGCTGGCGGGTGTATCCGGTTCAGCCCGGTTGGTTGGCCGCTGTCTGAGTCAGTTGCCTCGCGATACGCGACTGCCCTGGTATCGGGTGATCAATGCCAAAGGTCAGATCTCATTTCCAGCTGGAAGTGAAGGATACCTCAGGCAGGTTAAACGGCTGCAGGAAGAGGGGGTAGCGGTGCTGAATGGCCGGATCAGTCTGGCCAGGTTTCGTTGGTAACCCTGTATTCGCTCGCCTGTCGATTGCTAACTTCTATGCAGTTGTAAGCGGTTTTACAGCCCCTGTTGCTGGCGAGTCTGTTGTAATGTGCAGGATTTCAGCTGTTTAATCAGAAGATCAAGTTTATGCTCTAACTCTTTGTTGTGCTTTATGATTTCCTCATTTTGTCAGCGCAGCATTTTGCTGTCGATCTGCGCGCCAATAAATCCGACGATCCTGACACCGATATAGAACATCAGAGCAACGATAATTCTGCCGCCCTGGCTGACCGGGTAGAAGTCACCGAAGCCGATGGTACTGGCACTCATCTGCAGTGCCCAGCAGGCGTTTGCGTAGCTGAGAATATTAGCCTGGGATGGAGCTGTTCAAACCAGAGCGGGGGAAATGAAAGCAGGGCGATCAGGCTATAGAGTAATACGAACGCCAGCCCCCCCGAGAAACAGACTGCTGTAGTTGCGGACATTGTACTCATCGGTGGAATAGATATATCGCCTGACCATCGGTCCCTCTTTGCGTGGATTCCTGACTTATTCTAAATTGTCGGCGTCCATATCGTATGGAAAACAGCCGGCGAAATGGACATATTCATCATTGAAGATATGGGTTTTCTTCGCGCGATATTCAAAATCGAACATCAGTATCAGCCAGCTGATTTGCGGGTTGCCGAGTTTGTCTATCTTTTTAATCACCGCCTCTCCATAGGAGTATGACCAGGAGCAGGGCGCTATAATGTTGCGAACACTCTGAAGGCCGGTTTCGCAGCCGTTGGTTTCCATATTTTCAGGGTTGTAACTGCTGATCTGGAAGTTTCTGGCCCATTGATCCAGCCCCTGTTCATCCTCTTCAAAATAGCTGTCAGGAATGCTGGCGTAGTCAGTCGTTGAGTACCAGACTGAAACAATACCCTCTTTTTCAAAATTCATGCATCTGTCTCGCTTAGCTGAGCCCAGAGTGAGCGGATATCGTGGAGATCCTCAGTACTGAGTTTGTCAATTTTAAAAGCATCTTCCAGGCTGTTTTCTACCCGTTGATTGAATTGGTCTGCGGTGTCGCCCTGTTCGGCGCTTACCAGGCTGATATGTCCCAGCAGATAACTACAGAGAAACAGCAGATTGGGTTCAGCTCTTTGCTCCATTTCGATCAGTCGGTTGTAAATCGATTCAGCCTGTTGTTGGTATGCGTTCATCAGGGGTCCATAAATTCCAGTTTATCGATCAGCAGGCTGTACTCTTTGCCGCTTTTTTCGACCTGTTGCAGTTTAATCACGATATAGTCGAGTTCGGGAGCAAACCAGATATAGGTTTCACGCTTACTATCGGAGCCGCGGTCGCGCTGGATTTTAACCGCTTCAAAAGAGCCGATCGCCGTGGTTACTGTTTCGGTACCGAGTTTGATAAAGGGGTAGGTTTTGATTTTTCCACCGTCGGCGACTTTGTAAACCAGATCATCTTTGCCCGCAGCAAGGTCCAGGCGTAGCTGCATCTGATAGCTGAGATTGTCCTGAGTGCCTGGTGCAACATCCATGGTCCAGGGCTTCTTCGATACATCGTTCAGTACGGTGCCGGTGTTCCAGTTGAACTGTAATACCGCGTTCTTGTTGCCACCAATCACTTTGCGGTGATATTCATAATGCTGTGGCTGGACGGACTGGTCCTGAATGGTGAACTCAGAAAACTCATGCACTTCAGCAATCAGGGCTTCAGCTGTGAGCGAGGAGACCCAGCTATCCCCCTTGCGTTTCAGTTCACCGATCGCGTTTCCGCCAAAGGAGATGCCCATATCCCATTGTGCTTTATAAACCGCCCGAAAGGGCTTGAATAGTTCAGAGGCGTGCCCAGGCGCTGCCGAAACCAGTAAAAGTGCAGAGATAAATAGTGTGCCGATGCGCATCAGTTACTCCTGAATGAATTGATATCCTTCAGGTGCCAGAGTAGCCCCATCGAGCTGAACAGCTCCTGAAACCGTAAGCGCCAGTCGATCAGCACAGAACCATTCAACCGCCAGTGGATAGATCTGGTGTTCTGCACTGTGAACCCGTTGTTGCAGGCTGTCGGCATCATCGCTGGTCTGAATGTCGATCGGTGCCTGAATTGCCGGTGGTCCGCCATCCAGCTCTTCAGTGACAAAATGAACCGTGCAGCCGTGTTGTGAATCGCCAGCTTCTATCGCACGCTGGTGAGTATGAAGCCCTTTGTATTTGGGCAGCAGGGATGGATGGATATTCAGCATCCGCCCCTGATAATGACGTACAAAGTCCGCTGTCAGGATGCGCATAAAGCCAGCCAGCACGATCAGATCGGGGTGGTGGGCATCAATCGCTTCCATCATCGCTGCGTCGAAGCTTTCTCTGCTATCAAACAGCCGATGGTTGATAACGATCTGAGGTATGCCGGCTTGCCGGGCGCGTTCAAGCCCGAAGACCCCCTCTTTGTTGCTGAGCACCGCAGCGATGCGGCCATTAATCTGGCCGCATGCGATAGCATCGATGATCGCCTGCAGGTTTGAACCGCTGCCAGAGATCAGCACAACAATGCTTTTCTCTGCCATTCTCAGGCCTCCAGGCCCAGCAGTTCGACCTGCTCTTCACCCTCAGTTGCGTTAGCGATCTCACCAATGATAAATGGCGCTTCTCCCGCGCCTGTAAGAATCTCAAGCGCAGCGTCAGCCGTATTCGATGGGACGACGATCACCATACCGATACCGCAGTTCAGGGTGCGATACATCTCACGGGAATCGACATTGCCCAGCGTCTGAATCCAGCGGAACACCTCAGGCATCTGCCAGCTGTTGACATCAATGACGGCTTTAGCGCTTTGTGGCAGAACCCGCGGAATGTTTTCCAGCAGACCGCCGCCAGTAATATGGGACAGAGCATTCACCTGGCTCTTTCTGATCAGCTCCAGTACCGGCTTAACATAGATGCGGGTGGGTTCCAGCAGTGCCTCAGTCAGTGGCTTGCCATCGACAGTGCCGCTCAGGTCAGCTTCACGCACCTCTATGATCTTGCGGATCAGAGAGTAACCATTTGAGTGCGGGCCGGAAGAGGGCAGTGCAATCAGCGTGTCACCGACACTGACTTTAGAGCCATCAATGATCTCATCTTTTTCCACTACGCCAACGCAGAAGCCTGCCAGGTCATAATCTTCGCCTTCATACATGCCCGGCATTTCGGCGGTTTCACCACCCACCAGGGCCGCGCCAGCCAGTTCGCAGCCAGCGCCAATGCCGGTTACCACATCTGCAGCAATATCGATGTTCAGTTTGCCTGTCGCATAGTAGTCAAGGAAGAACAGTGGTTCGGCTCCGGCAACGATCAGGTCGTTGACGCACATCGCGACCAGATCGATACCGATAGTATCATGCTTGTTCAGGTCCATCGCCAGACGCAACTTGGTGCCTACGCCGTCAGTACCGGAAACCAGTACGGGTTTCTTATAGCCCTCAGGTATTTCACACAGGGCTCCGAAACCACCCAGGCCGCCCATCACTTCGGGGCGTGCGGTGCGTTTCGCAACGCCTTTAATACGGTCAACCAGTGCGTTACCTGCATCGATATCGACGCCAGCGTCTTTGTAGCTGATAGGAGTGTTATTGTCAGTTGCAGACATAGTGTGTATGAACCTGTTCGGGCTGATTACTGATAGAAAAAAATTTGACGCGTATTCTAACAGGTTGCTGGTGAGGCGGCTATTGTGTGTTAAAGTTTATGCCGTTTTAAAGGACACTTTTTTTCAGACGCCCGGGATTGTTGTCCGGGCCGCAAAACAGGGTATGAAAACGATCATGATGCGCAACTTTTGTAACTGTCTCCTGGTATGGGTCTTTGCAGGCTTATCGACGCTGGCTCAGGCAGCTACGGTAAATGGACTTTATACGGCTGAGATGCTGGTGCCTGAACAACACGCTCAGCCATCAGACGTGCAGTTGCAAGCGGGCCTCAAAACCGTACTGATTAAAGTCTCCGGACGCAGTGCTGTAGTTAACAAGCCTGCCGTGGTGAATGCATTGCAGCAGCCTGCAGCCTGGCTCAGTCAGTTCAGTTATCAGGCGACCCAGACTCCGGTAGCGGCTGGTGATGGTCGTGAGGTATTGGGACAGCGGTTGCTGCTTGAGTTTGATCCGGTGATGATCGACCAGTTACTGAACAAATCAGCTATGAAAGCGATCGGCCATGCCCGGCCGGTGATTCTGGTGTGGCTGGCACAACAGCGGGGTGCAGCGGGCCGGGATTTTGTGTCACAGGAGAGTCCCATATATGCTGAGTTGCGACAGCAGGCTGATCTGAGAGGCTTGCCCGTGAGTGTGCCACTACTAGACCTGGATGATCAGAATGCCGTTGATGTCAGTGATCTTTGGGGCTTCTTTCGCGAACCGGTGTTACATGCATCCGCGCGTTATCAGCCCGATGGTGTGCTGATCGGGCGCCTGGTGCAGGGTGGAAGCGGTGCTTGGCAAACTGAATGGTTGTTGCTGAAAGATGGTCAGGCCCGCTCGTTCAGCCCGTCGGGCTCTTTGTCAGAACAGATAAGCCAGGTGATGAATGAGACCGCTGATTTTGCGCTGGCCTCGCTGGGGGCATCCAGTTTTAACTACGTCGAAACAGGATTGCAACTTGAAGTCGCTAATATAGTGGAGATAGAAGACTATCTGCAGTTACTGGATTATCTGCGCCAGCTACCCCCGGTTGATGCTGTGCGGGTCAGTGGTGTTGATGCTGACCGGGTGCTGTTCCGGGTTGAGATTCAGGGGGGAATTCAGGCCCTGGAGCAGGCGATTCGTCTAAATCCGCGGATGACAGCGATGTCGCGGGTGCATACTGGGGCTGAAGCTGTTTATAGCTATCGCTGGCAGCAGTAATAATGGACGCTGTTTTAAAGGCCGGTTGAAAGGGAGTGTTTATGAGTGATTCGCAGCGCTGGTTTTTCCTGATTTTTACCCTGATAGTGGGGTTTCTCCTGTATCTGCTACAGCCGATACTATCCCCTTTTCTGATTGCAGCGTTGCTGGCATATCTGACTGACCCGCTGGCCGACAGGCTGGAAGCGCGGGGGCTGAGCCGCACGCTGTCAGTGGTTGTGGTGTTTCTGGTGATGACCACTGTTTTGCTGTTACTGGTGATCCTGTTGATACCCAAGCTGGGTCATCAGGTGCAGGTGATGGTGAAAATGGTGCCCCAGGTATTCTCTATGATTCAGACCGTCTGGATACCCTGGCTGGAGGAACATACCGGATTGTCCTTTGCCGAGTTCGATCTTCAGAGTCTGCAGGCGCTGATGAGTGGGCACTGGCAGCAGACAGGCAGTCTTGTGAAAGGAGTGTTTAGCAGTGTGAGTCAGTCCGGACTGGCGCTGGCCGCCTGGGTGGCTAATCTGGCTCTGATCCCTGTGGTGATGTTCTATCTGTTACGCGACTGGGACGTGATGATGGATAAAATTGGCGTGCTATTGCCGCGTAATGTTGAAAGAAAGGTCACCCTTTGGGCGCAGGAGTGTGATGAGGTGTTGGGGGCTTTCATCAAGGGGCAGTTGCTGGTTATGCTGGCGCTGGGGGTGATCTACTCCCTGGGACTCTGGGCCGTCGGGCTGGATCTGGCACTGCTGGTCGGAATGCTTGCCGGCCTGGCCAGTATCGTTCCCTATATGGGGTTTATTATCGGTATTGTCGTTGCCGGTGTTGCGGCGATGTTGCAATTTAATGATATCACTATGCTGGGCTGGGTCGGCGCGGTATTTGCGGTGGGTCAGGCGTTGGAAGGAATGGTGCTGACACCCTTGTTGGTGGGGGATCGTATCGGCCTGCATCCCGTGGCCGTTATTTTTGCCATCATGGCCGGTGGGCAGTTGTTTGGTTTTGTCGGGATTTTGATTGCACTTCCCGTTGCTGCCGTTATTATGGTGCTCCTCCGACATCTGCATCAGGGATATAAAAGTAGTAAACTTTATGACTGTTAAACAGTCAGTAATAAGTACAATGCAGTGATTTAACGTTCAGCGCTCACAAATCGCGGGCTTAAAGTACAGCAAAGCTTACAAACCCAGAACATTTAACGATGAGAAAGGCCCGGTGTTCAGCTGCAGGCCTGAATAAGTATTGATATAGATGAGTAGTCCTGAACCGTTTCAGATACCGCTGGGTATCACTCTGCGGGATGATGCCCGATTTGAGAATTTCCTTTGTCAGGGGAACGAGCTGCTGTGCAACACGCTGGATCAGGCTGCCCGGGGTGAAGGCGAGCAGTACCTGTATATCTGGGGCAACAGTGACAGCGGTTGCTCCCATTTACTCCAGGCGGTGTGCCATGCCTCTGATCCTGTGGGGCGAACTGCTGTATACCTGCCCCTTGATGAGCTGCTTGATATGGGGCCGGGGGTGTTGGAAGGTATGGAACACCTTGATCTTGTGTGCCTCGATCATATTCAGATTATTGCCGGCAATAAGCAGTGGGAAGAGGGCGTGTTTCATTTTTTCAACCGTATCCGGGCTGAAAATAATCGCTTATTGGTTGCCGGAGACCGCGCGCCACGGCAACTGAGCCTTAATCTGCCCGATCTGGCATCCAGGCTGAGTTGGGGAATGGTGTTTCAGGTGCATAATCTGGACGATGATGGCAAGGTGCGCGCTTTGCAGCTGCGTGCCCAGGGACGCGGCTTCACGATCAGCGAAGAGGTGGCCTGGTTTCTGATCCATCGTGCCAGTCGCAGTATGACTGATCTGTTTGAATTGCTGGATAAACTGGACTCTGCATCACTCAGCGCCAAGCGTAAAGTGACCATACCATTCGTTAAACAGGTTCTGGGTCTCTGATTATTAATTGCGGCGTATTATGAATATTATCCTTGCAGGCTTTACATCGGATGTTACTGAAGCTGAACTGAGGGAGCTGCTCTCTCGTTACGCTGAAGTTGATGAGTTGGAGATTATACCGGGTGATCTGCCGGAACAGACGGTTGCGGTCCTGACAGTCGAGGCAAGTAATGCTGAGGCACACTGGGTTTCCCGTCGGTTGACTGGCCTGTATTGGCATGGTCACTCTCTGCGGGCCTATGTATCGCTGTTTTGATACGAAGGCTGTTTAGATACGAAGACAGGTGCATGCAAACATATTCGCTGGTTGCCCGAACACGCGATTTCCTGGTGATTGATAAAGCACCGGGAATATCGGTTCATCGTGATAACGCAGAGGTTGGGCTGTTACAGCAGATCTCTGCTGATCTGGAGTGTGATTCCCTCTACCTTGTTCATCGTCTGGATAAGATGACGTCAGGTTTGCTGGTACTGGCTTGTCATTCGGAAGCTGCCTCAATACTTTCGCGTCAGTTTCAGGAGCGCCGGGTCGAAAAGTATTACATCGCACTGTCCGATCAGAAACCTCGCAAGAAGCAGGGGTTGATCAAAGGCGATATGGAACGCACCCGACGGGGTAGCTGGAAACTCACAACCGCTCAGCATAACCCTGCTATTACCCGGTTTTTCAGTTGTTCCCCCATGCCTGGAATGCGGTTGTTTCTGTTGCGCCCTTTAACCGGAAAAACACATCAGTTACGGGTTGCCCTGAAAAGCATCGGTGCCGCTATTATTGGTGATACGCGTTACCATGGTGCAACTGAAACAGCGGTCGACCGGGGATATCTGCATGCCTGGGGGCTGGCATTTGACTGGCAGGGTGAGCGGTGTGAATATCTGTGTGATCCTGGAATCGGTGAGCTGTTTCTTAAAGACGCGATAAAGCAACAACTGGAAAACTGGAAACCGCCTGCCGCTCAGGCCTGGCCGGCAACGTAATTATATTTGAGGACCTCAATGCACAAAGATCGAGTTGAGCGGGACTTCAGCGCCCGTAGCGAGGAGGAGCAGCAGGCCTTTCTGCAGGAAACCTGGTGCGACAACTGTCAGGAAGCGAATCTGGGTATGCAAAATCCACGGGAATATCTCTATAAAGGGGTTATCTTTATTGAGGGTGAGTGTAATCGTTGTGCCAGCGTGGTGCTCACCGAGTTGACCGAAGATGACTTCTAAGGCCTGTTTATCATATGTCTGACTCGTTTAATCAGCGCTTTGGTGGTATTCAGCGGCTCTATGGCATGGCCGGGGCCGAGCTGTTCCTGCAGGCGCATATCGCCGTCATCGGTATTGGGGGTGTCGGGTCGTGGGCGGCCGAGGCGCTGGCGCGTTCGGCTATCGGTAACATTACACTGATCGATCTGGATGATATCTGTATCACCAATACCAATCGCCAGATTCATGCGCTGGATAGTACCATTGGTGAGCCAAAAACGGAGGTCATGGCCTCAAGAATCCGGCTGATTAACCCCGATTGCCGGGTTGCGCTGGTGGATGACTTTATCACGCTGGAGAATATCCCGCAGTTGATCAATCCTCAGTTTAACTACGTTATCGATTGTATCGACAGTGTTAAAGAGAAAGCGGCGCTGATCGCCCACTGTAAACGCCATAAAATTCCGGTCATTACTGTCGGTGGTGCGGGTGGGCAGACTGATCCTACACAGATCAATATTGCTGACCTGAGTAAAACCCATCATGATCCATTAGCTGCTAAAACCCGCTCATTACTGAGGCGTTATTACAATTTCAGTAAAAGTGGCCGGCGTTTTGCGGTGGACTGTGTCTACTCAACAGAGCAACTGGTTTATCCGCAGCCGGATGGCAGTGTCTGTCAGATGAAGTCAGTCGCAGATGGCAATACCCGCCTTGATTGCAGTGGCGGCTTTGGTGCCTCGACCTGTGTGACGGCGACATTTGGTTTTGTTGCGGTATCCCGGGTATTGCAGAAGATGCTTGAAAGGGCTGAGCGCGAGAGCAAGGCAACCTGAGCTGGTTTAAAACGCCAGGTATGGAGTAATCGTTGACGGTTGCGGTTGACCTTTCTGTTTAACAGGCTAAAGTGTTTCGATTGTACCGCAAATGGATATCTGGCCCGTCAATGTCTGAGCGCTTTTCAGAAGGATTTTATAAAGCCATTTTTGAAGGCTGTAGTGATGCGATCTATGTGATAGATCCACAAAGCTCACGCATTCTTGATGCTAACACCCGTGCCTGGACAGACCTGGGCATGAGCCGCGAACGGTTATTACAGCACAGTGTCATTTCGCTGCAACAGGGGGTTGAAAATGAGGAGCACTGGGCACAGATCGCGGAGATGATCTATGCCTGTCATCCGCAGGCGTTTACCTTTATTGGTCGTCATTATCATCAACTTGGGACCTATTTTCCGGTTGAAGTCTATACCAGTGTGATTGAGTTTGAAGGTCAGCCGCTTTTTCTCTCAATCGCCCGTAACCTTGATCGAACCTCTTCCCAGCGAGAGGCGTTCCGCACCAAGGATGCACGCCTCACTTATGCCCTGAATGAAGCGGTAGATGGGCTGTGGGACTGGACTATTGATACCGGAGAGGTGTTTTTCTCACCCCAGCTAAAGCGGATGCTGGGGTATCTGCCCCATGAGATGGAACCGACGCTGGAGACCTGGAGCGAGGCGGTGCATGATTCGGACCGGGACCGGGTAATGGCCGCGCTGGATGAGCATCTCTCAGGGCGTGACGATAGTTACAGTGCTGAATACCAGATGCGTAAGCGCGATGGCAGTTATATCTGGGTGAGGGATCGTGGCCGGGTCTGTCAGCGGGATGAGGCGGGCAATCCATTACGGGTAGTGGGTATGGTGCATGATATTACCCGCAGTAAGGGCCTGGAAGATCAGCTGCGCGAGCAGGCCAGTCATGATCACCTGACCGGTTTGCTGAACCGGCGTGCCGGTTATATTCATTTCTCCAAACAGCTTAGTTATGCGCTGCGCTATAATCAGAGTCTTACCGTTTGCCTGATCGACCTGGATCATTTTAAGAATATCAATGACAGCTTTGGGCATCTGGCAGGCGATTCGGTGTTGAAGCATTTTGCCGGGCTGATGAATATCACCCTGCGCAAGTCTGATTCGCTGATGCGCTGGGGAGGTGAAGAGTTTCTGCTGTTGCTGCCGAACACTGAGGTCGCCAGTGCCGTAAAGCTGATTGGTCAGTTGAAAGAAAAACTGGCTGATAACCCGGCAGAGCTGGAGTCAGGTGAGCAGATCAGTTACACCTTCAGTGCCGGACTGGCGTGTTGTCCGCTACACTCGCAAGCTTTAGATGCTCTGATCAAGTGCGCTGATGATGCCCTCTACACAGCCAAGGCCTCCGGGCGTGATACGATTTTGGTCAGCGATGAGTGTGGTATCGAGCAGCCCGGATTGTTCTGATCTTATTACCTGCACTCAGGTATCAGATCGGTTCATTGTTTTTTGCCCGCAACGCCTGTTCTCTTACCGCTTCGATAATCGCTTTCAGGCCATTGCCTCTTGAGGGACTGAGGTGACGGGTTAAGTTTAACTGATCAAAATACCCCTCAATATCGAACGCCAGAATATCCTCCGGCAGGCGACCATTCAGTGCTGCCAGTACCAGTGCTATCAGGCCACGAATAATCCGGGCATCGGAATCGGCGGCAAACCACAGCGCTCCCTGATCATCACGAATAACCCGTAACCAGGCGTCACTTTCACAGCCGCTGATACGATACTGCTCATGCTTCATTGATGAGGTAAACGCTGGCAGGTGTTTACCCAGTTGCATGATCTCGCGATAACGGTCATTCCAGCTTTTCAGCGCTGTCAGTTGGCTAAGGATCTCCGGGGCACGGATCTCCCGGCCAAAGGGAGAATCATCAAAGATCGATTGCGCCGACACGGTTTCTGCTACCGCAAAACTACCTCCCTGGCTGATCTGTTCCAGTGCCTGGGCCAGGCGTTCCACCTCATCGAGGGTGTTGTAGAAACAGAATGATGCCCTGATGGTGCCGGGCAGCCCCAGTCGCGCCATTAAGGGCATGGCGCAGTGGTGGCCGGTACGCAGAGCGATCCCCTGCTGGTCCAGCATCAGACCCACATCCTGCTGATGATGACTTTCCAGCTGGAAAGAGAGAATCGAAGCACAGGCGGTCGGGCTGCCGATACGCTTGAAGCCGGGAATCATGGCACAGAGCTCAACCGCTTTGTTCATCAGTGCCCGCTCATGTCTGGCCAGAGCCTTGCGATCCAGAGCTGTCAGAAAACGAATCGCCTCCGCCAGTCCCAGTGCCCCGCTGATATTGGGTGTTCCCGCTTCAAACTTGAAAGGCAGTCCGTTATAAGTGGTGCCACTACTGAAAGAAACATGGTTAATCATCTCCCCGCCGGATTGCCAGGGAGGCATCGCTTCGAGCAACGGCTTACGCCCGTAGAGCACGCCGATGCCGGTAGGAGCAAACAGTTTGTGTCCGGAAAACAGATAGAAATCGCATCCCAGTCGCTGCACATCAACTTCAAGGTGGGGGACGGCCTGGGCACCGTCGATCACTACGGTTGCGCCGATCGCCTTCGCCTGACGTACCAGTCCGGCAACCGGATTGATCGAGCCCAGAGCATTGGAGATATGGGTCAGGCTGACGATGCGGGTTTTCTCGTTCAGTAACTCACTGAAACGTTGCAGATTCAGGTCGCCGTTATCGTGGATCGGCACCACCCGGATCAGCGCGCCGGTCTGCTGGGCGACAATCTGCCAGGGGACGATATTGGCGTGGTGCTCAAGCTCAGTCAGCAGAATTTCATCGTTGGGTTGCAGCAGTGGACGGGCATAGCTCTGGGCGATCAGGTTGATCCCCTCGGTGGTTCCCCGGGTCCAGATGATCTCCTGCGCAGAGGCTGCATTGAGAAACTGCTTTACCGTTGAGCGGGCCGCTTCAAAAGCGCTGGTGGCCCGTTCACTCAACTGGTGCGCGCCACGGTGAACATTGGCGTTCTGTGTGCGATAGAACTGTTCTACTGTTTTAATCACCGCTTCCGGTTTCTGGCTGGTTGCAGCGTTATCCAGATAGATCAGCGGATGGTCATTAATCTGCTGTTGCAGTGCCGGAAACTGTTGCCTGACTGAGAGTAGATCCACAAATGGTTCCTGAGCTTAATTGTCTGCAGAGGGAGACTGGGAGGCGCTGTTGCGCAGCTTGTTCAACTGACTCTGCCAGCGGGCAAACATCATAGCGGCAATGAAGAGACTCGCCACCAGCAGGGTTTCAGCCAGTGCCAGCGTGGCGCTGCTGTGTGCCGACATAGCCAGTGTGACCGAGTGCATAAAGTAAACGGTGATAAAAAAGCAGAGCCAGATATGACCGCGCAGATGTTTTTTCAGAATCACCGGATAAAACAGCAGCAACGGCACCGTCTGGAATGCCCAGATACTATAAGGGTTGGCGTTATCAGGCGGTGACAGCAACAGATGCCATGCTGTTAATAGCAGAATCAGTCCGAAATAGCTGAACAGGGTGGCGGCGCGACTGATCGCCACCTTTTTTGTGAGGGTGTCGTACATCGTTTGATCCTGACTGTTAATCATGTAGCTGAAGGGCCAGGCGGCCCAGTCGTTTGCCCTGTGCAAGGCAGAGCGCGGCTTCAGTCTCATCCAGTGGCTGGTCGCTGAGCTGACCCGCCAGATGGGTGGCCCCATAAGGTGTTCCGCCACTGAGGGTATTGATCAGCTCAGGCTCACTATAGGGCAGGCCGCAGATCACCATGCCATGGTGAAGCAACGGCAGCATCATGGAGAGTAGTGTGCTTTCCTGACCACCATGCAGGCTGGAGCTGGAGCTGAACACAGCTGCAGGTTTATCGATCAGTGAGCCACTGAGCCAGAGACTGCTGGTGGAATCGATAAAGTATTTCAGCGGTGCGGCCATGTTGCCAAAGCGGGTCGGGCTGCCCAGCGCAAGACCGGAGCAGTTTTTCAGGTCCTCCTCCGTACAGTACAGATCGCCGGTTGCCGGGATGCTCTCTTCGGTGGCTTCACAATTTGCCGAGATCGCCGCTACCGTGCGCAGGCGGGCTTCTATGCCGCTCTGTTCTATACCGCGGGCGATCTGAGAGGCCATGGCGCGGGTAGCGCCATGACGACTGTAGTAGAGCACCAGAACGTAAGGATCTGCCACTCAGATAATCTCCAGCACCGATTCCGGTGGACGACCGATGCGCGCCTGACCATTACTGATGACGATGGGACGCTCAATCAGACGGGGAAACTGCACCATCAGATCGATAATCTGCTGGTCGTTCAGGGAGGTGTCTTTAAGGTTATTCTCTTTATATTCATCTTCCCCTTTGCGCAGCAGTTCACGGGGTGTGATACCCAGCTGTGCAATCACTCCGGAGAGCTGCTCTGCGGTGGGCGGGTTCTCCAGATAGAGTCGCACTTCAGGGGTGATATTGTTTTCCTCCAGCAACGCCAGGGTCGCACGGGATTTTGAACAACGTGGATTGTGATAGATTTCAACAGTCATGGAACATATCCTGTTTGTAACGGCAAATAGATAGTAAGTGCGATATTGTATACAGCTTGGCTACCAGCCAAAAGAGCAGCAGGGTATTATATCTGTTTAATTCATCGACACAGGATCGTTGTGATGAGTGATCATCTGTTCTCCCTGCGGGGAGTCTGGCATTTTATTCGCTACCTTGTACGCCAGTTTGTTCATAATCAGGGGGTGCTTAACGCCTCGGCACTGACCTATACCACACTGTTTGCGGTGGTCCCTCTGATGACCGTGTCCTATGCCATGCTTGCTGCTATCCCCTCGTTTCAGGGGGCAGGTGAGCAACTGCAAGGCTGGATTTTCGAAAATTTTGTCCCTGCCACCGGGGCGGTGGTGCAGGAGTACCTGAGTGATTTTGCTGCCCAGGCGAGTAAGCTCACGGCCGTTGGTCTGATCTTTCTGTTTATTACATCGATTATGATGATGAAAAATATTGAGGCCGCGCTCAACCGTATCTGGCGGGTCAGTGAACCCCGTAAAGGGATGTCCAGTTTTCTCCTTTATTGGGCGGTCCTGAGTCTCGGACCGATACTGATCGGTGTGGGGCTTCTGGTGAGTTCCTATCTCGCCTCACTCTCGCTGTTTACCAGCGCCACCGAGCTGGTGGGGCGTGCACGTTTGCTGGCGATTCTGCCGCTGGTGATGTCTGCTGCGGCGTTTACTCTGCTCTATGCCGCTGTACCTAACTGTAAGGTGCCGCTGCGTAATGCGGTGATCGGTGGTCTGGTGGTGGCTATACTGTTTGAAACTGCAAAGCGGGCGTTTGCGTTTTTTGTCACCCAGTTCCCCTCCTATGAACTGATCTACGGCGCCTTTGCCGCAGTACCCCTGTTCCTCGCCTGGATCTTTATCTCCTGGACAATCATTCTGTTGGGGGCTGAGCTGAGCCGGGCACTGACTGTCTATCGCGATCACCGGCGTGGCAGGCACTACTCTCATCTGCATACCATGGTCTCAATTCTGCAACGGCTCTGGCAGGCGCAACAGAAGGGGGAGGTGCTGGCTGACCGACAGTTGCTGCAGCAGGTTGAAGGGCTTGAACAGAGTGACTGGGACAGTTATAACGTTATCTTGCTGGAGGCATCGGTGATCAGTCGCACCGAGCAGGGTGGTTATCTGCTGGCCCGGGATATGGGGAACTTTACCCTGGACCAGTTGAATCAGTTGCTGCCCTGGCCGTTGCCTGAGAGCGCTGCCGCAGAAGTTGCCAGCGGCTGGCAGAATCAGCTGAATCAGCGGTTAAAAAACCTCAGTGAGGCGAGGCAAGAGCAACTGGGCCTGACACTGGAAGTGCTATTTAACGAATAAGTGGCGCTCGTTTGCCGGATGCGAATTAACTTAATCTTTGGGAATTGTTTATATGCAGTGTTTACATGCCTGGGTGAGTGGTCGTGTGCAGGGGGTATGGTTTCGCCAGTCTACACTGGAGGTGGCGCTGGCAAACGGTTTAACCGGCTGGGTGCGGAACCTCGATGATGGGCGGGTTGAGGTGATGGCCTGTGGCAACGAGCATGGTCTGATGCAATTGGAGTCCTGGCTCGGTATCGGCCCTGAGCTTGCTTGTGTCGCCGAAGTAAAAGCCAGCCGGGTGGCAACTGAGGAGAGATATAGCGATTTTGTGATTCGCTAATCAGTCTTCGTAACGGCGCTGATTACGGTAAACTTTTTCCGGATACCAGACCTTACCGTAGCTGCCATTGTAGCGTGCCAGCGCTTCCGTCAGATTGCCTTTGGAGCGATCCAGATAGTATTTCAGAATAGTGGCTCCATAGCGCAGATTGGTCTGGATGTTGGTCAGGTTATCATCGTTGCGGCCGATCTCTTTTTTCCAGAAAGGCATGACCTGCATTAGTCCCTGAGCACCGACCACCGATACCGCAAAGCGGTTGAAACGGCTTTCGGTATGTATCACACCCAGCAGTAACGAGACGGGTAATTCAACCCGCTGAGCTTCAGCATGAACGGTTCTGAGAATCTCAATTCGCTCCAGTTCATTGCTGACGTAACGTTTGGTGCGACCGGACATGTCGGTGAGCCAGACCTCTGCGGCAAAACGATCCTCAAAACTACTGCTTTGCGCAAATGCCTGCTTAAGCGCCTCCCGCAGCTGGGGATCGACTTCCTGCGTTGCTGCCAGTAGCGGCCATGATAGCAGCATGAGTAAAAAGGTGATTGTCAGTCGCACAGGTAAATTTATAACCATTCAAAATTCAGATTAAACAATCTGTTAATTAATCAATGTAAAGTGCCTGATTAAGCCGGTTTCTCCGCACGGCAGGGGAAGCCGGCGCTGCCTCGCTCAGAGTACGGTTTCAAAGCCTTCAAACTGAGGTGGTCCGAGATAGATATCCCTGCGGGTACCGGCGTTGGCGTGGGCTTTTTTGAACGCATCGGATTTAAGCCAGCCTTCAAATGCTGCTTTATCCTGCCATACCGCATGGGATGACATCAGAGTGTGGTCCTCTTTAGTTTCGCCCTGCAGCAAATTAAACGAGATAAAACCCGGTACCGATTCGAGGTGGCTGTCACGGTTTTTCCAGATGTCGATAAAATCCTGCTCGTGACCTGGCTTTATTCTGAAACGGTTCATTGCGATATACATCTGAATCGGACTCCTGATCTGTCAGTGAACTGAGTGGTAAATGAGCGGGTACTACTTGCCACGCAGTAATTTAACCATGTTTATAATGCTTTGCTGTGAGGGTTTTTTCCAGCCCTGGTTATTCAGTTTTTCGACAACAGCCGCTCCCTTCGGATCATCAGCCATTCTCTCGAGTATATCCCGTAAACCGTTTACCCTGGGTTTGAGCTGCGGTGCCGCCATCAACAGGGGAAATGCTTTGCGCAGGTGACTGCGGGCCAGAAGGTTGACCGATGTCAGACTGAGTTCTGACAGCTGGTCGATGAAGTTTTTACTCAGCAGGGCGTAGGGTTGCTGTCCCTGTTGTACTGCTTTGAGGAGTTGCAGCCAGTTTTCGGCATATGCCATGGACCCGGGCCGGATCTGTTTCGCCTTCAGTGTGGTAAGCCCAAGCCGGTTAGCAAAGGTGCCTTTGATGCCTCCCAGCGAGCAGCCCTGAATGGCGCTTAGTCGATGTTCTGAGGCAGCAGGTCCCGAAGCAATAACCACCTCTTCATACACCTCAACAGGCTGCATCAGTGGAATAAAGCGATGGTCACGTATCAGGGTGGGTATTTGCTCAGGGGCACAATAGACCATCCCGGCATCGCCGAGCTGTTGTTGAAACTCTTCTGCTGTGGTGGTGATCAGGGGCGTAACGGTATCGCCGCACTGACGACTCAGATAGATGGCAAATTCGTACCAGCGCTCAGAATCCCGGGCGGTATCATTGGGGGGCGTCAGAAGCCTGATGTTATCCATAACCAGATACCGTGGCAGGTTGGGTTAAGCGTACAGTGGTACTCAGTTTCACTGGCGTAAAAAAAAGCAGGCCAGAGGCCTGCTGTGTGATTTTATCGGGCCACGCTGCGTTCAATGAAAGCGCTGAGCTCGGCCAGTGGGATCTCCTGTTTCTCTGCATCCCGGCGGCCTTTGTATTCCAGCGTGCCCGCTTCAAGGCCGCGATCTGAGATGACGATGCGGTGAGGGATGCCCATCAGCTCCATATCTGCCATCTTAACTCCGGGACTCACTTTAGCCCGGTCATCCAGAATAACGTCGTAACCCGCCTGAGTCAGGGTCTCATAGAGTTTGTCAGCCTGTTCGCGCACCGCTTCGGACTTTTCATACTTCAGCGCTACCAGGGCGATACTGAACGGTGCAATTGCTTCTGGCCAGATAATGCCGTTGTCATCGTAGTTCTGCTCGATAGCAGCAGCCACTACACGGGTAACACCGATACCGTAGCAGCCCATATCCATAGTGACCGCTTTACCATTTTCATCGAGAACGGTAGCGTTCAGCGCTTTGGCGTACTGCTGACCCAGCTGGAAAATGTGGCCTACTTCGATGCCGCGACGGATAACGATTTTACCCTTGCCGCAGGGACTTGGATCACCCTCGACAACGTTGCGCAGGTCCGCCACTTCTGGCAGGGCAACATCGCGATCCCAGTTGATACCGAAATAGTGTTTGCCTTCAATATTAGCGCCAGCACCAAAGTCAGACATCAGTGCAACGGTGCGGTCAACGATGCAGGGAATTGGCAGGTTGACAGGGCCCAGGGAGCCGGGGCCGGCACCGATCAGGCTCTTGATAGCTGTTTCATCGGCCATCTCCAGAGGTGCGGCAACCTGCGGCAGTTTTTCTGCTTTGATCTCATTGAGGTCGTGATCACCACGCACCAGCAAGGCGATAAAGTCAGCATCACACTCATCGGATGCTTTAACAAACAGGGTCTTAATGGTTTTTTCAATTGGCAGACCATGTTGCTGAACCAGTTGAGCGATGGTCTTGGCATTCGGTGTATCCACCAGGGTCATCTCTTCAGTGGGGGCTGCGCGTTCACCCGCCGGTGCTACAGCTTCCGCTTTCTCGATATTGGCGGCGAAGTCGCTGCTGTCGGAAAAAGCGATATCATCCTCACCGGAATCCGCCAGAACATGGAATTCGTGGGAGGAGTTGCCGCCAATCGAGCCGTTATCTGCCAGTACCGGACGGTAGTCCAGTCCGATACGGTCAAAGATTTTGCAGTAGGTCTGGTGCATCAGATCGTAGGTCTGTTGCAGCGATTCCAGGTTGCAATGGAAGGAGTAGGCATCCTTCATAATAAATTCACGTGAACGCATAATGCCGAAGCGTGGGCGCACTTCATCCCGGAACTTGGTCTGAATCTGGTAGAAGTTCGCAGGCAACTGCTTATAGCTGTGAATCTCGTTACGAACCAGATCTGTAATGACCTCTTCATGGGTTGGGCCAACGCAGAATTCACGGTTATGACGGTCGTGCAAACGTAGCAGTTCCGGACCATATTTTTCCCAGCGGCCAGATTCCTGCCACAGTTCAGCCGGCTGTATCGCTGGCATCAGCACTTCCTGCGCACCGGATCTGTCCATCTCTTCGCGCACAATCCGTTCAACTTTGCGCAGGGTCCGCAGACCGGTCGGCAGCCAGTTGTACAGGCCAGCGGCCACTTTACGGACCATACCTGACCGCAGCATAAGCTGGTGGCTGATAACTTCAGCATCAGAGGGAGTTTCTTTCAGTGTGGCAATCAGAAATTGGCTGGCTCGCATAGATTTTATAAACCTGAAATCGAATAGATAATTTAGCGGAACATTGTATGTGGCCCGTCCGCCCGGGACAAGAGTCGTGGCGAAGGAAAAAGCAGAAAACCCGCTGAAACCGGGTTAATCGCTGTCCACGCCGAGCTTTTCCAGAATCTGAGGGTCATCAAAGTGGAGATGGCCAACAAAACGGATCGCATGATCTCCGGGGCGCCTGAGGGCACCTGGGTTAGAGATTCCCATGGGCCAGAATAGCCAGCGTTCCAGTCGCTCAGAGCCGCTTACAAAGCCTTGCCGGTTAAATACGGAGCGGTATTTATCCCCTGTCTTCAGCTGTATCAGGCTGGTGAATGGTTTCAGCTGATACTTTGTGCTGACAGGCGGAGGCAGATCGCGTTTCTGGCTGGCGATAAGCAGATGGGAGTCAGCCGTCAGCGAGATTTGCTGTCGGCCTCTGTCGGTGCGCAATACAAAGGTGGGTTCATGATAGAGGTCGTGATGGTCGGAATAACGTGTCCCGGTTGGCAGAATGAGCGTGTACCAGCAGCCACAAAGATGGATGCTGTCATAGGCAAGAATCTCTCCGGAGGGGCTCAGGTGCACCCGAAACAGTACGGCGTCGTGTTGTCCGGCGACCAGATCGAAGCTGTTTTCAGCCGGGCGCTCAGGAAACCAGATCAGATAGTTCAGCTGCAGGGTAATCTGGCTGTGATGGATTCCGTAACTGATATAGGTAAAGCTGCTTGGTTGCGGGTCTACCCGAAGCTCTCCCTGTGCCCAGTAGGGGGTGCCCGGGCGGTTAACCCGCTGATGGTCAGGCAGTCGCCATAGGGGTGCGTGATATTCAAGCAGTGCCTGTTGCTGCGTCGGGGTCAGACGGGGGATGCCCAGACTGTTATAGGCGACTGAAGCCATAGCCGGTGTGGTTGTCGATACTGTTGCGGCGGTATAGGTTGTCCATTGGCTGTCTTTAAGTTTCTCCGGTTGCTGGTATAGCCTGTTATGTTCCCGTATGACGCCCTGCTTAAACAGCAGTGCGGTGATTGGGTAGAAGCCGGCAACTCTGGCCAGTGGCCGATAGTCGTCGTCTTCGGGCAGGCTGCGTAACCAGCGACGGGTTTTATCGGGGGACTGCAACTGTTGCTGCACCAGCGTCTGGCTGCAATGATCGATAAAGCGGCTGGCGTCGCTAATGTCAAAACGTTGCTGCCATTCTTGCAGTCTGGAAGCCGGGATCAGTCTGGTTTCATAATTAAGGCTGGTCACAGCCAGCTGTGACATCAGGCTCAGCAGGTCGGCTAATTGCGTTTCGGTGAGATCGGTCTGGCGATAATAGTCCACCAGTCTGTTACTGCGAAGCCAGGGGGCTTTGGCAACCTGCTCTCCCTGTTGCATACCGCTGTAACTGAGGCTGAGTTGTTGCAATGAGGTCAGCGCTGCTGCGCAGTGCTCAGTGGGTCCGGATTGCGGTGCCAGGGGGCGCAGGCTCTGGCTGCAGCCATTAATAAGCAGGACCGCCAGAAAAATCAGGATAGCCTTATACATTTTTACTCGCCTCAGGTTTTTGTCCGTGGGGTGCAAGATTGTTGATCTGCCGCCTTGGTGCTACTCCCGCGAGAGACTATAATCGCGCCAATCATTCTTCGGGTAAAAATAACATGCAGCTGAAACAGATTAACAAAGAGCGTTATAGCAAACATTATAAACAGATCATGATCGGTGTGGTGATACTGCTTTCAGTGATCGCGTTATCCGTCTCTACTCTCCTGATCCAACTGATTGGTAACCAGGATGGCAGTAATTTCTGGCTGAATGTGGCGGGCGTTGTGGTTGCTGCGGTTGTGGTGGTTTCACTCCTGCGCCGTTACCGTGATCATGAGTATATGTACGAAGTGATCTATGTCTGGGATCTGAAGCAGATGCTCAACAAGATTTATCGTAAACAGAAAAAGATCAAAGCGGCGATAGAAACCGGTGACCGGGATGCAATGGTGATAATGAACTGGAGTTATAACGGTTCCGAGCAGCTCTACAATCTGGATAACAATACCATCACAATGGATGACCTGCACCGCACGATGAGAGAGTTGCAGCAGACCATTGAGGAGCATGGTTATAGCGTGACGACCGACGAGTTCCGGCCAGAGATGCTGGATAAATATTGATTGAAAACTGTTCAAATAGAAAAGGCCCGCGGGGCCTTTTTTATTGTCTGAAAGTTATCAGCGCGAATAGCTGCTTATTTGCGCCCGGGGCCTTCAGGGAAGCACTCCAGTTCGCTGCTTGGTTCGAACCAGCAGGCGCGGTAGTCGAAGAATATATTGCGACGCGGCCGGACTCCCGGATCATCATCCAGCGAGCCTGCCGGAATAGCAATATTGTTGGCACCCTTAACCTCCCAGGGCAGAGATGATCCGCAACGGCTGCAAAAACAGGATGCATAGAACCTGGCGTCTGGCACCTCATAACGTGTTACCAGATCAGCACCGCGGAGCCATCTGAACTGCTCCGGCGATACAAACATAAATGAGCCGTGAGCACTGCCGGAAGCCTTCTGGCAACGGGAGCAATGACAGTATTGAAATCCCCGGGGGATGCCACTGAACTGATAGCTGACGGCGCCACAGAGGCAACTGCCGTGGACGGTCGGGTCGGTTGTGTCTGGCTTACTCATAGCGGTTCCATTCTGTGGTTGTGTTAATTGTTATTATGCTGCAGAGGGGCTGTTTATACTTAGAGTAACTTGGGTTCTTCCTCAGGCCGGGGTGATTTCAGTGTCACCTCCCGTTGCGGGAATGGAATCTCCACTCCGGCCTCTCTGAATGCCTGGTAGACAGCGCCGTTGATCTGAAACTGTAACTCGAACAACTGCTTGGTTGGCACCCAGTAGCGGTAGGCGATATTGACTGAAGAATCACCGAACCCGGCGATACCAACCTGAGGAGAAGGCTGCTTCACAATAGACGCGTTAGCTGCAAGCTGCTCTCTGATCAGTTCGATAGCTTTATCAGGGTTGGCGGAGTAACTGATGCCGATCGTGGCTTCCACAATGGTGTTTTCAAACGAGTTGATCAGCACCTCGCCAACAATATGCTTGTTGGGGATAGTGATAATCTCACCATCCTCGGTTGACAGCTGGGTATAGGCCAGGCGGATCTCTTCCACAACGCCGCAGACATCGTTACAGCGGATCGTGTTGCCGACGACGAAAGGTCGGGTGAGGATAATGGTGAAACCGGCACCATAGTTGGAGAAAACCCCCTGAAGAGCCAGACCAATACTGAGGGAGACCGCGCCGATCGCGGCGATAAAGGGGGCGACACTGATACCAAACTTGCCCAGGCAGATCACAGCAACCATCGCGAGCAGCAGTAGCTTGACGGTGCTGCTGATAAAGTTACTGAGGGTGACATCAACATTGTTTCGCAGGCAGACTCTGAGGGTGAGTTTGCCAATCCAGCGGGCGACGATCAGGCCAATGATCAGAATGATAATCGCCCCGATGACCTGAAAACTGTAATTAACGAAGAAATCGATAATCAGGGTATAGAATTGTGTCAGAGTAGCCAGCTCGTCCTTGATCATGGACGGGTCTCCTGTATCGGTAGCCTCTGCCTCAGAGGTAACTAGCTGGCACGGCGTCGGGTATCGGGTTCGCAGCCATCCAGCAGCTCAATAAATTCGATCAACTGATCGAGCTGTCTCTCATTGTAGACCGGAAATCCGTTTCGCATAAGCTCATCAGCCGTTGCGCCGGAACCCGCTTTCAGCGTGCCGGTGAAACTGCCGTCGTAAACTTCGAGGTTACCGCATGAAGGGCTGCGGGATTTAAGCAAAGCGCAGCAGCAGCCTTCCCGCTGAGCTATTTCCAGGGTTATTTCAGCTCCGGAGAGAAATTGTGGTGTGACATCTTCGCCATCAGTGCTGGTGATTCGCAGGGGGAATTTATCCTGAATTTCGGCGGGTGCACGCGGGGTTGGAAGTCCGCCTTCCTGTTCCGGACAGACTGGTACAAGGCGTCCTTGCTGCTGCAAGTGTCGGATAAAATCGTTATCTATCAGGTTATCTCTGCCGTCGTAACGGACTTTGCAACCTAACAGACACGCACTGATCAGTATTTTATTTTTCTTATTCATCATTCAGTTTGTGCATATGTGACTTGTGTGTGACGAGGCGGATTCTAACAGTTAATCCTCTGAGGGCAATTAAACTAACGGTAAAAGGTGACATTTGTATGATCTGAGGCAGTTTGCGCAAAAAATTTACCCATCCCGCCAGAGAAAAATTTTCAATTTGCTGTTTACCTGTCCGGTGTTTTTGGGGTATATACTTAAGGGAAAACCCCTATAAATTCCTGATTGGTTGGATTCAGGCTGGGGGATAGAACAAAAATATCAGGAATACCCGATGGATCTGAACCTTACCGAAGAGCAACAGATGATACAGGATGCTGCCCGCCGTTTTGCGGAAAGTGAGCTGGCAACTGTTGCTGAGCAACTGGATCAAACCAAAGATCGCAATATTCTCACCGCTCATTGTAAACAACTGGCTGAGCTTGGCTTTATGGGATTGAACATCGATGCTCAATACGGAGGCACTGACGCGGGAGCGGTGGCCTTCAGTATCGCCGTTACCGAGATCGCCAGGGCCTGTGCATCAACGGCGGTGACCATGTCGGTAACCAACATGGTTGCCGAGGTGATTCAGGTGGTGGGCAGCGAAGAGCAGAAACAGCATTACCTGCCAAAGATCTGTAGTGGTGAATATCTGAGTGGCAGTTTTTGCCTTACTGAAGCGGGCGCTGGTTCCGACCCTGCTTCGATGCGAACCAAAGCCGTAAAAACAGACAATGGCTGGGCGATTACCGGTACAAAACAATGGATCACCAGTGCCGAGTTTGCCGGTGTTTTTGTGGTGTGGGCTGTCACTGATCCGGAGGCTAAAAAAGGCAAGGGGATTACCTGTTTTCTGGTGCCTGCCGACGCCGCCGGTATCACTGTCGGACCGGCTGAGAAGAAGATGGGGCAACATGGTTCGGCCACCAATGAAGTTCATTTTGATGGCTGTGAAGTGCCGGATAATGCCATTCTGGGCAAACTCAATGATGGCTTTCGCATCGCCGTGGCTGAACTGGCCGGAGGACGTATTGGTATCGGTTCTCTGGCACTGGGTGTGGGGCTGGCGGCGATGGAGTACGCGATAGCCTATACCCGAGAGCGGCAGCAGTTTGGTAAGCCGATCGCTGACTTTCAGGGGTTGCAATGGATGATTGCTGACCGGATGACCGAACTTGAAGCCGCACGATTGCTGCTGATGAGTGCGGCTGATCGTAAGCAACGGGGTATGAGTTTTGCCAAAGAGGCCTCCATGGCAAAACTGTTTGCCAGTGAAAAAGCGAATCAGGCCTGTTACACAGCCCTGCAGTTACTGGGCGGCTATGGTTACATGCAGGAGTACCCACTGGAGCGAATGAGCCGGGATGTCCGGATCACCTCAATTTATGAGGGCACCAGTGAGATTCAGCGTGTCATCATCGCCCGTGAAATTCTTCAGGCTGCAGGTTGAGACTGGTTTGAAAACGCCCTTGAGAGGTTTGAAGGTGCTTGACCTGTCAACGCTGTTGCCGGGGCCCTATGCCAGTATGTTACTGGCGGATCTGGGCGCCGATATTTTACGGGTTGAGTCAGCATCTCGACATGATCTGGTGCGCGGCATGCAGCCACAGATTGAGGGGCAGTCCGCAGCCTTCGGTTATCTTAACCGGGGTAAACAGTCGCTGGCTCTGAACCTTAAACACCCCGAAGCTGTGAAAGTAATAAGTGAGTTGGTGGGCGAATACGATATTCTCATCGAACAGTTTCGCCCTGGGGTGATGGCGCGGCTGGGGCTGGATTATGAAACCCTCAGACAGGTCAATCCGCAACTGATCTATTGCTCCATTACCGGCTATGGTCAGACGGGACCTTATCGCGACCGGGCAGGCCACGATATTAACTATCTGGCGTTGTCAGGGGCTGCCAGCCATATGGGACGCAAATCTCAGGGGCCCGTTCCGATGGGGTTGCAGGTGGCAGATGTTGCTGCCGGCTCACACCCCGCGGTGATTTCAATACTGGCCGCAGTGATCGGTCGTCAGAGCAGTGGAGAGGGATGTTATCTGGATATCTCTATGGCTGACAATACCCTGGCGTTACAGGCGCTGATGGTGCCTGCAGCGCTGAATGGCGGTAAAGACCCTGAACCGGAAGGTAACTTTCTTAACGGTGCTGGCGTCTATGACTACTATCGCACCGCCGATGATCGCTACATATCGGTCGGCAGTCTCGAACCTCAGTTTCGTCAGCGGCTGGCACAGGCGATGAATATCCAGGATAACCCGCCACTGGAAGAGCGCCAGTTCAAGACGCTGTTACAACAGAAATTTATTCATCGTGATCTTAACAGCTGGTGCGAGCAACTGGCAGCACTGGATATCTGCGTGGAGCCGGTGTTAACCGTTTCTGAAGCGGCACAGCACCCCCAGTTTATTGCCCGACAGATGGTTGTCACCCGAGATAATGGCGAGCGGCAGCTCGGCTCGGCTTTAGGGTTTGAGCGTCAACCGATCAGATCGGCTCCCCGGTGTGGTGAACAGGCAGAACAGATAATGATACAGCTGGGATATAGCCTGGGCGAAATTGAAACCCTCAGAGAGAGCGGTTTGTTTGATTAGACAGAAATGATTTCAGAGTGCAAATAAAGGGAAGAACCTGCTACATGAGGTCGGTTGTACTACCCCTCCGCAGGGCCTTAATAAACATAATAACGAGGCAAATAATGACTATTGCTAACTATCAGGAATTCTACGATTCCTTTACTCCGTCCATGATTGAGGCACAGCTGATCGGTGATCTGAAACAGGGATTTAATGTCTGTGAAGAGATCTGTGATCGCTGGGCAGAAGACCCGTCCCGGGTGGCGTTAAACTATGAAGGGGCCAGTCGGCCCGCCTCCAGTCATACCTTCGCTGAGCTTCAGCGAAGGGCTGCACAGTTTGCTAATCTGCTGGCGTCCAGAGGCATAGGCAAGGGTGATCGGGTGGCGTGCCTTATGCCAAGAACACCTGAACTACTGGTCGTTGTATTAGGCGTCCTGCGGGCTGGAGCCGTTTATCAGCCACTGTTTACCGCCTTTGGCAGTGGCGCGATAGAGTACCGCGTCAGCCAGGCAGGCACCAAGCTGTTGGTGACTGATCCCGATAATATTGGCAAGCTTGATGCGGTTAATGGCTGTCCACCGATTCTGCTGTTTAACCGTGATGGCGCAGAGGCAAAGTATGCTGAACTTGCCGACTTTGAAACTGAGCTTAACGAACAGGAATCTGTTTTTGAACCTGTGCGAATTGGCGCTGATGATCCATTTTTGCAGATGTTTACCTCGGGTACTGTGGGCAAAGCCAAAGGGGTGGCCGTGCCTGCCCGGGCGCTGTTGTCGTTTTATGTCTATATGCGTTATGCCATCGGCCTGCATCCTGAAGACCGTTACTGGAATGTAGCCGATCCGGGTTGGGCCTACGGCTTGTACTATGCGGTAGTCGGTCCTTTATTGCTGGGCAACACCACCCATTTCAATGAAAACGCCTTCACGCCGGAAACCACCTACGCCATGCTGCGTAAGTATAAAATCACGAACCTGGCCGCCGCGCCAACCGCCTATCGTTTGTTGATGGCCAATGACAGTCTGCTTGCTAAAGAGGATGCTTTTGATCTGCGCCTGGCCAGCAGTGCCGGTGAACCGCTTAACCCGGAAGTTATCGGCTGGGTCGAGCGGCGTCTGGGTTGTCCGGTGATGGATCATTATGGTCAGACTGAAACCGGCATGACCGCCTGCAACCACCATGATCTTGAACAGCGAATTGTTCGGGTCGGTTCGATGGGCTTCTCTATGCCGGGTCACCGGGTGGTCGCGCTGGATAATGATCTGAATGAGCTGGGCGAGGGGCAGATTGGTGAGCTGGCGGTGGATATGGAGAAGTCGCCGCTGTTCTTCTTCCCCGGTTACACCTGGGGTGAAAAAAATCCATTCCGGGGCAAATACTATCTTACCGGCGATGTTGTTATCAGTCACGGCGATGGCAGTTACTCCTTCAATGGTCGGGATGACGATATCATTACTACGGCGGGCTACCGTGTCGGGCCTTCGGATGTCGAGAGCACTCTGCTGGAACATGAGGCAGTTGCCGAAAGTGGCGTGATCGGTAAACCGGATCAGGAGCGGGGGGCGATTATCAAAGCCTATGTGGTGCTCAAATCACAGTATGATCCCAGTGATGAGCTGGCCACAGAGTTAAAGAACCATGTTCGCAGTCGCTTATCGACCCACGCGTTCCCGCGGGAGATTGAATTTATGGCGGAACTGCCAAAAACGCCAAGCGGCAAGATTCAGCGGTTTATTCTGCGCAACCGGGCCAAAGATGAAGCGGATGGTTTATAACAATGAAGGTTGAGCGTCACGCCCTGCCGACGGAGTACCGGGTAAGAAACCCGGGCTTTGCGGCGGAGGTAGAGCGGGTCTTTTACCAGGCGCCCTTTGTCAGGGAACTCGGCTTTAAACTGGTGAGTTTTGAAGCGGGGCGCTGTGAAACTGAACTGCTACTGCAGGAAAAACATCTGCAGCAGGACGGCTATGTACATGCCGGAGTGCAGGCGACTCTGGCGGATCACTCCGCCGGTACAGCCGGGGCAACGTTACTGGCGGCGGGCCAGATTGTGCTGACCGCTGAATTTAAAATAAACCTGTTACGGGCCGCCAGGGGAGAACGCTTAAGCTGCCGCGCCTGGGTATTGAAGCCCGGGGGCAGTCTGATCATCGCAGAATCTGAAATATACTCTCACGCGGGCGAACGGGCAGAGCTGGTATCAAAAGCAACGGTGACACTGGCGGTAGTGGAGACTGCGAAACAAACATAAAACAATAATAACAAGGGGATTTTTTCTATGCCGGTAATGACCATTGAGCAGATGAACCGCTTTCTGGCTGAGCACTTTCCTCAGGGTGAAAAGTTTGGTGTGCTAACCGGATTAGGGGATAGCTGGGCTGAAATGAAACTGCCCGTGGATGATGATCATCTGCGGCCTGGCGGTACTGTCTCCGGCCCCTCGATGATGGCGCTGGCGGATGTCTGTATGTATGCCGCACTGCTGGGGCAGATAGGCCCGGTAGCACTGGCGGTAACCACCAATCTGAATATCAATTTTATGAGTAAACCTGAGGCCGGTCGCGATCTTCTGGCCCGTTGTAACCTGATGAAGGTCGGTAAACGACTGGCGGTAGGTGAGGTGTGGATTCGCTCTGAAGGTTGCGAAGAGTTAGTCGCCCATACCACACTGACCTACTCCATACCTGCGGAGCGTTGATCATGGATGAGATCCGATGGCAGGAACGGCTGCTGACCCTCAATGATGGAACTGAGATCTTTGCTCTGCATGGCCGGCACCACCATAACGAAGGCTGGGACAGACCCTCGCTGGTGCTGTTGCACGAGGCTTTGGGGCATATCGATATGTGGAAAGATTTTCCACAGCAGCTGGCTGATGAGTCCGGTCTCGATATTTTTGTTTATGAACGTCGGGGTTACGGACGATCTTCGCCGATTACGCTCCCCCGGCCAGATGACTATCTTGAGCAGGAGGGGCGGGACTGGCTGAAACCGGTGCTGGATGCTGCCGGACTGGATCAGGTGGTGCTGGTGGGACACAGCGACGGCGGATCCATTGCGCTGATCGGTGCGGCTTGTTTGCCGGATAGAGTGGTCGCCATTATCACTGAAGCGGCCCATATCCGTATCGACCCGCTCACGACAGCGGGCATCCATGAAGCCGTTGAACTGTATAACAGTACCGATCTGCCGATGCGGTTAGCCCGTTATCATGGTGATCGCACCGATCTGCTGTTTCGTGCCTGGCATGAAACCTGGCTACGGCAGCGGTTCCAGCCGCTGGATCTGACCAACTGGCTGAAAGAGATTCACTGCCCGGCGCTGATTATGCAGGGAGAGGATGATCAGTATGGTGAAAGGGCACAGGTCGACGATATTGTCCGCGGTATAGGGAAGAGCGCTGAAGCGCTGTTTCTGCCGAACTGCGGCCATGTGCCCCATCTGCAGGCACAACAAGCTACATTGAAAGCGATGCAGCGGTTTATTGAAGCGCTGAAGATATAGGCCAGATCGAGATCGTTGAAGTGCTAAAGCCTATTAGCCCTCTAAAGCTTACTAACACTGTAAAGCTGCGCCCGCTGCTGGCGCGCTTCACGACATATGTGACTCCCACTGTTTTGCACAAGCCCTATTCCATAACGTTATTTTCTGTGTGAGTATTGGGGTATAAGGAATTAAGCAAAACGGAACCAGGGATTAAGAACAAGAATGAATCTTATTAACGGTCACTCTGACGTCTTTCTGCACATATACGACAAGCTGTCGTGTTTTTACAAAGTAGAACCTTTATTGAATTCAATAGAATTCAGAGGGTTATCTGATTTTCCTAATTTGATTCGCAACGGTGATATACGACAACTTTTCGTATTTTCCCGAACGCACTGTCGTATATTTAGCTGTTATGAATTTAGAAAAGTGAGGAAATGAGTTTGAAAAAGTTCATAGTAGTTATATTGCTATGTATTGTTTCTTTTTCTGCTGGGGCAATATGGGGTAAATTCAATTTCATCACATCAAATGCGTTTACCCTTGATGCGCCACTAGAAATATCATCTAAAACAGGAAATGGTGTTCTTCCAAAGGACACAGAGCTGTATTTTCATTCTTCAGCGCATTCACAAACAACCTACTTTGCATACGTTTCTGTGCCAGAGGAAATAGCAAAGCAAAATATTCGAGAAACGGGTTTTGATGATTACAATGGTATAAAACGGCTAAAAGCAACATTGGGAAATGCAAGTGACTAATGAATACATGCATAACCAGTGGGTCAAGATCGCTCCCTACGGTCGCTGGGACCTCCGCTTCGCTACGGCCCCTTACCCAAATCGTTATGTGTCCAAGGCAGGTACGGAAAATGTTACAGGATGATGGAATTAGAGCAAAAAACGGAGTGGCTGCATGCTTAAGGGAAGTCGAAGGCGGAAAATTACGTCTGATCTTCGATGATATCCAAACAGACGCTCCCCGCCATCCTGTGGATTGGCGAACGGTAATGCTGTTCACCTTCAACGATTATGACAAAGGTCAGATGTCGACTCTCAACCTGTCGAAAGAGGATTACGCGATGATTGGGGAAAACCTCGTAATCCGCTTGTTGGCAATGGAAGGAAAGTTATCCGAAATATGACGGCCTGTGAGCGTAGAGGAAGTCCGAAATGAGAAGCAGGTATGAAACACATAACCAGGCCATGAAATTGACCTCAATACGCTGCGCTCCTTTCGTCAATTTATGGCAGCGTTAACACTCCAGCTCACACGAATCGAGCGTTGATTAAGGATTCAATGGATGAAACTAGAAAAAGTAAAAATAAAGAATTTCCGCTGCTATAGAGAAGAAATAACAATACCTTTAACTGACTTAACGGCTCTAATAGCAAAAAATGATGTAGGAAAGTCTTCTATCCTTGAAGCGCTAGATGCTTTCTTTAATGCTGACAAGCTAGAATCTGGCGATCGTTCCGCAGGCTCAAGAAATTCAGAAACTATAGAAATAACCTGTATTTTTAAAGAAATTCCAGATCAGTTAATAATAGATACAGACAACCTCATATCACCAGCAAATGAGTATCTTTTAAATACTGATGGCAAGCTCGAAGTTAAGAAGGTTTTCTCAGGTGCCGCACCAAAGTGTGAGGAAATTTTTATTCGTGCTTTTCATCCAACGGCTGAAAACTTTAACGACTTGTTTTCATTAACAGTCGCACAACTTAGAACAAGGGCTAGATCTCTAGGAGTTGATCTAGATGGAGTAAATGAAACCGTCAAATCTGCTTTGCGTCATGCTATTTGGCTAAGTGTTCCTGATGTCGATTTAGACAAGCAAGTAGTTGAGTTAGAAATAAAATCCAAAATTTGGAAACCTATTCAGAATATTCTTCCCCTTTTTCAACTATTCAAATCAGATCGTCCAAGCTCTGACCAAGACGCTGAAGCGCAAGACCCGATAAAATTTGCTATTAAGGAAGCTCTTAAACAAAAAGCAGGTGATCTCGAAACTATAGGTGAGTATGTAAAAAGACAGGTTGAAGAGGTCACTAGACTAACTATCGAAAAAATTAGAGAAATGGACCCTGACTTAGCGAGCCAGCTAAATCCGAACTTCTCTAGTTTCAATTGGAGCAAAGTGTTCTCAGTATCACTCACGAATGAAGATCAAATCCCTTTGAATAAGCGTGGTAGCGGAGTAAGACGGCTTTTCTTGATAAACTTTTTTAGAGCTAAAGCAGAGCAACTGGCAGATGAACGTGAAGTACAAGACGTAATCTTTGCTATTGAAGAACCAGAAACATCTCAGCACCCAAATAATCAACTTCTACTCCTTGATGCGATCAAAGAGTTAGCGCTTGAAGATTCAAGTCAAGTAATTTTTACAACTCACAACCCAATCCTTGCAGGTAGAGTTGATCGAGGATCAATTAGATTCATTGAGAAAGCAGCTGATGGAACGCGATTCTTAGCAGAAACTGATGATGACACTTTGCTAAGAATTAAGGAAAGTCTTGGGATTTTTGCAAACCACAACATTAAGGTCTTTGTTGGTGTTGAAGGGCCTAATGATATTGAGTACATCAGCGGGATATCTTCACGCTTATCACAAGAAGATCCTAATATTGTAGATTTGCGAAATGCTGAGCAGCAAGGAGAGTTGGTTTATATACCTATGGGCGGTTCGACTCTTGAGCTATGGACTAACAGGCTTGAAGGTCTTCAAGTTCCAGAAGTTCATGTATTAGATAGAGACAACCCACCACCAGCACCAGCTAAGTACCAAGATGCTGCTGATAGGGTAAATGCCCGTGGTGATAATTGTTGTTCATTAATTACAAATAGAAGAGAGATGGAAAATTACATTCATTTTGAAGCTATTAACGAAGAGTTCGGAATTCAGCTAAATGGGAACTTCCAACCTTTTGATGATGTACCCACTTCAGTGGCAAAGGCAGTTCATGAGGCTTCAGGTTCACCAATAGCTTGGGAAGATCTAGATGAGAAGAAGCAAAGTAAAAAAGAGAGCAAGGCAAAAAAACGTTTAAACCGTGGGGCCATTGAACACATGACTTTAAAGCGGCTTAATAATGTTGATGCAGACGGCGAGGTATTATCATGGATAAATACAATAAGCGCTCACTTGCAGTAGAAGTGTTAACAAGTCAAAGCACTCGGACGCAGCATAGCTGCGCCGGTGTTTGAAGCGTGTGTGCCAGGCATGGCTCTTAGCTAGCGAGGTGAAAGTCCTCGTATCAGGTATTCGCAGAGCCGAAGGTTAGCCAAAGGGCAAGGTTAGTTCCGCGAGGGACTGGCTGGAGGAAGCTCAAGGCAAAATCGCGGGGCGATGAACAAGAACCGGATATGAGGTGTGACATAAGTGGGGCCAGCGGGCAAGTGACTGCTAAGCCCTCCATCTGTATCTGGCTTATGTTTTATAAATCCGGCGTCTACGCGAGGAAAGTTAAGTGTCTTACCCTGGGAGGTCTGTACTGTGTTGAAGGAACAACTGATGCTGAAGCAATTCAGCATGAACGCAATACAGAAGTCAGCAGAGGGCATAGTAGGTATCACTCTCGATACCGAAGGCCTGAACATCGCCGGCATGGATAGAGTGTAAGAACATGGACATAGCACCTGACCGACCCTCAGACGAGTCATCGCCAACGGCGATGGGTGAAGCTCGTGTATCCGAAGCGCCCATCCAACTGCCAATCATCGAACCATCACTGATGGCGCAGGTACTGGATAGGAATAATCTGGCACGTGCGCTGAAACAGGTCAAACGCAACAAAGGCGCAGCGGGCGTCGACGGGATGACGACAGAACAACTATCGACCTACCTGCATGCCCACTGGCCGGACCTTAAGGAACGCCTGATCGACGGTCGCTACCGACCACAAGCGGTCAGACGGGTCGAGATACCAAAGGCCGATGGCAAAATGCGTAAACTGGGGATACCGACGGTCATTGATCGTTTTATCCAGCAGGCCATCGCTCAGATTATCAGCGACCTTTGGGAGCCGACCTTCCACCCCAACAGCTACGGCTTCAGGCCTCAGCGGAATGCTCAGCAAGCCGTGCGGCATGCCCAGGACACGATCGTGCACGGGAAGAGCTGGGTGATCGATCTGGACCTACAAGCGTTCTTTGACACCGTCAACCATGATCGGTTGATGGCGCGATTGAAAACACGCATCCAGGACCGGACGCTGCTGAAGCTGGTCAGGCGATATCTGACCAGCCCAATTCAGAAGGATGATGGACAAGCACTCGCGAATCGAGAGGGCGTACTGCAAGGTGGCCCGTTGTCGCCGGTACTGGCCAACATAGTATTGGACGAGCTGGACTGGGAACTGGAAAGACGAGGTCACCGCTTTAGCCAATACGCCGATGACTGCCAGATCTTTGTGGGCAGTCGTCGGGCGGCAGAGCGGATCAAAATAAGTGTACAGCGCTATATCGAAGACCACCTTCGGCTCAAGGTAAACGAAGATAAAAGCGCGGTAGACCGGCCCTGGAAACGGAGTTTCCTGGGATTTACTGTCAGTTCCTGACGTGGCAACAGGATCAAAGTAGCCGACAAGGTGCTGGTGAAACTGAAGCAGCGGATACGGGAACTGAGCCGCCGAACGAGAGGCCATCAACTGTTACATGTCATCGCAGACTTAAGGAAATACCTGCTTGGTTGGAAAGCGTACTTCGGCGTAGCCGAAGCTAAAGGGGTCAAAGCCCTTTAATTGGGAACTGGCCTACCGCGGACGTTATAGGGCAATGTAACTAAAGCTTATGAGCAATTATTCATGGGATGAAGCGTTAATGGATGTAGGGGCAATGGGTATTGTAAGCCTCTTACTATTATCAACAATTACGGCCATTAAACATGGTAAGTTGAGTAGCTTTTGCAGGCGGTTACCTATTGGCTAGTTGGGATTTCATATACACAGATACCTCTGTTGCAGAATAACGCTTAACCCCGCCCAGACAGAACTAAACAATCGCCCAGCGTTACAGCTGAGCTGACTGATTCACCAGTTCCGGCAGGCTTTCTGCCCGCATTTTACTCATCACCCGGGAGCGGTGCACTTCAACGGTTTTTGGACTGATGCCCAGCTCTTCGGCGATCTCGCGGTTGGCTTTGCCGCTGACAACCAGCGCCATCACCTCCCGTTCACGGCGGCTCAGGCTGTCGTAAAGCTTTCGAACCTGTTCCTGCTGCTGACGGTCGGCGAACATCTCATCGGCTTTTTTAAGCGCATTCTGCACCAGTGGGATCAGCACTTCATCGTCGAACGGTTTTTCCAGAAAGTCGATGGCACCGTTTTTCATGGCGGTGACCGCCATCGGAATATCACCATGGCCGCTGAGTACGATGATAGGCAAGCGGATATCCCGTTCCAGCATGATCTGCTGGAGTGCCAGCCCATTGATTTCCGGCATACGGACATCCAGTAGCATACAGCCCTTATCGCCTTTGTAATTGCTGAGAAAGTCCCGGGCTGAGGAGAAGCTCTGAACCGGCAGATCGTCACTTTCCAATAACCATTGCATCGAGTCGCGAAAGTCATCATCGTCATCAACAATAAAAACCGTTCCGTTATATCTCGTCATGTGTCAGGTCCTAACCTTTCGCTGGAATTTTAATATAAAACTGAGTGCCTGTTTTTCCGTCGCTTTCAGCCCATAGCTGTCCGCCATGAGCCTCGATGATCGTTCTCGAGATTGAGAGTCCCATGCCAAGTCCGGTCGACTTTGAGGTAAAGAACGGTTCAAACAACTTACTTAAAATCTCAGCACTGATGCCATTGGCATGATCTGCAACTGAAATATAGATGTAATCTTTTGCCTTACGGGTGCTTATGATAACGGGCCGATGAGTTTTTTCACAGTCGTTATACGCTTCGATTGCGTTGCGAATCAGATTGACCAGAACCTGTTCGATCTGAATTTTATCCGCCAGAATCGGCAGCTCTCCATACTCCAGTTCAAATTGAAACGTTGTGTTGTGGTCCAGCGCTTCCTGTTTGAGAAATTCGGCGATCTCCTGGCAGCTTTCATTGAGAGAGAACTCCATTCGCTGGTATTCGGTTTTTTTAACAAAACTGCGCATCCGTTTGACGATCTCTGCTGCCCGTTTGGCCTGTCGGGTGATCAGTTCCATCGATTTGCCAATCTCTTCGACGGTGGTGATTCGCCCCTCATCAATACGGCGCATTGAGCCCCGGCAATAATTGAGGATAGCGGCCAGCGGCTGGTTGATCTCATGGGCCAGTCCTGACGCCATCTCACCCACGGAGAGCAGGCGGGCGATATGAGCCATCTCCAGCTGATTGCGTTTCATCTCCTCTTCGGCTTTGCGGCGAAGGGTGATATCCCGGCCTATGATCGAGTAATACTCCACCTGCATATCATCGTTAAGGTTGCGGTGGGCAATAACCTCGCGGATCTCTGCGGTGCGGTCCCGTCCGGACGGCAGTTGCATTTTGATACTGCCATACCAGGTGCCATGAGCCGCAGCATGACTCAGGGCGTCCTGCACCAGCGTGGCAAAGATCCTCGGTTCAAACATCTGCTCCAGATAGAACACCATCGGATTCTCTTTTTCGGTACCGAGGGTGATGTAGGTGGCCTCGTTCATGTAGGTCAGTTGCATGGTTTTATGGTTGCAGAACATGATCATATCTGAGGACGCTTCTACCACCCGTGCCAGCCGGCGGGTCGCTTGTTGCGCCAGAGTCTGTTCGGTAACATCGCGGGAGACACAGACCACTTCGATCGGTTTGCCATCAGCGTCACGCAGGGTGCGGCTGGTGGTTTCCAGCCAGATATAGTGACCATTCTTATGTTTATAACGGAACACATTGGTATACATCCCTTTACGGTAACGTACTGAGTCTGAGCGTTTGATCAGGTTATCAGCATCTTCCGGGTGAAACAGATCATAGCCAGCAGTGCCGATCATCTCTTCCACGGTGTAGCCGAGCATTCGCTCAACCGCCGGGCTGACATCGAGAAATGTCCATTCCGGTGTGGGTGTGTGGCGGGAGATCATATCGGTGGACTGCTCTACCAGAAAGCGGGAGCGCTCTCCCTCATCCATTTCACTGATCGCTTTCAGTTCTTGTTCTATACTCATTGTTGCTCGCTGATAAGGGATAAACCCCTAAAAGATATTATCCGCTGTTGAGTCTGCTCTGCTTTTGACTTAAGACTAACTTGTTTAGTCAGGGTAATTACGTATTATATCCGATGCAATCAGGGTAAACCCTAGGCTGTGAGTATTTCGTAGCGGTTTTAAAAAATTATAATACTGCGCCTGCTGGCTGAACGTGACGCGGTATTCTTCAGGGCTAATGACTATGTCGACACATTCTAATCCGTATCAGTTCGGGCTGGACAAAAACAGCGCCAATTTCTCAGCGATGAGTCCGTTAAGTTTTCTTGAACGCTCCGCCTGGGTCTATCCAAATCACCTGGCGGTGGTGCATCAGCAAACCCGCCGCACCTGGGCAGAAACCTATAGCCGTTGCCGTCAGCTTGCCAGTGCGCTGAGTCAGAAGGGGATAGGTGAGGGGGATACGGTGGCAGTTATGGCACCGAACCTGCCTGAGTTGTTTGAAGCGCATTTCGGGGTGCCGATGTGTGGCGCAGTGCTGAATGCGCTGAATGTGCGTTTAGATGCTGAGGCGATCGCCTTTATCCTGCAGCATGGCGAGGCAAAGGTCGTGATGGTCGATCGGGAGTTCTCCGAAGTGATCGCTCAGGCACTTAAAATGATTCCCCATAAACCGCTGGTGATCGATATTGATGATCCTTATTACCAGGGGGGATCACTGATTGGTAGCTGCGATTATGAAGCTTTTATCGCCCAGGGAGATCCGCAGTTTGACTGGCAGATGCCGGATGATGAGTGGAATGCGATCAGTCTGAACTACACCTCTGGAACCACCGGCAACCCGAAAGGGGTGGTCTATCACCACCGGGGAGCCTATCTGAACGCGATGAGTAATATTGTCTGCTGGGATATGGGGCATCATCCGGTTTACCTCTGGACCCTGCCGATGTTCCACTGCAATGGCTGGTGTTTCCCCTGGAGCCTTGCGGCATCCGCGGGAGTCAGTGTCTGTCTGCGGCATGTAAGGGCTGATGATATTTATGCTGCGATTAAGCAGGAGAAGGTGAATCATTTCTGTGGTGCACCGATTGTGCTGAATATGTTGAATAACGCACCGGATGAGATGAAAGCGGGAATCAGTCACGCGGTTAAAGTGATGACGGCGGGGGCTGCGCCGCCGGCAGCGGTGATTCAGGGGATGGAAAAAATGGGCTTTACGGTTACCCATGTGTACGGGCTGACAGAGACCTATGGTCCGTCTGTGGTGTGTGAATGGCATCAGGAGTGGAATGATCGTACGGATGATGAGATCGCCCGTTTGAAATCCCGACAGGGGGTACGGGCGCCGATGCTGGATGGTCTGATGGTTGCCGATCCTGTGACGCTGGAGCCGGTTCCTCAGGATGGCCTGACGATGGGCGAGATTTTCATGCGTGGTAATCTGGTGATGAAAGGTTATTTGAAAAATCCCTCCACCACGGAAGAGAGCTTTTCCGGCGGCTGGTTCCATTCCGGCGATCTGGCGGTGTGGCACCCGGATGGTTATATCGAGATTAAAGACCGTTCCAAAGACATTATCATTTCCGGTGGCGAGAATATTTCCTCCATTGAGGTGGAAGATGTTCTGTACCGCAACAGTAGTGTGATGGAAGCGGCGGTAGTTGCCCGTGACGATGAAAAGTGGGGGGAGGTGCCCTGTGCCTTTGTCAGTCTGAAGGAGGGGGCCGAAGTGACCGAACAGGAGATTATCGATTTCTGCCGCGAAAATATGGCTAATTTCAAAGCACCGAAAAAAGTTGTTTTTGGTCCGCTCCCTAAAACCTCAACCGGTAAAATTCAGAAGTTTGTCTTGCGTGATAAAGCCAACTCTGATGAGTAGTAATATCACCGTTTCTGTTGCATAAAGCTAATAACGTTTAAAGAGACCTTCGGGTCTCTTTTTCATTTCTGCGGCAACAGGGAGATCAGCTCCAGACACTTAGCGGAGGGTCATTCGCGACCGCTGAAACGATACTCCTGGCGGTGACAATGCCAATGGTTGTGCCATAGTTGTCGACTACCGGAAGTGTTTCCAGATTATAATGATCCATCACCTGGGCCGCCCGGCGGATACTGGTGACAGGCTCTGCTGTGATCACATCGCCAGAGAGATAGTCTCTGACAGCAGAAATTTTCAGTAATCCCAGTGCTTCGCCCGTCTCGATCAGATGGCCGATGACTGAGTCGTAGGAGATCATCCCGATAATACAGTTCTGAGCATTGACTACGGGTAACTCATTAAAAGGACTTTGCTGTATCGCCAGAAGTGCTTGATAGGCGGGTTGCTCTGCAGGCAGGTTTGTAAATGCATCGCTCATCACCTCATAGAGGTGGTGAAGCTCATCTTTCGGTTGGGCATGGATCAGTTGCCGATAGGCATCCAGAGCTTTAGGTGTGACTCTGTGAGCTGTTTCGCTTTGCCGCTTGTGTTCATCTGTACTACGGTTCTGCGTTCCGGATCTGGCCCGGTACAGCGCTTCCAGCGTATCGTGGAAGGCCCGCCCGTTGGGGCTGTATACTGAGAACATAGGATTCCTCTACCACCAACTCTGATTCATTATCTAAGCGGGTTTACGGGGTGCTACCTGCTTCAGATCAGCCACTGCGGGTTCACAGCGAGTTTTTAATCTGATCCCTTATCGCTTCAGCTTCTTTTTTACGCTGTTCAAGCCGGGCGATATCACTGCTGGTCAGTTCATTTTCCCGTAGCGCGAAGTCTATCTGCCGCAGCGCTTTATCGGTTGCGCCGGTGAGCAGAAAATATTCGATACGGGCTTCGTGGACCCCCAGGGTATTGCCGGCCAGTCCCTGAGTCTCAGCCAGTTCATACCAGATGTAGCTATTGGTGGGGTATTTCTGGCTCAGGTCAGTGAGAATCCGGGCTGATTTTTTAAACTGGTTATTCGCCCTGAGTGCTTTGGCATATAGTTGACGAACCGGGTAGCTGTCGGGGTAGAGTTTGTTTAATAGCTCCAGCCGTTGTAAAGCTTTCTCCTGCTCCCCCGCTGCCAGTTCCAGCTCCGCATAACTCAGACGGATATAAAGGTGTTGACCTATAGTGTCCGGCAAACCGTCGAGAGCCTGTTGCGCCTGTTTATAGTCTCTGTTCTGTAACAGTGCCAATGCCAGACCGTATCGACTTATAGGGTTGCCGCTGGCACTCTCCTGATAGGTCTTGATCAGTTGTCTGAGATCGCTGGCATAATGCACCTCAACACGTTTTTTGATCAGTTGGAAATCGTAGCGCTGAGGCTTGAAAGCTGGACTTGGTAGCTGGCTGGCACGGTTTTCGGCATCGGCTATACGTGATTCGGTGACCGGATGGGTGAGCAGAAATTCCGGGGGTTTCTGGCCCAGAAAACGGCTGGAGCGCTGAATCCGGGAAAACATACGCGGCATCGCGTGGGGATCATAACCAGCGTTAACCAGATTGAGCATGCCGATACGGTCAGCTTCCTGCTCATTGCGGCGGGTAAAGTTTATACCGGCCTGCTGGCCTGCGGCCATCGATGAGGTAATCCCCGCCATACCCGCCTGCGCGTCGGCAGAGGCGACCAGAATGCTGGCCAGAATACCGGCCAGCATCAATGGCGTATTACGCCGGCTTTCCTCAAGCTGCTGGGCATAGTGCCGCTGTGACAGGTGAGCCAGCTCATGAGCGATAACCGACGCCAGCTCCTCCTCATCTTTTGCTCCCAGGAGTAATCCGGCATTGATACCGACGACGCCGCCAGGAACCGCAAAGGCATTGAGAACCGGACTGTCCAGAACGATCAGTTCGAGCCGGTGATCCTGTAGCTGACTGCTGGCAGCAATCTGCCACAACAGGCTGTCGATATAGTTTACGATTAGCGGGTCACCATATTCCGGTGCCCGGCCGCGCAGCAGTCGTGCCCAGGTACGGCCCAGCTGGAACTCCTGTTCGAGTGAGATTGTGCCTGAGCTACTGGCGATAACCGGCAGGTCATCGGCCTGAACAGGGGTGACCGGATTGAGTGCCAGGATACCTGCCAGCAGATAACATGAAAGTCCAGTTCGCAAATCGTTGATCCTTATACTAAGTTTCCACTGCAACAAAAACAGTTAAGCGTAATTGTGGATTATAATAACCCGGTTTTTGGTATATATTGCAGGCCTCTTATCTGTATCAGGAATAATTTCATGACTGAGACCCACTGGGATGAACAACTCGATGCCCGCGGCCTGAATTGCCCGCTGCCGCTGTTAAAAGCGAAGCAGGCATTACATAAGCTGGAGCCGGGTAAAGTCCTCAAAGTGGTCGCGACCGATGCCGGATCTCAGCGGGATTTCAAGGCGTTTGTCGATCAGTCAGACCACCAGATGCTGGAATCGTTCAGCAATGACGGTCAGTATACCTATATTATTCAGCGCGGCTAACAGGGAGCAGAGTGTGAGAAAAATTTTCAGCAAATGGATCGACAATTACTTCTCTAATGAGGAGGTAATGCTGTTGTTGGTGCTGCTGGCAGGCGCACTGGGAATCATCCTCTATCTGGGGCAGGCACTGACACCGGTGTTTACCAGTATTATTCTGGCTTTTCTGATGCAGGGGATGATTGTCTGGTTAAAAGAGCACAATGTTCCCCATCTGGCATCTGTACTGCTGGTGTTCACTCTGTTTATCAGTGTGCTGCTGTCGTTGCTGTTGTTTATTATGCCGCTGGCCTGGAAACAGTCGGTTAACCTGTTCAATGAGCTGCCGGGGATGGTGACGCAGGCCAAGAAGGTGCTGTTACTCTTGCCACAGCAATATCCGGATGTTTTCTCAGAACAGCAGATTACCCAGATTATCGATCTGGCAACCTCGGAGCTGAGAAAAGTGGGGCAGATGGTGGTGACTTACTCCCTCAACTCCATTACCGGATTGATTGCGCTGCTGATCTACGTTGTTCTGGTGCCGATCCTGGTGTTTTTCTTTCTTAAAGATGGCAGCAGCCTGGTGCGCTGGTGGGTCTCTTTTCTGCCGCAGAAGAAAGAGATGCTGACTCAGGTGTGGACCGAAATGGATCAACAGATCGCCAACTATGTCCGGGGTAAAGTGATCGAAATCGTTATTGTTGGCTCTGTGACCTATGTGGCGTTTGCCTTTCTGGGGATCAACTATGCGGCACTGCTGGGAATCATGGTCGGTCTGTCGGTGCTGATCCCCTATATCGGTGCGGCACTGGTGACGCTGCCGGTAGCGCTGATCGGTTTTTTTCAGTGGGGCTGGACCAATGAGTTCTGGTATCTGATGCTGGCCTACGGCATTATTCAGGCCCTCGATGGCAATGTATTGGTGCCATTGCTGTTCTCTGAAGCGGTGAACCTGCACCCTGTATCCATTATTATCGCGGTACTGGTATTTGGTAGTATCTGGGGCTTTTGGGGGGTGTTTTTTGCCATCCCGCTGGCAACCCTGATCAAAGCCATCCTCAATGCCTGGCCTAATAGCCACTCTTTTATTCAGGATGCCGGGCGGGATTCATAGCAGAGCAAAGCCGGCTGCAGGCCGGCTTATTTAATTGAGCAGGAGGTAGGCAGGGTCAGAGTGCCTTAGCTGCTTCCAGCACCTCAGCGACATGCCCTTTTACCTTGACCTTGCGCCATTCGTTTCGCAGTACTCCGTCCGCATCGATCAGGAAGGTGCTTCGCTCAATCCCCATATGTTCTTTGCCATAGAGCTTCTTCAATTTGATTACATCAAATAGTTTGCACAGCGTTTCATCGGGATCACTGATCAACTCGAAAGGAAACGCTTGTTTGGCTTTGAAATTTTCATGGGCGCGCAGGCTATCGCGGGAAACGCCGAAGATTTGGGTATTAGTCGCCTCAAACTGATTGTAAAGATCACGAAAATCCTGGCCTTCTGTGGTGCAGCCAGGGGTGCTGTCCTTCGGATAGAAGTAGATGACCACGTTGGAACCTTTCAGTTCTGACAGCGTCACAGAGGTATTGCTGGTGGCTATCGCGGTGAAGTCGGTTACGGGTTGATCAATCGTTGGCTGGCTCATATATTTTCCTTAAAAATCTGACTTAAAACTACGCTTATCTGACCGAGATCAGTTAGAATAATACGCTTTTTATACGATAACAGATTACACAGTTTTGGCAGCCCCTGAAAACATCGTTTTTCGAATATTCAGATTACGCTAACGTATTGAGCTTAAATGGGTTGAGCCGCAAATCGCAGGCAAGTACCATAGGCCATTCTGTATACCTCTTGATGGAGACCATGATGATTACTGGCAGCATTGTTGCTCTTGTTACCCCGATGAACTCTAACGGTGATGTCGACTGGGGCGCACTGGATAAACTGGTCGATTTTCATCTGGAGAAGGGCACCGACTCAATTGTCGCCGTAGGTACCAGTGGCGAATCTGCGACCCTGAGCTGTGATGAGCATTGCAAGGTAATCAAACGGGTGGTTGACCGTGTGGGAGGTGCTATTCCGGTTATTGCCGGTACCGGCGCGAACTCTACCCGGGAAGCGATTGAGTTAACTCAAGCGGCGAAAAAGGTTGGCGCTGATGCCTGTTTGCTGGTGACCCCGTACTACAATCGGCCAACCCAGGAAGGTTTGTATCTGCACTTTAAAGCCATTGCTGAAGCGGTTGATATCCCACAAATTCTTTATAACGTTCCTGGCCGTACCGCGTGCGATATGCTGCCAGAGACGGTGTTGAGATTGTCAGAGATCTCAAACATCGTGGGTATTAAAGAGGCTACGGGAAATCTTGAGCGCGCCAAAGCGTTGATAGAGGCGGCCCCCAAAGAATTCGCTATCTATTCCGGCGACGATGAAACAGCCGTTGAGCTGATGCTTCTGGGCGGTGATGGAAACATATCAGTGACCGCCAATGTCGCACCTGCGCAGATGGGTGAGTTATGCCGCCTGGCGATTGCTGGTGAGACCGAATCTGCCCGTGCACTGCAGGCGTCGCTGATGCCGCTTCACAAAGCGCTGTTTGTTGAGGCTAACCCGATTCCGGTGAAATGGGCTGTCGCTGAGATGGGGTTGATAGGGCAGGGTATTCGTTTACCCCTGACTGTTCTGTCTGAGCAATATCATAATCAGGTGCGTAATGCCCTGAAAGCCTGTGAAATTATCTGAAACTAACGGACGAGCATAATGAGAATAATTGCCTTGTTGCCTCTGGCAGCAGCTGTGTTGAGTGTTGCTGGATGTGGTTCATACTCAAACCCAATTTACGGCGAACATGGCCTTATCAACGACCGCAGCCAGAACTATGAAGAGGCAAAGGCTACCCAGCGGCTGGAGCTGCCTCCGGCGATTCAGAACCGTTCTAAAGCGATGCAGGATATTCTGGAGATACCGAGTGCCGGTCAGACAGCTTCCCAGAGAACTGCTGAGTTTGTTGTGCCCCGTCCTGAGTTTTTCTATGCGGATGCCGGTAATGGAACCGTCAACCTCAAACGTCAGGGGGATGAAAAAGTTCTGATTGTGGATGAACCCGTTGGCGATGTCTGGATTCAGTTGCAGGACTTCTGGCGTTTCAACAATGTCGCTCTGGCAAAATCTGCGCCTCGGGAAGGTGTCATGGAGACCGACTGGATCGATACTGCAGGTGAGGAGTTAAGCTTCGTCGATAGCATGATCAAGCATCTGACGTTCCAGGATATCGAGGGGCCTGTCAGTGACAAGCTGCGGGTATCAGTGCGTCCGGTGGCTGATAATTTTGACCGGACGACTATTTCAATGCAGCATATACGGGTTGCTCAGGAACAGAAAGACCAGCCGGTTAACTGGTCAGCGGATGCCGCCGATGTGGGTTATAAAACCGATATGATGTTTGAGATGCTGCGCTACCTGAGCAAATCAACCAGTAATGCCGGAAACAGTCTCAGCCTGCTTGAGATGAAGCGACAGCGTCATGATCTGCCACAGATGGGACGCGACTCCAAGGGCTTCCCTGCATTGAAGATTACGGTGCCGGTGGATCAGGCCTGGGCGCAGATCAACAGAGCGATCGATAAAACCACTCTGGATGTGGGTACCCGGGATCAGCAGACCGGTGTGATCTACCTGACCTACACTACTTCAACGCCGTTTGAAGATACCGAGAAAATGGGCTTCTTTGAGTGGCTGCACTCTGATCGTAAAGCGATCACTTTTAGCACTGGGCGTATAGGTGATGCGTTGGGGCTTGACGCCGATAAAGAAGCCAGTGGTGTTCCTTCGTACAGTTCAAAACAGTACAGTAAAGATGAAACTACCGATGTAGATCAGCAATATAGTGTTGATGATACAACGGACTTGGCGAGCCGCAAGGGATTCAAAATATGGTTTGATGGTAAAGTGATCTATATCTTCGGTGATAATCAGGATGGCGTCTATAATAATGAATCAGGGAAGTATGAACATGTTGGTCAGTACCAGCTGCATATGAACCGGACCTCTAATGGTGTGTTCCTGACGGTTAAGACTCCGGATGGCTACTCAGCGCCTGCGGTGATTGCTGATGAGATACTCTGGGAGATCAAAGAACAGATCTGATTTCAGAGCGACATAACAGGGGCCTTCTGAATAGCAGGCCCCTTTTTTATTTATTTTTTTGTTTTATTGAGCGTTTTAAGTGTTGTTCATCAGCATTTTTCTCGAAACGGTATAGGTGAATAGCTATGAAGGCAGTCTTTCTTGATCTGCACAGTCTGGATTGTGATGATCTGGATCTGGCCGCGCTGAAAGCGGAGTTCAGCCATTTTCATCCCTATCCGGCAACGGCACCGCAGCAGGTTGCCAAACGGATTGCTGGTGCCGATGTGGTGATTGTGAACAAAGTTGTACTGGACAGAGAGACCTTGTCTGCTGCCACACAGCTTAAGCATATCTGTATCGCCGCCACTGGCACGAATAATGTCGATCTGCAGGCGGCTTCAGAGCTGGGAATCACTGTGTCCAACTGCCAGGCCTATGGTACCGCTTCGGTGTCACAGCATGTTATGGCGCTGATGCTGGCGTTGCATACTAATCTGATTGCTTATAATGAGGCTGCCCGTGATGGTCGATGGGGCCGGGCGGAACAGTTTTGCCTGCTGGATTACCCGATTCAGGAACTCAGCGGTAAAACGCTGGGGATCGTGGGCTATGGCAATCTGGGGGCCGGGGTAGCGCAACTGGCGGGCGCATTTGGTATGAATGTCGTGGTCGCCCAGCGTGCCGGAGGTGATACGGTCGGTGGTCGCTTAGCGATGGAAGAGCTGCTGCCTCAGGTTGATGTCCTGAGTTTACACTGCCCGCTGACCGAGCAGACCCGCGACCTGATAGATGCTGATGCGATCGAGCAGATGAAAACCGGCGCTTTTCTGATCAATGCGTCCCGAGGCGGCATAGTGAATGAGGCTGATCTGGCTGATGCTTTGCGTCGCGGTAAGCTGGCCGGAGCGGCAACCGATGTACTGAGTGAGGAGCCCCCGGTCAATGGTAACCCGTTGCTGGCGGATGATATCCCCAATCTGATTATTACTCCCCACAGTGCCTGGGGCAGTATCCAGGCTCGCCAGCGGATAGTTGATCAGATGACCGAAACCATTGTTGCCCTGAAAGCTGGAGAGCTTATCCGGATGGTTAATTAGCCGGGAGAGAACAGCTGGGTTTCAGAAGGGCACTGGCGAGCTGAATGTTAGCGATTCACCGCTCACCGGATGGCTGAAGGTGAGAGAGCGGGCATGTAGCAACAGGCGTTCTGATCGCTCTATCTGACTGGGTGTGGCGTAGAAGCGATCTCCCAGAATCGGATGCCCGAGAAACTGCATATGTACTCGCAACTGGTGCGAACGACCGGTAATCGGTGTCAGTTCGACCCGGCAGGCATCGTCCAGCGGTTCGATTAAACGCCAGTGGGTTTGGGCGGATTTACCCTGTTGGTGATCGATTATCTGCAGGGGGCGGTTGTCCCAGTCGCAGCGTAGCGGCTGGTTAATAGTGCCGCTGTTCTTCGCTAGCTGTCCCGCCACCACCGCTTGATAAGATTTGCCTGTTTTGCGTTCCTGAAACTGAATACTCAGATGACGATGGCTGGCCGCGTTGAGTGCTAACACCATCACCCCCGAAGTTGCATAATCCAGTCGGTGGACGATTCGGGCAGTAGGGTAGTGTTGCTGAACCCTGCGCCACAGACAGTCCTGTTTATCTTCACCCCGTCCCGGAACGGACAGCAGGTCTGCTGCTTTGTTAACGACAACTATTTCACTATCAGCAAACAGAATATCCTGATCGTTTATTGCGATAGCCATTTCAGCGGCTGATCCCCTTGCCGGAAAACAGTTTCTTTTTCGGTGCTTTCTTCTTCCCTCTGACGAACAACGCCATCGATTCAATATGGTGAGTCTGGGGGAACATATCCATGACCAGGAAATTATTCAGCTGGTAACCCTGCTCACTGAGCAGCTTGCTGTCCCTTGCCAGCGCTCCGGGATTGCAGGAGATATAAAGTATCAGCTCGGGTCGCAGACGGCAGATCTGAGGTATCAGCGATGCTGCTCCCGTGCGGGGAGGGTCGAGAATGACCTTGTTATAGCTCTGCCTGAACCACTGCAACCCCTTCAGATCATCGGCCAGATTGGCGCAGAAAAACTGGCAGTTCTGCAACTGATTATGCAGTGCATTGCGCTGTGCCTGCTCTACCATTGTCAGGCTGCCCTCAATCCCTGTAACCGGGGCACCTGCGGCGGCTACCGGCAGGGAGAAGTTGCCCAGACCACAAAACAGATCGAGTACCTTGTCGTCTGGCTTCAGTTGCAGTAGCTGGCAGGCTTTATTGACCATCTGCTGATTGATTTCGGCGTTCACCTGAATAAAATCACCGGGGCGGAACGTCAGCTCCAATTGATCCAGTGCGTAACGGGTTAAGCCGCTGGCGTCCACTTGCGGATCTGAACCGATAACTTGCAGCTGCAGGCTCAGTTCATAATGTTCTGCCAAGGCAGTGAAAATCTGCAGATGCTGATCATTCAGTGGTTTTTTCAGTCTTAAGGACAGATAGCCACCCTGATCCCCCAGGTCAACATCAATCTGGGTGATATATTTGATATCGCCCGTGTCTCTGAGCGCCTCTCTGACCCGGCTAAATATATCACTGACCCGTTTATCCAATACCCTACAGCTATCGATCTGAGTCAACAGATGACTGCTTCTGCGGCGAAAGCCGACAATGGGTTCACCGTCAAAGAGCTGATTGATGCCGATTCGGGCACTGCGGCGATAGTGCCAGTGGCTGCCCGTTAGTGGTAAATCGATATGCTCTGGCTTTGTGTTGCCTATACGTTCGAGCTGTTCCAATACCTGAGTCTGTTTCAGGGCTAGCTGTTCGCTGTTTTCCAGGTGTTGCAGGTCGCAGCCCCCACATTGATGATAATGGGGGCAGGCAGGTTCTGTGCGATGGCTTGAAGCGGTGATAATCGAATCGGTATGCCCAGTATAAAACTTAGCTTTCTCTTCAGTGAGTCGTGCCAGAACCTGTTCTCCGGGCAGTGCATTGGCAATAAAGGCCGTTTTGCCCTGATAACGTCCAATTCCCTGGCCATCATGACTCAGAGCGTTAATGGTCAGCTCTACCGGTTCTGTGGGCAGGGGCTGTGTAGGCTTTCGTGCCGGGGGCTGTTTTATGGTACGGGAACTGTTCAGTTTCATGTGCTTCTCCTGACGAAGCGCGGATTCTACCAGTGCGGGGGCATTAAAGCATCCTGACCTGGGTGAAGGTACAGATTCTTATCGGCTATTCTGCTGTGCTTATCTCAGGATATAAATAGTTTTTCTGAGTAAGTGCTTCATCCAATGGCTGTTCAGGGTATAAAATTATTTAACTTCTATCTATTGGTCAGAGCAGTTTTATGTCACAGGAACATCCGTTTGCCCCCTTTGTACGCATTTTAGGAAAAGGAAAGCAGGGCTCCCGCTCGCTGAGTCAGGTTGAGGCCCGGGAAGCGATGGAGATGATTTTAGACGGCCAGGTTGAGCCTGAACAGCTCGGTGCCTTTCTGATGCTGTTGCGGGTGAAAGAGGAGTCCCCGGAAGAGCTGGCCGGATTTGTGGAAGCGGTACGACAGTGCTGCGGTGCACCCGGGACGTTACAGGTGGATCTCGACTGGTCCAGCTATGCGGGTAAAAAGCGTCAGTTGCCCTGGTTTATTCTGTCAGCACTGTTGCTGGCTCAGAACGGTGTAAAGATCTTTATGCACGGTGCCCGTGGTCATACACCGGGGCGTATCTATACCGAAGACTGTCTGCCACTGTTTGGTATCGGGCCATGTAACGACTGGAACGAGGTTGAAGCCGGAATCAGTCGCAGCAACTTTGCCTTTATGTCGATCAATACCCTGAGCCCGGAGATGGGCCGGATTGTCAATCTGCGTCCGATACTGGGGCTTCGGTCACCGGTGCATACACTCTGTCGTCTGCTGAACCCCTTGCTGGCAAAACATACCGTTGATGGTGTATTTCATCCCGCCTACGGCCCGATGCATCAGAAAACGGCTCAATTGTTGGGTGTTGAAAACGGCCTGACCATCAAGGGTGATGGCGGCGAAGCGGAAGTGAAACCAGATGATGAGTGCGATCTGCAATGGACCCGGGGCGACCAGTACAGCACCTCAGAATGGCCCCGCTACTACCCCCGCCGTCTGGTAAAGCAGGAGCTCGATACCCAGGATCTGTTACGCCTGTGGCGCGGTGAGATCGACCATGAATATGGTCAGGGCGCGGTTATCTCCACCCTGGCATTGGCGCTGAAGCTGCTGAATAAGGCGGATGAGCCGGATACCTGTTTTCGAATGGCAGAAACGATGTGGCAGGGCAGGGACCGGCAAGCGTTTTAAAAAAGCCTGTCAGAGCCTGATGCGTTGAATCACTTACTTCTGGCTCGCATTTTCGAGAGAAAATCGGGAAAGGGCAAAGGTTTACTCTTTGCCCTGAAAGAAGCCCTTAGCTTTAACAGCGATAAGCCGAATTGATTTTCTCATGTCATTATAAATCGATCCCCTATCCACCTCATTAAACAGATCTGTCATCTTTTTACTGTGCGGACCCGTATGCTGGGTGTTGTGGGGGCTGAGGGTTAGAGACCCTCGGCTACCCGATTATTACGTAGTTTACAAATAACTAGATAAGCAATACCAGATAACAAGCCTGTTAAGCCACCTAAATAACTGGCATTGTGCATAAAACCTACACGAACAAATTGTACGGGATTAGTTACGCCTGGCATTACCCATTGCATGTATCGTGATACTGTTTGTTCGTTGACCTGATAATAACCTAATGCAAGACCAGCTAAGCCGGTTAAAAGAGCTACAACTATTACAACTAAAAATGATTTGCTTAGATTGCTTGCCATCTGCTTCGGCGAATGGAACATGAAACCGAAAAAACCTAAGATAATAAAAACTAATACACCCATCCACCATGTAGCTAAGGCACCTACATATGCGGCTCCGAAACGTGGAGTTTCATACGCCCAAGGGATACCGAATTGCTTAAACTTGAATTGGGTAAAGTACTCTTCTGAAAATGTAAAACTTATTTGGTCGTGCAATATGCCATAAATTCCTGCTACGACCGCTGCGAAAATAAGCATTATAAAATAAACACCTATTTTTTGGATTATTCTCATACTTTCCCTACGTTATAATCGGGATAGGGAGGCACCTCACAGTGCCCCTCCTCCCACACCACCGGGCATACGGGTCACGTACCACGGCGGTTCATCTCCTCATCTATTATCACGCTGCCAACGATGGCAGCCCCAAGCCTTTA
>NZ_JAFFZO010000168.1 GCF_016924145.1 Amphritea pacifica | reverse complement strand
CTTTAGATCTGTGGTTCGAGAAGAAGATCAAACCCAAGCTTGAAGGCAGGGCAATGCTCATCCGTTATGCGGATGACTTTGTGGTGGCATTTCAATATCAAGACGAAGCGCGGGCCTTCTATGAGCAACTGGCTCCCAGACTAAGAACCTTTAATCTGGACGTCGCGCCGGAGAAGACTTCGATTAAACGCTTTAGTCGCTTTCACTCGGGACAACAACGGCACTTTGAGTTTCTGGGTTTTCGTTTCTACTGGGATAAGGACTTTAACGGCGAGCCACGGCTCAGACGAAAGACTGCCCCGAAGAAACATAAGATGGCCTTGCAAACGTTTTA
>NZ_JAFFZO010000167.1 GCF_016924145.1 Amphritea pacifica | reverse complement strand
ACCATTCTGAGATGTTTTTATTTGGTCCAAACATGCCGCCTTGCTGCTTGATAATATTCATTCTGACGAGTTCTAACTTGGCTTCATTGCACCGTTTGACAGGTAACTTTGTAATCTCGCTAAGTTGAGAATCGGTGATTCTGTCCATTGGTTTATTCCACCCATAGGTTTTACGCAGAATGGCAAGCAGCACTTTAAACTGTCGCTTGGTCAGATCTGCGCCCGAATAAGCCTCAAGCAGCATATTTGATAGTCTGGCGTAACCATCATCGAGATCTGCCACATTACGCTCCTGTCCGGCAAAGTTACCTCTGCCGAAGTTGAGTATTTTTGCTG
>NZ_JAFFZO010000166.1 GCF_016924145.1 Amphritea pacifica | reverse complement strand
TATAGCGCTGGATCAGGTTCCAGACCCGCTCAAACTCGTCCGGTTGCTGGCTGGTGCTGAAGCCGTGCAGGGGGATGCTATCGAAGTAGCGATGATAGCGGTGCACCAGATGCAGCTGGTAGCTGAGAATCCCCTGATGGCTGGGGCTGCTGACCAGATAGCAGTCGAACTCCGGAAAAGGATGGCTATAGAGCTCTTTATTGTTTTTATAGCGGGTGACCATGCCGGTGCTGCGGCTGAACGAAAAATGTTTGACCGCTTTCATAAACCAGGGCATGGGGAGGTAGCCATGCTCAGACGCTTCAGCGTAGCCCCAGATCAGGCCTGAAGGTAGGA
>NZ_JAFFZO010000165.1 GCF_016924145.1 Amphritea pacifica | reverse complement strand
CAGCTTACAGAACGCTAGGAGGGGATGCTATGAAATATGATATTCAACCCACGCTGCCCCCACCGTCCAGTATGATTGGGGTGGTCGGCTGGCTGCGAAAAAATCTGTTTAACGGGCCTTTTAACTCCGTTGCCACCCTGGTGGTTGGCTATTTTCTGATCAGCTTTCTGGTGCCCACCATTCAATGGATCTTCATCGATTCAGACTGGGTAGGCACCAGCCGGGACGCCTGCACCAGCGGTGGTGCCTGCTGGGTATTTATCGCTAACCGGCTGGATCAGTTTCTCTACGGCTTCTACCCGGAAGCGGAACACTGGCGGCCGCAGCTGGCCTTTCTGCTGA
>NZ_JAFFZO010000164.1 GCF_016924145.1 Amphritea pacifica | reverse complement strand
AGACGTGCTGTTGGTTGCACTGCTGAGCTGCACTATCCCCTTTCTCGTTGTGTCCGCATCCTCAAGCGCGACAGCTGAAGCTATATCTTCTGCACGTTTTGCCGAATTTTTTGCACGTATTGCCGCCGCTTCTGCCGCACTTTTGCTCTGCGATGCTGATACCGCACTTCCCGCAGCCTCTGTCGCCTTCGTGGATGCCGTTGACGCACTCCCCGCCGCCGCTGTTTTTGCGTCTGCCGCGGCAGAGGCGCTCCGTTCCGCTGCTGTTTCAGATGACCTGGCATTCGTCTCGGACGTTTTTGCCGCCCTGGCAGAATTTTCTGCCGCCGTTGCCGAGGAAGCTGCACG
>NZ_JAFFZO010000163.1 GCF_016924145.1 Amphritea pacifica | reverse complement strand
ATGGAGGGAAAGCTAAAAATGACCGGATCGACTCATACAAAATCGCGCACTTAATTCGTGGCGGAAACTTTCCCTTAGCCTATGTATATCCCGCTGAAATGAGGGCGACCCGTGATCTGCTACGTCGGCGGACTCGTATTGTCAGGCACGGTGCCGACCTGAAAGCCCATGTCAAAAACACCACCAGTCAGTACAACCTGCCACCTAACAACCTGAATCTGCGCTACCCCAATGCCCGGGAGCAGATGCGTCATAAGTTTGCCGATGAGTCCGTGCAGAAAAATATCGACCTGGATCTGAATATCATTGAGTTTTATCACCGCCAGCTCAGTGCTATCGAATGCTATA
>NZ_JAFFZO010000162.1 GCF_016924145.1 Amphritea pacifica | reverse complement strand
ATGGAGGGAAAGCTAAAAATGACCGGATCGACTCATACAAAATCGCGCACTTAATTCGTGGCGGAAACTTTCCCTTAGCCTATGTATATCCCGCTGAAATGAGGGCGACCCGTGATCTGCTACGTCGACGTACCCGCATTGTCAGGCACGGTGCCGACCTGAAAGCCCATGTCAAAAACACCACCAGTCAGTACAACCTGCCACCTAACAACCTGAATCTACGCTACCCCAATGCCCGGGAGCAGATGCGTCATAAGTTTGCCGATGAGTCCGTGCAGAAAAATATCGACCTGGATCTGAATATCATTGAGTTTTATCACCGCCAGCTCAGTGCTATCGAATGCTATA
>NZ_JAFFZO010000161.1 GCF_016924145.1 Amphritea pacifica | reverse complement strand
AGCAGGTGAGCCGTAATTATCATCTGCGCGGGCGTATTCTGCAGGTGCCGTCGAACTATAACCCGCAGACGCGGCAATACAGCGGTATCTGGGACGGAACGTTTAAACCGGCATACAGCAACAACATGGCCTGGTGTCTGTGGGATATGCTGACCCATCCGCGCTACGGCATGGGGAAACGTCTTGGTGCGGCGGATGTGGATAAATGGGCGCTGTATGTCATCGGCCAGTACTGCGACCAGTCAGTGCCGGACGGCTTTGGCGGCACGGAGCCGCGCATCACCTGTAATGCGTACCTGACCACACAGCGTAAGGCGTGGGATGTGCTCAGCGATTTCTGCTCGGCGATGCGCT
>NZ_JAFFZO010000160.1 GCF_016924145.1 Amphritea pacifica | reverse complement strand
GACCTTAGGCTGCATCGATTTGGGCAGCTTGTTCAACACGTTTGCGGTCTTATGCACCCAGCAACGCTGATGACGACAGCCAGGATAGGTCTTGGTCATCGCTTTCCAGAACCCCAACGCACCATCCCCAATGGCCAGCTTAGGCGCTACATTGAGGCCGCGCCCGCGCAGGCCAAGCAATAGTTCCTCCCAGCTTGCGGTCGACTCTCGGAAGCCATCCTCAACTGCCACCAGTTCCTTGCGGCCATGCTCTGTTACTCCGATGATCACCAGCAGGCACAGCCGGTCATCCATTCGTACGTTGCTATGCACACCATCCGCCCAAAAGTAGACGTAACGTTTGTTGTTCAGGTC
>NZ_JAFFZO010000159.1 GCF_016924145.1 Amphritea pacifica | reverse complement strand
TAAACCAAGAGTGGGGTGCGCTCTAACCAGCTGAGCTACTTTCTTCAGTTCTAACTAACCACCTACTCAAGCTATTGCCAGGGAAAGTGGTAGGCCTGAGTGGACTTGAACCACCGACCTCACCCCCCTTCTTTTAAACCAAGAGTGGGGTGCGCTCTAACCAGCTGAGCTACTATCTTCAGTTCTAACTAACCACCTACTCAAGCTATTGCCAGGGAAAGTGGTAGGCCTGAGTGGACTTGAACCACCGACCTCACCCCCTTCTTTTAAACCAAGAGTGGGGTGCGCTCTAACCAGCTGAGCTACTTTCTTCAGTTCTAACTAACCACCTACTCAAGCTATTGCCAGGGAAAGTG
>NZ_JAFFZO010000016.1 GCF_016924145.1 Amphritea pacifica | reverse complement strand
ACAGTGATAATAGGGAGTGTCTGCGGTAGAAATAATCTGATGACGGGCACGGGTCATATGATTTCCTTAACATCCTTGTTTGAGGTATCAGCAGTATAGATCAGGCTTTTAGAATATGCCTGTCCCTGTTTAGCCTTGTTTAGCCGTGAATATGCAGCGGTATTAAAGACTCTGCCAAACCTGAATCAGGCCGAATAAATGCAATAAACCGATTGCCAGGCTAATCAGTGAGCTGAGGTACCAGAACTGATCACTGTTACCCGGGATTACCCTCTTTAGCAGGGGAAACGCAGCCGACCTTAGTAGATATACTGCAGTGATAGCAAATAACACTACATTAACAAATGGCAGCCTGGGGATCGCGCCGGCACCTGATAGCGCATAGAGCGACCAGATAATGAGTATTATCCCGATCAGAACTGCGACGACAAAAGGGTAACAGTTGCCCCGTGCAGCCATGTGAACCAATCGGTCTCCTGCGCCAAGTATCCGGAAACCGGGGGCACCCAGAAAAACGCAGGCAAAATGTAATAATGCCGCGCAACCGCTTGATATTGCCGCTACCATTAGCAGAACATTCGGTGAACTTTGCATAGAGAGAAATCCTTGTTGTATTTAACGTCTGCAATCCGTACAGGCCGACAGTGTAAATGAATATTCAACTGGTCAACATGGGGCCGGTATATTTTATGAGACTGAAACGAGTTATCAAATGGGCAGGCCAATTTTTTCGTTGTTTGGCAAAAAGGGATGAAATGATAGAAGAGCAGACTACCCATAGGTACAACAGAGGCGCTACTTTCTTATGTTGGTTGGGACTCTATCTTAGCATCGCGCTGGTTGCCGGTTGTGATGTTGTGAAAGTGGAGGGCCGGGGCAGTCAGCTGGCAAGCCTTCGGATTGTCGCGCTGCCTGATGCCAACCAACAATCATCCACAGCGGTGGATCTGGTTTTTATCTACAGCAGCCGTGCGGCAACATTGTTACCCCGCGATGCTGCGGAGTGGTTTGCTGCACGGAATGGCCTGAAATCGATACTTGCTCGTCAGGCTGACCTGGTTTCCCTTGAGATACCTCCAGGCGACTTTGTCGAAGCGGTTGATTTGCCTGAGAGGTATCGGTCTGCAATCGATGTTGTGATATACGCGAACTACCTGAGTAAGAAAGGGCAGCAGCGGGTGTCTGTCTCGGGTTTTCATAACCTCCAGTTGGTTTTGAAAAAAGATCATATTGAGTATCTTGAGGTGATGGAGTGAGTGGCGCTCTTTTAGTTACAGGGCAGGCTGGTGGGGTCAGCTTCTCCTCTGGCTACGATCAAAAATACCCCTGACTCTATGAACGCCAAAGGGTTATGAATGTTTTAAACCGGTTGTTAGCACTGTTATGCAGCACCCGGTCGGGAGATATTAAGAGTCCGTTTTCTGTTGCCCAAACACACGCGCAAAAAAGTGCCCAATCGTTTCATTCAGCTTCTGGTGAACCGATACCCGATCAACATTTTTGCTGTCTTCGCACAAAACCGGAACTGCGTGTTTCAGGGCGTCCGGGCAGGGGGCAATAAAGACAAAGTGACCAGCATCTTTGATCACCTCGCTAGCGGAGGTATTGCCAAGAAATTTCTCAAAATGCTGAGCGTTGTAGCGATTATCCAGCTCCTGGTCTTTTTCTGCACTAAACAAACGGACCGGAATATCGAGTTTTGCCAGCGATTGCTCAGAGAATAGAGGCCCATACGCGGGTGCAAGCAGTACGATAGCTGCTATCTGATCAATCTTTTGCTGTGACAGTTGGTCTGCGATAGTGGCAAAACGCCGTGTCGCTTCAGGTGAACATAACAGAGCATCGTTAATCTCAGCGCTGCAGTAAGCGGCTAAACCTGATGGGTCGGGCTGCACGCCGCTGGCTGCCAGCGCGGTGTAACCACCTAAGGAGTAGCCAATAACGCCGACACGATGTTGCAGAAAGCCTGCCTTAAACTGCGGATGATTTAAGAGCCGGTTGCTGATCAACCGGAGATGACGTGGTCGTACCGCTAACGGATCGAATTCTGGTTTTCCCGACTTCAGGCCCGGTATGTCAGGATGGGTTGGTGTGGCCACCACAAAACCCTGGCGCGCAAGAAACTGAGCCGTATCATTGTGCCCCAGAAAGCTCCCCGAAAAGCCATGGGAGATCAGTATCAACCCATGAGTCCTGGCGATTGGTCTGGCGCCACGGGCCACATTCAGGGTTGCCGGACCCACCGTCTCAGCCTTCGCTCTCTCCTGGGTGGGGTACCATACCGCAACGTCAATGTCGTAATCTAACACCGGGTCTGACACCTGAAGCGTGTTAAAGCCCACATTCCACTCATCGGCCTGGGCTATTCCGCCTGCGAGGGAATAAGAAAAAGTAGTGAATATTATTAAAATTCGGGCAAGTAAGCTCATTGTATTCGTCGTTTAGTCAGAAGCGAAAAGGGAGATCGCTCAAAGCAGGGAGAGACCCTGAATAGGGTAAACGCTCACCATCCATAGCGATTGATAGCGTTATTAGAGGGGAACTGGCTAAAAATAACAATAACAAATAACCAGGGGTTATTTGCAACGGTTATTGTTAATGCACAGAGGTGCTGCGGAGGCTTTGATATGGACACTAAATCAGCTCACACAAAGTATTGATTCTATTGGTCAATACCTTCTTTCTTTGGTAAATCTCTGAGTTATGGGTAACGGAATAGATTTTTATCGTGACAACTCACTGAGCATTTCACGTCGCCCTGGTTTTCATCTACTATCATTCGACCTACTGATAATGAAAGGAAAACCGATGACCAGCCGCGTATATGTGATAGCCCAGTTTAAGCCGAAACCAGGTAAAGAGTCAGAGCTGTTTGAGGTGTTAAAGGCGCTGGAGCCTGATTCCTGCCGGGAAGAGGGGTGTATTCAATATCGGCTGACGCGTCAGATTGATCATCCCAGTGCCACCCGTAATGAATACCCAATCGTTTTCAATGAGATCTGGAAGGATGCAGACGCCTGGTCGGCCCATGGACGCAGAACACAGATTCAGCATTTCTTTGAAACCCAGGTTCAGGCAGAAGCGGGGTTGGTTGAGGATGTTATTGTTACCGCTTACTCCGATGAAAGCGTCGATTACGATGCACCTGTGTTTGAGTGAGACAGATCTCTCCGGACGAGATCTCTGCCTGCCAGCGCGGTATCGCTAATGTTTAAGAACACGACCTTACAATGAATATTGCAAAATTTTCAGCGTTGACCGGGCTCTCTTCCCATACCCTGAGGTATTACGAAAAGATCGGCTTGCTGGCGAATATCTCCAGAGATGCCAGTGGGCATCGGCGCTACTCTTCGAAGGATGTCGAATGGGTCCGTTTTATCAACCGACTGAAGGACACCGGCATGCCGTTGGCGGAGATTCGTCACTATGCTGAACTGCGGGAAGCGGGCGATGCGACCTTTGACAATCGCTGTCATTTACTAGAGCGGCACCGCGATGCTCTGAAACTGCGTTTGCAAAGAGAGCAGGAGCATCTGCAGGCGCTGGATGCAAAAATAGCGTATTACCAGTCACATAAACCCTGAACGATTAGCCGCTGAAGTCTTAAAATGCTTGACTTAGAGCATGCTCTAACCTTTAGCCTTGTTCCATACACCCACACAGGAGCAATGGAAAATGGCATTAACACGGTATGAATCAGGGTTAGAAAAGCTTACCGAGATCGATGGTGACGCCGGGCAACGGGTGATTGACAGCCTGCAGTCTGTTTGCCCCGATCTGGCACGCTACACCATCGAATTTCCTTTTGGCGATATCTATCAACGCCCCGGGCTGGATCTTAAATCACGGGAGATAGGCACGGTTGCTGCACTCACTGCGCTGGGTAACTGTGCTCCGCAGTTAGCCGTTCATATTAATGGTGCACTGAATGTTGGTTGTACCGCTGAGGAGATCATTGAGGTGATACTGCAGATGGCGGTGTATGCGGGATTCCCAGCGGCTTTAAACGGCATGTTTGTCGCTAAAGAGGTGTTTCTGAGTCGGGGCCTGATTCAGGAGCCAGCAGCTAAATAGACAGTGGCAGGCCCCGTTGTATTGCCGGGGCTTCTCTTTTATCTGTATTCGGGCAGACGCTCAGCCATCTGAGTCACTCAGCTTTTATCATCGTAATGGATAATTGAGAGCAGCTTGATCGGTACCTCTAACAACTCCTCTGGCCCGTGGGGGATCTCGGCATCAAATGTCAGGCTGTCGCCGGGCTCCATATCATAGAGATGGTTACCGTGGCGGTATCGGATCTTGCCGCTCAGAAGATGGATAAACTCCTCCCCCGGGTGAGAGAAGGTTGGGAACACCTCAGACAGATCATCCATGGTGATCAGAAAGGGTTCGAAGTTTTTCTTGCCGCCCCGCTGATAGGTCAGCAGTTGATAGGTATGGCCTTTCTCGGTTCCTCTGCGAACTACTTCCAGACCTTCGCCTGCTTTGGTGAACTGTGCACCCCCTTCCGGACGGTCAAAGTCATTAAACAGTTTTGACATCGGCATCCCCAGTGCGGAGCAGAGGCGACTGAGGGTTTCAAGGCTGGTGGAGACCTGGGCATTCTCTATCTTACTGACCATCCCCTGACTGATGCCGGATATGCGCGCGACATCGGTAATCTTTAACCCCTCTTCAAGCCGGGCTTTTTTTACTTTCATACCGATATATTGATCGAGTTCGAACTTCTGACCTTTATGTTCTGCCATCTGATTGCCCTTTCTTGGGGCGCTGTGAACCAGCTTTGTGCGCCTGTCCATGCGGCCTGAGACTATTTTTGAGATCCCTTATATTCCCATAAAGAATTTTTTTTTACTAGATTCATATAAATCAATAGGTTATCCTGTGAGGAAATAAATATTCATAAAAAGAACTTTTTTGGCATACGCGTTGCTTTCTCTTTAAGCATAAAAAATTACTGTTAAGAAATATATAGATCTGCTCCTTATCAGAGCAGAGCTCAGCATCAGACGGAGGGCTACCATGCCACAGGATTCAGAAAAGTTTATTGCGGATAACGACATTAAATATGTACTGGCTCAGTTTGTTGATATCCACGGTGTAGCCAAAACCAAATCAGTGCCGGCGAACTGCCTGATGGATGTTGTTGAAACCGGTGCTGGTTTCGCTGGTTTCGCGGTATGGGGCATGGGTATGGAACCTCACGGTCCTGACTTTATGGCCCGGGGTGATCTCAACACACTGTCAATCGTCCCATGGCAACCGGGCTATGCGCGGATTGTGTGTGAGGGCTATGTTAACGGGGCACCACACCCCTATGACAGCCGGGTGGTGCTGAAGCGACAACTGAAGCTGCTGCAAGATAAGGGCTGGACGTTGAATACCGGGCTTGAGCCAGAGTTCTATCTGTTCGAACGGGACAGCAATGGCGGTCTGAAAACCGTGGATGATACCGATACCCTGGCTAAACCCTGTTATGACTATAAAGGTTTGTCCCGTTCACGGGCATTTCTGGAAACTCTGGTTGAATCCCTGCAGGCGGTTGATTTCGATGTTTATCAGATCGACCACGAAGATGCCAACGGCCAGTTTGAAATCAATTACACCTACGGCAACGCCCTTGAATCGGCGGACCGTTTCACCTTTGTACGCATGGCTGCAGGGGAGATCGCCAATGATATGGGGATGGTCTGCTCCTTTATGCCGAAGCCCGCATCGGATCGTACCGGTAACGGCATGCACTTCCACCTGTCGATCTGCGATGAAAACGGTAAAAACCTGTTTAACGATGACAGCGATGTGAATGGTATGGGGCTGTCGAAAATGGCCTATCACTTCACTGCCGGTCTGTTACATCACGCTAAGGCCCTGTGTGCTTTCGCCGCGCCAACGGTTAACTCCTACAAGCGTCTGGTGGTGGGCGGTTCTGCGTCCGGCGCAACCTGGGCGCCAGCTTATATCGCTTATGGCGATAACAATCGTTCAGCAATGGTGCGGGTGCCGTATGGCCGCCTTGAGTTTCGTCTGCCGGACTCCGGCTGTAACCCTTATCTGGTGCATGCCGCGATTATCGCTGCCGGCCTGGATGGTATCGAACGGGAACTGGACCCTGGAAAGCCTGAGAACATCAATCTCTACGCCCTGACTGAAGCACAGCGCAGGGAGAAAGGGATCGATATTCTGCCGCAGAATCTGAATGAAGCGATCACTGCCCTTGAAGCGGACACCGTTCTGACTGAGCGAATGGGGAAAGAGATTGTGGCTGAATTTATCAAAGTTAAACGCGACGAGTGGATCGACTACAGCCGGCATGTATCCGACTGGGAGATTAACCGTTACGCAGAATTCTTCTAAGCCGGAAGGCTTACATTGTCGATTTAAGAGGACATAACTATGTGTGGAATTGTTGGCCTTTATCTGAAGAACAGGGCTCTTGAAAGTCAGCTGGGTGCGCTGTTTGAGCCGATGCTGATTGCGATGACTGATCGCGGCCCTGACAGTGCAGGTTTCGCTATTTATGGCGATGAAGTTGCCGATGGCAGTATCAAACTGACCCTGCGGCATGCGGATGAAAACTATGACTGGGCCGCGTTGGCTGAAAAAGCGCAGAGCGAGCTGAATGCGGGCGTTGAGTGGTTTAAAAACAGCAAGGTTGCGGTGTTTAAACTGCAGACCAGTGCCGCTATCGCTGAAGCTTTTGTTAAAGCGACGGCGCCGGAAGTGCTGATACTCAGTGCCGGCCAGTCTATCGAAATTCTCAAAGAGGTGGGGTTGCCCGAAAATATCGCTGACACCTTTAACCTGAAAGAGATGAAGGGCAGCCATATTATCGGTCATACCCGTATGGCGACTGAATCTGCGGTCACCATGGAGGGTAGCCATCCGTTCTCTACCGGGATGGATCTCTGTCTGGTGCATAACGGGTCGCTGTCAAACCACAACCGTCTGCGTGAAGAGTTGAAGCGCGAAGGGATTGTCTTTGAAACCGAGAACGATTCTGAAGTAGCGGCCGGATATCTGACCTGGCGTTTACAGCAGGGAGATAGTCTCAATGAAGCCCTGACTAACTCGCTGAAAGATCTGGATGGTTTTTTCACCTTTACCATTGGCACCCGGGATGGCTTTGCCGTACTGCGTGATCCGATCGCCTGTAAACCGGCGGTGATGGCTGAAACCGATGACTATGTTGCCATGGCATCAGAGTATCAGGCGCTGACCACCCTGCCGGGTATCGAAAACGCCAGAATCTGGGAACCAGAGCCCGCCACTATCTATGTTTGGGAACGCAGCAGCCACTAAGGAGCGACATGATGAAAACAATCAACCTAACAGAACAGAGCGTCCGTGACCTTAATCAGGCGCTGCATGATCAGGCTATCGAGTGTACTGAGCGGGAATGGGAAGTACTGGAGCCGAAAGGGCAGCACAATATCGCCTGTGGACTGGATCAGAATATCTCGGTCGATATCAAAGGCCCGACCGGTTACTACTGCGCCGGTATGAACAAGAAAGCCCACGTGACGATCCACGGCAATGCGGGTCAGGGGGTGGCCGAAAATATGATGTCAGGCACCGTCCGGGTTAAAGGGGATGCCTCCCAGGCAGCCGGTGCGACAGCCCACGGTGGTTTGCTGGTGATTGAAGGCAATGCCGCCGCCCGTTGCGGTATCTCCATGAAAGGGGTCGATATTGTTGTTAAAGGTAACGTGGGCCACATGAGTTGCTTCATGGGGCAGGCGGGTGCGCTGGTGGTGTGCGGTGATGCCGGCGATGCTCTGGGGGATTCTCTCTATGAAACCCATATCTATGTCAAAGGTGAGGTGAAGTCGCTGGGGGCTGACTGTATTCAGAAGGAGATGCGTGAAGAACATATCGAAGAGCTGACCGAACTGCTGAATCGCGCCGGGGTGGATGAAGATCCAACCGCGTTCAAACGTTACGGCTCTGCCCGTCAGTTGTACAACTTTAAAGTGGACAACACTTCCGCTTACTAAGGCTGATTTCGAGGACAAAAAGATGAGTGAAGATATTAAAGTAAAAGATGGTCTGCGTGAGTCAGCAACGTTTGACCGTAACACGATGACCGAGATCCGTCGTGCCGCTGAAACCGGCATCTATGATATTCGTGGCTTCGGTGCCAAGCGTAAGTTGCCACATTTTGATGACCTGCTGTTCCTGGGGGCGAGTATGTCCCGCTATCCTCTGGAAGGTTACCGAGAGAAGTGTAATACCTCGGTAACGCTGGGAACCCGTTATGCCAAAAAACCGATCGTGCTGGATATCCCGGTGACGATTGCCGGTATGAGTTTTGGTGCACTGTCTGCCAACGCCAAAGAAGCCCTCGGGCGCGGAGCATCACTGATGGGCACCTCAACCACCACGGGTGACGGCGGTATGACCCCTGAAGAGCGTGGTCAGTCCAGCAAGCTGGTGTATCAGTACCTGCCATCCCGTTACGGTATGAATCCGGATGATCTGCGTAAAGCCGATGCCATCGAAGTGGTTCTGGGGCAGGGGGCCAAGCCTGGCGGTGGCGGTATGCTGCTGGGGCAGAAGATCACTGACCGGGTGGCTAAGATGCGCACCCTGCCGATGGGAGTGGATCAGCGTTCTGCCTGCCGTCACCCGGACTGGACCGGTCCCGATGATCTGGCGATTAAGATTCAGGAACTGCGTGAGATTACTGACTGGCAGGTGCCTATCTACATCAAAGTCGGTGCCACCCGGACCTACTACGATGTCAAGCTGGCGGTCAAAGCCGGTGCCGATGTGATCGTCGTCGATGGGATGCAGGGTGGTACGGCAGCCACTCAGGATGTGTTTATTGAGCACGTCGGTATTCCGACGCTGGCAGCGATTCCCCAGGCTGTCCGCGCACTGCAGGAGATGGGGATGCACCGCAAGGTTCAGCTGATCGTCTCCGGCGGTATCCGTAACGGTGCTGATGTTGCCAAGTGTATGGCGCTGGGGGCGGATGCGGTGGCGATCGGAACCGCAGCACTGATCGCGCTGGGCTGTAACCATCCGATGTATGACGAAGAGTTCAAAAAGATCGGCTCGGCGGCAGGCTTCTATGATGATTACCATGAAGGTAAAGACCCGGCAGGTATCTCCACTCAGGATCCTGAGTTGATGAAACGTCTTGACCCGGTTGATGGTGGTCGTCGCCTGGCAAACTATCTCAATGTGCTGACGCTGGAAGCCCAGACCCTGGCCCGTGCCTGCGGTAAGAATGATCTGCGTAACCTGGAACCTGAAGATCTGGTGGCCCTGACGGTGGAGTCGGCAGCGATGGCCAATGTGCCACTGGCGGGCACCAACTGGATTCCTGGAAAGGGCTACTAACAACGCGACCAGAACGGCGTTACTGAAACGCTAAACAGATAGATTCAAAGGGAACCGACACGGGACGCACCCGCATCCTGTGAACGGTCACCCTTTGCCTGAATAGATGAATAATGAACCGGAGACTATGGAGTCTGCCATCATGAGTAAGTACGAAGCAGATAATGAGATTGTATTAAAAGCCAGCTGTATTGCTGGCAGTGGCATCGTCGCAAAAGTAACCACCTTCCTGGCAGAGCGGAACTGCTATATCAGCGAATTGGCGCAGTTTGATGATGAGGACAGCGGTAACTTCTTCATGCGCGCCCGTTTCCATGTTGAGAATGGCGGCTATCAGATCACCGATCTGCAGAATGAATTCCCTGAAGTGGCGGACAGCTTTGATATGAAGTGGGAGATGGTCTCCGTTAAGTCACCGATGAAAACCCTGATTATGGTGAGTAAGTTTGACCACTGTCTCGATGATCTTCTCTATCGCCTGCACAAGGGTGAGATCAACATGGAGATCACCGCGATTGTCTCTAACCACAAAGATCTGCGGCCTATGGCGGAAAGGGAAGGAATCCGCTTTGTCCACCTGCCGGTGACGAAAGAGAATAAGCTGGAACAGGAAGCCGCTTTGATGGAGATAGTCGAAGAGACCGGCTCTGAACTGGTGGTGCTGGCGCGTTATATGCAAATCCTCAGCGACAATCTGTGTCAGCAACTGAGTGGCCGGGCGATCAATATACATCACTCATTCCTGCCCGGTTTTAAAGGGGCTAAACCGTACCATCAGGCCCACGCCCGTGGGGTGAAGCTGATCGGTGCTACCGCGCATTATGTCACCTCTGATCTGGATGAAGGCCCGATTATTGAGCAGTCGGTTCAGCCGGTGGATCACACCTTCAATGCCGATGCGCTGGTGGCCGTGGGACGGGATACCGAAACCGTCGCGCTGGCCCGGGCGGTTAAACTGCACACCGAACACCGGGTTTTCCAGGATGGTAACAAGACCGTTGTTTTTAAATAGGTGCTGACCATGACCCTTTTAATCGATGGCAAAAAGATCTCAGCGGCTGTAGTTGAGCAGCTGGCGATCGATACTAAAGCGTTTATCGCTGAGTTTGGTGTGACACCGGGGCTGGCAGTGGTACTGGTGGGAGATGACCCTGCCAGTCAGGTCTATGTGCGCAATAAAGTAAAACAGGCGACGGCGGCTGGCTTTCATTCCACTGAACATCGTCTGCCAGCGGACACCGGCCAGGCAGAGCTTAACGCACTGGTTGAACAGCTGAATAACGATCCCTCGGTTCATGGCATCCTGGTGCAGCTACCCCTGCCTGAGCAACTGAATGAACCGGAGATCATTCGTCTGATTGCGGCGGAAAAAGATGTTGATGGTTTCCATCCGCTTAATGTGGGGGCGCTGGCCTCCGGTATAGCTGAGCTGATTCCCTGCACTCCGATGGGTTGCATGATCATGTTAGAAAAGACACTGGGCGATCTGTCAGGCAAACATGCGGTGGTGGTAGGGCGCTCCAACATCGTCGGCAAGCCGATGGCTGCGCTGCTATTGCAGGCAAACTGCACAGTGACCGTGGTTCATTCCCGCTCTGCCGATATCGAAGCGATCTGCCGTCAGGCGGATATCCTGGTGGCGGCGGTCGGGCGCCCCGAGATGATCAGAGGCAGCTGGATTAAACCGGGCGCAACGGTGATCGACGTGGGTATCAACGCGGTTGAGAAAGATGGCAAGCGACGTCTGGTAGGCGATGTGGCGTTTAGTGAGGCGAGTGAAGTCGCGGGGGCGATCTCTCCGGTGCCAGGAGGTGTCGGACCGATGACGATCGCCTGTCTGATGAAAAACACCCTCACAGCGGCGCGTCAACAGATTTCTGCATGATCCCATTAACCGGTACAGAATGCGACATTGAATGGAGGAGAGGTCGATGCCTTTCTCATTACTGAAATACGGTCTGAATAAAGACTACCCATTTGAACAGAATGCAGATCTGCCAGCGCCTTCTGCGTTGAAGTCTCACTACGATGTAGTGATTATCGGTGGCGGCGGTCACGGTGTCGCCACCGCTTACTATCTGGCGAAATATCATGGTATTACCAATGTTGCCGTGCTGGAGAAAGGCTACCTTGGTGGCGGTAATACGGCCCGGAATACGGCGGTTATCCGTTCCAACTATCTCACCTCAGAAGGGGTGAAGTTCTATAGCGAATCGGTGAAGCTGTTCCAGGGCCTATCCAATGAGTTTGATTTCAACATCATGTACTCCCGCCGGGGACAGCTGACCCTGGCGCATTCGGATGCTGCGGTGCGGGGGTTCCGGCAGCGTACTGAGGTCAATAAACATTTTGGCGGGAAGACGGAGCTGATCGATCCACAACAGATCCGCGAACTGGTACCGACCCTGAACATGAACCCGGCGGATCAGCCGGTGCTGGCCGGTCTGTGGCATATCGATGGGGCCACCGCACGCCATGATGCGGTTGCATGGGGCTACGCTAAAGGCGCTACACAGCGGGGTGTTGAACTGCACCAACTGACCGAAGTGACCGGTGTCAATGTCGAGCACGGTAAAGTGACTGGCGTCGAGACCAATCGCGGCAAGATCCGCTGTGGTTGTGTGGTACAGGCTGTGGCGGGAATGAGCTCAGTGGTGGCCGCGATGGCGGGGATCCGCATGCCGATCACCACCTATCCACTTCAGGCGATGGTGACTCAGCCGGTTAAGCCGTTCCTTGATCCACTGGTCAGCTCACCGGCACTGCACTGCTATGTACAGCAGACCGGTCGTGGCGAACTGGTATTCGGCGGTGGCTCTGATCCCTATCCCCTGTATAGCACCCGTTCCACCATGGATCTGAAAGAGAGCTTGCTGGCCCATGCGGTCGAGCTGTTTCCCTTTATGGCCAATTTGCGCCTGATGCGCCAGTGGGGCGGTCTGACCGATATGACATCTGATTACAGCCCGATTATGGGGCTCAGCCCGGTAGATAACTACTATCTTGATGCCGGCTGGGGAACCTGGGGCTTTAAGTCCACACCGATCTGCGGCAAAACCATGGCCGGGCTGGTTGCCACGGGCAAAGTGCCTGAACTGATCGAGCCCTTTGCCATGTCGCGCTTTGATACATTCCGCCAGGTTAACGAGATGGGCGCTACGGCGGCCAGCCACTGAGGAATCTGCAATGAAGATTATTAATTGTCCTCTGAACGGACCCCGAAACAGCAGCGAATTTGTCCATGGTGGCGAGCTGCGTGAGATGCCAGACCCTAATAACTGCACTGACAGGGAGTGGGCCGATTATGTGTTTTACAGCGATAACCAGATTGGTGTGATCACCGAATGGTGGCTGCATGCACCGTCAGGCTATTGGTTTATCGCTGAACGGCATACCGGTAGCGATGAGATTTTGCGTACCTATGACCCTTCTGAAATCTTTACCAAACGGGTCGAGTTCAGTGCGAAAGCAGAGAGTAGTCAGTCTGAGGAGATTACCGCATGAGCAGCGAGAAGCGCCTAAAGGCCCCGATGGGGTTGCTGATCGATCGGGAGAAACCGCTGTCGTTCAGCTTTGAAGGTAAGCAGTACCGGGGTTTTGCAGGCGACAGCATTGCCAGTGCACTGCTGGCCAATCAGCAGTGGTTGATGTCCCGTTCGTTTAAATATCACCGCCCCCGTGCGCCTCTGACCATGGCCGGTCAGGATGCCAATACCTTAGTACAGCTGGGCGGTGAGCCTAATGTACTGGCCGATCGTGAGATGATTCGTGAAGGGATCACTGCCGAGGGACAAAACTATAACGGCACGCTGGAAGGCGACAAAGACGCCTATCTCGGCCACTTTGGTCGTTTTATGCCGGTGGGTTTTTACTATCGCAGTTTCTTTAAGCCGATGGGCGTGTGGGACAAATGGGAAAGTTTTATCCGTGACAAAGCGGGGCTGGGCAAACTGGATCTTTCGTTTAAACCGGAATACTACGATAAAAAATATCTGTTCACTGATGTTGTCGTGATCGGCTCTGGTCCGGCAGGTCTCAGTGCCGCACTCAAAGCCGCCGATGGCGGTGCTAATGTGTTATTGGTTGAAGAGATGCCTCTGTTAGGTGGGGCACTGACCTATAACCGCTTCGATATTGAGGGGCATAAGGCCGATACCCTGCGTCGCGAACTGATCGATAAGGTTAATGCTCACAACAACATAGAGGTGATGACCGATACGGTCTGTAACGCCTGGTTTACCGATAACTACCTGCCACTGATTAAAGGCAAACGATTTTATAAGCTGCGGGCTAAGGAGTGCATCGTTGCGTCCGGTGCCTATGAACAGCATGTGGTGTTCCGCAATAACGATCTGCCGGGCATTATGCTCTGCAGCGCGGTCACCCGGTTGATGAAACTCTATGCGGTAAAACCTGGCAGTAAAGCGGTGGTGCTGACCGGTAATGATGATGGATATCTGACGGCGCTGGAACTGCTGGAAAATGGTGTGGAGGTCGCCGCCATTGTTGATCTGCGAGCCGAGCATCCCTGGCCAGAGTTGCTGGGTAGTGTGCAGCAGAAGGGTATCCAGGTGATTCAGGGCAGTACGGTCTATGAAGCGTTGCCAACAAAAGGCAATAAACATATACGTGGCGTTGAGATCCGTACTATTGTAGCTGAGGGCCAGGTGAGTGAATCCGCGACCACGCTGGAGTGTGATCTGCTCTGTATGACCGCAGGCTATATGCCGGCGTACCAGTTGCTGTGCCAGGCGGGAGCGCAGCTCTCCTATGACGATGATGCCGCAGAGTTTACCCTGTCCGGGCTGCCGCAGGGCGTGCATATTGCCGGTTCCGTCAATGGTTTACACACTCTCGATGCGGTTCTCGCCGATGGTGCGAACGCAGCGATCCGGGCACTGCATAATCTGAAACTCAGTGAAGAGGCAGAACAGCCGGTTAGCTGTCAGGCTAAACCCAACTACAGCTGGCCGATCTTCAGCCATCCTAAGGGCAAAGATTTTGTCGATTACGATGAGGACCTGCAGGCTAAAGATATCGTTAATGCGACCCGTCTGGGGTACCGCGATGTGCAGCTGGTTAAGCGTTTTTCAACGGTAGGCATGGGGCCGTCACAGGGCCGTCACTCGGCCCTGCCAACCGCCCGGCTGGTGGCGAAATCGACCGACCGGACAGTAACGCAAACCGGTGTGACCACCGCACGTCCCCCATTTGCTCCGGAAAAGCTGGCGCATGTTGCTGGTCGGATCTTTGATCCACGGCGACACACTCCGATGCATCACCGTCATCTGGAGCTGGGGGCGAAGATGATTCCGGCGGGTAACTGGCGTCGTCCTGCCTATTATGGCGATGCGGCGCAACGGGATCGCTGGATTCGCGAAGAGGCAGAGCATGTACGTGCCAAAGTGGGTCTGATCGATGTCAGTACACTTGGCGGTATCGAGATCCGGGGAGCCGATGCGGCGGAGTTTATGAACCGGATCTACACCTTTGCATTTCTGAAACAGCCGGTGGGTAAAACCCGTTACGCAGTGCTTACCAATGAACATGGTGTCGTTATTGATGATGGTGTTGCCTGCCGTATCAGCGAGGATCATTTCTACGTGACAGCCACCACCAGTGGTGTTGAACGGGTCTACCGGGATATGACCAAGTGGAATGCACAGTGGCGTCTTGATGTCGATATTCTGCACGTTACCTCAGCGTTTGCTGCGGTCAACCTGGCCGGACCTGATGCCCGCAAGGTGCTGCAACAACTGGTGGATGATGTCGACCTCAGTACTGAAGCCTTTCCCTATCTGGCCTATCGCGAAGGCCATGTTGCAGGCATTCCTGCGCGACTGTTACGGGTCGGTTTTGTCGGCGAGCTGGGGTATGAGATCCATGTACCGACCCGCTATGGTGAAGCACTCTGGGATGCGCTGATGGATGCAGGTAAAACGTTTGATATCCGCCCATTCGGAGTTGAAACCCAGCGTCTGTTACGACTGGAGAAGGGCCATCTGATTGTCAGTCAGGATACTGATGGGATGAGTCATCCCGGCGAGCTGGATCTGACCTGGGCGGTGAACCGCAAAAAGCCCTTCTTTGTCGGTTGTCGGTCGGTTGATATTGTGATGGCGCAGCCACAAACCAGAAAGCTGGTTGGTTTTAAACTACCCCTTAACAGCACTAAACCCGAGGAGGGGCATCTGGTGCTGAAAGGGGATAAGATAGCTGGCAATGTCACTTCCTGTGAGTACTCATCAGCCAGTCAGGCGATTATCGGTCTGGCCTTTGCGGATATTGCTGACAGTGAACCGGGTTCCAGCATCAGTATTCGCGTAGAGGGTGAAGAGATTCTGGCGGACGTCGTCAAGCTGCCGTTCTATGATCCAGACAACCTGAGACAGGAGATGTGACCATGACAGTAATCAAACCTGAGCTGTTTCACAGTCGCAGTTTTATCTATCGCAAACACCGGCAGGCTGAGTTTGCCGAGGTCAACGGTGCTGCTCAGACGCTCAGCTATGCCGGGCAGGATGATCCGCTCACCGGTCTGATCGATCTTTCGGTGTTACCCCGTTTTGGGCTGCGCGGCCCGCAGGCGGGGGAGGCGCTGATCGCCGCCGGACTGTTACACCCGCAACAGCCAAACTCACTGACGGTATCTGATGATGGCGTTATGATTTTACGGCTGGGACGGACAGAGTACTGGGTGCTGGCGCTGCCCAACGCTGCTGCCGAGCGTGATCTGGACGCACTTCAGCAACAGCTCAGCGGCCCCGGAATCTATCCGGTCTATTGTCACGACAGTTATACCTGGCTGGCGCTGGCGGGTGAGAATCTGGCGGATATTATGGCGAAGGTCTGCGCGGTTGATCTGCGCGAGGACAGCTTTGCTCCCGGCGATCTGGTGATGACTTCGCTGGCCCGGGTGGGCGGTATTATCTGTCATCATCAGATGGCAGGTAAACCGGTGTTCTCCATCTTCAGTGACAGTGCATCAGCGGGATACCTCTGGGACGCGCTGCTGGATGCCATGGCTGAGTTTGAGGGCGCTCCGGCAGGCCAGAATTTTCTCCTGAGCAGTCAATAACAAGCTCAATCTTTACCGTTTCCATCACCCAAAAACCGGCTGGCATCTCCTCCGATGCCAGCGGTTTTTTTATATCCCGCCATTTTTTCGCCTGGCAACCGTTTCTATCGTCAGACTTTAAGGTAAAGTTAGCGCTTTCACAGGGGTTAACAGGGTGCGAGACGTTTATGCAGCAAACCGATATTCAGGCCGCCGCTCAGGCACTGCTAACCCGGCGTCTTAATCGGCAGATTACCGGTCCGTTACCTGCGGAACAGCGTCCCGTAACAGTCGAGCAGGCGTTGGCGATTCAGCAATCACTGATGCAACAGATGGCGTTAGCCGGGCAGGGGGTCGGTGGCTGGAAATGTGCACTGCCTATCGCCATTGACGGGCTGGAAAATGTCCCGGTGATCGCGCCGATTTTCAGCAGCAGTATTTACACCGGTTCACCCTGTCCGATTCAGCTGGATCAGGGGGTGTGCAAAATTGAACCGGAGATCGGTTTTCGTTTCGGGCGTGATCTGCCGCACCGACAGGAACCCTATGGTAAACAGGAGATACTGGACGCATTGTCTGGCGCGCATCTGGCACTGGAGCTGATTCTGAGTCGTTATGCTCAGCCCGATTCGATCAGCTATCTCGAACATCTGGCTGACTGTCTGTTTAATCAGGGCTTGTTTGTCGGCCCGCAAATCAGCGTTGCGCAGGCGCTGACTGCCTCTGAGATAAGTTTTGTTTTAACGCAGGGGATTGTCGACTCAGAATCCCGGATGGAGGGCAAACATCCTTCAGGCTATCCTCAAACACCGCTTTTCTGGCTGGTTAACTGTCTCTCCCAGCAGGGTATCGATATCAAGGCCGGTCAGGTGGTGATTACCAGTTCCTATGCCGGGGTTATTGAGGTAGCGCCTGAGATTGATTTTACCTTAGAGTATGAAAAATATGGGGAAATTTCGTTGCGCTTTAAGATAAACTAGTCGTGTATACGAGTAAAAAAACAGAAAAGGGGTGTGGCTATGGGGATTCTGTCCTGGATTATCTTGGGTTTAATCGCAGGTGTACTGGCAAAGTGGATTATGCCGGGTAAGGATGGTGGCGGTTTTATCATCACTACTCTGCTAGGTATCGCCGGTGCTTTTGTTGGTGGTTTTCTCGGCAATCTGATAGGCTTCGGCACCCTGGATGGCCTTAGCCTTGGCAGCATAGCAACAGCAACCGTTGGTGCCTTTATTCTGCTGTTTGTTTATAAAAAACTGAAGTAAACCTCAGCTTCCCGGAGTCGGTCAAGTCTTCAACTTCTGGAGACAGATGGGACCTGTCGGGGCTCTAGTGAGCGGTATATTCGTCACCAGTTCATTCGTCCGCAGTGCTTTCCTGATCATTGTTTTCGAAGCCTGTCGTCTGCATGAATTTCAGCAGTTCCGGTAAACACCTGAACTGCTTAAGATCCTCAGTCAGATGTGACACTTCCGCTGTGATCTCATCAGCGCTCATCTTCGCGGCCTCCCCCTCCAACTGACGGGCCCGTTCAACGATACGGGTTGCTCCAACATTAGCGGAGATGCCTTTTAAGCTGTGTGCTGCACTGATCAACGCTGCTGTATCGCCAGATTCTGCCGCATTCTGAAGCGTCTTCAGAATCTGAGGGGCGGATTTCAGATAGATCTCAATAATACGTTGTAACAGCGTTTGTTTCTGATTCAGTTGTTGCAATGCCTTGTGCTTGTTCCAGAGTGGCGAGTGGACTTGTGAATCGTCACTCTGCGTGAGCGGTTCTGCGCTATTGACCGGGGCAGGGGCTTCAATAACATGGGGTAGCCACTGACACAGCAGCTGTTTTAGTGCCTCCGGTTCAAAAGGCTTACTCAGATAGTCATTCATGCCCGCTTGCAGGCACTTCTCTTTCTCGCCCTGCAGGGCCGCGGCGGTTAAGGCGATGATCGGGACATTCTTATAGATCGGGCCAGCCTCCCCGGCACGGATTTTCCGGGTCGCCTCATAACCATCCATCACCGGCATCTGACAATCCATGATAATAGCGAGCACGGTATCATCGGTCTGCTGGCGGAGGATATCAATAGCCTCCTGGCCGTTCTGTGCATGCAGTACATGGGCATGATAGTCTTCCAGCAGCCCCTGAAGTACTTCACGATTGATCCGGTGGTCATCGACGACCAGCAGATTACGGTTATGGAAGTTGAGCTTTGGTGTATCTGAAACTGGCGGCTCTCCTTCGGCATGTTTTCGGTCGATTTTTAATGCTTCAAGGGCGGCTGACAGATTGACCAGTGTCGCCGGTGAGTCAATTAACACGGTATCTGGATCCAGAACGGCCGGATCGATCAGATCCGGGGCATGCCAGTTATCGATGATCATCACCTGCGCTGATGGGTTGCTCTGCTGCAGGTAATGCTCAATACCGGGCTTCAGCCGGATGTAATTGACTGAATCGACAACCAGCAGGTCGTAGGTGGGTGACTGGTATATATTATGAAACTGATCAGCATCCGACAGCGTCACACGCGCTCCCCAACTGTGAAAAATTTTTGTCAGGTTGGCTGATGTGCTGGGTTGCGTTGCATCTATCCATACACCCTGGCCGCCCAGGTCCGGTTTAAATGCAGGGGCTGCTTCGGTGGTCGCTGGATTGAGGGGGATGGTGAAGGAAAAGGTGCTGCCATACCCTTTTTCGCTGACGACTCTGATCGAGCCACCCATGAGTTGACAGAGTTGTTTGCAGATCGTCAGGCCCAGCCCGCTGCCACCATATTGCCGGGAAGTTCCAATCTCTTCCTGGGAGAAGGAGGTAAAGATCCCGGATAGTTTCTCCGAGCTAATACCGATGCCGGTGTCTTGTACTGAACAGCTAAGCCAGAGCGTTTTGTCATCCTTCATATAGGTGGCTGCTTTGAGGCAGATCTGTCCTGTCATGGTAAACTTGACGGCGTTACTGAGCAGGTTATTGAGAACCTGGCGTATCCGGTTTGAATCTCCATTGACCCAGACGGTGTCGACATCCACCAGATGAGCGATCATCTCAATATCTTTGCTGTAGGCGACAGACGAAATCGACTGGACACAGGCGTGCAGCAGTCTGTGAAGATCAAAGTCAATAAACTCAAGTTCCAGTTTATCGGCCTCAATTTTAGAAAAATCCAGAATATCGTTGATCAGCAGGGTCAGTGATTTAACGCTGCTCTCTGCCAACTCCAACTGTTGTTGCTGGCGACGGCTGAGAGGCCCTTTACGGAGTAATCCCAGCATGCCAAAAATGCCATTCATTGGCGTTCTGATCTCATGGCTCATATTGGCCAGGAAGCGGCTTTTTAGTTCGGTGGCTGCCCGGGCTTCACGGACGGCGTCCTGCAGTTCACGGGTGCGTGCTTCAACCTGTTGTTCCAGCGCCTCATTGTGCTTAAGCTGCAGGGCCTGTGCCTGTTTAAGCGCTGTAATATCGTGAATGATCACAGCGGCTGTGGCTGTGTGCTGGGTATCACGATTATCTTTAATCGCCGAAAGCGTCATCTCCACATGACGAACCTGTCCTTCACGGTTTTTTATCTGAACCTCGTTCGTGCGTATTCTGCCATCGTCAATGACGTCCTGCACCGATAACAGACATTGGCTGCTCGCATCAGTATCCGCTATAACATGACATATATTGAGGCTGAGCAGTGCCGCAGCGTTGTAGCCCAACAGCCGCTCAGCTGCCGGGTTCCAGTCTTTCACGCAGGCGTTCCTGTCGACGGTAATGATCGCTTCTGAAGACCCCAGCACAATTGCGCGGAAATTACTTTGGGTTTTCAGTAGCTCTCTGCGGGCCGAGAGTGCTTTCTGGTAAAGAAAAACCACGCTCAGGGCGATCGTGAATATGATCAACAGGCCGGCAAATGTTGCCAGGAAATGTTTAAGTATCTGCGCTTGTATAGCGTTTTCTGTCAGTGTCTTTATTACGGTGAACTGTCTTGGCTCGTTGCTGCTGCCCAGGTTAATCTGGCTGGCGATATAGTTCAGCGTATCGCCATCAGGAGTACTAATCTGTTGCCAGCGTTGTGATCCGCTAACCGGCTCTGTCTGCCCTGAATAGTCTGGCCAGGTGACGGGGTTACCCCGTTCAAAAGCAAAGGCGATATCCGGATCGGGATGTAATAGAAAATCACCACGGTCATTGAGTAAAAACACACCACCTGCATGGTGCATGTTGTTCAATCTCTGCAGCAATGGCCCGGCGTTGTAATTGATAATGACAAAGCCAAACAGCGCGTGGTCTGCATCGTATATTCTGACCGCCAGACGGTAGGTAGGCCATTCCGGCAGTTCGATCTTGCCAAACTCACGGTTAAATTCAATATCACTTAAATAGACCGACTCATCAACTGAGTTTGTTATCTCCTTAAAATAGGCTGAATCACCTTTAGACTGGAGTTGTTGCTCGGTAATGATACTGAGTTGCCCCTGACGGCGGTCAACCCGGATCAGTTCGCGTCCGTTATTGGCGATACCGATGAAGCGGAGTTGGCGAATCTCGGGAGTCGTTTTCACAAACGCCAGAAACGACTGTTGCAGATGTGACTTCCATTGGTTCAGGCTGAGTGCTTCGATGGAATCAGAGGTGTTGGTGTGAGTCAGTTTTTGGGCAATCGCCTCAATGGCGGGGAGTTGGGCAATAAACTGAATCTGCTTGCGCTGAGTATCCAGCTGATCATTCAGATAACGCTCAATCTGTTTCAGAGCCTGACTCTGATTTTGTAGCAGATCGTCTCTGATACTGGTTCGCGCCTGATAATAGATTACTGCTGAGAGGGTCAGAAATAAGATAACGGCAACCGCCACTCCCAGATAAAACTGTCGTAATTTGAATGCCGATTGCATAAAACTCTCCCTGAGTCTGTCTGCCCGGTACTGCAGGGTGTTCGAGATAGATAACACAATAGTTGATAAAAACTGCAAGCATTAAAATTGCTTCCGATCGCTGCTGGCATAACCTTAATAAACTCATAAGCTTATCGGCAATACCCGGCGATGAGCTGAATTAGAAACCTCCTGATCAAAACTATTTAATTACACTCTTATTGTTACTAATTTTGGTGTGTGACTGTTTGTGCGTCAATTGCTTGTTTATAAAATTTCAATACTATCAATATATTACTTACTTTTTGCATGGTCTTTTAGGCTTGTTTCATAACCTGAGTGTAGAGTTTGTATAGTAGTGGAATGTTAAAGATTGTCTATAATTGAATCAGAACCTAAGTCCTGGAAGCTGGTAGTTGCAACAGGCTGTTTCACCTCCCCTGACGCGGGGTACCCCTAACCTAGATGAGTATGGGAATAATGAGAATGGATACTCAGGCACCACTAACAGTTTTATTAGTCGATGATGATGAAGCTACCCGTCTTTTGTTAGCAGACGCCGTCAGTGGTATGGCGGAGATTATTGAAGCGGATTGTGGTGAAACTGCGCTTCGGCAGGCTCGCTCATATCGTCCGGACCTCATCCTGCTCGATATCAGTATGCCGGATTTAAGCGGTATCGAGGTGTGCGAAATTCTCAAAGCCGATCCTGAATTTGAACATCCGGTTGTTATCTTTATTACAGCCAATGAAAGCGAAGTGATCGAAACACAGGCGTTGGGGGCCGGGGGCGTTGATTATCTGACTAAACCGATCAATGTTAAAAACTGTCGTCTGAAAGTAAAAAATCACCTGCAGCAATCTGCCCAGGTGAAGCAGGTTAAACTCGAACACCAGGCATTAACATCGATGATTAGCAGTTTGCCTGTGCAGGTCACTTACTGGACCCGGGATTGGGTTAATAAATACAGTAATGACCCTGAGGGTGCATGGTTTGGTCATTCAGCTATGGAGATGGCCGGTCGGTCGATTGATGATCTGTTACCTCCCCGCTTAGCCCGGCTGTTAAGGCGGTTCGCAACACAAAAAGCCGGTTCAGCCCCCCAGATCAGTTATTTGCATAACGGTAGTGAACGACACCTTCAGGTGAACTTTGTTAATACAACTCCGGTGACAGGAATTCAGGGTTATCTGCTGACACTTATAGATATCACCTCGCTGAAAAGAACTGAGCGCGAGCTGCGACTGCAAAATGAAAACTATAATGTCACCCTTAATGTAATTGGCGATGGTGTTATCTCGATTAATACCGACGGCCGGGTTACCTATATGAATCCGATTGCTGAACGTTTAACCGGAATTTCATCCGTAGCCGCATACGGTCTCCCCATTGAAGAGGTCTTTGTTTTACACAATGGATTAACCGGTGACCGTATTGATAGTCCAGAACTTCTGGCACTGGAGAATCTGTGTGTTAACTACCTTTCCTCTAACAGCCAGTTAGCCGGTCACGATGGTAACGTCTATCCCATCGAAGGATCTGCCGCCACCGTTACCGATACCGATGGTAGAATCACCGGAGCGGTGATTGTGTTCCGGGATCTCAGTGATACGGTGGCGATCTCGGATAAGATGGATTATCTGGCATACCATGATCAGTTGACCGGATTACCTAACCGGGTTCAGTTACAACAAAGGCTTGAGGATGCCATTGCATTTGCACAAGCCTCGGGTTTGAAAACAGCTTTAATACTGATCGATCTGGATAACTTTAAATACATCAATGATTCGTTGGGCTATACCCAGGGGAACAGCCTGATTAAACAGGTGGCTGACCGGCTTAAAAAACTGAATGAGTCCCGTGCGACGCTGTCCCGAATCGGTGGTGACGAGTTTGCGATGGTTATCCCGTACATTGATGATATAAGTCAGGTCGAACGGATGGCGGTCAATATTCATAAACAGATGGAAACACCTTTTAAGCTGACCGAGGGTGAGTGTGGACTGTCGGTGAGTATGGGCATCAGTATTGCGGCTGAGGATACGACTGATGAAGAAGATCTGATGCGACTGGCCGATGTGGCGATGTATCGGGCCAAGTACGAGGGCCGGGGGCGCCACTGCTTTTTTTCCAATCAGTTGGAAGAAGCCTTGCTCTCCAGGCATGCGATCGAGCAGCTAATCCGCACAACTGTTAAGAATCAGAGTTTTGAAGTGCATTACCAGGCTAAGTTCTCCCTTTGGGAATACCGGATTGTGGGTGTAGAAGCCCTGGTAAGAATGCGGGACTCAAGTGGACGGCTGATCCCGCCCTGTGAATTTATTCCGGTAGCGGAAGAGTTAAACCTGATTGAGCAACTGGGTGAACAGGTGCTGAAAACAGCGTGTTCCGATGCGGACAAATGGCTTCCAGATCACCCTGAAGTTCCTGTGGCGGTGAATGTTTCTGCCTCTCAGCTGAAGCGGACAGACTTTGTTGACAGGGTTATGGCTATACTAGGCCAGAGTAGTTTGCCGCCTGAAATGCTCGAGCTGGAAGTGACCGAAAGCGCTCTGATGCAAAATATTGAGACCGCCCAGCAGATTATCGAAGCGTTGCATAACCAGGGGATTGTCATTGCGCTGGATGACTTTGGTACGGGTTATTCCAGCCTGACCTATCTGCAGCGGTTCAATATTGATGTTCTGAAGATTGATCAGTCCTTTATTCAGAGAATGGGGGATAATAATGACAGCCTGGCGATAGTGAAAAATGTTATCTCACTGGGGAAATCACTTAACTTGCGTGTATGCCCTGAGGGAATAGAAACTCAGGATCAGCTGAAAGAGTTGATTCGGCTGGGTTGTGAGATGGGGCAGGGATATCTCTTCTGCCGGCCAATACCTATTGATGAATTTATCCGCTTTATGGATGATGTGAAAAATTATAGCGAGAGTGCTGGCAATCTCTATTTTATATAGTTGTTAGTGAACACGGTAATACGAGAGCTGTATGCGCCCCTTAATCCCTTTTATACATCAGCTCAGTCGTCAGGAAGCCTGCGACTGGATCGATACAATTCAGACGCAGTTATCCGGTTGTGATATCTGTGAATTCTCTCAACTATCCGCGGTAGATAAAGGGCAGGTAGAGATCGCTATTGTGGCGAATCCTGATCCGGTGGAGGTTGCACAGCTGTCCCGGTTGCAGTGGGTTCACTCAGTGTGGGCTGGTGTCGAGGGGATGATGGCCAATCTGTCACATATGCCGTTTGAGATTGTTCGTCTCACCGATCCGCAGCTGGCACGAACGATGTCTGAAGCGGTGCTGGCCTGGGTGCTGTATCTGCACCGTGATATGCCCCGATATCGCCAGCAGCAGGCGGACAGTCACTGGCGACAGCTATCCTATACTGATCCGGGTGATCGACATATCGCACTTCTGGGGTTGGGCAAGCTGGGGGAGTGCAGTGCATTACGGCTGGTGGATAACGGTTTTCGTGTGTCTGGCTGGAGCCGTTCAGCTAAACAGATTGACTCTGTCGATTGCTATGCCGGGGAGCAGCAGCTGTCAGAGCTGCTCGCTAAGGCGGATATTATTGTCAATCTACTGCCGCTGACGCCTGCCACTCTGGGCTTAATGAACCGGGCATTCTTTCAGCAGGTTAAAACCGGCGCAGCACTGATCAACTTTGGCCGCGGTGCGACGGTGGTTGAATCGGATCTGCTTGAGGCTCTGGATCGGGGACAGCTCAGTCATGCAGTGTTAGATGTGTTCGCAGAGGAACCACTGCATCCACAATCGCGGTTGTGGGGACATCCCAATACTACCCTGTTACCGCATATCTCGGCGCCCACCAGTGTTCCCACAGCAAGTCGAATTGTTGCCGACAATATCAGTCGTTATCTGTCCGAAGGCAGCCTTCCTCAGTCTGTTGATAAAGCACGCGGCTATTAAGCCTCAAACGACGGTTTTCAAACCATCCGGTTTTAAAGAATACGGGCTGAACAGGGGGTATCTGTGTTAAAGTGCCAGCCTTATTCCTCTCTGTCCGGATCTTTTTTGTGAACAATAACGATATTCTGCGCCGCCTGCGCTATACCTTTGACTTCAGTGATACCAAAATGATCGGGGTGTTTCGTCATGCTGAGCTGGCGGTAACCCGGGTGCAGCTGAGCAGTTGGCTGAAAAGAGAGGAAGAGGCTGGCTATATCCGTATGCCTGATTTTGAGATGGCGAGCTTTCTGAACGGTCTGATTATCGAAAAGCGTGGCCGTCAGGAGGGCGATCAGCCGGTGGCGGAAAAGCGTCTGAACAACAACATTATCTTCCGTAAGCTTAAAATTGCGCTCAATCTGACCGCCGATGATATTCTGGCAATTCTTAAGCTGGCCGGTGTGCGGCTTAGCAAACATGAGCTGAGTGCTCTGTTCCGCAAACAGGGCCATCAGAACTACCGCGAGTGTCAGGATCAGGTGCTGCGCAACTTTCTCAGCGGATTACAGAGCCAGATGCGTGATAAAGCGCCCTCCGTTAAAGCGGATAGACCTCAGCGAACCACGGCCACGGCTGTCGCCACATCGGATAAACCGGTGCGGAAACCCTCTGCTGAAAAGCGTCAGGCAGCGGATGTTCAGTTTGTCGTTGATAAACCAGCGGGTGAAAAACGCGATGTGAAAAAGTCTGCTCAGAGAAACAGTAGCACTCAAAAGCCCGCCGCTAAAAAGGTCGCGACTGAAACGGCTGCTACAGAGACTGTCATTGACGCTAACTCTGTTTGGGCTAAGGCGTTGGCGAAAAGCACGAAGAAGAGCTGAGCCGCATGAAAGAGAAACTGTTGCCTCCCACCCGGGAGGAGATCGCTCTGTTTCCCCCGTTTCCGGGCATGACACTGGAACAGATACAACAACCCCGTGGCGCTGAGGCGCTGACATCTGCTCTTCAGGATCTGCTGAGTTGCGATTTTGTTGGCTTTGATACCGAATCAAAACCGGTCTTTCGTAAAGATCAGGCCTCTGATGGTCCCCATGTGGTGCAGTTGTCGACCGCCACGACCGGCTATATTTTTCAGTTGCATGATGAGGAGGCTTACCCGCTTATCCGTCAGGTGCTGGAAGCGAAACAAGTCGTTAAAGCTGGTTTTGGCCTGCAGTCAGACTGCAGCCATATCCGGCGTAAATTCGGGGTTGAGATTCAGGGGATTCTCGATCTGGATACGGTCTACAGGCAACTGGGTTACCGGCGTCAGTTGGGGGTTAAAGCGGCTGTTGCGGTTCAGTTTCAGCAGAAGTTTAACAAATCAAAACGAGTCTCAACCTCTAACTGGGCGCTGCCAAAACTGAGTGATGCGCAGTTACTTTATGCCGCTAATGACGCCTATGCCGCACTGCGGATTGTGCAGGGGTTGCAGGACAGTGGGCATGGTCAGAAGGTCGCTCAGCTGATACGCTGAGAACGCTGCGTCATAATCGTTTTTAGGATATTTTCAGCATGATTTTAAAGAAATTTTCAGAACTTCCCGCGCTGGAAACGGAGCCAGGCACTGACTGCTCCTTTATCAGTCATAGCCCGAAGGGTGAGCCACTGCTGACGGTTGTCTATGCCACTAAACGGGATTTTCTCTCAGTGCCGAAAACCTACACAACGGTGCAGTTTAAAGGCAACGATACTATCCCGCTGGAGTTTCACTCAGTTTCCCGTAAAGACTATCTGGAACAGCTGGAGCTGGCCAACAGCTGGTTTAAATCCGGCGCCTACGAGATTGAAAGAACTAAAGACTATACCATCGTGCTATTACTGACCAACGACCGGGCGCTGGAGATTATCTTCACCGGGTTTGAACTGTTAGAGGAGACCTACCACGCGGTTGACTCTCAAACGGCTTTGATACTACATATTAGTAGTTAGACTGAGGCTTCGCTGCTGGATAAGAGCGTCAGTTTTACATGTAGGAGCTGCATCCTGCAGTGATTGCATCTGGTTCTACCCCGATTCTTTGGACAGTCAGTTAACAGCGGTTTGAGTTCGCTTCCGCTTTTTCCTCTGGTCGTAGAGTTGTTCAATGTAATCAAGTATGTCTGCTCGGCCTCATCCCGGCTTCGAAAACCAATTCCTTATACCAGCTTACAAAGCCTTCTGAAACGCGACAACAGTGCTTTCTGGTGCAGGCTTCTGCACAAATACATCTCTTTGTGGGGACTTATTCAGGTTACTTCTCTGACGATCAGATATATGGTGAAGAGTAGAAGATTTGACGGTAGGTAACTATGCAGTCTTTTAATAAAAAAAATATTATTCTGGGGTTGTGCGCCGCCTGTGTTATTGGGGTTTTGCCGTTTATCGTATTGCGTTTGATGGACCGGCTCTGGCTGATGGTTGCGGTTGATTCTACCGCTTTAGTGGGCGCGGCCCTGATCGGATTGTATGTTATTAAAAGCAATAAGTTGCGATTAGCCAGTGTTATCCTCACCGCTCTATTTCTCGTCACGGTGGTCTTGGTAGTTAACATCAAGGGGCCATCGCTTATCTATTGGTTGTATCCAACCATGATTACCGGGTACTTCCTGCTCAAACCCGGGGAAGCGTTGATTGTCAATATACTGGCGCTGTTTGCGATCTTTCCAATCATCAATACACAACTGGTTTTGATCGAACAACTGAGTATTCTTTTTACCATTACCCTGGTGAATGTTTTTTCATATATCGTTTTCAGGAGTATGGCGGGTCATCAGGATGTGCTTACGCAGCAGGCGACTCAGGACGGTTTAACCGGTGCGGGTAATCGTCGCTTGTTTGATTATCACATGGAACCGTTTTTTGCCTCAGCAACCGAGCAGCATACCCCCTTGTCGCTCATCGTCCTGGATATCGATAATTTCAAAGCCATCAACGATACTTTTGGCCATGTAAAAGGGGATGAGGTTCTCTGCGCTGTTCTGAAGTTACTGAGCTCAAGGCTGAGAAAATTTGATACCATCTATCGTCTCGGGGGGGATGAATTTGCCATCGTACTCAGTGAAGCCAGCTGTGATGCCGCGGTCAGCAAAGCTGAAGAGTTATGTCACCTGGTGAATAGCGATCCGTTTTGTTCTGATATTAAGATGACTGTCTCATTCGGTGTGGCTGAAAGACACGCCGGCGATGAGATCCAGGAACTGGTTGCCCGTGCGGACAGCGCACTTTATCGGGCGAAAGAGGAGGGACGCAACCGGGTATGCGGTGAGTGGGTTGTCCCAGCGAAATAACAATCAGCCGCTTTATTTCTATCTTTCATCTGGTGAGGTCGTTAGCTTCCCGTTTTTCCCGTATCATTCAGAGAGTGAGCCGGGCAGGCCGTCCGGCGTATTAAGCATTTATTATACTCTCAGGGATAACAATGATGTGCGCTGTCGGTTGGATTCCTGCACCCGTAAAAACGGGAGTAGAATCATGAAAGTGAAACTCTTTTATCTAAGCTTTTTTCTTATCACTGGCTGTACCAATAGTGGTTCTTTTGAAAGTATGCAGCTTAGTAACAGGTTTGAATGTTCTAAGCAGCCACCCCCGTTATATGATGAGTGCGTGAATCGTTACAAAGAATCCTACGATCAATATGAACGTGAGCGAAAAGAAGCAATGGGGGATTAAGCTGGTGATGGGGAGATCTATCCTCTTGCTGAAGTACTTTAATACCCAGTTAACCGCTAAAAATGGCTTCTGTAGAGCGTCCTGAAGCTGATCTGAACAGGTAGTTATGAATTGTTATAACGACGAACCATAGGGAAAGCATCATGAAATCAATCGTGATTATTATGGCTGGGCTTTGGATCTCATGGCATTACACCGATCTGTATTCAGATCAAACGCTGTTTAATATGGTGGCGCCATTAGGCGTATTGATATTCGGCGCCTCTCTTGCTGTATGGCTGGTTTTAAAAATGGGATCTGGTGGTCGCGGCAGTCGGTCTGATGGTTATAGCGGTGATAGCGGTGGTTTCTTTGATGGCGATTCAGGTGGTGGTGATGGCGGCGGTGACTGAGCGCTGTTATTAAGTGTTGTTATTAAGCGTCGTCATAAGTGTTTGGCCATCTAAAATGCTGCTGTCCCTCCCGATTTTTCTAACCACTTTTTGAGCGTTTCACAGCTCAAAATACCTCCCTGGTGTTTTTCCCAGTGCTTTGCGAAACATGGTGATAAAGGCACTCTGACTATTGTAACCCAGGTCCTGGGCAACATTGGCTACTGCATCCCCCTGGGCGATGCGGGTCAGTGCTGCCAGCAGGCGCACCTGCTGGCGCCACTGCCCGAATGTCATCCCCGTTTCCTGGCGAAAGTGGCGAGCCAGAGAGCGGGCGCTGGTGCCAAGTTCGGTTGCCCACTCTTCAATCGAGCGCGGGTCGGCGGGGTTATCCCTCAGCCTGTGGGCGATCTCTATAAGGGATTTACTTTTGGGATGCGGCAGGTGGAGAGGGGCCTCGGGAATCGTTTTAAGCTGATCAAGAAACACCTGAACGATACGCCCCTGTGTTCCATCCTCATCATAGAGGGTATCAAAGGAGACCATCTCCAGAATCAGCTCCCGCAGCAGGGGGGTTACATGGATGACCTGACAATGATCGGGCAGATCTCTGGAAGCTTCAGGTGCAATATAGACATTGCGCATCTGTACCGGATGGATAGTGCGGGCATCGTGTTCGATAAAGGCGGGAATCCATACTGCCCGTTGCGGCGGTACCACCCAGTAACCAATATCCCGGGCTGACACCTGAATCAGTCCGTCGGCGATAAACAGCAGTTGTCCCCAGCCATGACTATGGTAGGGCGAGTAAAATCCTGCTTCGTGGTCAGCTTTACGAATCACGACCTGACGGGGAACGTGTTCCAGCCGGTTGACCGGTTTTCCATCCAGGGTTACCCAGTGTTTGGGAATTTCAGGTAGCTCTGTCTGTTTCTCGATATAAGTTGGCATGCTTTATTGTATACGCCAGATTGGATCTTTTTTAAAGTAGTCTGAGAAATTAATTGAGTTATCAGGTCGGGTATTACTGCGTTGTTAAACATGTCCGCCTGTGCAGGAGTTACTATGATGAATCTTATCCGTCGCCCGGAGTTGTTTTTGTTTCTGCTGGCGGGCGCGATGCCTCTGTCGATGGGGGTGTGGATGGCACTGCTGAATAACTTTGCCATTGAGAAAGCGGCTTTTACCGGGGTTGAGATCGGTATTCTGCAATCTTTGCGTGAGATTCCCGGGTTTATCTCTTTTGGCGCAGTGCTGTTGCTGGTGTTGATGCGTGAACAGACCCTGGCTCTGGTATCGATGTTGCTCCTGGGTCTGGGTACCGCGGCCACCGGCTTCTTCCCCTCCGAGGTTGGCCTCTACTGTACTACCGTGCTGATGTCGCTGGGGTTTCACTATTACGAGACTATGAATCAGTCGTTGTCACTGCAGCTGTTCAGCAAGGAGGAAGCCCCCCACCGTCTGGGACAGATGGTGGCGATTGGCTCGTTTGCCAGCCTGGTGGCGTTTGCTCTGGTATGGCTGGCATTGGATATCTCCGGCTTATCGATGCAAACCGTCTATCTGTTGGGCGGTGGGGTTACCATAGCGATAACTCTGTTTTGCTGGCTGGCGTTTCCCCGTATGGAGGGCAAGGTTGAGCAACATAAAAAGTTGCTACTACGCAAACGATACTGGCTGTACTACGCGCTGGTATTTATGGGCGGTGCCCGGCGGCAGATCTTCATGGTGTTTGCCAGTTTCCTGATGGTGGAAAAGTTTGGTTTTTCTGCCGGTGAGATCTCCATCATGTTTCTCATCAATGGCGCTCTGAATATGATCTGTGCCCCCAGGATTGGCAGGCTGATCGGTTTCTGGGGTGAACGTAAAACCCTGACCATCGAGTATATCGGGTTGATTATTGTGTTCACGGCCTACGCTATTGTGTCAGATCCCTGGATTGCGGTGGGGCTGTATATTGCCGACCACCTGCTGTTCTCTATGGCGATAGCGCAGAAAACCTATCTGCAGAAAATTGCCGATCCGAAGGATCTGGCGTCTACGGCAGGCGTCTCTTTCACCATCAACCATATCGCTGCAGTGGTGCTGCCTGCCGCCTATGGTGTGTTATGGATTATCTCTCCGGCTGCTGTGTTTCTCACCGGCGCGGCGTTGGGCGGGGTGTCGCTGATACTGGCGCGGATGGTGCCTGAGAAGCCGGAACCCGGGGAGGAGGTTGTGTCGTTTACGGGTAAAATAGCACCGGTGTAATCGCCAAAAGGTGTGCCGCGTCGCTTACGACAGCAGCGCTGCACACCTGCCCGTTGTTAGTTTGGAACGACTCTGGCAGCACGAGGCTTTATAAAGCCTGACTAGTGTTAGCACTGGACACTGTTTTACCAAACACAATGGTTCCCAGCGCGATGATCCCCAGCAACCAGCTGTAATGGATATTGCCGATGATCAGCAGGGGGGACAGACCGGCGATTGAGCCTGCCAGCAATACCTGTGCGCCATAGGGTAACAGCCCCTGCACTACGCAGGAGAATATATCCAGCAGACAGGCACTGCGTCGTGGGTCAACATGCTGACGTGTGGCGATATCTTTCGCCAGGCCTCCACAGATAATGATGGCAACGGTGTTATTGGCGGTACAGATATTGGTCAGGGCGACGGCAGTACTGATCGCCGCTTCACCCGCCCGGGGGCTGGCTTCTGATTTATCGCTCTGTATTGTGAAGCGATCAATCAGTCGGGCAAGAAACTCCAGACCGCCCTGTGCTTTCATCAGAGCCCCCAGACCGCCAATCAGCATCGACAGAATCAGAATTTCCTGCATTCCGGTATAGCCGGTATAGATATCTTTGGAGAACTGTGCAATCGAGTATTCCTGCACGCCTGTCAGACCGATAGCGCCGGCCAGCAGAATACCGCTGAACAGGACCAGAAATACATTCAGACCGCTGAGCGCCATCACCAGCACCGCAAGGTAGGGCAGTACTTTAAGCAGTTCGTAGTCGTTGTCCTGCGTAATGCTGGCATCGGCCCCCTGCAGATAGAGCCAGCCCAGTGTGATCAGCGCTGCGGGCAGGGCGATTTTAAAATTCATACGAAACTTGTCTCGCATATCGCAGCCCTGCGAGCGGGTGGCGGCAATAGTGGTATCGGAGATGATGGACAGATTGTCGCCGAACATCGCTCCGCCAACCACTGCGCCGATGCAAAGCGGCAGTGACAGATCGCTGACCCCGGTCAGCCCCAGGGCGATAGGTGCCATCGCTGCGATAGTACCCATGGAGGTGCCCATCGCGGTGGCGATAAAGGCGGTAATTACAAACAGACCCGGCAGCACCAGTTCAGAAGGGATAACACTGAGACCAAAATTGACCGTGGCATCCACGCCGCCAACGGCTTTTGCGACGCTGGCGAAGGCTCCTGCCAGCAGATAGATCAGGCACATGGTGATGATGTTGCTGTCGCCAACCCCCGCGATAAAGGTTTCCAGGCGCTGGTTCAGTGTGCCCTGATCCAGCAGCAGAGCCAGCACAATCGCAGGCAGAATCGCGACCGGCGCAGAGATCTGATAGAAGGCGAAATCAACATTAGCTGACTGATAGTAAACGCCGCTGCCGATAAACAGGGCAAGAAAGAGTAATAGCGGTAACAGAGCGAACGGGTTTGCTCTCATTTCAGACTCCCGGAGTACAGAAAACATTATGCTGAAGTGTTTTATCAATACGAACAGCAAAGATCACCGCAGGCTGTATCTCAGCAACAGGGGAAATTCACAGGATCTTTAAAACAACGTTGTTCTGCAGATAAGCAGAATCAGCAATAAAAAGCCTGTCATTCTTTTGGAATACAGACATAAAAATTGATAAGCAGGGCTTCTGGTAGGGAAACCATACTGTTAAGGCTCGGGATTATACTGGTTCACCGGGCAAGCGCTAATATTGATTCAGCATAAAAGTTATTATTTAGTTATAAATAGGGTTTGTTGATAACCCAAGGGAATAAAACGGTTCTGAAGTTTTTAAAGGTACCCGACAGCCGCTGGAAGGAGATGTTAATCTGTCAGATCGTGGTGCTCAATTTAATCACGACATTGTCTTATCAAGATATTGTCTGTCTTATCAAGATACTGTCTGATCATAATATTGAGTTACGAGGTTATTTGTACCTTCTGATGCTCCTCGGGCGCTTCGGCAAAGCAGTAGCTGTTGCTTTGCATACGCTTGGCTTTATACATCGCCTGGTCGGCTTCATGCAGAAGTGATTCCAGAGGCAGCCCCTGAAAGTGTAAGGCAATACCGATACTGATACCCACCTGAAGCTGCTGTCCGCGGAAGGAAACAGGTTCTTCTGTCGCGCTGATAATTCGTTCGGCGATTATCTCGAGTTGACGTTTGTTGCCGTAGGAGGATAGCAGCGCGGCAAATTCATCCCCTCCCAATCGTGCCAGGAGGTCACTCTCCCGCAGTATCTGCTTCAGCCGGGCCGCAAACTGCTTTAACACATAATCCCCGGCCTCATGTCCATACCGGTCATTGATTGGTTTGAACTGATCCAGATCCATATAAAGTAGTGCTAAAGGTTCTTGTGTGCGCCTGGACTGGGTCAGTTGCAGCTCCAGTATCTGAATAAAGATATTGCGATTGTTCAGGCCGGTCAGCACATCATGATGGGCAAGGTGCTCAATCTGCTGCTGCGAGATCAGGTTTTTTCGCTGGATTCTGAAATACATGATGGTGCCTACCCCGGTAACCATGGCGGTCAGAACAAAAAACATCGCCAGTGGGGGTAGAAAATTACTGTAAGCTTTGGAAAGGCTGTTAGGGCTTGCCAGTGATATCAGTTTCCACTCTGGCCAGTGCAGTTCTGCAGCCAGCTTATTGTGCTGCGGGTCTTCTGGCGTTGCCCGGCCAGTTGCTATGGTATCAAATATAAAATAGCCATAAGGTGACAGAAAAGCCCCCCGGTCTTTGCCTATAATCTTCTGCCAGATGCCGGGATAATATTTCTCAATGGTCCTGTCTTTATATTCCGGAAACATAAAGGCCCAGGCCGCATCACGTTCCCGTCCAAACATCCAGTAGCCATCCTCATTAAGCAGCATCAATTCGCCGGCGGTATTCTTTGCATCGCCTTTCAGCTGAGTGAACAGGGCGGAGGCATTCAGGTTGATGATTACGAGACCCTGTTTATTGCCCTGGCGATCGAAAACCGGAGACGCGGTGCGCACAATCGGTTTGAAGGGCAGCTCAATCTGTTTGTGTTCGATGTTGAGATCCATCGGGGAGATGTAAACCTGCCCCGCTAAAAGCTTTAATGAGTCTTTAAAGTAATATCGATTATGTTTGTCCTGCAGGTTTTCAGTGCTGATGACGACCGGATCAATACTGCCCTGATCAACTCTGATCTCTTCTACGCCCTGCGCATTGAGATAACGGATCTGTTCATAGACCGGCTTGATGGCCGCCAGATTAAGGTAGTCGTTTGTCAGTCGGGTACGAGCCTCAGGGTCACCGCTTAGCAGATCCTGAAGGTTTTCCTGTCGTGCCAGCATCAGTGTATCCAGAGCCGCTTTGGATATGTGATCGTTGAGGCTGTTTTTGATCAGGGCTAGCTGTGGCTTTTCAGCCGCTACCGCCTGGGTTATATAACTCTGCTGCTGTTGCTGATAAACATTCAGAAGTAATAACAAAAACAAGCTCAGGGAGGAGAGATAGCAAAACAGGAGAAAACCCCGCAATGCCAGGATTTTATCGATCAGCGTACGCTGGTTTACAGGGACCAGGTTTGTGGGCTTCAGCAGTAAGTAGTGTATTAACAGTGTGGTGATCAGTGAGAATATCACCCCATCGGATAACGTCACAGCAAACCCGGTTGCAGACACCCTGATCAGCGGAAAGATCAGCATCAGCATGGTCTCAACGGTGAGAGCGATCAGCCCTGTTCGCAGCAGGACGGACTCACTATTCAGATCATGACGGATCGTCAGTCGGTTTGTTTTGATAAAGAAACGTACGATGGCAACCGTAATGAAGGCGATCAGTGCCGCGTCCAGGAATACTTCCAGCCAGAAGAAACTGATTGCGATCTCCAGCCTCTGCATCGCCTGCATGATCAGCATCTCGGCTGACATGAGTAAAGTGAAGAGAAGCAGGAGGTTTAACATTTTTTAGCGAGCGCCTTGTGCTGCGATGTCTGAATATAACGCCTACAGGTGTTGGCGGCGGTTAACGAACCAGCCAGCGTAAAAAAACAGTTTTCTGTGAATGAGTTATATTATTTTGTCCATAAAAGTAGGTCTATATTAACAGAGCTTCAGAGGCAGCAACAGTGACCTTTATCAGTTTAAGCCGGGCATTGAATTGCGTTGTCTGGCTAGCGGGCCAGGCAGTGTTATTGGATGCTGTTACTGTAACAAGTGAAAGACATCGCACCGTTCAGACCTTGGCCATATTGTGTCGCGTCAGATAATAAAAAAGCCTCACAATGGAGGCTTTTCAATATCTCATTAAGCGTTAAATTCAGGCGCCGATAATACCGCCGTCTTTACGCTGAATGGCCATAATGGTTGAACGAGGCTTGCTGTTGCCGCCAGCCGGGAAGTGGGATGGTTTATCATCTTCCCCCGGGTGTTGCACGCCGACAAACACGGTGCGCTGGTCCGGTGAGAATGTCAGACCGGTGATCTCGCAGGCGATTGGGCCGGTGGCAAAGCGACGCACCTCTCCGGTTTCAGGATCAGCACAGAGCATCTGGTTATTACCCATACCCGCGAAGTCGCCTTCGTTGGAGTATTTGCCGTCGGTCAGAATCCACAGGCGTCCAGCCTTATCAAAGCCAAGTCCGTCCGGGCTGTTGAACATGTTTTCATCATTGATGTTGGCAGAACCGGCGTAGAAGTCATTGTGCACTGTCGGGTTACCGGCAACCAGGAACAGATCCCACTTGAAGGTAGTGGCGCTGTTATCGCCATTGGTTTCGTTCCAGCGAACAATCTGACCATACTTGTTGTTGGCCCGTGGGTTTGGTCCGCCTACCGGCTGGTTGTCTTTCTTGCCACGGTACTTATTGTTAGTCAGAGTACAGCAAACGGTTTTGGTTTTATGGTTTACCGCAACCCACTCCGGACGATCCATGGTGGTGGCACCCACAACCGTCGCCGCTTCGCGGGCGTAAATCAGCACTTCAGCCTGGCTGTTGAAACCATTCTCCTTGGTGAGACCATTTTTGCCGTAAGTCAGCTCGATCCACTCACCGTTACCCTTCACCTCACCGGGCTGTGCGCTGAAGCGAGAAACGTACAGGGTACCCTCTTCAAGCAGGTTGCGGTTGGCAGCTTTATCTGTAGCGTTGTACTTGTTTTTAGAGACAAACTTGTACAGGTGTTCCCCTCGCTCGTCGTCGCCCAGATAAACCACAACGTGGCCATTGTCTGCCACGATAACGGCTGCGTTCTCATGCTTGAAACGACCCAGCGCGGTACGCTTCAGCGGGGTAGAGGTTGGGTCCATCGGGTCGATCTCGACCACCCAGCCATGACGGTTTGGTTCGTTTGGCTCTTTAGTGATATCAAAACGGTCATCAAATTTGAACCACTGGTAATCACTGTCATCTTTCAGGCCGTAACGTTTTTCGCGGGCTGTTTGTCCGCCACCTGGTTTAGCGAAGAATCCGTTGAAGTTCTCTTCACAGGTCAGATAAGTGCCCCATGGGGTCTCACCGTTGGCGCAGTTGTTGAATGTCCCGAGTACTTTCTTCCCACTCGCATCAACGCTGGTTTTCAGCAGATCATCTCCAGCGGCAGGGCCGGTCAGCATCATTTCGGTGTTGGCAGTGATACGACGGTTGTAATCAGAGTCTTTGCTGTATTCCCAGCCATCAGCGGTACGCCTGATTTCGAAGACAGAGATACCAACAGCCGCCTGCGCTTTTTTCACGTCATCGGCGGTCATCGCTTCGCCTCTATGATCGAACAGCAGTGGGTAGTTGGTGTATTCGTTGTTGACTGCCAGCAGGCCGTGATCGTCAGACAGTGGGAAGAAGGTCATGCCGTCGGTGTTATCACCAAACTGGCCCGCCTGAGCGCTGGCCGGCTGAGTGCCGCTTTCGTCAAATTCCGGCGCGCCTTTCAGGATTGGATCGCCCCAGGAGATCAACGGTTTGGCAACATAACCTTCAGGCACCACGAAGGTGTCAGCGGTGCTGGCAGGTACTTTGGTAAAGCCCAGCAGCTTGCTTTGAGGGTTACTGGTTGCTGCCATCGCTTCGGCCAGTGGGTTGGCTGCCAGAAACAGCCCCATAGCGGTGGCTCCGCCCTGTAAAAAGCGGCGACGGCTCAGGCCGGCATCAATAATTTTGCTGAAGTCGGAGTCTGATTCAGAATGCATTGCTGAATCGGCCTGCAGATGATCTTTGTTCATACTTATATTCCTGAAAACGGAAGTGAGTGGAATCATTTTCTGCAAAGAAGACTAGACTCTGTTTATGTCTGCCACATGACTTTAACGTTACCGGAAGATGACGCTGTAATTGTAATGCTTTGTTCACCAGCAGAACTAAAAGCGTTACTTATATGTCACAATGATGTGTTTATCTGCAACATTATAATTAAAGGACTTTCAGTATGCTGACTTTGGTTTTGGGGGTAATTCTTTTTCTCGGAATACACAGTGTTGCCATTGTGGCGATGCCGTTGCGTAACCGGGCCGTCGCTGCCAGTGAAGTGGGTTGGAAACTACTCTATGCGGTTATCTCTCTGCTGGGGCTGTGGCTGATCGCTAAAGGCTATGCGGCGTACCGGCTTGACCCCTATATTGTCTATGTCACGCCGGTGTGGATGCGTCATCTGTCAGCTCTGTTGCTGTTACCGGTATTCATACTGTTTCTGGCGCCATACTTTCCCGGACGGATTAAACGGGTCACCGTGCACCCGCAGCTGATCGCGGTAAAACTCTGGGCGGTGTCCCATCTGCTGGTTAACGGGACTCTGGGTGATCTGGTGCTGTTTGGTAGTTTTCTCGCCTGGGCGGTGGTTGACCGTATCTCAATGAAACGACGCCAACAGCGGCCACTACCCGGTGCCCCCGCGTCTGCCTATAACGATCTGATTCTGATTGTCGCGGGACTCGCACTTTACGGTGTCACGGTCGTCTGGGCCCATAAATGGTTAATTGGTGTCGCGCCCTTCGGTTGAGACAGTCCTGCAGCAGACTGCGCCAACTCAGTCTGCCAGCTCTTCCAGTCCGGGGGTTTTTTCCAGGGCGCGGCTGGGGCTGAGCAGATGCTGTCTGATCAGTTCCCGGGCCTGTTCTCCATCACCCGCCAACAGAGCATCAATCAGCAGTTGATGCTCTTTTTGATTGGCATCAAAGACGTCGCTGTTTGCCATATTTTTCTTCAGCCAGAGATTGCGGTAACGGGAGGCTTTTTCATACAGCGAACGGCGCACCTGTAACAGGGTCGGTGAGTTACACCCCTGGGCGATTGCGGTATGAAACGCCTGATGGCGTCGTTCCCACTCCTGCGGGTCTTTATCGACCATATCACCGAATTTATGCATGGTGTGAGCTGCTGCCAGGATTCCCGCTTCCCACTCATCATCACCTCGCTCCACTGCCAGCCCGATACACAGGGCTTCAATTTCAGCCCGGGTTGCATAGATATCGCGCATCTCTTCCCGTGACACCGGGTGTACCTTAAAGCCCCGCTGGTTTTCTACCACCACCAGTTGTTCGATCAGTAACTGGGAAAGTGCCTCTCTCAGGGGGCTGACGCCGATCTGATAACGTTCTTTCAAACGGGTCATTTTGAGTTTTTCGCCCGGTTTGAAATAGCCTGTAAGAATATCCTGTTTCAGATCACCTACCACTTTCAGGGCAGAGTTATCGCCCCTGGCATCGTTGACTGGTCTGGTCTTTATCATGATTAGAAGGGTCTAGTTTTCTGTTTTTAAAGGATTTATTGAAATAACTAAGTCGCTTGTCCTGGGTCAGTTTAATTTATCGACATTGATTAGTTAAGACAAACAATAAAATATAATGTTGACGTTAATTTAAAATGTCGACATTATTGTATTGCGTCGATGTTGGTAGTGATCCAGATCAACTTATGATTCAAAGATCCTGAAATTGAATGTTCCTGAGATTGAAGGAACCTGAGATTCCATGATTCTGAGACAGAACGATCCGCCACAAAAACAAAAATTGACAACGTCTTACCAGAACGTCCTGCACTCAGCTGTCATTCTGTTGAGTCTTTGGTAAACGATACGAATACACTTTAGGAGAGATAAAGATGACTGCTTTGTTGCGTGAAGTTGAAACGACTCAACCCCAGGGTTTTTCCGTTGCCCCCTATGCGGCAAATAAACGATTGCAGGTGGTAACGCTGAGCGCCGAGACTATTGCCGCATTTGATGAGGCGATAGCGCAGTGGCCGCTACAGGCCCTCGAGTACAAGCCTTTTCTGCGTTATGCCACCGCAGACAAGCTGGATGCTATTACCGGGTACTCTCTGGGTAAATTTCTCAATGCAACGATGCAGGACCGTAATACCGCGGCTTTCCTGCTGCAGTATGAAGGTCAGCCAGAAGTGACAGAGGGTGAGCTGCGTACAGAGTTTGAGATCAAGTTGTCGACTGCAATCTCCCATCTCATCGGTATGCCAAACCATGACGCGATGTACGGCAAGTATTATGCCCGCTTTACTGTTCTGAACGATGATAACTCGGATAGTTATCTGCGTCAGGCTCACCGCCGTATGGAGCTACATAATGATGGCACCTATGTGGATGAGCGTACTGACTTTGTCCTGATGCAGAAGCTGGGTGAGGCGCATATGGAGGGGGGCGATTCTTTGCTGCTTCACGTAGATGACTGGGCTGAACTGGATCGTTTCTATCGTCACCCTCTGGCTAAACAGGATATCGTCTGGGGCGCCCCAAAATCTAAGAATGTAGCAACCAAGATTGAGCATCCAGTCTTCTTTGAAGAGGATAAGAATGGTAAACCGCATATGCTGTTTATCGATCAGTTTGCTGAGCCGCAAAACATGGCCGAAGGTATCTATCTCTATGAGATGGGCAAGTCTCTGGAAGAGGATGAGAACTTCTTCCGCGTTCGCCTGCCGGTTGGCACGATGCTGGTGGTACAGAACCATTGCTGGCTTCACGGTCGTGATAAGTTTGTGGCACACCCTCAACTGAGTCGCGAACTGCTGCGTCAGCGGGGTCACTTCACCAGGTAATGCCGTGCAGATATACTAAGGCGGAGTCGATTGATCGGCTCCGCCGTCTGTTATTTTAAAGCGTATTTAACTGATTCTATGTTTACGGGTGAAATGCATGACATACGATTACATTATCATCGGCGGCGGTATCGTCGGTATGTCGACAGGCTGGCAGTTACAGCAGCGCTTTCCAGACGCTAAAATCCTGCTGTTGGAAAAGGAGTCGGTTTATTCTAAACATCAGACGGGTCATAACAGTGGTGTTATCCATGCGGGTGTGTATTACGCGCCAGGCAGTCTGAAAGCGCAGTTCTGCAAAGCCGGTGTGGCTGCAACGATGAAGTTCTGTGATGAGAATGGGGTTGCTTATAATCAGTGCGGTAAGCTGTTGGTTGCCACGAATGATCTGGAAGCTGAGCGGATGCAGGCATTGTATAATCGTTGTATCGACAACGGTATCGATGTTGAGCTGCTGGATGCCGGGCAACTGAAAGAGCGGGAGCCTAATATTGTTGGTGTTGGGGCTATCCTGGTGAAAGATACTGCGATCGTTAACTATCAGCAGGTGACCACCAGGATGGCGGAGCGCTTTGTGGCGATGGGGGGCGATGCCCGTCTGAATCATAAAGTGACCGGTCTGTCGGAATCTGCAGACGAAGTGACTGTAGAGGCACTTCATAATGGACAGCAGGTGAGTTTTAAGGGTAAGTTTCTGATCACCTGTTCTGGTCTGATGGCGGATCGCACCACGAAAATGCTGGGCATCAAAACCGACTTTCAGATCATTCCATTCCGGGGTGAATATTACAAGTTGCCGGAAAAATACAACACCATTGTTAACCATTTGATCTATCCGATACCTGATCCCGATCTGCCTTTCCTGGGAGTGCATCTGACCCGGATGATCGACGGTTCTGTGACCGTGGGGCCAAACGCCGTGCAGGGCTGGAAGCGTGAAGGCTACGGCAAGATCAATATCAGCCTGAGGGATATCTGGGATATGGTGACCTTTCCGGGGTTCTGGCGGGTGCTCAAAGCCCATATCGGTACCGGTATTGTGGAAACCAAAAATTCGCTATGGAAGCCCGGTTATCTGAAGCTGGTACAGAAATACTGTCCGCAACTGAAAGTAGAAGATCTGCAACCCTATCCCGCCGGTATTCGCGCCCAGGCGGTGATGAACGATGGTTCACTGGTGCATGATTTTCTGTTTGCCGAAAGCCCCCGTTCGCTGCATGTGTGTAATGCGCCTTCTCCTGCGGCTACCTCAGCGATTCCGATTGGTGGTTATATCTGCGATAAGGTGGCAGAGCAACAGGGCTAAGTATTTCTCTCTGCATTTGATAAAAATGCACCGGAAGTGCAATATTTCTGGTGCGTTTTAGTTGAGCTTATATTCGCTATTTCCTTCTATCTGTTGTAATCTGGCAGGTAAAAGCATATACCTTGTTATCCACCCATCTTTCATCAAGCCGTCTGCTATTCACTTAATCCTTCAGGAAACAGTATGGCAGTCCGCGTCCGTTACGATACCCACGAATTTGACAATGTTGATATTCATCTGCGCAGCCTGCGTAGTAATCAGGAGTTTGAAGATGAAGATGGTCAGGCGGAAGCGCTGGGGATCTCTTCAGCCAGCTGGCCGTTGTTTGGTATTGTCTGGCCATCCGGTCAGGTGCTTGCTCACCATCTGTTCCAGACCAACTTCAGGGATAAGCGTATTCTTGAGGTGGGGTGTGGTATCGGCCTTACCAGTGTTCTGCTGAATCATCTGCAGGCAGACATCACCGCCACGGATTATCATCCCCAGGCAGAAGGCTTTATGCAGCACAATACCGATCTTAATGATGATCCCCGGGTGCCCTTTGTGCGCACTGGCTGGGCTGATCCGCAGACCGATCTGGGGCTGTTCGATCTGATTATCGGCAGTGATCTGCTCTATGAAGATGAACATGTGCAACAGCTGGCAGACTTCATCTGTCAGCACAGCCGGCCTCAGGGAGAGGTGATTCTGGTCGATCCTGGCCGGGGACGGCATGCTCGCTTCAGCAGGGCGATGGCTGAAGCGGGTTTCAGCCTGCTAGTTGAGCGGCCGCAACAACCTGATTTTATGATCAGTCCATTCAAAGGCGTCATCCTCAGTTATTCTCGATAGCTCTATGTCTTATAAAGTTACATATTGGTTACTTTGTTTGTGATTTTTGTATTTAAAGTTCAATATTTGTTACTTTATTGTGTGTCGATATGATTGGTCTATAATGTTATTAAATCTTACTTTAACAGGATTATCTCAATTTAAGTGCTGATTTGGGGATATTATGGATCTTAGAGAGGGTTCTCCTGCCGCGGTCGCTGTTATTCTGGGAGAGCGGTTAAAACAAGCTCGGCTGAATGCCGATATGACTCAGACGCAGGTGTCTGAGTTGTCTGGCGTTTCCCGCAAAATGGTGATGGGGGCAGAGAAGGGGAAGGTACAGCTGGAAACACTGGTCGCCATTATGCAGGCCCTGGGGTTGAGTGACCATTTAAACCGTTTTCTGCCTGAACAAACGATCTCGCCGGTACAGCTGGCGCGGTTGCAGGGTAAAAAACGGCAGCGGGCATCGGGTAGCACCAGCGTTAAGCCTGAGGGGGGCTCTGAATGGTGATGCAGGTTGTCAGGGTTCTCTATCATGACCAGGAGGCTGGTGCAGTGAGTTTTGATACTGACACCGGGGTAGGGGCGTTTGAGTATAGCCCTGCTTTTATTCAAAGCGGTATTGAGCTGTCCCCCATTAAAATGCCGCTGTCCCGGCGTATCTATAGTTTTCCCGAGCTGGAATATGCAACATTTAAAGGGTTGCCCGGACTGATCGCCGATTCACTGCCGGATGATTTTGGTAATGCGGTGCTCAATGCCTGGGTGTCCAGTCAGGGTAAGCAGCCTGGCGATATTACCCCGCTGCAGCGCTTGCAGTTTACCGGTACACGGGGTATCGGTGCGCTCGAATATGCCCCGGCCACCCGGCTGAAAAAGCTCAATGCATCGCAACAGGTCGAGATCGAATCGCTGGTGGCGATTGCTCAGGAGATTCTCGACAATCACCATGATTTTTCGGTAGAACTTTCCCGGGAGGGGCAGGAAAATCGCGAAGCGATGCTTGCGCTGCTCTCTGTAGGTATGAGTGCAGGCGGTGCCCGGCCAAAAGCGGTGCTGGCGTTTAATGAAGATTTTACTCAGGTACGCTCCGGGCAGACCGGGGTGCCAGAGGGGTATACTCACTACCTGATGAAGTTTGATGGCGTCAGTGAACATCATCAGAACCGGGAGACCTTCGGCGACCCGCTGGGTTATGGTGCAATGGAGTATGTCTATTCCCTGATGGCGGGGGGCTGCGGCATCCGGATGATGCCCTGTCAGTTACTCAACGAGGGCAACCGGCGGCACTTCATTACTCAGCGATTTGATCGTCAGGGGGATAACAAGTTACATGTACAGACACTCAACGGTATTGCCCATGTGGATTATAAAAAACCGGGGTCTTTCTCCTACGCTGAGTTATTTGGGATCGCGCGACAGTTGAGACTGTCCGCCAGTGATGCCACGCAGTTAATGCGGCGAATGGTGTTTAATATTGTTGCCCGCAACCATGACGATCATGCTAAAAACTTCGCATTTATGCTGCAGCCTGAAGACCCCTCGCAGCCGTTGTCGCCATCCCGGTGGCAGTTGGCTCCCGCGTATGACCTGGCGTATAGCTACAAACCCGGCAGCCCCTGGGTGAACAGTCACTGGATGTCGCTGAATGGTAAACGGGATGGCTTTACCCGGGCCGATCTCTATTCTCTGGAAAAGCTCAGTCCGCTGTTTTCGCGGCAGAAGATTGATCAGATTATCGATGAAACTGTTGAGCAGGTATCAAACTGGCGCAAGCTGGCAACTGAACATGCTGTACCGGCGGGATTGGTTGACGAGATTGAAGCTAATCTCCGGCTAACGCTGTAACGCTATCTATCAGGATGACACTGTGGTGCTGTAACAGGGATCGCTTCCTCTCCGGGTCTGGCAGCCCGGGGGAAATGAAGCCAGGGGGAGGTACAACGCGAACTTTCGGGGCTCACTCAAACACGATACGCAGGGGTTCACCGAAATCGTCATAGATCACTTTTTTGCGCTGCCGGGTAGTTTTTTGTGCCGCGGTAGCACGTTGAGTGCGTTCTGCTTTGCGTGCATCAATCTGAGCCAGTACACCATTCAGAGGGGTGCGTTCCTGACGCTGAGGGTTGAGAATAAAGCCGGCATTACGATAAGAGCCATTCACCAGACCTGTTGCACCGCTAGCGACTTCAGCAACCTGACCGCCCTGTTTAAGGAATGCCTGAGTTTGTTGCTGTAATTGCTTACGTAGTTCTGATTTGGTTTGGCGCTTAATCATATTGAATTTTCCCTGACCTGTATAATAAACGATCAATTATGCACTATTAAGTGCTCTAATAGCAAAAGAGATCCCCACTTTGCGGTGATAAGTTGATTATTGATCCGCCCTGACGCGGTGAATCAGGGTTTTCTCCAGCTCAACAGCGATAAACAGTATCAGTCCTACCGCTAAAATCTTACCCCAGGCGGCTGCATCTATCGGTGTTGTATGGAAAAACAGCTGCATAATGGGCAGATAGGTAAATATCAGTTGAAACAGCATGACCAGCACTATCGCATATAACGCATAGCGGTTGCCCAGAAGCCCATCCCTGTTGAGTACCGGACGGGTCAGAAAGCGGGAGTTGAGCAGATAGAATACTTCCAGCACTACCAGAGTATTCACTGCGATGGTTCTGGCGGTATCAATATCGGTACCGTTGCTGCGTTCCCATAAAAACAAGCCGAAGGTTCCGCTAACCATCAGTAATGAGACAAACACAATTCGCCATATCATAAAAGGCGAGAGTATTGCGTTGCGGGTGTTGCGGGGCGGACGTTGCATAACATCGGGCTCGGTTGGTTCAAACGTCAGCGCCAGTGCCAGGGTGACTGCCGTTATCATATTGACCCAGAGAATCTGAGCCGGAGTAACGGGTAACAGGGTTCCCAGAGCGATTGCAGCCAGCACTGTCAGTGCTTCGCCGCCGTTGGTTGGCAGAATAAACAGGATCGATTTACTGATGTTGTCGAATACGGTACGCCCCTCTTCGATTGCATAGGTGATTGAGGCAAAGTTATCATCGGCCAGAACCATCTCCGATGCCTCCTTGGCCGCTTCTGTTCCTTTAACCCCCATGGCTGTACCAACATTGGCCCGTTTCAGCGAGGGGGCATCGTTAACACCATCACCGGTCATCGCGACAACATGTTCTCTGGCCTGCAGAGATTTGACGATACGCAGCTTATGTTCGGGGCTGGCCCGGGCAAACACATCGGTATCTTCCACTACCGCTTCCAGCTGGGTGTCGGTCATCTGCTCGATCTGGTGACCGGTCAGGGCTTTGGGGGATTGTGTGATCCCCATCTGCATGGCGATCGCAGTGGCCGTAATAACATGATCGCCGGTGATCATTTTTACTCTGATACCTGCCTGATGGCACTTCTGTACCGCGTCAATCGCCTCATCCCTGGGGGGATCAATAATGCCGACCAATCCCAGCAGCGTCAGGTTGTTGCTGATATCGCTGAAATGCAATACCCGTTGCTCTTCCGGCAGGTGAAGCGTTGCCAGTGCAAGGGTTCGCTTACCCTGACTGGCGATCAGTTCCTGCTGAGCGATCCAGAATGCCTGGTCCAGGGGGGGAGTGATTTCGCCTTCCTGCTGCCATTGGCAACGGGACAGAACCGCTTCGATTGCACCTTTGATATAGACCACGCCTGTGCCTTTATGGTCGTGGTGCAGGGTAGCCATAAAGCGGTGTTCTGATTCAAACGGGATCAGGTCATCTGTAGGCATTTGCTGGTGCAGCTCATGCAGATCGAGACCTGATTTAGCCCCCAGTACTAGCAGCGCCCCCTCTGTCGGATCTCCTTCGATCAGCCACTCTCCCTCTTTCTGTATCAGTTGTGCTTCATTACACAGTACGCTGGCCTGACACAGCAGTTGCAATTCAGTCAGGTTATGCAGATTCAGATCCTGATGGCGGCAGGTGAAGGTTCCGTGAGGGTTATAACCAACACCACTGATATCGGCACTGCAGCGAGCCATGACCACGGAGGTTACAGTCATCTCATTGCGGGTCAGTGTGCCGGTTTTATCAGAGCAGATGACTGAGACCGACCCAAGGGTCTCAACTGCTGGCAGACGGCGGATAATGGCATGGCGTTTGGCCATGCGTTGCACTCCAATCGCCAGAGCGATGGTGATGATAGCGGGTAAGCCTTCGGGGATTGCAGCGACGGCCAACCCCACCGCAGCGAGAAACATATCTCCCAGCGCATAGTCTCTTATCCAGTAGCCAAACATCATGGTGGCAATGGCAATCAGCAGGATGGTGCCCGTCAGCCAGCGGGCAAAGCTATCGAGTTGGCGAGTCAGCGGTGTGGTCAGCGTGGAGACTTCGGCCAGCAGTGTGCTGATCCTGCCTATTTCGGTATCCGCTCCTGTGGCGATTACGGTACCGGTTCCCTGTCCAAAGCTGACGAGGGTGCCGGAGAAGGCTAGATTGGTCCGGTCGCCAAGGTCCGCCTCAGCAGCCACCGGTTCAGTCTGTTTGCTAACCGGAACGGACTCTCCTGTGAGCAGCGCTTCATCGATGTTCAGCGCTTTAAGCTTATGCAGATGCAGATCCGCGGGGACCCGGTCACCGGACTGAATAAAAACGATGTCGCCGGGCACCAGCTGTTCAGCTGGAACCTGTTGCCGGTGTCCGTTACGGATGACAACGGCTTGCTGGGAAAGCATATTGCGGACGGCATCGATCGCTTTTTCCGCCTTACCCTCCTGAAAGAAACCCACCAGAGCATTGATCAGTACAACCGCAACGATAACCCCCGAATCGACCTGATGACCCAACGCTGCGGTTATCAGGGCCGCGATAACAAGCACGTAGATGAGTACATTATTGAACTGTGCTAATAAACGCATCAGGCCGCTTCTGCGCGGAGGCGCAGGAAGGCGGTTAGCTCCGTATTGTTGCTGGCGTTTGTTAACCTGTTCAGCGGTCAGACCCTGCGGCGATGTTTCTAAGAGACTGTATATCTGTTCGGAGGTGCAGGTATGCCAGACTGTTTGCTTTCTGTCTGCAGCTGGGCCAGATGCGATATCTGAAGAGGTGTCCATGACTATCGTCCCAAGGGTATAAATACAGTATAAGAATAGCGAATAACCGGGCGGTGATCGTGTTCTGGAGGGCAGTATTTAAGCCCTGTCAGAGGTTACCGGCGTAATCTCTGACAGGGATCATAAGTTGGGTGGGTAAAAGGGAATGGCTGCAGATTTGAAATGCTAAGACGGGTTGACAGATGGTTGCACTGTGCTCAGCCTGCATCGATCCAGTGCAGCGCTTGCAAGAACTGACTCTCGCTGAAGTGCTGCGCTTCCCCACTGATAAAGGTCTGGCCCAGTTTTATGGCCCAGTCGAGCCATTCCCCTCCGCCAACGACTGCAAGCCGGATAAAATCATTGCTGTGCTGCAGGCCGAGTTTGGTATCTTCCCAGATAGCTCCGGCTTCCCAGCCTTTGAAGTTGTGGTCCAGATAGAGCAGGCAGCGTACCTGGCCATGGATGGCGATTTTTTCTTCCAGCAGGGGGACAAATGTATCCTGGTAGTCTGCTGCAGTAAGTGTGTCAGTCGCCTGAATTACAATGATATCACCAGCGGTTTCCGGCAGAATGTGAAGCATCGCAGTTTCCTTTAGTCACATTGAGAGTTGAAGCTAGTGTATCGGTGCTGCTGTCGGTGTCAAAAAAGTTTCCAGCCTGCCGATAACCTGTGTTGAAACTCTCATATTGGTTTGCGATCACTATACGATGACACGATTGATTGCGTTGATATTACTGTTGAGCCTGGGAGGCTGTGGTTCGCAGCCATACCGGACTGCTCAGCCTGGCGGCACTACGGCTGCGCCGTCACAGGTGAGGGCGAGCCTGTTACAGCAGTACCGCGAATGGCAGGGGGTGCCCTACCGGTTGGGCGGCACGGATAAGCAGGGGGTGGATTGTTCCGCGTTTACGCAACTGACACTACGCCAGCGGCTGGGGGTGGATATTCCCCGAACGACTCTGGCGCAGTCGCAGGAGGGACGGCCGGTGGCTATCAGGCAGCTGCAGCCGGGCGATCTGCTGTTTTACCGTTCCAGAGTTAAGCTGCGGCATGTGGGTATCTATATTGGGAATGGTGAGTTTCTGCATGCATCAACCAGTCGTGGGGTGATGATATCGCTCCTGAATAACCCCTATTGGACCGCGCACTTCTGGCAAGCCCGGCGCGTGACCGATTAATGCAGGGGGTTGTGAAAGGTGACTGATTGTTGCCTGCCTGCATTCTGGTATAGTGTGCGCACTTAATGCAACTAACACATAGCGCTGAACCTCCAGTCGCCATAAGATCACCGAGTAGTCCGAGTAGTAATGAGTTATCTGCCGATTGAGCAATACAAGAAAGCCTGGATCTTCAGACATAAAGATATGCCTGTTAGTGAAGAAGACCTGGCTCAGATTAAACCGCTAAGTGAAGCGCGGGCCGAGCAGGTCTGGTCTCAGCAGATCAGTAAGCACTGCAACCATCCGGGTCTGTTTGGCTCCGAGGACTGGGCTAATAAGAATCAAGTCTGGCTGGAGACTGCTAACTGGCAGCAGACCTGGGAATCTGATGATCCCGCGTTGCCTGGGCTGCTGGCGGACCATCTGCAATGGGATGATCAGACGGTTGTCTGGTTTTGTTACAGCAGTGAACATGTGATTGAAACCCGTTGGGATGTGTTTCGCCGCAACTGGAAAAACTTTCTGTTTTTTGATGATGGCCCGCTCCTCATCGGTCGCAAGCGAAAACAGGTGGCACAGTTCCATCAGACGGGCAACTATCGGATAGGTAATCGTCCGTAAGCACCGGGGGCATTCAGGCCCGCTAATTAATCATCGTTACTCTTTTTAAATCACTCTTGCCAGGGATAGTACACGCCCGGAATGGATTCCTGTTTTTTTGTCTGTAAGGGATCTGTATGCCAAATCGTTTTCTGATCGCTCTGTTTCTGTTGTTGCTGTCTGGCTTTACGCTGGCAGAACCGGCCGCCTCATTCAGTAAGTCAAAACGTTTGCTTGCCGGGTTGTATGAGGTCAACCCCATCAGTTTTTATTGCGGTTGTGACTACCGGTATGAGGGGAAAAAGCTGGTGCCTGAGTGGGACAGCTGTGGTTTTAAACCGCGTAAAAATGCCAACCGTGCTGCCCGTATAGAGTGGGAGCATATTGTGCCTGCCTGGGCGTTTGGTCACCAACTACAGTGCTGGCAGAAGGGCGGGCGTAAAGCTTGTAAACAAGATGAACGTTTCAAGCGGATGGAAGCCGATCTGCACAACCTGGTGCCCGCGATTGGAGAGGTTAACGGAGACCGCTCCAATTTTAGTTTCACACTGCTGGAAGGGGAGCCCCGGGTTTACGGTCGTTGTGATATGGAGGTTGATTTCAAACGGCGTAAGGTTGAGCCGCCGCAGAACCGTCAGGGGGATATCGCCCGCACCTATTTCTATATGCGCGATCAGTATGGCCTGAAGATCAGTTCAAAGCAGGAGAAGCTGTTTGCCGCCTGGAGTGTTCAGGACCCGGTGGATAGCTGGGAGCTGCAACGCAATAAGCTGATCGCCAGGTTGCAGGGCAACAGTAACCCCTATGTCACAGCCCCGTCTGGATTGATCGGCGCTCAGGATACGGCGACGCCTGTTGACTCAGATGCGGATAATGGAACAGAGGATACGTTGATACAGCGGTTGCTGACAAAACTGGGGCAGTAACAGTTTCGCCCAGAATATATTTGTCCGAGATTCTTGCTAATCTTAACTAATTCTATTAAATCAGAGTGTCAGAAACCGAGGTATTTGATGATAAAACCCTATTACCGGACTGTGCTGATCTACCTGATCTTCGCGCTATTGTGGATCTACTTTTCAGACGCGCTGGTTTCTTCACTGTTTCATTCTGCAGAGATGATTACGCGGGTGCAGAACCTTAAGGGTTTTGCATTTGTCAGCTGTACGGCGCTGTTACTGCTGTTTCTGATTCGCGCCGATCTGAACCGGATTGAGCAGGTAAACCAGAAGCTACAGCAAAGCTATGATCAGACACTTAAAGGCTGGGTGCAGGTAATGGATATCCGGCATAAGGAGACCGGTGAGCACAGTCTTCGTGTGACCCGAATGACGGTCAGGCTTGCCCGTTTGTTGGGGGTTGAGGGTGATGAGCTGACCTATATAGCCCGGGGAGCACTGATGCACGATGCGGGCAAAGTGGGTATTCCCGATGCGATTCTGATTAAGCCCGGTCCGCTTGACCATGATGAGTGGGCTATCATGAAAGAGCATCCGGTGATCGCCCGGGATCTGATGAAAGATATTGAGTTTCTCAAGCCCTCAATCAATATTCCATATTGCCACCATGAACGCTGGAACGGCACTGGCTATCCACAAGGGCTGGCGGGGAAACAGATTCCCCTGGCGGCAAGAATTTTTGCCATCGTAGATGTCTGGGATGCGCTATCGGAACACCGGGTATATAAACAGCCCTGGCCTGAAGATCAGGTTCTGCTCTATATCCGTGAACAGGCGGGCATCCATTTTGATCCGGAGATTGTGGAGGTGTTTCTGGATAATTACCCGGAGATCAAAGCGGCGGCAATGCAGCCATCGATTTTTTAAGGCCGTGTCAGCGGGCTGATAATATCGCTGCAGGGTCTATTAATTGGGCAGCAATAATGGTTGTTCACTAAACGTTTTGTGCCACTGTTCAAACTGTCTGGCTGTCATCGCACTGGCATAGAAAAAGCCCTGACCATAATCGCAGTTTGCCTGCTGCATCAGGGTGTGTTGTTCAGCGGTTTCAATCCCTTCTGCGATCACTTTAATGCCCAGGGTATGAGCCATAACAATGATGGCATTACACAGCATCAGATCATCAGAACCGCCATGCAGGTTGCGCACAAAGGTGCGGTCAATCTTCAGATAGTCGATATCCATACGGCGCAGGTGTGCCAGCGAAGAGAAGCTGGTGCCAAAGTCATCCAGGCCAATCTGAATATTGGCGTCCCGTAACTGGACGAGCTTTTGCCGGGTCTCTGCGGATGATTCCATCAGCAGGCTTTCGGTGATCTCTATACTCAGCTCAGCATCGTTAAGACCGGACTCACGGGCTATCGCTATCCAGCGCTCATGAGCCGGGTTTTGCGCGGTGTCGTCGAAATGGCTCGGCGACGCATTGATACAGATCTGCATCTGCGGGTTGAGTTGTTTGCGCCACTGTTTTACCTGCTGCTGCGCTTCGCGGAAAATCCAGTCTCCCAGCTCCTGGATAATGCCTCCCTGTTCGGCGGCCTGAATAAACTGATGAGGGAACATCAACCCCTCGTCCGGGTGGTTCCAGCGGATCAGGGCCTCGGCTTTTACCACTGTCATGCTCTCCAGATCGATAACCGGCTGGTAGTAGAGCTGGAACTGATGTTTCCGGATCGCCTCGCGCAGGGCGTTGATCAGCCGGGAGCGTTTGAGTGACAGGGTTTGCATACCCGCAGTAAAAAAGTGAAGTTTGCTACGGCCCGCGGCTTTTGCTGCATACATCGCCTGGTCAGCATTTTTAATCAGCTGTTCTGCGTTATCCGCATCCTGAGGGTAGAGCGTGGCGCCGATACTGGCAGAGATATAGCGCTGCTGGTTTTCCAGCATGAACGGTTGTTTTAGTACGCTGAGGATCTTCTCGCCAACCTGCTCCACCTGTGAGCTGCTTTCAATCTGCGGCAGAATGATTGTAAATTCGTCGCCCCCCAGCCGGGAGATGGTGTCACTGCTGCGCACCAGGCTTTTAAATCGTTCGGCCACTTCAATCAACAACTGGTCTCCGACATTATGGCCCAGAGTATCATTGATCTCCTTAAAGCGGTCGAGGTCGAGAAACAGGAGTGCCAGTGATGATTTTGAGCGGGCCGCCAGGCGAATTTCCTGCGTCAGCCGGTCCATAAACATCCTTCGGTTTGGCAGATTGGTCAGGGGGTCAAAATTTGCCTGGGTCCATATCAGCTCTTCAGTCCGTTTTTTCTCGGTGATATCAGAGAAGGTGGCGATCCGTTGATAGACTGTATTGTCGTCATTGAAGAGGGTGTTGATATTCAGCCAGGCGATGTAGATTGAACCATTCTTGTGACGGTTCCAGATCTCTCCCTGCCATTTGCCAGACTCGCTCAGGGTTCCCAGCATATCTTCGTAGAATGGACTTTTATGTACTCCTGAGCGCAGCAGAGCGGGGGAGTGGCCAATCGCTTCCTCCGCCTGGTATCCGGTAATCTGTGTGAAAGCATTATTGACCTTAACAATCTTGTTGTCGGCATCGACGATCATAATCGCATCGTTACTTTCGAATGCCGCAGCAGCCAGACGCAGTTGCTCGGTTTGTCTCTGTTGCTCGAAGTTCATATGGGTTCCGGCGATGCAGATAGGGTGGCTGTTTTTGCCAAATCTGATCGGTTTGCCGCGACACTTTATCCAGAGCCAGCGGTTGTCTTTGGTCAACAGCCTGAACTGAATCTCGGCGGTAAGGTTGTCCAGCACCTGGGGGAGGAAGTTAATGTAGAAGCGCACCTGGTCTTCCGGGTGCATCAGCTTACGGAACAGTTGACGGTTGAGATGAAACTCCTGATCTTGATAGCCGAGCATCTTGTAACACTGGCTGTCCCACTGAATCGAATCATTTGTCAGGTTCCAGCTCCACAAGCCGGTCTGAGTTGCCTCCATCGTCAGCCGGTAACGCTCCTCCGAGTCTCTCAGAGCCTGCTCATAGCGGTTATGATTGCGGTGGAGCTGATTGAATGCCCTGATTAGTTGCCCCACCTCATCATTGCTTTGCACTGCAAGGGTCTGCTCTGGAAGCTGCCCCTCAGCCATTTTACGAATATCACGGGTGGCATTGCGCAGTGGCGTCAGCAGTTTTCTTAACAGATAGGCGATCAGGCCCGCCATCATAAAACTGATAAGCAGGATCACAACGATGATCGTTTCGGTGAGGATGTTAATGGACGTCATCGCTTTACTCAGCGGGTAGGTGCGGATCACAACCCAGCCCATCTTGTCTAGCATGGCGGAGGCATAAATGATCTGATTGCCCCGGCTGTCGGTGGTTATACCCGACGCTTCTCCAGCCTGGATCCGTTCAATACAGTCACAGTGCTTCTCTTTTTTATAGCTTTCAAGCGGCACTCCTTTAAGGGTATCGGTTACATAGATCCCCAGATTCGGGTCTATCACCATCACCCGGCCACCGTCGGTAAAAGAGATGCGGGATATCTCTTTAAGCAGGTTATCCTGAGCCAGCAGGTTGACACCGAAGATATAACCCAGTATCCGGTCTGAATCGGAGAGTATCGGTGTGTTGATAGCAAACAGCGGGCTTTTCAATCCCTTACCCATCAGGGGCATGGTGATTACCGTTGATTTTAAACGGCGCGCTTTCTCCAGATGCTTACGGTCAGAATAATCGATGCCGGTGCGGTTGGGGATTGTTGGATAATCCACCAGTGATATACCCTCCCGGTTCAGTACTACAACCCCGCCATTAAACAGCGCGTGTAGCTGGGTATCCCGCTTCAGGGCTTCCTGCATTCTTTCATTTGGGTGCAGCCGGTATCGGGAGTGCAGCAGATCAGTGAACTCTTCCAGGTAGGTCACCCGTTTTTGCAGAGCTGAATCCATCTGCCGGACCACCATGTCTACCATGGTTTGCTGCTGTTCTACCAGAAGTCTGATTGAGCCTTGTTGCAGGTAATTAAAAATGAGTAGCGCTATGCCTCCGGCAGATAACAGAAAGCCTACCAGTGTCAGAATTAAAACCCGGTTATGCAGGGATGTGGGTAAAAAACGGCTAAAAACCATTCATGCATATCCATAAATTTAAACGATAAAACAAAGCGTCTGTATCAATAAGCAGGGTTAGAACAGAGTTAATTGACAGTCTCCAGCGCGTATGATTGATAATGGTTTGAAGTTAAATACTTGATATCCCTTCAGCTTAGCCTAGTCAGGTTAAATATAAACGGCAAAGTGGTCAAAATGGTGATTGATCTTGCCAGTGTCTGAGGCCCTGGCGGAGCATAGGAATCTTCCTTCCATGGGGGCAGCAGGCATATTTTACCGCCCGGCTTTCAGGTATGATTTCTGACTTTTGTAACGGGCCTGCGCTAGGGCCTCCGGATTCTGTAGATGCTGCAATTTTTTGAACGTCTGACCAACCCATATCCTGAGCCGGAACCCGGTCAGCCGCCTAAAGGGCTATACCGGTTCTGCCGTTATTATATGCGGGGGATGGAGTGGCCGCTGTTGCTGATGACACTGTGCTCTGCGCTGTTGGCGATGCTTGAGGTCTCGCTGTTTGGTTTTCTCGGTCAACTGGTGGATTGGCTGAGCAATAAGCAGCCCGATACATTCTGGCAGGAGGAGGGAGATACTCTGACGCTGGTGGGCGTACTGTTGCTGATCGGGCTGCCGCTGTTGGTGGTGCTCCACTCCCTGATCGTACATCAGGTGTTGCTGGGGAATTTTCCCATGTCGGTTCGCTGGCTGGCGCACCGCTATCTGTTACGTCAGAGTTTGTCGTTCTACCAGAATGACTTTGCCGGGCGGATCGCCACCAAGGTGATGCAAACGTCACTGGCAGTGCGGGAAGCTGTGATGAAACTGCTTGATGTACTGGTCTATATCGCGGTGTATTTTCTCTCCATGCTGGTGCTGGTGGCACAGTCTGATCTGCGCCTGATGTTTCCGTTACTGGGCTGGCTGGTGGGTTACTGTCTGCTGATGTGGTATTTCGTTCCCCGTCTGAGGGATGTGTCAGCGATACAGGCAGATGCCCGCTCATCGATGACCGGGCGGATTGTCGATAGTTACACCAATATTTCCACCGTGAAACTGTTCTCTCATAGTCAGCGTGAGTCGGATTATGCCCGGGAAAGTATGGATGGTTTTCTGACCACGGTTTACCGGCAGATGCGTCTGGCCACTGGCCTTAATGTGACGGTGCAATGCCTCAACTATCTGTTGCTGTTCATCACCACTGCAGTGTCGATCTACCTGTGGAGTTTCAGTCTGGTGACGGTGGGGGCCATCGCTATCGCAATCAGCCTGGCTTTGCGTCTCAACGGTATGTCTCAGTGGATTATGTGGGAAGTGAGTATGCTGTTTGAGAATATTGGCACCGTCAATGATGGTATGAACACCCTGTCTCAGCCACTTGATGTCACCGACCGCAGCGATGCCAAGCCCTTAGTTGTTGAGACGGGAGCGATCCGCTTTAACGATGTTTCTTTTCACTACGATAAGCGTGAAGGGGTGATTGAGCATCTGAATCTGGATATCAGACCCGGTGAAAAGGTCGGTTTGGTGGGGCGCTCCGGCGCAGGAAAATCCACTTTGGTTAATCTGTTATTACGCTTTCATGATCTGGCTGATGGGCAGATTCTGATTGATGGGCAGGATATCAGCCGGGTGCAGCAGGATAGTCTGCGGCATCAGATCGGCATGGTAACTCAGGACACCTCCCTGCTGCATCGCAGTGTGCGGGATAACATTCTCTACGGTCATCCGGATGCATCTGAGGCGCAGATGATCGATGCTGCCAGGCGGGCAGAGGCCCATGAGTTTATACTTGGACTGAGCGATCCTCAGGGGCGCACCGGTTATGATGCTCAGGTGGGTGAGCGGGGGGTGAAGCTGTCCGGTGGCCAGCGACAGCGGATCGCGATTGCCCGGGTGATTCTGAAAGATGCTCCGATTCTGATTCTGGATGAAGCGACTTCGGCACTGGATTCCGAGGTCGAAGCGGATATTCAGCGGGGCCTGTCCAATCTGATGCAGGGCAAAACCGTTATCGCTATCGCCCACCGGCTGTCCACAATCGCCGCCATGGACCGGCTGATTGTGCTGGATCAGGGGCGTATCGTAGAGCAGGGTAACCACCATCAGTTGGTGCAACAGGGGGGGATCTATGCCCAGCTCTGGGCGCATCAGTCCGGTGGTTTTATCGGTATGGATACCTGATCCCTCATAGGCCTGCCGTTCAATAGCGCGCCGTAGTACAGCGGGGAAAACCGCTTAATAAGGAGAATCCGGATGCATGTAATTTCATGGGGCTCACTCGCCTGGTGTGCTATCCCGGTGGTATTGATTGCAACTGTCTATACCCGCTGGTCGGGAAAAGCCTCAGAAGTGTTGTTGTCAGCGGCACGAATGACACTGCAACTGATCGGCGTCGGCTATGTATTGGTAGCGCTGTTTGAAAATCCCTCTCCCTGGATCACTGGCGGGGTGCTTGTGCTGATGATCTGTATCGCCAGCTGGATCGCACTGCGTCCGGTGAATCATCAGCGCAACTACTTTAAACCCACGCTGATCGCGCTGACCTGCGCTGCCGGATTACACCTGTTTATCTCACTGGTTCTGGTGATCGGCGTTGACAGCTGGTACGAGCCAAGAGTGATTATCCCGCTGGCAGGGATGTATTTTGCCAATACCATGAATGCGATCAGTCTGGCAACCGAGCGATACCATTCTGAACTGCAGGACGGTAAACCTGAGCCAAAAGCGCGGCTGACCGCGTTTCAGGCGGCGATGATTCCGCAAATCAACAGTCTTCTGGCGGTGGGCCTGGTGTCGCTGCCCGGGATGATGACCGGTCAGATCCTTTCCGGTGTGTCACCTCTGATCGCGGTACGCTACCAGATCATGATCATGACCATGGTGCTGGGTAGCGGAGGCTGCGGTGCAGCCCTGATGCTGTGGCAGTTGGGGCGAGCGGATCACTCCGGGCGGCAGAGTGATAGCGACCCGGTCGAACCGGGCCTGGTGGAGAATGACCCATGACTCAGCCAGCCCTGTTAATGACAGTCCTGTATACCCTGTTTGCCTTGCTGGCGTTTGCTGGTAATTCGGTGCTGTGCCGTCTGGCGCTGGGTGAACAGAGTATCGATGCGGGCAGCTTTACGGTGATTCGCTTGCTGTCGGGCATTGCGGTACTGTCAACGCTCTGGTATCTGACACAGAAGCGCAAAGCCGAAACCGATCCGGGCCGAGGGAGGGGCAGCTGGACCGCCGCACTGATGCTGTTTATTTATGCGTTGGGATTCTCTTACGCCTATATCAGTCTCGATACCGGTACCGGTACCGGTGCACTGATTCTGTTCGGCGCAGTGCAGATCACCATGATTATGGTGAGTCTGTTTCGTGGCACCCGCCTGGTTTGGGCTGAGTGGTTGGGGCTGGCACTGGCGTTCAGCGGTTTTGTCTATCTGCTTAAACCAGCTATCAACACCCCATCTCTGTGGGGATTTGTACTGATGACTGCGGCGGGTGTTGCCTGGGGAATGTACACTTTGAAGGGGCGTGGGTCGGTTAATCCGCTGGCCGATACCCACTTTAATTTTTTCCGTACCCTGCCGCTGGTTCTGCTGACACTCCTCTTTACCCTGACGCTGAGTCATGCCGTCATCACCGTCAATGGGGTGTTGCTGGCGATGCTCTCCGGAGCGATCGCATCGGGCATCGGTTATGCCGCCTGGTACCGGGCACTCAGCGGTTTATCGGCTGTGCAGGCTGCGGTGCTGCAGTTGTTGGTCCCGGTCATCGCGGCAGCCGGTGGCGTGGTGTTTACCGATGAACAGATCACTACTCGCCTGCTGATTGCGGCACTACTGGTGCTGGGAGGGATTTTTCTGGTGGTGGTCGGACGCTATTATCTGCTCGTTCGGCGCAGTTCGTCAGTCTGAGGAGGATGTTTTGAATTCACTGAATCTGTGTAGTGAGGAGTTTTACTGCTGATGGAGAGTCATCTGTTTACCACTTTTCTGGTTGCCATTACTCTGTTAACCCTGACCCCCGGGGTTGATACCCTGGTGACTATCCGTAACAGCGCCCGGGGAGGGTGGAAGGATGGTTGCGCTACCAGTACCGGCATCTGCTGCGGGCTGTTCCTGCACGCAACAGTATCTGCGCTGGGGATTTCGGTCATCCTGTTGCAATCAGCCAACGCGTTTCAGTTTCTGAAGCTGATCGGTGCGGGGTATCTGATCTGGCTGGGATTCACCAGTCTGCGGGGGATCGTTCAGGGAGATAGCGTATTCAGGCTCCCGGATACCGGCAGCAGACCCTTTGTGATCTGGCGTTCGCTGAGGGAGGGGTTTCTGTCGAATGCCCTGAACCCCAAAACAGCGCTCTTTTATATGGCTTTTCTGCCTCAGTTTATTGATCCGCAGGGGAACGCTCTGATGCAGTCGCTGTGGCTGGCGGCGATACATTTTGTTATTGCCATGCTGTGGCAGTGCTCACTGGCGTTGGTGGTTAACAGCGCCCGTCACTGGTTACAGAGTCAGCCGGTCAGTATTGGATTGAATGCGCTCAGTGGCTCGGTGCTGATCTATCTGGGTACCCGGTTGGCGCTAACGGAGAATTAAAATGGATATAAGACAACTCTTCGGTATTGAGCTGCCGTTGATTCAGGCGCCGATGGCGGGCGCGCAGGACGCTGCACTGGCGATAGCGGTGAGTAACGCCGGAGGACTGGGGTCACTGCCCTGCGCCATGTTAACCCCGGAGCAGCTGCGCGCCGAACTGGAAATAATCAGAGCGGCAACCGATAAGCCGGTCAACTTGAACTTTTTTGCCCATACCCCTTCGGCTGTTGATCCCCAACGGGAGCAACAGTGGCGTGAGCAGTTGCAACCCTATTATCGCGAATATGGCATCGATCCTGATACTATTTCCGCCGCACCAGGTCGTGCGCCTTTCAACCGTGAGATGGCGGTGGTTGTCGAGCAATACCGCCCGTCGGTAGTCAGCTTTCATTTCGGTTTACCCTGTCCTGATCTGCTTGAGCGGGTGCGCAGTTGTGGTTGTAAAGTGATCTCCAGTGCAACCACCGTGGCAGAAGCCGTATGGCTGGAACAGCAGGGGGTCGACGCGGTGATTGCACAGGGTGTAGAAGCGGGAGGCCATCGGGGATTTTTTCTTAACCGGGATCTGAATAGTCAGACAGGCACTATGGCCCTGGTGCCGCAGATGATCGATGCCATCGGAGTGCCGGTTATTGCTGCCGGAGGTATTGCCGATCAACGTGGCATCCAGGGGGCTCTGGCGATGGGGGCCGCCGGGGTGCAGCTGGGGACGGTATTTCTGCTGTGTGATGAATCGCGGGTCAGTGAAATCCATCGTCGGGCTTTGCGGCAACCCACCCCTCCTACCGCGCTGACCAATATTTTTTCAGGAGGAGCCGCCCGGGGGATCGTCAACCGGGTGATGGCCGAGTTAGGACCTGTGGTATCGCAGGCGCCCGAGTTTCCGCTGGCTACGGCATCAATCGCTCCTCTGCGGGCAGCGGCTGAACGGCAGGGGCTGGGGGACTTTTCGCCTCTGTGGAGTGGGCAGAATCGTAGCGGCTGTCGTGCTGTACCTGCTGCCGAGCTGATTGCTGAATTGTTCCGCTATTAGGCGCAGGGCGTGGCCAAACGGTTTGCCTGCTGCGTCGCTGACGGTATAAAATTTTACTCAGGGGTTGATATCCTATTTCTCACCCCCAGATTAAAAATATTCCACTAATCTAGGCCTCTGTCAGCAGTGCTGTTCACGTCTTTAACACTTGAGGTCTGAACAATGCAGATTGCTGACAAAAAAATTGTCCTGATACACTACACCCTGAAAAACCTGGATGATGAGGTGATGGACTCCTCTGAGGGGGCCGAGCCGTTAGCGTACCTGCATGGTACCGGCAGCATCGTTCCGGGTCTGGAAAAAGAGCTGGCGGGCAAAAAAGCCGGTGACAAGGTGAATGTAGAGGTCTCTCCTGAAGAGGGTTACGGCGAACTCAACCCGGAACTGATTCAGGAAGTTGACCGTGCCGCGTTTGAAGGGGTCGATAATATTGAAGTGGGTATGCGCTTTATGGCCCAGACTGCCTGGGGTCAGCAACCGGTTGTGGTAACCGCTGTGACCGATGAGAGCGTTATTGTTGATGGCAACCACCCGCTGGCAGATCAGACGCTGAAGTTCGATGTCGAAATCGTTGAGGTACGTGATGCCACTGAAGAAGAGCTGGAACATGGGCACGCCCATGGTGAAGGCGGTCATCACCACTGATTTTACGGATTCACAACAGTAACTCTCGGTTAAAAGGCGCTCAGCGCCTTTTTTTACTTTGGTTTATCGTGTGTTATAGGGAGAGATAAAGAAAAGGTAGCGTCTTTCCGGATAAGCGTGTTTTTGATCGGTAGGCTCGCATTTTCAGATGCGATAAATCTCTGTAAAGCTATCTTTCGATAGAGAGTCTATGGTTTGCGGATGCTTGACGCTAAAAAACATAGGAAAGCGTTTTGCCACAGAACTCAAAGGACATGCTAAGGGCGCAGAGATCCACAGAGAAGGGCTTTTTAATAAGTTTACCGGTGCGCTTAGTGTGCCGGGTGCCATCAGCAACATTTTTATCGCCCCAGGTACCCAGAGGGCCTGCCAACCGGGTTCCTACGAGTGTGATGTATTGTAGGAGCCCCTTCCAGGGGCGATAAGATTCTAAAGAGGAGGGCGTCACTACAGCACCCAAAGGGCATGCTAAGGGCACAGAGATCCGCAGAGAAGAGCTTTTGTGTAAGAGCGGTTTTACCACAGTACCCAAGGGGCATGCTAAGGACACGGAGATCCACAGAGAAGAGCTTTTGTTATAGCTATCTTTCCTCGGTGCTCTCTGTGTTCTCGGTGGTGAGTGATCTTTTTGGCTGTACCACAGTACCTAAAGGGCATGCTAAGGGCACAGTGATCCGCAGAGAAGAGCTTTTGTGTAAGAACGGTTTTACCACAGAGGACACGGAGATCCACAGAGAAGGGCTTTCGTTATAGCTATCTTTTCCTCGGTGTGCTCTGTGCTCTCTGTGGTGAGTCTGTTTTAGCTTGTGGGAGCCAAAGCCGGGGTCAGGACAATTGAACCCCCTTATTGACGGCTAATAGTCCTAAGCTTGCGGGGCGGTAGACCAAGGCTTATTAACTTTGCTATTCTCTCGCCTCAATTCAGGGATGGAATGAAATACAATGCCGAGAATCAAACGGGCATGGGATCTGAAGGAAGAAGATCTTCCCTATATTATGAGCCCATATAACGCCTTATCAGTATTATGCAATACAGTCCCCAGGCCAGCCAGTCGCTATGTCCTGCATCATGATGCCTGGTACGGAAACATCACCGAGTCACATATCAAAGATGGCACTTACGTGCTGCTTGATTTTCGACCACAATATTATGCGGTCGATGAAGGCACGGGAAATATAAAACACTTCTTACCCAGCAGTCTCGATTTTAATATCAGAAACTTACTGGGTATCACCCAGGGCGGCGGTGGAAACACCGATGAGCTCCAATCCGAAGCCAAACCCGATTGGTGGGACGAGGTAAAAGGCGCCACTAAACAGGTCGTCAATGACATCGTCCGCGCCCAGGCTGCAAGTTCGGCAGAATGGATGCAGGAAGAGGGCATTGTCCAGTTTAAAGACAGCAGCGGCAAAACCCTGTCAGCAGAAGAAGTCTCCCAGGCATACCGGGATAGCGGCAAAGAAGCCCTTAACATACTCGACAAAGAGCAACAGGGAGCCACCGCTATTGCAGCGGTACCAGCATATCCTGCGATTCTGCTCGCCCTGGAGGTTTTGCTAACCCGTGGCCGTAAAGCTGTCCGTCACCCCCAGGATATGTACAACGATATGATGAAGGCGGTAAAAGATGCCCGCTCTGAAGCTGAAGCATTGGGTAATCTGGGGATGGAACAGGCAAAGAGACGGCTGGGCCATACCACCGATCCAAGCTATAAAAACCGCTACCACGGCCCGGACGACATAACCAGGGACACTCACGGCAGACGCGCGGAATGGGAAAGTAAAGGCAACCAGAGCAGCAGCCGAACGGTGGCCGAAGATGTCAAGGGCAACAAGCAAGGCTCAAAAGCAAAAAACAGACGTCGGGCTGAGATAATGAGAGAAAAACAACCGAAGGTTGGTCAGCCATCCAACCGCCAGGGCGGCCCTTATACGCAGGCGGAAATAGATCTATGGGAAAGTATATTGGTTATTCGAGGTGAAAAGCGCCATATCTCTAGCCACACCAATACTGCGACGGGTGAAACGGTGGTATTTGAACGAGATTTTCGGGGAAATATTGTCTCGGAACTGGATCGATTTAAGATAGAAAATTTTGATGAAGCCAAGGAAACCATACAGGGGTTGTTTAAATGAGCAAAATAACCGTGGAAGATGTTCAGGGCTGGATTGATTGTAATAATGAGAATATTGTTAGAAGCCAAAAAAATCTGGATTCTGGGTTTTACGAACGTGAGAACGTCCCCATTGAATCTCACTACAGTGGCCAAGGATCCAGCCATTCTCGTGTTGCGCGTTGTTATGCCTATCTGGGGGATTTTGCCCAGGCGAAAGCCTCTTTTCGTCTGGCTGCAGAAAATACCGCCAAACCTTTTTTTATGATCTATGATGCCAACGACCCGGATCATCACCGCATCAGGCCCGACTACTCGGAAGTATCTGAGACGAACTGTATGGAGGCGATCAATTATGCCCTCTGTGCCAACGATCTGGCGCAGGCCCGAACCATCGCGAAAATCTGGCAAAACCCGGGAGACGGGGTACTTAAACACGCCCCGATTAACCGCTTTATCCATGCGTTAACCTACTGCCTGTTGGATCGCTCAGCTGACGCAGTACCTCTACTGCAAGAAACCCTGGAGTGGTTTCAGACCCGCAAACCCAGCAAGAAACTAACCTGGCAACTCAATTTCTATACTCTGAGTCTGGCACTCTATGGCATTGCGAAGCAGGATCAGACCCTGTTCAACGATGGTCTGGAGCTGCAACTTGAGTTCCACAAGCGCTATGCCCGCTACGGTGAGATACACGACACACCGGAAGCGTTAGTATCAGACAACTGTATCGCGCTTGCCAACCTTGCCCTGCTGCAGGGCCTTAATGTTACGATTAAAGACCCGATGATTCCTGAAGCGCTGCTGCATATAAACCAATCATCCCAATAAAAGGAGATACCTGCCTCTCCTGATACGGCCCATCTGATGCCCGATTTCTGGTCGAGAAGATGTTGCTCTTTTCTCCTCTGTGTATTCGGTGTCCTCTGTGGTGAATTATCTTTTGGGGTGGTTTACCGCAGTACCCAAAGGGCTGCCAACGGGTTCCTACGCGTGTGATGTATTGTAGGAGCCCCTTCCAGGGGCGATAAGATTCTAAAGAAGAGCACGTCACCACAGTACCAAAGGGCATGCCAAGGGCACAGAGGTCCACAGAGAAAGGCTTTTGTTATAGCTATCTTTCCCCCGGTGCTCTCGGTGTTCTCTGTGGTGAGTCTGTTTTAGCTTGTGGGAGCCAAAGCCGGGACGGATCGCAATTTTGAACGAGATTTTCGGGGGAATATTATCTCGGAGCTGGATCGATTTAAGATAGAAAACTTTGATGAAGCCAAGGAAATCATAAAGGGGTTGTTTTAATGAGTAAAGTCACCGTTGAAGACGTTCAGGGTTGGATTGAATGCGATAAGGGTAACATTACTAGAAGCCAGAAAAATCTGGACTCTGGATTTTATGAGCGCGAGAACGTCCCCATTGAATCTCACTACAGTGGCCAGGGATTAAGCTACGCCCAAATGGCAAGGAGTTATGCTTATCTGGGGGATTTCGAACAGGCCAGAGCCTCTTTTCGTCTGGCTGCAGAAAATACCGCCAAACCCTTTTTTATGATCTATGATGCCAACGACCCGGATCATCACCGCATTCGGCCCGATTACTCGGAAGTGTCAGAGACGAACTGTATGGAGGCGATCAATTACGCCCTCTGTGCCAATGATCTGTCGCTGGCCAGAAGCATTGCTAAAATTTGGCAAAATCCGGGAGACGGAGTGCTCAAACACGCTCCGATTAACCGCTTTATCCATGCACTCACCTACTGCCTGCTTGATCGCAGTGCCGATGCGATACCACTGCTGCAAGAAACCCTGGAGTGGTTTCAGGCCCGTAAACCTAGCAAGAAGCTAACCTGGCAACTCAACTTCTACACCCTGAGCCTGGCACTGTATGGCATTGCGAAGCAGGATCAAACCCTGTTCAATGATGGTCTTGAGTTACAACTGGAGTTCCACAAGCGCTATGCCCGCTACGGTGAGATACACGACACCCCGGAAGCGTTAGTATCAGACAACTGTATCGCGCTTGCCAACCTTGCCCTGCTGCAGGGCCTTAATGTTACGATTAAAGACCCGATGATTCCTGAAGCGCTGCTGCAAATTAATGCTCCCTTATAAATATTCAAGAAAAGTAAATCTGCTCCGACCCATTCTCTTTGGTGGGGAAGGTTGGTGTACTCCAATAATCTCGCTACGGGGATAGTCTTTTTCAGTAAGCGTGGTGTACATATTGTTGTTGGATCGGCCTAAGGTTGATTAAGAAGCTCTGAACATTTTGGATACTTTTTGCTTTTGAGTCATCGATTATTTCCCCCGTTGCTGTATATATAATGGATAGGATGTTTACCCAGCCAAAGGAAGAGTGAGTCCCGATGCGAGACCAGATTGAAGCGGTGATTAAAGCGGTATCCAGTGTGCTTTACGGGAAGCAGGAGCAGATCAAGCTTGCCCTGACCTGTATTTTCAGTCAGGGGCATCTGCTGATTGAGGACCTGCCGGGGATGGGTAAAACAACCCTGGCCCACGCGCTGGCTAAAGTGCTGGGGCTGGACTATCAGCGCTTGCAGTTTACCAGTGATATGTTGCCGGCTGATATTCTCGGCGTGACGATTTTTGATCCTTCCAGCAACCGTTTTCAGTTTCATCCCGGGCCGGTATTTACTCAGTTATTGCTGGCTGATGAGGTCAATCGTACCACGCCCAAAACCCAGTCTGCGCTGCTGGAAGCGATGGAGGAAAGGCGGGTTAGTCTGGATGGGCAGACCCATCCGTTGCCATCCCCCTTTTTTGTTATCGCCACACAAAACCCGGTAACTCAGCAGGGGACATTCCCGTTGCCTGAATCTCAGCTGGATCGCTTTCTGATGCGGATAGAACTGGGCTATCCCGATGCCCGGGCCGAGCGGGAACTGCTGCGCGGTGGCGATCCCCGGGAGCGCCTGCAAACACTGGCGGCAGTGATATCCGCGGCAGAGTTAGAGCAGATAACCCAGGCTTGCAGCGCGGTTAAAGTGTCTGACAGCATTCTGGATTATCTGCAGCGGCTGATTGCCTATAGTCGCCAGGCGCCGGAGTTTAGTTTTGGTATCTCTCCGCGGGGCGCTTTAGCACTCCTCAGCGCAAGTCGAAGCTGGGCTTATATTGATGGGCGGGATTATGTACTGCCTGAGGATCTGCAGCAGTTGCTCGGGCCGGTTACCGGTCATCGCTTACGGGCGGCAGAAGATATCGGAGGCTTTGGTGCCAACGCCCTGATTCAGCAACTGCTGAGTCAGGTTGATGTGGTAGGCTGACTATCAACTATGCTACCTGAGTTGAGGTGTGAAAGTTGACTGGATCTATACGACAACGATTGGGACGGGCTGTGATTGACTGGAGCCTGCGCCGCAGTCCCCGATTAAAACAGCTGACCCTGAGTCAGCGGCGTATCTATATCATGCCCTCGCGGGCAGGAGCCGTGTTCCTGATGTTGTTGCTGGTGATGCTGATACTGGCGATTAACTTTCAGAACAACCTGATGTTTGCTGTCACCTTTCTGCTGGCCAGCCTGTTCGTGATAACCATCCTGCACACCTATGCCAATCTCTCCGGACTGACGATTCAGTTTGTCCGGGGGCACCCTTGTTTTTTGGGGGAACAGGCCGCTTTCGATCTGACTCTGACTGCCAGGGGGGCGCGGCAGTACGAGAGTATTCAGCTGCGTTTGCGCGAAGGGGAGGGAGCCGCTATTGATCTGGTTGAGGATCGACAGCGCAGTCTGACCCTGTATCAGAATACTCATCGTCGGGGTTATCTGCCGGCCGATGCTCTGTTGATTGAAACGTTTTATCCGCTGGGGCTTTTCAGAGCCTGGACCTGGTTGCAGGTCGATCTTAAAAGCCTGGTCTACCCACGTCCCGTCGAGGGGGGGCAGTTGCCCGATCTGCATGATGCGGCAGGGGGCGATCAGCAATCACCGCATCTGGCCGAGCGCCCCGGGGGGGAGGAGTTTACCGGACTGGAGCAGTATCAGACCGGCATGTCCCTGAAACGGGTGGCCTGGAAAAACTATGCCCGGGGGCAGGGGATGCACGCCAAGCAGTATGTCGAACTGAGTGATAATCGCAGATGGTTAAGCTGGGAGTTGTGGCCTGAGCTGTCTGGCGAAGCCCGACTCTCCCGTCTGACATGGTGGGTGTTGCAGCTGCATCGACGGGGTGAGGAGTATGGGTTGCGATTACCCGGTATCGAGATCCATCCCGACCGGGGAGAGTCCCACCGGGTCAGGGTGCTGGAAGCGCTGGCCTGTTTCGGTCTGGAGAGCCCGGTTCACGGGCAGGAGAGCCGCTCGTGAAACCACTGTTCCAACTGACCCGCTGCAGTATGATCTGGTTGTTGGTGAGCATTCTGATGGTCACCGCACCCTATGCCACGGTGGTCCCCGGCTGGTTGTTTCTGCTGGCGCTTCTGACCGTAGGCTGGCGCCTGATGGTACATAGCGGGCGCTGGAATTTCCCCCACTGGAGTGTACGTCTGGTGCTGCTCTTGCTGGTGCTGGTGGGGTTGCTGTTTGAGTTGCGCGCGGGATCGGCAATGGTGATCACCGTCAGCCTTCTGGTGGCGGCTTTTCTGCTCAAACTGACCGAGATGTATCGCCGGCGGGATGCGCTGGTGGTGCTCTATGTGGCGCTCCTGCTGATCGTTTGCAGCTTTCTGTTTTTTCAGTCAATACCGATGGCGTTTTATTGTCTGTTGTCACTGGTGGTTGTTACTGCCTGCCTGAATACCGTCTATCGCAGTCAGCAGAACAGTGATATCTGGCGGCCACTGAAACGCTCCGCCGTGCTCTATATGCAGGCGCTGCCGATGATGCTGGTGCTGTTTGTTATCTTCCCCCGAATGGGGCCGCTCTGGCAGGTGGATCTGAATACCGGGCAGAGCTTTACCGGTCTCTCTGATTCGCTTTCACCCGGGGATGTCAGCCGCCTGACCCGGTCTGCGGATATCGCTTTCAGAGCCCGCTTTGACGGTGACTTACCGCCAGAGAATCAGCGTTACTGGCGGGGGCTGACCTACGACCGCTTTGATGGCCGGCGCTGGAGCCGTGCTGAACCGCAACAGGAGGGGCAAATCCCCTTCCTGATTCAGCCCAATAGTGCTGATCAGGACTATCGTTATCAGATTGTCATGGAAGCCACCGGGCAGCAGTGGCGATATGGGCTGGATGTGCCGCTGAGCTTTCCTGCGACGATGAGTCGCCTCAGTGATCTGACCCTGCAGGGCGGGGAGCCCCTGATGCAGCGCAGACAATATTCGTTGGTGTCCCGATCTGCTCCTGTGCGGGAACCGTTGTTGGATGGCCGTTATCTCAGTTATCTGCAACTGCCTGAAAATGGTAATGAGCGCGCCCGGCAACTGGCGTTGAGATGGGCATCCGAACTGCCAGATGCGCAATCCTTTACGGCGCAGATGCTGACCTTCTTTGCCAGGGATTTCCGTTATACACTGGAACCGCCGCTGTTACCGGGGCGTGATTCTGTCGATCAGTTTCTGTTTCAGACCCGGCAGGGGTTTTGTGGTCACTTTGCCAGTGCCGGAGCCTTTCTGTTGCGGGCAGCCGGCATTCCTGCACGGGTGGTTGGAGGCTATCTGGGGGGGGAGATGAATCCGCTGGATGGTGCTCTTAGTGTGCGGCAGTACGAGGCCCATGCATGGCTGGAGTACTGGGATAGCGAGGACCTGAGCTGGCACCGGCTGGATCCCACCTCGGTGGTGGCACCTCTGAGGCTGGAGCAGTCCGCCGCGCAGTTGTTCAGTTCGGAGCCGTCATTTCTGGCCGATTCGATGTTGATGCGTAACGGCTTCCTGAGTGGTTCGCTGTTAAAACAACTGAGGCTGCGCTATGAGGCACTGAACTATGGCTGGCACCGTTGGGTGCTGAATTTTCATGAGCATCAGACCGGTTTTTTACGGCAGTTACTTGGCGAGATCTCCGTGATCAGAATACTATTACTGATTCTGGTGCCGGGAGGGCTGGTGTTGCTGGCGGTTGCGGGCAGCTTATTTCTCCGTCGCGCAGCGCGCAAAGACCCGCTGTTTCTCGCCTTGCAACGGCTGGATAAACGTTTGCAACAGCAGGGGATGCAACGTCTTCGCGGTGAGACTCCGGGACAGTTTTTTACCCGGCTTGGGCAGGTATTTCCTACACTTTCGGATGAGTTTTTTGCATTGTCCCGCTGTTATGAGCAGATCAGTTATGCGGAAAATTCTGATCCGCAGCTGCAGCAACAGTTCCGGCAACTGATAAACCGTTGTTGTACACAGATCCCTCAGTCATAACTCTGTCTGATAAGCCAGAAGGGTTGTTATGCCGCCGGATTTCGTCATGTCAGACAGGTGCACACATAAATTTGCGGAGAGACGCATTTGATACCCGATTATACTCTGCGGCGCAGTTCCCGGCGGCGCACCATCGAAATTCAGGTTCGTCCGGAGAGTGTCAGAGTGTTAGCTCCAGCCCGGGTGGCGCAGTCCAGAATTAACCAGTTGGTCGCCGAAAAGAGTGACTGGATTGCCACCCGACAGCAGGAGCTGCGGTTACGGTTACCGGTTTCCCCTCAACCGGTGGTGCTGGAGCAGGGCAGTGAGCTGCGCTGGCTGGGTGAGCCTGTGATGCTGGAACTGACAACCGGTCAGCCCGAGACAGCTGTTAACCTGAGTGCGGGGATTATTGAGCTATCGCTTTCCCGACGCATCCGTAAACCGCAGGCTGAAGCGGTACAGCAGCAGCTGGAGCATTGGTACCGGGAGCAGGCACAGCAGTATTTTAAGCGGCGGGTGGCTGAGTGGAGCGAACTGATGAAACTATCACCCTCAGCCATTGTGGTGCGTAGCTATCGACGCAAGTGGGGCTGCTGTAACAGCCGTGGTGTGGTTAGTTTCAACTGGTTGCTGATGATGGCGCCGGTGAGGATTATCGACTATGTTATTGTCCATGAGCTGAGTCACTTGAAACAGATGAATCACTCACCACGATTCTGGCAGGATGTTAACCGGTTTTACCCGGATTATGCTGAAGCGAAAGCCTGGCTAAATAGTCATGGCACGGGTTTGTGCTGGCCTCCAGTCGAAGCCCGTCCTGATCGGTTATAACTCCGCCCGCTTGCAGTTTTCAAACCTTGCTATAGAGAATTTTGATAAATAAAGATATTGATAATAAAGCTTAAGCGCTAGTGCTACTCAGGTAGCAGGACTTTGGTGTGATAAAATAATCCTTTAGTCTCTATCTCTCTGTTAATGGTGGTGATTACATGAAATGGGTAGTGTTTTGCTTTATACAGGGCGGGTTTTCATTTAAAACATTTACTACCGTATTTGAACAATAACGACAAAAGAAGTGGATGAGTATGGGGCTCTATGACACAGTAGAACGAAATTTTTTCAACTCACTAACCCGTAAAATCGTCGGGAATGTGGCTTTCCTGCTTCTGCCCTCGCTGCTTTTTATGGGGGTTAACTGGTATAGCCAGGGTCAGCTTGAGCAGGCTGCGGCGCAGTCGTCCAATAACGCTGAGCTGCTATCCAGGCTCAGTCAGTTGCAGTTTTACAACTGGTTAGTGCTGTGCTTTGCCATTGCCGCCTCGCTATTTACGATCTTTTTTATGCGCCACATTTTTTTACGACCGATTCGTAAAATGATTGATGTCCTCAGTGCGATCAAAGATAAAGATGGTGATATCTCCGCAACATTACCCGATTTTACTCACGATGAAATATCCACAATGGCGTCCAGCTATAACGGATTTTCCACCAGTCTGAAAAAGATTATTGCAGAGACCCGCAATCACAGTGTCCGGGTGGCGCTTAGTGCGACTCAGTTAAGCAAGGTCTTGCAGGAGGTTCATCAGTCAACCACCGATCAGGAAGAACAGGCACAACAGGTGCTGATCTCCAGCCAGGAATCGACCACGGCTATTCAGGAGGTGGCGGGTAATACCCTGAAAATATCCGAGTATACCAGTAACAACCTGAACGAGATCCGCAGTTCAAGCCGTGAGCTGGAACAGGTGCTGGGTCAGGTGCGCACTATCTCTGAGCTGGCATCCGGATTCCAGAATACGGTTGAAAAGCTCAGTGCCAGTTCCGAGACCATTACTGAAATTCTCTCGATGGTTAAACGCTTTTCTGATCAGACCAACCTGCTGGCACTGAACGCCTCCATTGAAGCCGCACGAGCGGGAGAAGCGGGGCGGGGGTTTGCTGTGGTTGCCGATGAGGTGCGAAATCTGTCACAGCAAGTGCAGAATGCGACTTCCGAGATCGATCAGAATATTTCGGTGATGGCTGATCTGGTCAATGATACCAAGACAAACTCCTCCAATATTCTCGAGTATACGCGCAACACGGAAGGCTTTATCAGTGATACCAGCGAACAGTTCACACGCCTGGTGCATGACTTTGAAGGCGTCAATAGTCAACTGACCACCATCAGCTCTACCCTTGATGAGCTTTCCTATACGAACAAAGAGTCTCACTCTCATGTGGAGCGTATCGCGGGTATCAGTGGTGATATTCGCGATGAGATGGAGCGCTCAAGAGAGTTTTCTGCAGAACTTGAGAGCTCAACCGAGGAGACTCAGGAGTTGCTGTCCCGCTTTATTATTGGCTACGGCAGCTTTGAAAATATTATTCAGGCAGGACGGGAGTGGACCCGTCAGATACAGGAGGCTCTGGAACAACTGAACAGCCAGGGCTTTGATCTGTTTGATCGCAATTACAAACGCACTAATGAGGGAGGGATTCCCGAAAAATTTGATGTCAGCTATGTTGAGGCGTTTGAAAAGCTGTTACGTCCGATGTATGACGACTACCTGAGACAGAAGCCTGATCTGATCTACGCACTGGCTATCAGTGTTGATGGTTATGCCCCCGCGCATCATCTGAAGGTGTCTGAACCGATGACCGGCGATTTCGATGTTGATAATGCCAAAAGTCGTCATCGTCGCTTCTTTAAAGGCAGTCGCGCAGAAGTCCGCCGGGTAACCAATACAGCCCCTTTCCTGTTGCAGACGTTTGTCCGTGATACCGGTGAGGTGCTTAATGATCTGACCTTCCCGCTCTATGTTAACGGCCGTCACTGGGGGGCGTTTGCGCTGGGATTCAAGCCGGAGCTGCTGCTCGATAGTGAGAGCAACAATTAAGCGATTATACGCCGATAACTAAAGACGTTGTTCAACAGGCCCGCTGTCCCAGGCAGCGGGCCTTTTTTGTCCTGACAGGACTGAGCCGGGACTGTGTTTTCTAATGAATAGTTAAGTAGCGGTTCAGCTACTAAAGACTTAATCACTGCCCCGCCGGAGTCTTAAGTACTTTCGCTGTACGCCTGCTCATCCTTTGCGGCCGGGGCGATAGCGGGGGGTGGAATGAGCATCTAATTGCCTGTCTGAATGGCTCCAAAGTCGCCTGTTGCCGGTGATCGCAAACCCCAATAATGCCCTGACTTAACAACAAACCAATCGATGAAGAATCAGAGGGCATAATGAATAATAAAAAACTATGGCGCAGCGTGCCGTTGGCCTTGGCAGTAGCATTCAGCAACAGTGCAATGGCCGGGATCAGTCTGTATGACCAGGACGGTACAACCTTCTCAGTAGACGGTTATTTCAACGCCTTCTACACCTATCAGGACAGCGAAGATAAAGTCGCTGACACCAACACTAAAACCTCCCGGGTACGGATGGGATTTCTGCCAAACTATATCGGCTTTAATGTCGGAAAAGAGGTCGGTGATCTGACAGTGGGTGGTCGTTCATCCTTCTGGGTTTCTATCAACGATAGCAATCAGGATGGTGACGGTACTAAAACTGACTCCATGATCGATGTTCGTCAGTTCTACGCCACCGTCGATGGTGATTTCGGTCAGGTGCTGTTTGGTAAGGACTTTGGCCTTTATGCCCGCAGCAATATCTTTGGTGATGAGCTGCTGATGGGTGTAGGCTTTGCACCGGCTACCACCAGTAATACGACGTTTGGCAATATCACCACAGGTTATCCTTATGCCAACCCGACCGCGCAGATCACCTACCGTTCACCAGTGATGAGTGGCTTCCAGGTTGCCGTAGGTGTACTGGACCCAAATACTACGGGCAGTACCGCTGCGGGTGATTCCAACGCTGCTCGTTTTGAAACCGAAGCGACCTACACTGCCGATTACGATGGTGTTGCAGTCAAGGCCTGGGTCGGTGGCGCCATGGGTGATTCCGTGACTTCAGGTGTTGATGCAAAAGGTATCTCTTACGGTGCCAGAATTGCTGCCGGAGGTTTTGCCCTGACTGCATCCGGGTTCGACCAGGAAGGCATCAGCAGTGTGTTTGCCAGCAATACGCTGACCGACAGTGCTGAGTCTGATGGTTATCTGGTACAGGGTTCCTATGCGTTTTCAACTAACCGTGTGGTACTCTCCCACGGCCAGACAAAAAACACCGCAGCTGGTAGCTCTGTGACCACCAAGGATTCTCTCACTGGCGCAGCATTGTTCCACAACATCAACGACAATCTGACACTGGTGGCTGAATATACGGTTCACAAAACCGATAACGGCAGCATCGATACTTCAGCAACTGATACCGTTGCTCTGGGCGCTGTGCTGAGCTGGTAATCTGTCAGCCAGCTCCCGCATCCTTACCGACAACCCCTTCCTCTGTCGGTGAGGATGCTTTTCTACTACTTTAGTCCTGCATTTTTCTATTATTAATTCCTATAAAACAATACCTTATTTAATTATTTTCAATTTCGTACTACTCTTCAGTACTCAAGTATAGTGTTTTCATTTGTCATTCCATTTTAGACTCAAGGGTCATTTCAAACGACGGTGTGACTACTGTGACCAAGCTATCATCTCAGAATATATGCCAGCCCGAGCTGCGCACTGCATTTACGACTGAACGTGATGAACAGGTGGCAGTGGACCAACTGCAGCAACAACTTAACTGGCCCGGTCTCAACTTTGTTCTTTTTTTCTGCTCGGCGGAATACCAGCTGGACAGGCTGGCTAAGGCGTTTCAACTGGGCTTCAAAGATCTGTTGGTGGTCGGTTGCACCACCGCTGGGGAGATAACCGTCGAGGGTTACGATCAGGGGTGTATCTCTGCGATCGGTTTTTCCCGCGAGGCGTTTGCTGTCAGTGGTCGCTTAATAAGCAGTCTGGAGCACTTTGATTTTAATGATGCTCAGGGGGTGGTTGAGCAACTATCTGAGCAGTGTCTCGAGCAGCAGGTGGCACCGATAAAGGATCATAGTTTTGCCCTGACACTGTTTGACGGGTTGTCGACTCAGGAGGAAAAGGTGCTGGTGACACTGGACTCCGCTCTGGGCAGTATTCCCCATTTCGGAGGGTCGGCTGGCGATGATATCTGCCTGGCGAATACCCATGTCTATTTTGATGGCGCTTTTCATACCAATGCGGCGGTGATTATTCTGATCAATACCAGTTGTGAGTTCAGAGTGTTCAGTGGTCATCATATGGAAAGCCGCGATACCAAGCTGGTGGTTACCGAGGCGGATAGTGAGCAGCGCAGGGTGCTGGAACTGAATGCTGAGCCAGCCGCAATTGAGTACTCCCGTATTGTCGGTGTGCCGGTGGATGAGCTGAACCATGAGTCGTTTGCGCTGAACCCGATTGCCGTGAGAATAGGCGATGAGTACTTCGTCCGCTCTATTCAGAGCGTCAACGATGATCTTAGTCTGACATTCTACTGTGCTGTTGAAAACGGTATTGTGCTGACGCTAATGGAGCCCGGCGAAATGATATCCAAGCTGGATCAGCAACTGACGCGTGAAGAGGAGGCGCTCGGCGAGCATCTGCTAACCCTGGGGTGTGACTGTTTTCTGCGCCGGCTTGAGGCACAGATCCGTGGTAAGAGTGATCCTGTGTCCCAACTGTTGCAGCGCCACCGGGTGGTAGGGTTTAACACCTATGGTGAGCAGATCGATGGGATGCATGTTAACCAGACCTTTACCGGTGTCGCGATCGGGAGAAAATCATGACGGGTATGGGGCAGGATCAGCCGATCGACCTTGTCCAGCGGGTTGAGCAACTGGAGCGGGAAAACCGCAAGTTGCAGAAGATCAACCGGGTGCTGATCGAGCGGGTTGAAGTCAGTGCTACCACCCGTACCGATCCCTATGCCGCTTTTGAACACTCTGTCGTGCTGGCCGAACAGGTACGCGAAAGAACCGCCGCACTGAATGTCGCGCTGGGCGATCTAAAAACCAGCAATACAGCCCTGAGTCAGGCAAAACAGCAGGCCGAACTAGCGCATCAGCGTCTGATTGATGGTATTGAAAGTATCTCCGATGCATTTGTCCTGTTTGATAGTGAGCGGCGTATTGTCCTTTATAACAGCAAATTTGAATCGGTCTGGGCGGGGACTGGCGTCTCCATTGAAGAGGGGCTGGGAATTCAGGATATTCGCCGTCTTGCGGATCAGCATGGGCTGATCGAGGAAGAGCTGCGGGGGGATGAAACGGATAACTCGGTGTTCTACCGGCTCAAGAATGGCCGCTGGTTCCAGGTGAGCGAACGGCCAACGCTGGATGGTGGTCTGGTTATTCTCTACACCGATATTACTGAGCTTAAACAGAACGAAACCGCGCGCCGGGAACGTGCCCTGGCGGATAAATCCCGGGTGTTACAAAATACCGTTGATAACCTCTCTCAGGGGGTGGTGCTGATCAATTCAGAGGGGCGGCTCGAGGTCTGGAATCAGCGCTTTCTGGAACTGTCAGGCTTTGGTGAGGATGAGTTGAATGAGCAACCCCTGTTTGAGGATCTGATCGCCCGGTGTGAACTGATTCTGCTGACCCCTTTCACCAATCACCACCACGCCGGGGGGACTATCGAACTGGAGCAGAGCCTGCGTAATGGTCAGGTGATAGAGATTCGTACCCATCCGATTCAGGAGGGTGGCTTTGTTAATACCTACACGGATATTACCGAGCGCCATCAATATGCTGAAACATTGCGTGAGAGTGAGCAGTGGATCCGCCTGATTACCGACCATGTACCAGCACTGATCGCTTATGTGGGCGATGATCTGCGATTCCAGTTTACCAACAAGGTGTATGAGGACTGGTATGGCTGGCCGCGGGAGGCGCTGATCGGAAAAACCATCACAATGGTTCATGGTGGCGATCAGTTTGTCAATCTCAAACCCTATATCGACAGAGCGCTGTCGGGTGAGAGTGTCACCTTTGAGATCGAAGAGAAAGATCCTCAGGGCGGACCGCGATATATGCTGAAAGCTTATGTGCCCAATCTGGATGCAGAGGGACATGCGGTGGGCTTCTTTGTGTTGATCAGGGATATTACTGAGCGGCGTAAAACCGCCTATGCCTTGCAGGAATCCTATCAGACGATGGAGCAGCGGGTGATTGAGCGCACCTCCGAACTGACCAAGCTGAACGATCAGTTGAGGCAGGAGATCACTGAGCGTAAACAGGTGGAGGGGCGTCTGCTGGAGGCCAGTAAACATGCTGAGCAGGCTAACCTGTCGAAAACTAAATTTCTGGCGGCTGTCAGTCATGACCTGTTGCAGCCGCTTAATGCTGCCCGGCTGTTTACCAGTGCACTGCAGGAAAAACCAGCGGTTCAGAGTGAGCGGCATCTGATCGACTCGGTGGGTAGTTCGCTGGATGATGTGGAGTCACTGCTGAGTACGCTGGTGGATATTTCCAAGCTGGATGCCGGTGTGATTGAACCTGACGTCACGGTGTTTCCGGCCAGCAGTCTGCTGAATAATATCGCCAATGAGTATCAGCAGGTAGCCAATAGCGAGCAGTTGAGGTTGCGCTATGTAGCAAGCAGTGCAGTGATCTGTTCCGATTCTCAGCTGTTGGCGAGAATTCTGAGAAACTTCCTGACTAACGCGATTCGTTATACCGATCATGGTTCAGTACTGCTGGGTTGCCGGCGCAAACGGAATAGTCTGGTTATTGAGGTGTGGGACACTGGTCTTGGTATCCCTGAAGATAAGCTGGGCGATATTTTCCTGGAATTTAAGCGTCTGAAAGACAGTCCTGTGGAGAATGATAAGGGGCTTGGGCTGGGGCTGGCGATCGTTGATAAGATATCGCGGATGCTGGGGCATCAGATCAGTGTCAGTTCAGTGCCGGGAAAGGGGTCAATGTTCTCGGTCGAGGTTCCTCTGGCCAGGCCTGATCAGCTTCCTGTCAGAACCAAAAAGCCGCATCAGCCAACGGCTGGAGACCAGCTTCAGGCGGCTGAGATCTGGTTGATAGACAATGATCCGGCGATCTGTCGGGGGATGCAAACCCTGCTGGAAGGGTGGGGCTGTGTTGTGCAAACGGTCCACGATGAGGAGCAGTTGATGGCGCTGCTGGATAACGGGGAAGCGCCGCAGTTATTGATCGCTGATTACCATCTGGATAATGATGAGAATGGTTTGGATGCTGCCATCCATTTTAACCAACGACTGGCTCAGCCGGTTCCGGTGGTGATGATTACCGCAAACTATACCAACGAACTGAAGCAGATCGTGCGCGAGCAGGGCTATCTGCTGATCAATAAACCGGTTAAACCGATGAAGCTGAAGATGACGCTCAATCATCTGCTGGAATAAGCGCCCCAGCAAATGAACCGCAGGGTGTCAGTGGCTCTGCTAATGTCGGCCAGTGTCAGGATTATAAAGCTTCACCAGGCACTGACTTTATTGCCTGTGTAGCCGGAAATGGGCAGGTTAACGTTTCAGGTACTGGTTGAAGTCTACATTGCCGGCAGAGAGCACCGCCTGAATGCGATTATGTACCCCAAGCTTGCGCAGTATTGCGCTGACATGAGCCTTGACTGTGGTCTCTGCGATATTGAGGGTGTAGGCGATCTGTTTATTGGATTCACCTTCAGACATACGCTCCAGTACCAGTAACTGCCGGCGAGTGAGTGAGGACAACATCTCAGGCGGGATCTGGCTCTCATCGTGACGGCGGTTGATGCTGCCTGAAGGCTTTTCTGAGCGGATGATGTCCGATGGCAGATAAACATTACCGTTAAGAATCTGCTGCAATGCTTCGGTCATCTGCTCCCGTGGTGAAGATTTGGTGATAAAACCGACCGCACCGTAGGTGATTGCCTGTAGTACAATCTGCTTATCCTGTTCCGCTGATACAATTACAACGGGAATCGTTGGCGAGTCATTGCGCAGGCTGATCAGCCCATTCAGACCGTGCATCCCTGGCATATTCAGGTCCAGCAGAATCAGATCAAGGTCCTCTTCCTCTTTGGCAATTTCCAGTGCACTGTCCAGGTCTTCAGTTTCGAGTGTTTCACAACCAGGAAAACCATTCGCGATGACGCCGCAAATTGCTTCACGAAACAGAGGGTGGTCGTCGGCAATAAGAATTTTATACACGTTGTTCTCCCGCTGGGCGACTGCCGGTTGGCAGATAGTTACCGCCCATTATAATTATTCTGTAATGGGACTGGGTTTATTACCCCAGTTTACTACATTGCAGTTTCTGTGTAGAAACTGCTTTACCTGTGATGCGTTTTAACCGCTGAAGATCTTCTTAGTCAGATATGTCCACAACCGCTTCCGAGCTGGTCGCAGGCCTGATCGCTCAGGTTAACATCCGCTGTATAAATTAACGCTTATTCTATTACACCGTTAGGAGGAGTTTATCGCCATTCTACTATGCGTGTAAAAAACCAATACTAAAGTACTATTATCTGTCATTGGGGAGCAAGTGACGGATAAATAAACATAATTTTACGTTTGTGATATGATCCTGCGGCCTGTATGCCTGCGTTAAGGTCTATACGATCTCTGCTTATGTGGTCTACCCGTGCAGTGAGTTGGTTTGAGTTAAAAAACGTTTTCCGTAGCAAATACGTTGGATCTGATCAGTGAATAAAAAAAATAACACGACCCGATTCCCTGCCCAGCTGTTGTGGGGCGTCTCATTTATTATTCTTATACTGTTGCTGTCACAAACTCTCTATTTCTTTTTCAGCACCAAAAATCAGTACCAGCAGCAGTTGGTGTCCCTGCGAGAAAACCTGATGCAGTCCCAGCGAAAGCGGCTCGACGCCGAGATGGCTGATGCTGAGTATATGATCAGACAGATGTTTACCGAAGCCACCGATCTGCTTAAACGTGAATCGCGTCTGCAAACCCGTCAGGCCCTGCAACTGATGAACTCGCTCTACCAGCGCTATCATAAACAGCTCAGTGAAGCTGAGATGAAACAGTTGCTGGTTGAGGCGCTGCGGCAGATCCGTTTTTTTGATGGCCGGGGGTATTATTTTATTGATCAGATGGATGGCACCGCCGTGTTGTTGCCGATCGCCCCGGAGATGGAGGGGCGCTCCCTGCTGAACAACCGGGATGATACCGGGCACTATATTATGCGCGGGCTGATAGAGGCGGTATCTAACACTCAACGTGCCGGATTCTCCAGTTATCGTTGGTATGCACCCGATAACAATCAGGTGATGAAAGATAAGATCGCCTACGTCGAGGTGTTTGAACCCTACAACTGGATTGTTGGTACTGGTGATTATCTGTATCGGTTTGAAGATGATCTTAAACCACGAATCTATAACTACATCCGCAACATCCGCTTTGGACATACCGGTTATTTTGCGCTGGCGAACAATGATGGAACCCTGCTGGCCAGTGGTGTCACTCCTGAGCTGGAGGGGGTTAATTTTACAGATGATCCAGACCCCAGGATTCGGGATAGCGCGCAGACCGTAGTAGAGACTGCCCACAATGGAGGCGGTTATCGCTTCTATGACTGGTTCAGACCAGGGGAGAGTACCCCCAGTAAGAAGCTATCACTGATTCAGCCTCTGCATGATCGTGGCTGGATTCTGATAGCGGGTATCTTTCAGGATGAGTTGAGTGAGTTGTTGTTGACGCAGGAGCAGTCCCGCGATCGGGAGATTCGAACCGTTGTGATCAAGCAGGTGATCGCCTTTACCATCATTGGCTTATTAGCCTTGCTGTTGACGCTCACCTATAGCCGCTGGCTGCAGTCGCGCTTTAAGCGCTATGAGAACGATATCCACAAGCAGCAGACTATGCTGCGTAACACGGCCGACTCTCTTAAACTCAGTAGCCTGATTTTTGAGTCAGCCTATGAAGGGATCATCGTCAGTGATGCCGACAACAATATTCTGCAGGTGAACAGCGCAGTGACCCGGATTACTGGCTACCGGCAAGATGAACTTATCGGTAAAAATCCGACAGTGCTTGCTTCTGACCGTCAGGACGCCGGCTTTTACCGGCGTATGTGGCAGAGTCTGGATAGCGAGGGCGTCTGGCGTGGCGAGATCTGGAATCAGCGTAAAAACGGTGAGGTATATCCTGAATGGCTATCGATCAGTGTTAACAAGGATTCCAGCGGTAAGGTGCAGAACTATATTGCTATCTTTTATGATATTACCCAGCGTAAAGAGCTGGAACAGCAGTTACGCAGTATGGCGGAAACCGATCCGCTTACAGGGCTGGCAAACCGGCGCACCCTGATGGACAGTCTGAACCGGGATCTGGCTTTTAAAGAGCGTTATCAATCTCCGGGCATCGCTCTGTTTTTTGTTGATCTTGACCACTTTAAGGCAATCAATGATAACTATGGACATGATGTTGGAGACACGGTGTTGAGTGAGGTGGCGAATCGCTTAACCAACTGTCTTCGTGAGTCCGATCTTGCCTGCAGAGTGGGAGGTGATGAGTTTGTTGTGCTGAGTAAATTTAAAGATGATGGCGACTCCCGGCAATTACACCAACTTAGCCGGCGGTTATTGAGTGAGTTGCTGAAACCGGTGCGTTTTGCCGATGTTGAAATCGCGATCAGTTGCAGTATCGGCGTGGCTGTCCACCATCAGGGCGAGGATGCATTTGAACTGATGAAATCGGCAGACCAGGGGCTTTACATGGCCAAGCATCAGGGACGCGGCCGGGTTATCTTCTATGGTGACAACCCCGGCACTATCGTTTGCCCATCCCCTGCTGAGGCTGAAATCCCCTGACGGCGACGATCGAAGCCACCAGCGTTACTATAATCACGATGCTCAGCGCTGTGCTGTTTACCTGCTGGTATAGTGCAAACCGGATCAGTTCAACTCCGTGGCTGAAGGGGTTCCAGGCGCAGATCCAGTAGAGCCATTCGCTCGCTTCACGCATCTTCCATAACGGGTAAAGGGCGGAAGAGAGAAAGAACATCGGAAAAATAACGAAGTTCATCACCCCGGCAAAGTTTTCCAGCTGCTTGATTTTAGCTGAGATAAACAAACCGATCGCACTCAGCATCATCGCAACCAACAGGAAGGCAGGAAGTGCGGTGAGATAACCCCAGAGAGGCGCTTCAACCCCCCAGAACCAGGCAATCACCAGAAAACCATAAACCTGTAACAGGGATATCAGCGAGGTTGCCAGCAGCTTGGATAGCAGTAAGAAAGGCCTTGGCATGGGGCTCACCAATAGCACCCGCATACTCCCCATCTCCCGGTCGTACACCATTGACAGCGAGCTTTGCATACCGTTGAACAGAATAATCATGGCGCACAGTCCCGGCACAATATACACCTCATAGGTGATATAGGTTTCGTAAGGCGCAATGATGGCGATACCCAGTGCTGCACGGAAGCCCGACGCAAATACAACCAGCCACAACAAGGGGCGAACCAGGGCGCTGAAAAACCGCGAGCGCTGCTGCACAAAACGCAATAGCTCGCGCTGTAACAGACCATTAAAACAGATCAGTGCATCGCGAAGAGTCATGTTGATGTTCCTGTAAGTGATCGGAACAGAGTACTGATGTCTGCACTCTGATGTTGCTGGCATAACTGATCGGCAGTATCGCTGGCGAGAATCCGGCCTTTGAAGAGGATAGTAACGGGGTCATCATTATGCACCTCCTCAATCAGATGGGTAGCCCAGAGTACGGTGAGATGCTGTTGTGTGCATAACTGACGAATATGTAGGTTGAGGGATTCCCGGGTGGCGGGATCAAGGCCAACACTGGGTTCATCGAGTAGCAGTATTTCGGGCTGATGCAGCAATGCCCGGGCGATTTCAACCCGGCGTCGATGACCACCGTTGAGGGTGCGGACCTTATCGTGCAGTCGCTGGCTGAGATCAAAGCGGGCCAGCTCTTCGGTGATCCGGGGCAGGGCTTGTCGCTTCGACATACCGTGCAGCGCTGCGTGGTAGTAAAGGTTCTGCGCCACACTCAGATCCAGGTCCAGTGTACTTTGCTGAAATACCACGCCGAGTTTGCGCATCACCTGGGCTGGATGATGCGCAATACTGTGTCCGGCAATGGTGATCTCGCCACTCTGCAGCGCGTAGAGTCGTGATAACAGCGCAAACAGTGTGCTTTTACCTGCACCGTTAGGCCCCAGCAGGGCATTAAAACAGCCCTCCTGTAGTGCCAGATTGATATCCTGAAGGGCATTCAGAGAGCCATAACTGAAACTGAGATTGCGGATGATGATGCTCATAGTCGATGCTCATAGTTGCCAGATAGCTGCCTGGGGATTAAGGAGTCAGGGTTTGATCCGGATTCCCCAGGGATAGCGTCCCACTTTGATCGATTTGATTACCTTCATCCGGTCAAGGTCAATCACCGACACATCGCCGCTGATACCATTGGTGGTGAGCAGGCGGCTCTGGTCAGTATTAAATTCCATATGCCATACTCTGCGACCGACCAGTAGATAATCCAGTATTTCATAGGTTTTGGCATCGACAACCGCGACATGATTGGCAGGTCCCAGCGCAACAAAGGCATACTTGCCGTCATCGGTTAGTTTTATACCGACTGGCTGTATCTTGTCCGGGTGTACCCCTTTGATCTTGAAGTGAAGCTTATGGCTTATCTGACGACTGGCAACATCGATGATTGACACGGTACCGCCAATTTCGGATGAGGCCCAGACAGTGGTGCCCTCTTTGTTAAACTCGATGTGTCGCGGGCGCTGGTCTACCAGGGTGTTATCCACCACCTCATGGGTTTCAGTATCGATCCAGTGCACCATATTGGTGGTCTCGCTGGTGGCCAGTGCCCATTTGCCATCGGGGCTGACTGCCATCCCTTCCGGTTCAACCCCGACATCAATCTGCGAGATCACCTCCTGGGTTGTTACATCCACCACCGTGACCACTGCATCATTCTCATTGGCGATGTAGAGTCTCCGGTCATCCGGGTGCAGAGCAAACTGTTCCGGGTCTTCCCCTGACGGCAACTGGGCGATGATACGGTTGTTTTTCAGATCCATCACCTGCACCGTATCTGAATCGCTGGCACAGATGTACAGGCGGGTTTTATCGTGGCTGAAAATGATCCCCCGGGGGCGTTCACCTACCGCGATCGTATCGGTAACCTCCAGGGTGTCCAGGTCGATAATGGAGAGGGTATCGTCCTTTTCGTTTGACACATAAGCCGTTTCAGCAACCGCCTGATGACATACTATCGCGGTACTCAGGGCGAGCGCTACAGACGGGACTAGTTTGGTTAAATATCTCATAGAGCAGATCCTGTTTTTCTTCTTATTCCGGGAAGCGTTAATGGGAAGCATAGGTTACTTTGCAGCTTGACTCCGGCTGATCAAAACCCAGTGTGTCCAGATCGGTGACCGGATGGAGAAAACCCTCCAGCGGTGGCTGAGCGACCAGTGAACGGGGTTGTACTAATGGAATCGGCTGGCGCAGCTGACCGCTCCAGCTGCGATAGTTCAGTTTACGGCCTTTAAATGCAGCCAGTTGAAACTTATCTGAGTTGATAAAATTAAACAGGGTTTCTGCGTCAGACGATTTGGTTTGTGTGACCGCTTCGCCAATCGTCCTGATAGCGGCCCAGGCGGCGTAATCCTTGCTGTTCATCCAGCGTTTAAACTGGTCTTCAAAACGACTCTGAAGCTGCGCCGCACCCCACTGTTCCACCACCCGGTGCCAGGCTACCGGGGTTAGCCCCTGAGTGCCGGCCACAGGTCTTGGATACCAGGTGTTATATAGCACGTATTCGCCAAAATCGCCCTGTTCATCGGCAATAACCACCAGATCATACTCATCTGTCTGGGTAAACAGGGGCAATTCCCGCTGTGCCGTGCGCCGCAGATCAGTATCAAAACTCCAGGTTTTCTCTGCCACAATTTTCAGACCAAAGCGTTTAGCGGTACGTTTCAGGGCGTCAGCATAGGCGATGTCCCCGGGTTGCGAGCCTTTAATCAGCAGCCAGCGCTGCAGACGCCGGGCATTACTCCACTGTCCCAGGGCGTCGGTCAGCATAGCGCGGCTTGGCAGAGTATGCAGGGTATTTGCCAGACATTCACGGGTGCGCAGCTCATCGGCGTAACTGCCGGCATTAAACAGGATCGCGCCATAGGGGCTGGCCAGTTGGTTCAGTTCGATCAGCTGCTTTTCTGGCAGATCCGTAATCAGTAGTCTCAGACCGTCCCCGAGCCATCGCTGTGCAATCTGATTGACCTGTTCCGGTGATGCGGCAAGTTCTGAGGTCAGGGTATAGTGCTGTTTCAGGAAGCGGCCTGTGGTGTTGTTATCTTTGAGTCCCAGCTGGGCACCACTGAAACCACGGTCTTCCGGTTCCGGAATCAGGTTTGAAAGTACCGGTCCCTGATGGGGGTGGTAAGCGATGTAGCCGATACGGATCTCCTGGGGGGCTGCCAGAGCATAAAGACTGAATATGGAGCCCGCCAGAATCCAGGATAGTGATTTGAGTGTGCGCATATAAGAACTCATTGGTCAGAAGCTTTCAGGATAGGTGCTACCGTAAGCGGGTTAAATATGCGGAAAGTACTGAACAATTAGTTCTGAAGTACTATTTTTAAAAAGCAGTATCAGCTTAGCATTGATCATAAATAATGATAAGCAGAGGAATATGGGCATGATGCGGGTGATATTAAGTGGTATTGCGGTGGTCACTATCACTATCTCAATGATGTTCAGCGGCAAGCTGTTGGCAGAGGGGGATCTGACTCTCAAGCCGCAGCGTCTCCCTGAACTGGTGATGGGCAGCGAAGAGAGTGACTACAGTCTGTCGCAAAAAACCTATGAACTGGAAACCGGCAAAGCGTATCGACTTGAACTGATTGCCAGTGGTTTAAAACCCTATGCGTTTCGAGCCCCGGAATTCTTTTCCTCGATCTTTCTGCGCAAGGTAGAGGCGGGAGATATGGAGATTAAAGCGGTCAGTCTGACCGAGCTGGAGTTTGAAGATGAGGGCAGTGCAGAGCTGTTTTTTGTGCCTGTTAAACCCGGAACCTTCGAGTTTTATATTGCGGGGCTACGGCATAAAGGGATGGAAGGAGTGTTTATCGTTAAGTAACTCCCTGTCTTAAAACGCTTATGAACCCTGTCACGGGCCAACCGGATTCAACCATGAAAAACGTTTCCGCTTCGATCATTCTTACTGTTTCACTGGCACTGGCCGCAGCTGTTCATGGGGCTGATGCTGATAGCGGTCTGCCGGAGGAGTTTCTTGATGCCCGGCCCAGTAATCAGCTCTATATGGCTTACGCCGAATTTAAAATGGGCCATCACGATCTGGCGCGGCAGATGTGGATGCATATTGGTGGTTCTGGCAGGTCTGAAGCGCTGTTTAACCTGGCTAACCTTTATATCCAGGGCGTTGGCGTCGATAAAGATCCTGGGCGGGGTATGCAGCTTTACCGTCAGTCCGCTAAAGCGGGTAGCAGGGCGGCGGCCTATCAACTGGGGCTGATCTATCTGCATTCACCTGACTATAAGAATCATGATCAGGCTCGCCACTGGTTAACCGTTGCCGCTTTGGATGGTGATAGTGATGCGGCAGGTCTGTTGGCCAGTCTGGAACGTGATAAACCTGGCGACCCCCTGTCGCAGGTTGAGGCGTTGTTGATTCATGGTGACAGTGATCAGGCCCTGGAGCAATTGGAAACACTGGCCGCAGCATCGCCACCGGATTATCGCGCAGTCACCCGGCTGGCCTGGCTGTATGAGAGTGGTCTGGCGGTAGAGCGGGATATTGACCGGGCTGCCGAGCTGTTCATGCAAGCTGCAGAAGCGGGTAACGCTGAAGCACAATATGCCCTCTCAGTGATGTATCAGACCGGTGTAGGGCGGGTGCAGGACGATAGTCTGGCAAAGCAGTGGTTGCAAAAATCAGCGGCCCAGAGCTATCCTCCGGCGCTGGATCAGTTGAAACAGATTGATCAATAATCCTATCCTTCAACCATCAGATTTCAGCGTTTGGCTGGATAGCTTTGCGCTGCACTCTGACCGATTAAGAGCCCTGGTCAGATGGCTTTCCCCTGCTGATTCTGGCTTTTGTTAATATCAGTTTTTGTCTGTTTCGCAAATTATCGCTCATAAAAGGCAGATAATATTCTCATGTTTTTATTTATAAGCTGATGATATATAAGAATAAAACTATCTCAGCGGATATAGCTAGTACGAAGGTACTAGTTTTTCGGCACCAAAGCAGAATTCTGGAGCTTTCTCCTCCCGTTCTATTATGTCTCCTATAGCGATCTCCCGCTCTTTTGTGAAGTGTGTGCCAGGGTAAGCCTGGGAGATCCAGAATTTTTAAAACTCTAATAAGACTGGTGATGTAAATGAGAAAGCCAACTAAAACTCTGGGTGCTGTTGCTGCGGGGACTCTTTCTATGCTGTTGTCGGCGCAGGTATTGGCGCATGGTGATGTAACACCGCAGTCGGTGGATACTCATGAGCTGAAACAATTGGGTGATGAGTGGCTGGATGAGAATCCCTATGGTGAAGATTACGAAAAACACGATGTTGCATTGGAGATCGGTTTTTCGGCCTACACCCAGAACTGTGCCCGCTGTCATGGTCTGGAAGCGATCTCAGGTGGTATTGCCCCGGATCTGCGCTACCTTGAGCCCGGCATCGAAGGCGATGACTGGTTTAAATACCGGGTGATTAACGGTGCGGTTCGTGATGGTCGTGTCTACATGCCAAAGATGGCAGATTACCTGAGTCAGGAAGCTCTTTGGGCAATCCGCACCTGGTTGGTTTCAGTGTCAACCACAGAGTAACCGGAGTCTGAAATGCGAATTCTGCTGCTGTTGACTGTATTGACCCTGAGTTGGGCAGGTGCGGCTCAGGCTCGCTATTACGATGATGTAATCGCCAGTGGTGTTATTCACATTGGCGCTTACAAAGACTTCCCGCCGTACTCTTTTGAAAAAGAGGGTATACCCGTAGGGGTGGATATCGAAATTGGTCATCGGATCGCTGAAGCCTTTGGCGTGAAGATGGAGGTTCACTGGATCACGCCGGATGAGAGTCTTGAGGATGATCTGCGTAATAATGTCTGGAAAGGGCATTACCTGGATAAAGACGAGAATGATCCGCTTGCGGCAAAGCATCTGGCTGATGTGATGATGCGGGTGCCATATGATCGGGAATACGCATTTAAGCGGGATGATCAGGGGCTGCTGATCAATGATCAGGTGGTGCTGTTCGGACCCTATCAGCGGGAACGCTGGCAGGTGGCATTTGATAGCGAAAAGCTTGACCGGGTAGGGACAGTGGCGGTGTTTCAGTATCACCCTATCGGTGTTGAAATTGATAGCCTGCCGGACTTCTATCTGACCTCCGCTTTTGGCGGGCGGATGCGGAAAAACACCCATCACTATTTCTCCAATAGCGAAGCGTTTGCTGCCATGCAGGCGGGCGAGGTCGATGCTGTCATGGGCATGCGGGCAGAGGTCGACTGGCAGATCGGTCAGGCCGGAAATCCACGCTACAAGCTGGCAGAAAATGGTTTTCCAACCATGGGTAAGCAGCAGTGGGATATCGGCATGGCGGTTTCGCAACGCTATCGTCAACTGGGTAATGAGGTTGACGTAGTGGTTGAGCGACTGATTCGCAGTGGCGAGATAGAAAAGATATATGCCCGGTATAACCTGCGCTATGAGCTGCCAGGGTTATATCAGGATGTTGCTCAGTAATAACGATTGCTCTGGTGCTGTCAGCCTTATTAAGAGGAACGGTGTCAGGGCATAGTGTGTTTCAGCCTGGGATATCGGCCCTGCGTTGCAGAGCTATGAACCAGGCTGGTGAGTTGCCAATATCGCGGTATTCACCAGCGTTTAGTATCAGGGGCTGGTGGTTAAACGCCTGTTTTTAAGGCTCGGTTTATAGCGGGCGGGAATCAAAAGGATATCTGTCTGTGTGTTCAGTGTTAGCGAGGGAGGCTTTGTTATGATCACTGCAATGCCTGGGTTGATGCCGGTACTTAATGCCGACTGTAAGCTATATTTTGATGGTCAGCATGATCGCTGGGTGTTGAAAGGCCCGCAGCAGCTTATCTTTCCGGATCGACTGACACTGATCACTCTACAGGCTTGCGACGGCAGTTGCAGTGGTGCACAGATCGCCCGCTCACTGGCGTCATTCTCAGATCTGAAGAATGTCACAGAGTACGATGTACTTGATGTTCTGGAGGAGTTTGAGCGACGCGGATTTATCTCTGTGTTGAATGCATGAGCCATAGTATGACTGCCCTGAGGGCAGGTAGTACTACTAAGTAAGTACAAAACTCATTCCCCCGGTTAATTGTTGGAATGGGTGTAAATTTACAGAATGTCAGCAGGTCTGGAATCTTTGCTCAGATCTGTTGAGAGTCAGAAAATAAGAACAATCCTTAATCAAGGAGCAATGCAATGAAGAAGTTCAGCGGCAGTTTTGCTGTGTCAGCGCTGGTTGCAGCAATGTCTTTATCGGGCGTGAGCCAGGCAAATGTAACCGATAAAGATATTCTGCAGGATCAGAGTACGGTAGAAGATGTGGTATCCAACGGTCTGGGTCCGCGCGGACAGCGTTATAGTCCGCTGGATAAGATCAATACCAATACTGTAAAAGATATGCGTCCGGTCTGGTCGTTCTCGTTTGGTGGCGAGAAACAACGGGGTCAGGAATCTCAGCCGATGGTTAAAGATGGCGTGATGTATGTCACCGCTTCTTATTCCCGGGTATTCGCTGTGGATACCAAAACCGGGGACGAACTGTGGGAATACAATGCTCGTCTCCCAGATGGCATTATGCCATGTTGTGACGTGATCAACCGGGGTGTCGCACTGTACGACGATCTGGTGATCTTCGGTACACTGGATGCCAAACTGGTCGCTCTGGATGCTAAAACCGGCAAGGTTAAATGGAAAAAAACCGTTGCAGATTATAAAGAGGGCTACTCCATTACAGCCGCTCCGATGATCGTTAATGGCAAGGTTATCACCGGTGTGTCCGGTGGCGAATTCGGTATTGTGGGTAAAGCTGAAGCCTATGATGCTAAAACCGGTAAGATCCTCTGGTCCCGTCCGACCGTTGAAGGTCATATGGGTTATATCTGGAAAGATGGCAAAAAAATAGAAAACGGTATCTCCGGCGGTAAGCCTGGTCAGACCTGGCCTGGTGATCTGTGGAAGAGCGGTGGTGCAGCAACCTGGCTGGGTGGCACTTACGACCCTGATACCAATTCAGTGTTTATCGGTACCGGTAACCCGGCTCCGTGGAACTCCCATATGCGTCCGGGCGACAACCTGTTCTCCTCCTCCCGTCTGGCGATCGATCCGGATACCGGTAAGATCAAATGGCACTTTCAGACTACCCCTCATGATGGCTGGGATTACGATGGTGTAAACGAGCTGATCGCGTTTGACTATAAGGATGGTGGTAAAACCGTTAAAGCGGCTGCAACCGCTGACCGTAACGGCTTTATGTATGTCCTGAACCGCACCAACGGTGACTTTATCCGCGGCTTCCCATTTATCGATGAGATCAACTGGGCGAAGGGTCTGGATAAGAATGGTCGTCCGATCTACAACGATGAGATGCGTCCGGGCAACCCAAGTGCCTCTGAAGATGGTAAGAAAGGCTCTTCTGTACATGCAGTACCGGCCTTCCTGGGTGGTAAAAACTGGATGCCTATGGCCTACAGCCAGGATACCGGACTGTTCTATGTACCTTCCAACGAGTGGGGCATGGATATCTGGAACGAGCCAACAGCGTATAAGAAAGGTGCAGCCTATCTGGGTGCAGGCTTCACGATCAAGCCGCTGAGTGAAGATCATATCGGTGTGCTGCGGGCTATGGATCCGAAGACCGGTAAAGAGGTATGGCGTTATCAGAACTTCTCTCCACTCTGGGGTGGTGTTCTGGCTACCGCAGGTAATCTGGTCTTTATCGGTACTCCGGAAGGTTACCTGAAAGGCTTCGATGCTAAGACCGGTGAAGTTAAATATCAGTTTAATACCGGCTCCGGTATCGTTGGTTCTCCGATCACCTGGGAACAGGATGGCGAGCAGTTTATCTCAGTTGTCTCAGGCTGGGGTGGTGCGGTGCCTCTGTGGGGTGGTGAAGTTGCCAAACGTATCAAACACCTGAATCAGGGTGGTTCAATCTGGACCTTCAAACTGCCTAAGTCTTAATTCGCTTAAGCGTTTAGATAAAAAAGCCGATGCATTTGCATCGGCTTTTTTTGTTGTGCTGAAAAAGTATTGTGATCACAGATAGCAGTGGAGAATCGCATGAAAGAGGTTATCAGGTGATCTCTGCTTCCCCGGCGGTGAGTCTTTTGCGTGAATCAACCCAGGCAGTCTTTATTCCGGGACCAGAATATCACAGCTGTAAAACGCTCCTTTGCCCTTATCAAGGGTGTCAGCCAGTTGAGGTAGCAGGGTTTTCATCTGCTCCAGCAGGGTCCAGGGAGGGTTGATAACAATCATCCCTGATGAGGTCATCCCCCGTTCAGCAGAGTCGGGTTCAAGCCCCAGTTCAAAGCGTTGAATATTGCGTATTCCGCTGCTGATAAACAGCTTTTCAAGTTTACGGATACGGTGTCGGTCAACCACCGGATACCAGAGCGCATAGGTTCCGGTGGCGAATTTTTTATGGGCGTTTTTCAGTACTTTAAACACCTGGTCATAGTCGCTTTTGATTTCGTATGAGGGGTCCATCAGCACCAGTGCTCGCCGGGAAGCTGGTGGCAGCAGAGACAGGAGACCTTCGAGGCTGTCCTGATTCAATACTCGGATGCGGCGATTACTACGGGTATTCTGGCTGAGTAATTTAAAATCGGTTGGGTGCAGTTCATACAGGGTTGCGCGGTCCTGGGGACGCATGAAATGGCTGGCGATCAGGGGGGAGCCGGGATAAAACCGTAATCCACCTTTCGGATTGCAGCGGCTAATGGCGGCGAAATAGCTGGCAAGGGCGGGCCACTGCTCCGGCTTCAGTTGACCGATGCCGTTGCTGAACTCGCCCAGCTTTTCCGCCTGATCTGACTGCAGATCATATAAACCGGCCCCGGCGTGGGTATCGATATAGTCAAATGGTTTATCTTTTTTGATCAGATGTTCGAGGATCTCTGTCAACACGATATGTTTCAGAAGGTCGGCAAAGTTGCCTGCATGAAATGAGTGTCGATAACTTAGCAAAACAGTGTCCTGATCAGAAGGTTAGGTTGAGAGCATCATGATGGCGGGTGACTATCGTTGTATTCATCCGCCGGGTCAATAGATTCGCCGGTTAATATGCCGCCTTAATAAAAGGTTATAGCAGGTCTTCAATAAACCAGGCGGAGAATGCATGTCTGCCCGGTGTCCCGGACTTTTGATAAATAGCCGATGCCTGTTGACGGATTGTTTTGTCGGCAGTGCCCCGTAGTGCTGCAATCTCTTTCAGACTGTAACCCTTAAGAAGCATGATGCCAACATCCCGTTCGCTGGCTGTCAGTTGCCACTCGGTAAACTGTTCATTGATGGCCTGACTCAGCTGTTGCCGGGCCGCGAGCACTGCAACTGATTCGGGAACCGGCATATTTTTTGCCGCTTCCAGCTCCTCCTTCAGCTGTCGGATCTGGCTTTTTTTTATAAAGTTATCAAAGATCAGCAAAGACAGAATGATCAGCGCAAAGAGTAAAATGGTGATTTCCTGCAACAGGTGGGTCAGTCCGGCACCGTGGGACAGATCCGCAGCGATGTCGGTGCCACTGGCACTGACGATCACCACCAGGAATAGCATCAATAGATAATCCTGAGAGAAATGCTTCAACACGTTAAATCCTTGTCATATTTTTGTTATATCATCTGCTCCGGCAGATGCCGGATCGATTTGCTGCTTTGTTTAAGGAATTATAAAGCAGTAAGTTTACTATTTTTCTGAATCTTTATTCACGTCTTCATACATGGTGGGATTATGTCCGAAAAAGTTTACGTTTGGGATAAGTTTGTGCGTTTGTTTCACTGGTTGCTGGTGGCCCTGTTTGCCATTAGCTATATCTCTGCTGAAGAGGTCGAGTGGTTGCATGTTTATTCCGGTTATACGATCGCTGCGCTGATTGTATTACGTATTTTCTGGGGGCTGATTGGCAGCCGGTATGCGCGGTTTAGCGATTTTGTGCCCTCAGTTGCTTCGACCAGGGCCTATATTTCGGGAATCACGTCCGGTAAACCGACACGTTACCTGGGACACAATCCACTGGGAGGCCTGATGGTAGTGGCGTTTCTGGTGATGCTGACGCTGATTACCCTGAGTGGAATGAAATTGTACGCGGTTGAAGAGGGTAAAGGTCCGCTGGCAGCAGCCCCGCAGATACACCTTATCAGCCAGGCATACGCGCATGAAGGGTATGAGCATGAAGATGAGGGTGAGGGCGATGAGTTCTGGAAAGAGATACATGAATTTTCCGTTAACCTGATGGTGTTGTTGATTCTTCTGCATGTCGCCGGTGTCGTTATGTCCAGCAGACTGCATAACGAATCATTGGTTAAATCGATGCTGACCGGTTTCAAAGAAAAGTAGTAACTGCGATCCCGGGTTATCGTCGTTGCTCAGGCTCCGCCGCAGTGTAACGACGATACGCTGCGCTAGATCGGCAGTTTGCTGGATTGTTGCAGATGGTGCTGGCAGTACCGGGTGAGCTGCTGCGTCAGCTTTTGACCGGTTTCTGTGACCAGATTCCAGCTGTGCCAGTATAGCGGCACCTCAAGACACTGTCCCACTGATATTTCCCTCACCGCACCCTGATCGATCAGAGTCTGCATCTGCAGATCCGGTGCCATTCCCCAGGCGAATCCTCGCCGTATCAACTCTGTGAACGCTTCAGAGGAGGGAGCCCGGTGGCGGGGGTAATCGTCTACTGCGGGATAGAAACGTTGAATGAAGCTGTCCTGCAGCTCGTCTTTCTCATTGTATTCAACCGCCGGAGCATGGCTCAGAGTCTCAGCGGTCACGCCATTGGCAAAGTAACGTTGAATATACTCCGGACTCGCCAGGGCAAGATAGCGACTGATGCCCAGAAAGACCGCATTGCTCCCCTGTAAGGGTTTGTTGCTGGCGCTGATGCAACCCTGTACATCGCCTTGTCGAAGCAGCAGATGGGTCTGATCCTGATCGTCAACCCGAAGATCCAGCAGTATCGGACTCTGTGCCAGTAACGGGTGTATCGCATCCATAAACCAGGTAGCCAGGGTATCCGCATTTAAACCAATTGTCAGTTTGGTAAATCCTTCCTGATGGGCACTGTCCAGGGTTTTCAGCAGTTCGCTCTGCAGCAGAGTCACTTGATGATAGTGACGTTGCAGATGTTCTCCGGCTGCGGTCAGTCGTAATGGCTGGCTGCGCACCAGCAGTAACTGGCCCGCTGATTCCTCCAGCTGTCTGATCCGCTGGGAGATAGCCGACTGGGTTAAAAACAGCCGCTTTGCTGCGCGCTCGAAGCTCTGTTCTTCGATCACAGTGGCCAGGGCTTTTAGCTGACGATAATCAAACATAGATCTATATTAGTTTTGTTAATGAAAGATAAATATTATTAGTTTTACTAACTTTTGTCGATCTCTTACCCTTGCTGCATTCCAGAAAATCGAAACAGGTTGCCTCATGCTGTCATTGATATTTGCCCCGTTTACTGCCGGTCTGGCGACCAGTGCCGGCCTGATAATTGCCATCGGTGCCCAGAATGCGTTCGTTCTCAGTCAGGGGGTGCGCCGGGAGTATCACTGGTCGATAGCGGCGTTGTGCAGTGTTATCGATGCGCTGCTGATTACCGCCGGTATTGCGGGTATGGGGGTGTTGATCGGTCAGTCAGATCTGATGCTGAAACTGATCAGTTGGGCCGGCGGGGCATTTCTCCTGTGGTATGGTGCGAATGCACTTCGTTCAGCGTTACGCAGTGAATCCCTGAGGCTCTCCGGCAGCAACTTTTCCAGCCTCAGGTCGGCGCTGCTGGCCACCCTGGCCCTGAGTCTGCTGAACCCCCATGTGTATCTTGATACCGTCGTGTTGCTGGGCAGTATTGGTGGTCGCTATCCCGATCAGCAGCGCTACTGGTTTGGCGCCGGAGCGGCACTGTTCTCTTTTGTCTGGTTCTTTTCCCTGAGTCTTGGCGCCCGCTGGCTGGCTCCGCTGTTCCGCAAACCGGTCAGCTGGCGCATTCTCGATATGCTGGTTTGTGTGATGATGTGGACGCTGGCGGTTTTGCTGCTGAACGGCAACCTCAGCCCCTGAGGGGCAGGGGCATCAGATTGGCGTTTTGGCTATCGAGTGGTCCGGTTGACGATCTGCGACAGATCCGTTACCAGTCGGGCGAGATTATCGATAGCCTGGTTGGTACAGCTAATCGACGCTTTATTGCTATCGGAAATATCCCGTATTGAGATAATACTCTTGCTGAGACTCTCTGCTGTTTCGTTCTGTTCATCGGCCGCCAGCGCGATCTGCTGGCTCTGATCGGAGATCTGATCAAGGGACTGGCTCAGCTGATCGAACGCCTGACCGGCTATCTCCGCCCGGCTGATGCTGTCTTTCGCCTGAGTATGGGTTTTGCTCATCGTATCAGCGGTATTGCGAACCTGATTCTGAACGGCGCCAATACTGGATTTGATCTGCTCCGTCGCTTTCTGTGTGCGTATGGCTAACTCCCGCACCTCATCTGCCACCACTGCAAATCCGCGGCCATTATCACCCGCTCTGGCCGCTTCGATGGCCGCATTCAGCGCTAACAGGTTGGTCTGGTTCGCAATATCATTGATCATGGTCGTGATATGGCCGATCTCTTCGGTTTGCTTATGTAACTGGTCAGAAAGCTCGGAAGCCTGCTTCACCTCGTCGGTCAGCAGTTCAATAGTTTTGAGCATGTCGTTGATGGTGGTGCGGCCATTCTGGGCCTCCATTGCCGCCTGATGGGTTACCTCGGAAGTCCGGGAGGTGTTTTCTGCAACGTTATGGGAGGACGACGCCATCTCCGTACTGGCTGAGGCCAGCATATCGCTCTCCAGATTCTGCTGTTCAATGCCCGTGGTGGTCTGGTTGAGACTCTGATGAGTCATGTCCATCACCTCTCTGAGGGTTTTGATGGCATCCTCTACACGGCCGGTAACGGTATGTAATTTGGCTTCCAGCAGTTGAATGGCGACATTAAAGGCACCCATTTCATCCATCCTGCCGGTGATCGCCTGCTGAGACAGGGGGTTGTCATAGATTTTCAGCGCCTGATTAAGACTGTGTTGCAGCGGTGTTAATTGCCAATAGGCGAGGGCGCTGATGGCGCAGGTGAACAGACCGGAGAGCAACAGTTTTATCGGCATATCCAGTGGTGTAATACCGATCAGAGATACGGCCAGTAATCCTGAAAAGACGGTGGCGGGGATGCGGTAACTCAGGCGGATGCGGGACAGTGATAACCGTTTCGGATTGCTGTTTACCCGGTCATAAAGTGCCTGTGCCTGACGTTTAATCTCATTGGGAAGCCGGCCGCGCACCGACTGATAACCGACTTTTTTGCCATCGTTATCATATTGCGGTGTGACATACGCAAGCACCCAGTAGTAATCGCCGTTTTTACAGCGATTTTTTACTGCGCCCAGCCAGGGTTTATCGGCATTCAGGTTGCTCCACAGGTCAGCAAAAGCCGCTGCGGGCATATCCGGATGCCGGACAATATTGTGGGGTTTGCCTACCAGTTCTTCGCGGCTATAACCCGAAATATCGATGAAGTTCTGATTTGCATAGGTGATGCACCCGGACAGAGTGGTGGTCGAAATTAAACGGCTGCTTTCAGGGAAGTCCCGCTCCTTACTGTGTGTACTGCTGGTCATCTGGAGTGCCTCCCCTTTATTTCGCTTGCAGCCCTGACCAGTGTAGTCATTAGATCTGAATGTTGTGCCAGGCCGTCAATGTTCAGTTTACTAAGGCAATCTCAATAATATGTTTTATCTGGCGATGTTGCTAACCCTTTATCCTCAAAGTGGTAATTGTATTCAATACATGAAACTACTACTAAATAACTAATTTTTCAGTGCCAAGGGAGCATAGGTGAAAACCGGGGTTACTGACTAATATGGAAGGGTAGTCAAACGGCCCGCAGAGTGCGGTGTATAACAAAAAGAGAGGCTTGGACAATGATTTACGCACAGCCAGGAACCGAAGGTTCTGTTGTTTCCTTTAAAGAACGTTACACAAACTATATTGGTGGTGAGTGGGTTGCGCCAGTAAAAGGTCAGTATTTCCAGAATACAACACCTGTCACTGGCGAAGCATTCTGTGAGATCCCGCGCTCAACTGAAGAAGATATTAATCTGGCGCTGGATGCTGCACATGCAGCTAAAGACGCCTGGGGGCGTACCTCTGTTACAGAACGCTCCAACATTCTGCTGAAAATTGCAGATCGCATTGAACAAAATCTGGAAATGCTTGCTGTTGCCGAAACCTGGGATAACGGTAAAGCGGTTCGTGAAACACTGGCTGCTGACGTGCCTCTGTGTGTTGACCACTTCCGTTACTATGCCGGTTGTATCCGTGCTCAGGAAGGTTCCATGGGTGAGATCGATGAGAACACTGTTTCTTATCAGTTCCATGAGCCACTGGGTGTTGTTGGGCAGATCATTCCGTGGAATTTCCCGTTGCTGATGGCTGCCTGGAAACTGGCGCCAGCACTGGTAACCGGTAACTGCGTGGTACTGAAACCTGCTGAGCAAACCCCTGTTTCTATCCTGAAACTGATTGAAGTGATTGGTGATCTGTTGCCACCGGGTGTACTGAACATCGTAAATGGTTTTGGTAAAGAAGCGGGTGAAGCGCTGGCTACCAGCAAGCGTATTGCTAAGATCGCCTTTACCGGATCGACTCCGGTTGGTGCGCATATCCTTAAATGTGCCGCTGATAACATTATCCCATCAACCGTTGAGCTGGGTGGTAAGTCTCCGAACATCTACTTTGAAGATGTTATGGATCAGGAAGAGGCGTTTGTCAGTAAAGCGGTTGAGGGTGCAGTTCTGGCATTCTTTAACCAGGGTGAAGTATGTACCTGCCCATCCCGCCTGCTGATTCAGGAAAGCATTTACGATCAGTTTATCGCTAAAGTAATTGAGCGTGCTAAACAGATCAAACGTGGTAATCCGCTGGATACCGATACCATGGTGGGTGCTCAGGCTTCTCAGCAGCAGTTTGACAAGATCATGTCCTATATGGAGATCGGTAAGTCAGAAGGTGCAGAGTTCCTGATCGGTGGTGACTCTCACGCAAATGAAGGTGAGTTCAGTAAAGGTTACTATGTACAGCCTACTCTGATGAAGGGGCACAACAAGATGCGCGTCTTCCAGGAGGAGATCTTTGGTCCTGTGGTTGCCGTGACAACCTTCAAAGATGAAGCTGAAGCGCTGGAAATCGCCAACGATACTGAGTTTGGTCTCGGTGCCGGTGTCTGGACGCGTGACATGAACCGCTCTTACCGCATGGGTCGTGGTATCCAGGCTGGTCGGGTATGGACAAACTGCTATCACCTGTACCCAGCACACGCTGCGTTCGGTGGTTATAAGAAATCCGGTGTAGGTCGTGAGACTCACAAGATGATGCTGGATCATTATCAGCAGACCAAGAACATGCTGGTCAGCTACGATATCAATCCACTGGGCTTCTTCTAAGCCGGATTTATCGCCTATAGCTATTCCCAGGGGCAGCTGGTCTGCCCCGCTTCTCAGTCTCCAGTCGTCGTTTGGAGATTCGCACCGCAGCCCACTCTGTACGAGTGGAATGCACTCCGCATCCGGTGTTCTTTTCATGCCGGATTATGTCGGTGTTTTTTGGCGGCCTTCTGGCCGCCTTTTTTCTTTCCATCTCTCTGCCTGAATTATTTCCTGTTGGCTCAGCTTATAGTGAATAGGCGTGAGTATGGTTAAATAAAGACTTTGTGAAAACGTATTTTCGCCTGCTCTGGACCTATCGGCCGATGCCGGTTTGCTGCAGAGCCGTTGATGATGATCTGTGTGAGAGAGCCGTTCTGGTTGAATCGGCAATGCCGGAGGTCGTATCACGTCCGGCAGGACAATCCCGTCCGTACAGGCCAGAGGAAACTGATATAATCGGCCCATTGATCTGAAATGGGCTGAGTTGTGCTGATAATATCCAACAATGTATCGATACCGGATGACGAGATTGAGCTGAGTGCAATCCGCGCTCAGGGCAGCGGAGGGCAAAACGTTAACAAGGTTTCATCCGCCATCCATCTGCGTTTTGATATTCATGCCTCCTCACTCCCTGAGTTTTACAAGGAACGCTTGCTGCAGTTAAAAGACTCACGTATTACCAAAGAGGGGGTGGTGGTGATAAAAGCCCAGCAGTTTCGCACCCAGGAGAAAAACCGCGAAGACGCGTTGCAGCGATTGCAGTTACTGATTCGCAGTGTCTCCGTGGTTCAGAAGGCGCGTCAGCCGACCAAACCGACCCGCTCATCCCAGCGCAGGCGGGTGGACAGTAAAACCAGGCGGGGTCAGATTAAATCGTTGCGGGGCCGTGTTACCGATTAGCGGGTAACAGATTAACAAAAAAGGAATGGGAAACAATCGATGAAAATGATTAAACAACTGAGTTTACTAATGGCAATGGGCGTTACCGTGATCAGCCTGCAGGGCTGCTCGCCTGAAGTGGGCACTAAAGCCTGGTGCGAAGAGCTGAAAGAGAAGCCTAAGGGCGACTGGACAGCGAATGAAGCAAAAGACTTTGCAAAAAGCTGTATCTTCTAACTGACTGATGTTATTCAGAAATCCGACATCAGGAGATGTTATATAGACTAAAACAGGAGTGCTTTTAGTTCCAAAGTACCATATGTGATTGGCACGCCTCTTCATATGATTAAAGACAGTCACAAGACTGGAACAATCTAATAACAAAAGAGGTAATGAGTATGTGGACTAAACCAGCTTATACAGATCTGCGCATCGGCTTCGAAGTAACAATGTACTTCGCTAACCGCTAAGCAATCTATCAGACTCCGCCTTCGGGCGGGGTCTTTTAGTTTTCTCTGTTCAGACCCACCGACAAGATAATAATAACAATGAAAATACAAGTATTAGGCTCCGCAGCGGGCGGCGGCTTTCCCCAGTGGAACTGTAACTGCCGTAACTGTGCCGGCTATCGGGCCGGAACCCTCAATGCCAGATCCCGGACTCAGTCATCCATCGCTGTGAGTGCCAACGGTGAAGACTGGATTCTGTTTAATGCCTCGCCGGATATTCGCCAGCAGCTGGCCGATTTTGCGCCGATGCAACCGAATCGTAAGATTCGTGATACCGGCATTGCGGCGATTGTCTTCATCGACAGCCAGATCGACCATACCACCGGTCTGCTGATGCTGCGTGAAGGCTGCCCCCATGAGGTCTGGTGTACCGATATGGTGTATCAGGATCTGACCACCGGTTTCCCTATCTTTAAGATGCTGGAACACTGGAATGGCGGCATCAAGCGCAACCGGATTCCCGTTGAGGGATCGGTAGAAGAGGGCACCAACACCTTTGTGATCCCTCAGGTACCCGAATTAAAACTGACAGCGGTCGCGCTGCTCAGCAGTGCGCCACCCTATTCACCGCATCGCAACGATCCCCACCCAGGGGACAATATAGGTATCCTGATAGAAGATACCCGCAGCGGGAAAACTCTGTTCTATGCCCCTGGTCTCGGCCAGATTGAACCCCACCTCAAACCGATTATGAAAGACGCGGACTGTCTGCTGGTTGACGGCACCATCTGGCGCGACGACGAGCTGATCACCTCCGGTGTTGGCGATAAGCTTGGCGTCACCATGGGCCATCTGGCGCAGTCCCGTAATGATGAAACCGGTAAGGGTGGCATGATCGACTTTCTGGATACGCTGGATAAGCCCCGGAAAGTGCTGATCCACATTAACAATACCAATCCGATTCTTGATGAAGACTCACCGGAAAGGGCCGAAGTGGAAGCCCACGGTATCGAAGTCTCCTGGGATGGAATGGGTATAGAACTCTGAGAGGTTTTACCATGAATGTACAGATGAACGAAGCGGGTACACAAACAGTTCAGCCACCCATGAGCCGGGACGAATTTGAACAGGCGCTGCGGGCAAAAAGCGCTTTCTATCATACTCAGCACCCTTACCACATTGCCATGTATAACGGCAGCTGCACTAAGGAGCAGATTCAGGGCTGGGTGGCTAACCGGTTCTATTATCAGATCTCCATTCCGGTGAAAGATGCCGCGATTATGGCCAACTGTCCCGACCGGGAAGTCCGTCGTCACTGGGTACAGCGGGTGCTGGATCATGATGGTTATGATGGCGCCGTGGGCGGCATCGAAGCCTGGTTGCAACTGGGCGAAGCGGTGGGCCTGACCCGCGAAGAGATCCTCTCTGAGGAACACGTCCTGCCGGGGGTTCGTTTTGCGGTGGATGCCTATGTCAATTTTGCCCGCCGGGCCGACTGGCATGAAGCGGCCAGCTCCTCTCTGACAGAACTGTTTGCACCGACGATTCATCAGAATCGTCTGGATACATGGCCGGGCCACTATCCCTGGATCAAGGCAGAGGGCTACCAGTACTTTCGTAACCGTCTGACCGAAGCCCGTCGCGATGTGATACATGGTCTGGAGATTACGCTGGATTACTACAAAACCCGCGAGCAGCAGGAGCGGATGCTTAACATCCTGCAGTTTAAACTGGATGTACTCTGGACTATGCTGGATGCCATGACTATGGCATATGAACTGAACCGTCCGCCGTACCATACGGTTACCGACGAGAAAATTTACCATAAAGGTCTGTTTGCATGAGCAGTGCAGACCAGACGGCTGCGATAACCCTGGAATCGGTGCCTGCGCTGAATCGCATGTTCCGCTTCCAGTGGGAGAAAGCGCAGGACTGTTATGTACTGCTCTATCCCGAGGGGATGGTTAAACTGAACGGCCCTGCCGGTGAAGTGCTGGCATTGGTCGATGGTCGGCGAACTGTAGCGGATATTATCCTGACACTGCAGGCGAAGTTCCCCGATGCCGAAGGGATCGACCGGGATATTCTGGATTTTTTAGGAGACGCCCGTGAGCAACTCTGGATCAGCCTGTAACGGTCAGCCTTCACAGGCACCGTCTTTAAGTAATCTCCCTGGTCATGGCCAGCCGCTCTGGTTGCTGGCCGAACTGACCTATAAATGTCCGCTTCAGTGCCCTTACTGTGCCAATCCGGTAGATTTCGCCAGTAAAACCGGCGAGCTGAGCACCGCGGAGTGGATCGATGTGTTTACTCAGGCCCGTGAACTCGGCGCGGCGCAGTTAGGCTTCTCGGGTGGTGAACCACTGGTACGTCAGGACCTGATTGAATTGATTCGGGAAGCGCGTAACCTCGGCTACTATTCCAATCTGATCACCTCCGGTGTGGGGTTAAACGAGCGTAAGATCGCTGATTTCCGCGAGGCAGGGCTGGATCATATTCAGGTCAGCTTTCAGGCGGCCGACCCGGAAGTGAACAACCTGCTGGCGGGTTCTGAAAAAGCGTTTAAACAGAAACTGGCGATGGCCCGGGAAGTGAAAGCACAGGGTTATCCGATGGTACTTAACTTTGTCACCCATCGTCACAATGTCGATCAGATCGACCGTATTATCGAGCTCTGTGTTGAACTCAAAGCCGATTATGTTGAACTGGCCACCTGTCAGTATTATGGCTGGGCATATGAGAACCGTAACGACCTGTTGCCCACCCGGGCGCAGCTGGAGCGGGCCGAGCGGATCACCAATGAATACCGTGACCGGCTGGCCGCAGAAGGCAATCCGATCAAAATTATCTTCGTCACGCCGGACTATTACGAAGAGCGGCCCAAAGGCTGCATGAATGGCTGGGGCCAGGTGTTTCTCACCGTAACCCCCGATGGCACCGCGTTACCCTGTCACAGTGCCCGTATGCTGCCGATTGAGTTCCCCAATGTGCGGGAGCAGAGTATCGAGGCTATCTGGAACCAGTCCAATGGCTTCAATCACTTCCGTGGCTATGAGTGGATGAAAGAGCCCTGCGCCTCCTGTGACGAAAAAGAGAAGGATTTTGGTGGCTGTCGCTGTCAGGCCTTTATGATGACCGGCGATGCCAACAATACTGATCCGGTGTGCAGTAAATCCCCCAATCACGGCATGATTATTCAGGCGCGGGAAGAGGCCGAGCTACCCTCTCACAAAGAGCCGATCTACCGTAACGAGCGCAACTCAAAGGTGTTCTGCAAAGGCTGATATGATAGCCTGATGCTCTTAACAGCCTGAGCGGATGCGACCGGTTTATGCCCAAGTATGGTTTTTTTGAATCTTCACTCTCCGCCGCTAATGCGGTGGCGGCGGGGCTGGAATATGGTCAGCTGCAAGCCTGCGAACAGGGGCTTTTCTGGGTTGAGTACCGGCCTGCTGATGGTGGTCGCAATCTGCTGATTCAGCGTAGCTGGGAAGGCAAAACCACCTGTCTTACGCCCGCGGATTTCAGTGTTCGCAGCGGTGTCTATGAGTACGGCGGTAAAAGCTGGTGTGTAGCCGGTCAGCAAGTCGCATTTGTGAATGCCGCCGATCAGCAGATCTGGTTGCAGGCCGGAACTCTGCATCCGCTTCAACTGACCCAAACCCCGGATTGCCGTTACGGCGACCTGCTATTTGATCCACACTTTCAACGTATCCTCGCCGTTCAGGAACAGGCCACCGACAATCCCACCCAACCGACACACCGGCTGATTGCGGTTGATAGCGTCAGCGGGCAGGTGACGGTTCTGGCAAGCGGTGATGATTTCTATGCCTCTCCGACACTCAGCCATGATGGACGCAGGCTTGCCTGGATAAGCTGGGATCATCCCCATATGCCCTGGGTCAGCACCCGGCTCAACCTCGCCAATATTAATACAGACGGGTCTTTAACCGGCCATCGAATGATCGCGGGAGATTCAACCGAGGAAGCCATTCAGCAACCCCGGTTTCTGCAGGATAACGCGCTGGTTGCCATAACCGATAACAGTGGCTGGTGGAATTTATACCGTTATCTATATAGCGAGAAGGATATTGAGAGTGACCTGCGAGAAACCGGTTCGACAGGGGCGAGGAAGCGATTAGCGTCGAAGGAGCAGCGATCAGCGTCAAAGGAGCAGCGATCAGCGTCAGAGAGGCTGGGATCAGTTTCAGCGGCCGGAGTTGCCCAGCCGGTCTGGTCCCGGTCTAACGATTTTGGTATTCCCCAGTGGCAACTGGGGGTATCCACCTGGGATCAGCTGGATGAAAACCGCTGGGTCGCCGGTTATATGCAGCAGGGGGAGGGGCGCTTAGCCATCGGCGTGCTAGCGGCAGATCAGCACGGGGTAACTGAAGAAAAACAGCTGGCATCTGAGTACCACCTGTTTCGTCATATCTGCTGTTTCGAAGGGCGGATCTACTGTATCGCCTCCGCTCAGGATCGGTCACCATCAATACTGGATATCACTCCAAACCAGGATGATAGGAATAGCGTCACCGTCATTACCGGTGGTTCAGCAACTGAGCTGAAACCGAGCCTGCCCCGGCCGGTCAGCTATCCGGTAAGCGGTGAAACGGCCTATGGTTTTTTTTATCAACCGGAACGGAGACCCGGGAGCGCCGGAAAACCACCTTTGATTGTTTTCAGTCACGGCGGCCCAACCGCTGCAACCTATCCGGTGTACAACCCTAAGATCCAGTTCTGGACCAGCCGTGGCTTTGCGGTTATCGATCTGAATTACCGGGGCAGCAGCGGCTATGGGCGGGATTATCGCTTACGCTTAGCGGGCAGCTGGGGAGATACCGACTGGCAGGATGCCGAAGCCGCGGTTGATTATCTGGCGGCGGAAGGTCTGATCGACGCGGAAAATGTCTTTATCCGGGGCAGTAGCGCGGGAGGCTACACCACCCTCTGTGCGCTGACCTTCAGTGACCGGTTTAAAGGCGGGGCCAGCTATTACGGTGTCAGTGATCCGCTGGCGTTAACCCGGGACACGCATAAATTCGAAAGCCACTATTTAGACTGGCTGATCGGCGATCCGCAAAAAGATGCCGACCTTTATAGCCAGCGCAGCCCGCTGGAACACGCCACACAGATTCAATGCCCGATGATCTTCTTTCAGGGCGGCAGAGACCGGGTGGTGGTGCCGCAGCAGACCGAAATGATGGTCAGCGCCCTGAAGCAGCAGAATATTCCGGTTGAATATCATCTATATCCTGAAGAGCAGCATGGATTCCGACAGTCGGATAATCAGATTTACAGTCTCGAAGCTGAACTGAAATTTTATCGTCGTCTTCTGACCTGATGCGCTAATCTTCTGGTACAATGCGCGACTTTACAACATCGTCTTTAATCCTGCTGCCATTAGGCAGAGGTATCGTGACTAACTGTCATGAATAAACTACCGGAGTGATCATGAGTACAGAACAAGCCCTACGGGACCGCAGCGAATCTAAATGTGAGCTGTGCAGCGCGACTGATAACCTGAGTGTCTATGAAGTGCCGCCAGGTTCAGTGGGTGGTGTCGATGACTCTGTACTGGTGTGCAGCACCTGCAAAAGCCAGATCGAAAACCCGGAAACCATGAATGCTAACCACTGGCGCTGCCTCAACGATAGCATGTGGAACCCGGCAACCGCTGTTCAGGTGGTCGCCTGGCGGATGCTTAACCGTCTGAAGAGTGAGGGCTGGCCACAGGATCTGCTGGATATGATGTATCTGGATGATGAAACTTCACTCTGGGCGAAAGCTACCGGTGATCATCTGGATGACTCTGAAAAAGTGATCCACCGCGATAGCAATGGCGCGATACTGGAAGCGGGCGATAACGTTGTACTGATCAAAGATCTGGATGTCAAAGGCGCAGGTTTCACCGCCAAGCGCGGCACCGCTGTACGGGGCATCTCACTGGTGCAGGACAACGCAGAACATATCGAAGGCCGCGTCAACGGCACCCGCATCGTTATTCTGACCAAGTTTGTGAAGAAATCCTGATTCGGTTGTGAATGTTAAGAACGCGCCTCAGGGCGCGTTTTTTATAGTAAATCTAAAGGGCTTGATGTACCTGCATAGTGTTCTCCAATCACATGTGTATAGATCTGAGTGGTTTTAACATCGCTGTGACCTAACAGTTCCTGTACGGTGCGGATATCCCGTCCTGCCTCAAGCAGGTGGGTCGCAAAAGAGTGTCTGAAAGTATGACAACTTACACGCTTGAATCGAATATCAGTTTTAGCGAGCGCTTGTTTTAATGCCTTTCGGGGGGCTGAGTCATGTAAGTGATGGCGGCATAACTGGCCAGATAATGGGTGTGGACATAACGTGGTCGAGGGGAAAAGGTACATCCATCCCGGTTGACGAAACGCGTTTGGGTATTTTTTACCAAGGGCGAAGGGCAAAGAAGGCCCCAGTCCCTGACGGTTGTCCTCTTGTTGGATCGCCATCGCTTTAGATATTTGCGCATCAATGACTGGAAACAGACTCTGGCTTAAAATGGTTTGACGGTCTTTGTTTCCTTTCCCATTGCGTACCAATAATACTTTACGTTCAAAGCAAATATCCTCAAGACGTAAACGCAGACACTCTGTAATTCTCAGGCCGCTTCCGTAAAGCAGAGAGAAAATCAGCCGGTTGTGGCCTTCCAGCTGATTGAGTATTGAATTAACTTCTATCGGAGTTAACACCACAGGGATTTTTCTCGGGCGTCTGGCTTGATTAAAGCCCAGCTCTCCCAGCTCAATCTTAAGAATTTTGTTGTACAAAAAAGCTAAGGCGTTAAGTGCGGTTTTCTGAGTGTTAATCGAGACATGTTGTTGATTAGCCATCCAGGATAAAAAAGCTGTTACCTGCACAGCACCCATTTCTGCAGGGTGTTTTTTTTTATGGAACAATATGTAGCGTTTGATCCAAAGAAGATAGGTTTTTTCAGTGCGTATGCTGTATCCGCGTAATCTGATCTCTTTGCGAACCTGTTCCAGAAAAGGACTTTTAGGCATAAGGCACCTCCGTGTGTAAATTATGCGTATATGTATATATACAGTTTATTTTATTCTGTCCAGCGGTTATGCTCGTTTAATCGTTTGAGAAGGCTCGTTTTGCTGCTGGCATCATTAGCAAAACATCATAAAAACAAAGGGATAGGTAAAAAACGCTGGTGGGATACTACGCCGGGCCAGGAATGCATATGCGCATTCTCGTTTTTGTCTTAAAGGAGATCGCGATGATTATAAATTCCTCTTTACTATCTGATAGTTATCATCCCTTTAGTCAATTCAGCTCGGCATGCATATGCGCCGGCATAGTATTAAAATGTTATCTCCTAAGAGGTAGTTGATGTACTTTAGAATTCTCGTATTTATTCTTTTTATAATTTCTGCAAGTGCTCACGCTGTCGAGGATAGTGATTTCACTGCTGGATATGCGGCGTATGAAAAAGAAAATTACGAAGCGGCTCTGGTATATTTTGTTAAGTCAGCAGAGAGTGGCAATGTATCGGCCCAAAATAATCTTGGGTGGATGTATCTTCACGGGCTAGGCACCGACATAGATTACGATATGAGTTTCTATTGGTACCAAAAGGCCTCGGTTTCGAATGAACCATTGGTTCTTTATATGCTGGGGCAGGCTTATTTATACGGTCACGGTACCACTAAAAGTAAAGAAACGGCTTTCAAATTTTATCACCAGGCCCATGGCCAGGGGATTCCTGAGGCTGATTTAAGAGTCGGTATGGACTATTACTTTGGAATAGTATCAAAGCAGAATCTTGAAAAAGGCAGGATGCTCATATTGCAGTCAGCTGAGGCTAATCAGCCATATGCACAATGTTTCATGGGCATACTTGCCTTAGAGAATAACGATAGGGACAAAGCTTTATCATGGTTTCGTCGTGCCGAAGCTCAAGACTACCAATTTGCTAGTGCACTTATTAGTGCACTTGAGTTAGAAGAAGATAGTTACCTAGAAGCAACGAAGAAGATATTGTCTGGAGCATCAGCCTTTACTTCACTAGAAATCACAGTAACTGAGAGTGAGTAGAGATAACAAAGCCATCAATTTGACCGCCTTACGCTGCGCTCCAGGCGGCAAATTATGGCGGCGTTAAATGCTCAATGGAGAATGAAGTATATGGATGATTTATCGGAAAGATTGAGCAGTATGATACGAAGCTTCGATGAGGAAACTAAAACTCGATTTTGTCATGCAATCATCCAAGCCTCACAAACTGGGCGCTATCAAGCTTGTTGGTGTCAAAGTGGAAAAGTCTATAAAGACTGTCATCTCGAAAGGGATAAGCACCGAAAAATAAGTGATGGAGAAGTAAGAAAAGAGCTATCAAAGATTTTTGACAGTAAAAAATACTGTTCAGCTACTTTTGATGATAGAAACTGTAAGCTTCCAATAAAAGGTGCACATACAGTGCAACGAGGTAGAGTGCTGTCTAGTATGGCAAAAGATGGTCACGTAGGAACCTTCTATCGGAATATAAATGGTTTTGAACAGCTAAGAGATATAAAAACAGGCATCAAAAAGGAAGCGTCAATATTTTATGGGTTCTGTGAATATCATGATACTGAGCTGTTTAAAGACATAGAATTAAATGAATTCATTGCTACACCGGAGAATTGCTGGGCTAGTTCATATCGTGCGGTTTGCCATGAGTATTATCAGAAAAGTGCTGCTAAAAAAGCAGTTGTCTGGCAATTAGAAAACTTGGATAAAGGCTATGAGTTGAGTGAACAGTTGATTCTTCAGGAAAAATTGTTTCTCCTAAAAAGAGATGTAATCAAAGGATTTGAAGATATTTCATCAATTAAAAATGAATATGAGAGAGCAAAAGTACAAGGTGAGTATGATTTGCTCTCTTCCTATGTGATTGTTTTTGATGAACCTCTCTGTCTTTCTGTAAGCGCTACAATGTCGCCATATTACAATATCAGTGGAGTCAAGGTTCAGAACTTAGGTGATCCTAGGTATCTCTTTCAACATTTTTCTTTGTCTACGGTAACCGTTAATGGTTGTGCTGCTTATGTGGTTTCTTACTTGAAAGAGCATAGTGTTATAGAAAAATACTTGGAGGAAGTTTTTGAGAAAGGTTCGGAGTTCGTCAAATCGTGGTTAACGAAGTGTATTTTTGCATACGCAGAAAATGCTTTTTTTAATTTGGATTGGTGGAGTAACCTTAGAGAGGATAAAAAAACTTCGATATACAATCTTGCAATGTCTGAGAATTATACTGTGCACTTTGAAATAGATGACTTGGTCAGTAGTGAAGTACCAGGTTCAATAGTATCTATAGAGCGCATTTAACAAAGCATTGCAGCGGACAAGCCGCTGAATGCGGCGTTAGTGCGACAAGCGAAGCTTGTCACAACTTGCAGGGTGAAAGTCCCTGTCGGGTAAGAGTTAGCCACTCACCCGTATCGAGTCTTGCGCGGTGCGCGGAGTCTGAGATTAGTGAGTCACT
>NZ_JAFFZO010000158.1 GCF_016924145.1 Amphritea pacifica | reverse complement strand
CAACCAACAAGAAAACACTGGCAGATTACGCCCGTGCCTTATCCGGAGAGGATGAATGACGCGACAGGAAGAACTTGCCGCTGCCCGTGCGGCACTGCATGACCTGATGACAGGTAAACGGGTGGCAACAGTACAGAAAGACGGACGAAGGGTGGAGTTTACGGCCACTTCCGTGTCTGACCTGAAAAAATATATTGCAGAGCTGGAAGTGCAGACCGGCATGACACAGCGACGCAGGGGACCTGCAGGATTTTATGTATGAAAACGCCCACCATTCCCACCCTTCTGGGGCCGGACGGCATGACATCGCTGCGCGAATATGCCGGTTATCACGGCGGTGGCAGCGGATTTGGAGGG
>NZ_JAFFZO010000157.1 GCF_016924145.1 Amphritea pacifica | reverse complement strand
GGGAAGCGCGTTTTAAAAGTCAGGCCTTGCTGGACGAGCAGGCACTACTGAGCTGCATGGCGTATGTTGACCTTAACCCAATACGAGCAGGCATCGCCGAGACGCCCGAGCAATCGGCATTTACCTCCGTCAAACAGCGGATAGATACCCCGCAGGAGCAAGAAGCCACCGCGTTAACACTCAAGCGCTTTGATCCCCGGCAGGCTGAAACAGCGGCGATCAGCTATGACCTGCATGACTATCTGGAGTTGGTTGATTATACCGGGCGGGCGATTCATCCCACCAAGCGGGGTTATATTACAGCGGATACCCCGCCGATACTCGCCAGGCTCGGGATTGATACCGATCACTGGTTGC
>NZ_JAFFZO010000156.1 GCF_016924145.1 Amphritea pacifica | reverse complement strand
CGGTTCAACAGGGGCCGCGGGTGCTCATGCCCACACAAGTGGTTTAAGGATGAACAGTTCTGGCTGGAGTCAGTATGGAACAGCAACCATTACAGGAAGTTTATCCACAGTTAAAGGAACCAGCACACAGGGTATTGCTTATTTATCGAAAACGGACAGTCAGGGCAGCCACAGTCACTCATTGTCCGGTACAGCCGTGAGTGCCGGTGCACATGCGCATACAGTTGGTATTGGTGCGCACCAGCATCCGGTTGTTATCGGTGCTCATGCCCATTCTTTCAGTATTGGTTCACACGGACACACCATCACCGTTAACGCTGCGGGTAACGCGGAAAACACCGTCAAAAACATTGCATTTAA
>NZ_JAFFZO010000155.1 GCF_016924145.1 Amphritea pacifica | reverse complement strand
TTAACTCCGGGGTTTTAAAGCGGATCAGCGATTTATGCCCCACCCCCTGATCGGCAAGAGCAACCTCCAACTGAGGCCGGAACGGTTCACCATCCAGCAGCCACTCCGCGGTGTCCCAGTTGATCTGGCTAAACTCAGGGTGCTGACCAAAGGCTTCCGGCATAATGTTGTCAATCAGCGCCGCAAACGGTATCGAGGGCGGCAGCGGAAACGCTTTGGCGGCGCAGAACATACGGTGCTCATCCCAACCGAGATAGACAATCTGATTACCGTGGAAATTTTCCACCCGGTCCATCCGCTCGCCCTGATAGTCAGGACTTAGTGCAAATACAGGCATTTTTATATCCTCTTGTTATTCTT
>NZ_JAFFZO010000154.1 GCF_016924145.1 Amphritea pacifica | reverse complement strand
AGTAGATTAATCCCCAGCGATTAAGCGAACCTATAGCACACTGGTTTTCATCCCAGTGGGTTTCGCCCTTATTGTGTTTCATGCGTTGTTTAATCTCTGACGGTGTTGGCTCCTGAATCATACTGACCGGAACTGTTTCGTTGGCCCGGCTCCAGGAGAGGGGATCACCGCCCTGCAGCAGTTTAATCAGTGTGCCTTGTTCGGGGCGTGGCTTCTGCCTGGAGTAGCGTTCGCTGTTCCAGGCGGTGCTGCTGTAGGGCTTTATCTGTTGGAAGTCCATTTATATTCGTTTAGTCCGTTAGTGCATTCAGGCTTGAGTGCCGCCATTAAACAGATCGATCTCCGGGCCCATACTAGGCATAA
>NZ_JAFFZO010000153.1 GCF_016924145.1 Amphritea pacifica | reverse complement strand
TAAGGATAGGCAACATGGACAAGAAACAACTCGAAGCCTTCGCTCGCGAAGCGGCTAAAAGCATCAAAACTGAAAGTGATCTCAATGACTTCCGGCGGATGCTAACCAAAGTCACTGTTGAAACGGCTCTCAATGCCGAACTGGATGAGCATCTGGGTTACGACAGGCATGGTAAACGTCCCTCTGATAACAGCCGCAATGGCTACTCCAGCAAGACCTTACGTACCGAAGATGGGCAATTCGAAATTGATGCGCCACGGGATCGGGATGGCAGCTTTGAACCGAAGTTAGTCAAAAAGCAGCAGACTCGCTTCACGTCGATGGACGACAAGATTCTGAGTCTGTACGCCAAGGGCATGACTACC
>NZ_JAFFZO010000152.1 GCF_016924145.1 Amphritea pacifica | reverse complement strand
CCAAAAGTGAGAGGCACCTGTCAGATTGAGCGTGCAGCCAGTGAATCCCCGCATTTTATGCGTTTTCATGTTGCCTGCCCGCATTGCGGGGAGGAGCAGTATCTTAAATTTGGCGACAAAGAGACGCCGTTTGGCCTCAAATGGACGCCGGATGACCCCTCCAGCGTGTTTTATCTCTGCGAGCATAATGCCTGCGTCATCCGCCAGCAGGAGCTGGACTTTACTGATGCCCGTTATATCTGCGAAAAGACCGGGATCTGGACCCGTGATGGCATTCTCTGGTTTTCGTCATCCGGTGAAGAGATTGAGCCACCTGACAGTGTGACCTTTCACATCTGGACAGCGTACAGCCCGTTCACCACCTGG
>NZ_JAFFZO010000151.1 GCF_016924145.1 Amphritea pacifica | reverse complement strand
CCATTGAGGTGGGTTTCCACGGCCATCACAACATGGGGATGGCCGTGGCCAACTCCCTGGCGGCGATTGATGCCGGTGCCGGGCGTATCGATGGTTCGGTGGCGGGCCTGGGTGCCGGTGCCGGTAACACACCACTGGAAGTACTGGTTGCCACCCTGGTGCGGATGGAAGCGGTGCACGGCATCGATCTGTACAAGATCATGGATGTGGCGGAAGACCTGATCGTACCGATGATGGACCAGCCGATCCGGGTGGATCGCGACGCGCTGACACTGGGCTTTGCGGGGGTCTACTCCTCGTTCCTGCTGTTTGCCAAACGGGCGGAAGCGAAGTATGGCATTCAGGCACGGGACATTCTGGTCGAGC
>NZ_JAFFZO010000150.1 GCF_016924145.1 Amphritea pacifica | reverse complement strand
TCCGGGTGGCCAGTCACTGTACCGAAGCTGATGTGACTGAGCAGCACATCGGTCTGGCCGCCAAGCTGGAGATGGATACCGTCGGTTTCCTGATGATGGCACACATGGCCAGCCCGGAGAAGATTCTGGAGCAGGCGAAACTGATGGTTGCCTACGGCGCCAACTGCATCTACTGCACCGACTCCGCCGGTTATATGTTGCCGGATGAAGTGACCGAAAAGATCGGTCTTTTGCGGGCTGAACTGGACCCCTCCATTGAGGTGGGTTTCCACGGCCATCACAACATGGGGATGGCCGTGGCCAACTCCCTGGCGGCGATTGATGCCGGTGCCGGGCGTATCGATGGTTCGGTGGCGGGCCTGGGTGCCGGTGCCGG
>NZ_JAFFZO010000149.1 GCF_016924145.1 Amphritea pacifica | reverse complement strand
TGCTGCTGTAGGGCTTTATCTGTTGGAAGTCCATTTATATTCGTTTAGTCCGTTAGTGCATTCAGGCTTGAGTGCCGCCATTAAACAGATCGATCTCCGGGCCCATACTAGGCATAAAACGTTGCTCTGTACGTAGTTGAGCGATCGCTTCTTCAAACTCGTCATCATCCATTGAGAACCAGTAATCGGGTTGTCGATTGGTTTTAGCATCGTAGGCAGCAGTTGTGGGATCGTGGGGCCGGGCCGGTTCCAGCTCCGGGATATCGGGCATTGGCTGGCTGGTGTCCATATAGCGCTGGATCAGGTTCCAGATCCGTTCAAGCTCCTCCGGTTGCTGGCTGGTGCTGAAACCGTGCAGGGGGATGCTGTCGAAGTA
>NZ_JAFFZO010000015.1 GCF_016924145.1 Amphritea pacifica | reverse complement strand
CCGTGGATATAACGGGTAAGCTCATCGCTGCCATCGGTCTGATCCAGCAGGGTAACAAACGCTGGCTGGCCGATCAGCGTAGCGAAGTCGATATCGCCATCGTCTGAGACCACTTCGATGGCAAACGCAAACAGCGCCGAGATCTCTTCGGCACCGTTAAGCCTGACCAGACTGAACTGTTCTGAATCGTCTGTATTCTGTAGCTGAAAGAAAAAGCGTTCTTCGTTTGCGTTAAGAAACATCGTTAAATCCTTTTAACGGAGAGGGGCTTCCAGGCCCCTGTCAGAAAACTGTATAGGTGTTATTTTATACAGCAAGTTGCATGCCGTACAGGCTATTTACCAATTCAGATCAGTAAATCCTCGCAACATCTGAATCTCTTCCGCCCAGATCGTCTCATCGATGGTTTCCAGCACCAGCGGAATACCACGAAAACGGTCATCGGACATAATAAAGCGGAACACTTCCAGACCGATCTCGCCCATCCCGAGACTGTGATGACGGTCTTTACGGCTGTCGAACGCCGTTTTGGAGTCGTTCAGGTGCATCCCTTTGAGATAGTCAAAACCGACAATCCGTTCAAACTCGGCGAAGGTCTGTTCACAGTCAGCCCGGTCACGCAGGTCATAACCGGACGCGAAGGTGTGGCAGGTATCGAGACAGACACCGACCCGGCTTTTATCTTCAACACGGTCGATAATATGAGCCAGATGCTCGAAACGACAGCCCAGATTACTGCCCTGACCGGCGGTATTTTCAATTACGGCGGTCACCCCGGCGGTTTTATCCAGGGCGATATTGATCGATTCGGCGATGGTGTTAAGGCAGGTTTCTTCATCCACCTTACGCAGATGACTGCCCGGGTGAAAGTTGAGATAGCACAGACCCAGCTGCTCACAGCGCTGCAGTTCGTCGATAAATGCGGCACGGGATTTTTCTAACGCCTCAGGTTCCGGATGGCCCAGATTGATCAGATAGCTGTCATGGGGGAGGATCTGTTCAGGCGTAAAGCCTAACCGCTCACAACTATCACGAAACGTACTGATGTTGCCCTTAGTCAGCGGTTTGGCCTCCCAGCGACGCTGGTTTTTAGTAAACAGGGCAAATGCATTGGCACCGAGTTTAGCAGCGTTGAGCGGGGCATTTTCCACCCCGCCACTAGCACTGACATGGGCGCCGACAAAATAATTCAAAAAAGCGCGACTCACAGCTTGCAGGCACCACCCAGACAATCATCAAAATCCATACTTTCCAGTTCAGCACGCTCTGCCTGTGCGGTTTTAATACGGCTGAACATCAGCGCTTCAGCACTGCCATCATCGCTAATACCGGCCTTCTCAAATACAGCGACCAGGGTATTCAGTTCGTCCAGGGTAAAATCATTCATGGTGTAATTCTCTTAAATAATAGTTCTTCATCAAAAATGGCTGCCCGTCAGAGGGGCAGCAGGTGGTCAATCATCAGTTGCAGACTGCGCTGGCCGCGAAACTCGTTTATATCCAGCCGGTACACAGCGCGAACCCGCTGAATGGCGTCATTCGGCCAGATATCAGTATCGGCATTAAAGTGGATCGCATCAATGGCGATACCACTTTGCGGCTCCATTAATACCAGTTTCAGGTGCCGCTGACCGACGATTCGCTGCTGTAGCAGGGAGAACTCGCCATCAAACAACGGTTCCGGAAACTGATGCCCCCAGGGGCCCGACTCCCGTAACAGTTCCGCAATCTCCATCGATAGTTCAGCACCCGTGAGGGTGCCATCCGTCAATACCGCATGTTGCAGCTGTTCGGCGGTTAGCTGACGCCGAACTTCAGCATCAAACGCCTGTTGAAACAGCCCCAGATTGTCGGCTGCAATGGTCATACCGGCGGCCATCGCATGGCCACCAAACTTTTTCAGCAGCTCAGGATGTTTTGCCGCCACCACGTCCAGGCCATCACGGATATGAAAGCCGGTCACTGAGCGGGCAGACCCCTTAAGTTCCCCCTCATCGCCGATGGCAAAAGCGACCACCGGGCGATTGAGTTTATCCTTAATTCTCGACGCCAGGATACCGATCACCCCCTGGTGCCAGTCCGGATCATAGAGGCAGAGACCGAAGGGCAACTCCCCTTCAGCATCCAGCTGCAACTCATCCAGCAGCGCTACCGCCTGCTGCTGCATCTCCTGCTCGATTCCGCGGCGTTCCTGATTCAGGGTATCCAGTTGCAGCGCCAGCTTTTGCGCACATTCCGGGTCATTGGTCAGAAGGCACTCAATACCGATCGACATATCGTCCAGACGACCCGCAGCATTCAACCGGGGGGCCAGAGCAAAGCCGAGATCCGTCGCCGTCAGACGACTTCGCTGACGCCCGCTAATCTCAATCAGCGCCATAATGCCCGGCCGGGCTTTACCCGAGCGGATCCGTTGCAGCCCCTGATAGACCAGGGTGCGGTTGTTCTGTTCCAGTGGCACGACATCGGCCACCGTCCCCAGTGCCACCAGATCCAGCAAACTACCGAGATTAGGTTTAGCCAGGCCCCGGACTTCAAACCAGTTCTGCTCTTCTAAAGCGCGGCGCAACGCGGTCATCACATAGAAGATTACGCCCACGCCACAGGTGGATTTCTCACTGAAGTTACAACCCGGTTGATTTGGATTAACGATGGCGCAGGCATCCGGCAGCTGGTCGCCAGGCAGATGGTGGTCGGTAATCAATACATCGATACCCAGCGCATTCGCTTCAGCAACCCCGCTGACACTGGAGATGCCGTTATCTACCGTAATAATCAGATCGGGCTGTTGCTGCGCCGCCACGTTTACAATTTCCGGGCTTAAGCCATAGCCAAACTCAAACCGGTTGGGTACCAGATAACTGACCCGGTTGGCGCCCATCATCCCCAGTCCCAGCACAGCTACTGCAGTACTGGTGGCACCATCGCAGTCAAAGTCACCGATAATCAGAATATGCTGATCCTGCTGCAACGCCATAACCAGTCGTTTGACCGCCTGTGCCAACCCGAGCATATCCCGGCCGGTTTGCAGCTGCTGCAGGCTTCGTCCCAGAGCCTCAGCATTATCCAGACCGCGACTGGCGTAAATACGCGCCAGCAACGGGTGCACCTGACTGAAAACTTTACTGTTCGGGTCGGCCTCGCGGCGACGGATAATGAGTTCACTCATTCAGACTGATATCCAGATTCGCGGAAGGGAACAGCTCATCGGTTTTATCGGTCACATAGTAAGCGCCCAGACCGATCCATTCTCGCACCCCGATAGACAGCTCATACAGGTTACGGCCAAGGTCAGCCCGCCAGCTGTTCAGCCCGGCAGGTTTTGAGTAATAATCAACAGGATAGGGGATTACATGCCAGCCCTGGCCACGAAAGATGCCCACTGAACGCGGCATATGAAATGCAGAGGTCACCAGCAACCAGCCCCGCGGATCAGCATAATCGGCTCCCGGCGGCAAAACGCCCTGGCTATAGATAGCATTTTCGAAGGTGTTGCGGGAATCCCGTTCAAAGATAACCTGTTTATCTAACTGCTGTTGCTGCAACCAGGTTTGCTGCACATCGGCACCGCGAAACTCAGGCTTGCGTACCGAGCCTGAACCACCGGTAAGAATAACCGGAACATCGGTATAACGCTGCATCAGCGGCAACATCAGCATATCCCGTTCCGCCGCCATATTAAACTGGGGCTGTTTCCAGATTGAACTTAACTCAGCTTCCTCTGCGCCCCCCAAGACGATAATGCCGGCAATCTCATCCGGCAACACCTGCGGTGGAGCGAAGCGCTTTTCCAGCGGCTGCAGCAGCAGATCGCCGACCGGATAGAAGGTAATCAGCAACAGACAGAATGCCACCGCCGAAGAGAGTGCCCGCCAGCCCTTAAACAACGCAATCACCAGTATCAGAATCAGCAGATTGCCTGGATTGGCTAACACCCAGAAACCTTTCGACAACAGAAAAAACAGGTCCATGCTTATTATCCCCCAATAAAAAGCCCGTTAAAGCCTGAGACTCTAACGGGCTATTATCAAAGCAGCAAGTAATTACTTTTCGTGGACGTTATCTGCAACAAACTGTTGCACTGTTGCCAGTTGATTGGGCAACACGGTAAACCGCTCTTCACGCTCAAACAGATCCGCCATATGGGTCGGCAGCTGAGGTGATTCGAGGCCTGCTTTCAGCACGGCTTCCGGGAATTTAACCGGATGCGCAGTGGACAGCACAATCATCGGCACACTGGCATCGCGATTACATTCACGACCGGCAGCAACTCCGATGGCGGTATGCGGATCCAGCAGGTAACCGGTCTCAGCGGCCACTTTAGCGATCACTTCACAGGTCGCCTCGTCATCGCAGGCATAGCTATCGAACAGTTCACGCACCGCTTCCCAGCGCGCCTGATCCAGCTGCACCGGCTGCGTTTTAAACTTAGCCATCAGTTCACTGATCGCTGCACCATCACGGCCGTAAACATCGAACAGCAGACGTTCAAAGTTAGACGACACCATGATATCCATTGACGGAGACAGGGTATGCACCAGCTCCCCCTTACTCATATCGTTGCCAGAGATCACCCGGTGCAGGATATCGTTCTTATTCGTAGCCACCACCAGTTGACTGATCGGCAGGCCCATCTGCTTCGCCAGATAGCCGGCAAAAATATCGCCAAAGTTACCGGTCGGCACAGAGAATGCCACTTCACGGTGTGGTCCACCCACCGCCAGGGAGGCGGAGAAGTAGTAAACGATCTGGGACATAATACGCGCCCAGTTGATCGAGTTCACTGCCCCCAGCTTACGCCCGCGGAGAAAATCCTGGTTGGCAAAACTGTCTTTAACCATCTCCTGACAATCATCGAAGTTACCTTCCAGAGCGATATTGAAGACATTATCTTCAAGAATCGTGGTCATCTGCTTACGCTGGACTTCAGATACACGGTTGTAAGGGTGCAGGATAAAGATATCCAGATGGTCACTGTGGCGACAGCCCTCAATCGCGGCAGAACCGGTATCACCAGAGGTCGCCCCCATAATCACCAGACGTTCCTGACGTTTGCTCAGGGCATAATCCATCAGCCGCCCAAGAAGTTGCAGGGCGAAATCTTTGAATGCCAGCGTCGGGCCGTGAAACAGCTCCAGCACCCACTCATTGGTACCCAGCTCTTTCAGCGGCGCAATGGCGATGTGGTTAAAGCCAGCATAGGTATCATCGATCATCTGCTTCAGATCGTTGTCTTCCACACAGCCAGCAACAAACGGCTTGATAATGTTGTATGCCAGCTCGTTGTAAGGCAGACCCGCCCAGGAGGCGACCTCCTCTTGACTGAATGTTGGCAGAACTTCCGGCACATAGAGGCCACCATCGCTGGCCAGACCGGCCAGCAGTACTTCTTCAAAATTCAGTGCGGGGGCCTGGCCCCGGGTAGAGATATATTTCACTGTCTAAATTCCTGCTCTTGCGGTTGCCTTACAGATGTTCAACACGGATACGGGTAACCGGTTCATTCACGTCAGCCAGCGCTTCAATCTGAGCAATCGCAGCATTCATCCGTTTCTCTTCAACATCCTGAGTCAGAATGATGATCGGTACCTGCTGCTGATGGGTCTCTTTCTGCACGATTGCATCAATGCTGATCTCAGCCTCGCTCAGAATTGACGCGACCTTAGCCAGCACACCGGGCTTCTCGTTAACGGTCAGACGCAGGTAATAGCCACTGACAATCGCATCCACCGGCAAGATCGGCAGTTCCGACAGGCTGCCTGGCTGAAACGCCAGATGCGGCACACGGTTATCCCGGTCTGCGGTCAGGGTACGAACCACATCAACAATATCCGCCACCACCGCTGAGGCGGTAGGCTCTGCTCCAGCACCAGCACCGTAATACATAGTCTGACCAACCGCATCGCCATCCACCAGCACCGCGTTCATGACGCCATGCACATTCGCCAGCAGCGCTTTCTCCGGAATCATGGTGGGGTGAACCCGCAGTTCAATACCCGCCTCAGTGCGACGACTGATACCCAGATGTTTAATACGATAACCCAGCTCCTCGGCATACTGCACATCTTCGGCGGTGATATTGCTGATACCTTCGGTATAAGCTTTATCGAACTGCAGCGGAATACCAAAGGCGATAGACGCCAGAATAGTCAGTTTATGGGCTGCATCAATCCCCTCAACGTCGAAGGTTGGGTCGGCTTCAGCATAACCAAGCGCCTGCGCTTCGGCCAGCACATCGGCGAAGTCACGGCCTTTGTCACGCATCTCGGTGAGGATAAAGTTACCGGTGCCGTTGATGATCCCCGCCAGCCAGTTGATTTTATTCCCGGAAAGCCCTTCACGAATCGCCTTTATCACCGGAATACCACCAGCAACGGAGGCTTCAAACGCCACCATCACATTCTTTTTCTGCGCCGCTTCAAAGATCTCATTACCATGCACAGCGATCAGTGCTTTGTTGGCAGTGACAACATGCTTACCGTTTTCGATAGCGGTCATCACCAGTTTCAGCGCGGTGTCATAGCCACCGATCAGCTCAACAACGATGTCGATTTCAGGGTTGGTGGCAATCTCAAAAATATCCCCTGTAATATGGGTACCCCAGGTGTCGCAATCGGGATTTACACGACGGGCGCCAATCGATTCTACAACGATGTTACGACCCGCACGACGGGAGATCTCTTCCGCGTTGCGTTTCAGTACATTGAACGTACCGCCACCAACGGTGCCAAGACCACAGATACCAACTTTTACAGGTTTCAAACCATTACCTCGCGCTTTTACTTTGCCATTCGAGTGGCAGACTTTTCTGCGGTTAAAAAACAGGCAGGCATTATAACGAAAACCGGGCACAAGCTCTATGCAGCGCCCCGGCAGAGATTAAAAAAAACTGCGAAAAGTTTTGCCACAAAAAAGGGAGCCTGAGGCTCCCTGTTTATCAATAAATCCCAGCGGTATCAGTTCGCCACACCCAGCATTTTTGCCAGCTGAGCGGCAGGCATATATCCGGGCACCAGTGTACCATCCTGCAGCACCAGGGCGGGCGTTCCGGTGACCCCCATCTTCTGGCCCAGCTCATACTGACTCATCACCGGGCTGTTATCACAGCTCAGCGCGGGAATCGTCCGGCCGGACTTTGCCTGGGTAAACAGTTCAGCCTGATCCGCTTTATCAGCACACCAGATTGAATCCATCACCTTTTGCGTTTTAGAACCTGCACCGGCACGGGGGAACGCCAGATAACGCACCTCGATACCCTGAGCATTAATCTGTGCCATCTCTTTATGCAGCTTACGGCAATAGAAGCAGTCGGTATCGGTGAAAACCGTCATGTGCGCCCTGGTTTCCCCCTTGGCCGGAAAGATGATCATATCTTCTGGAGCAATAGCTGCCAGCTGCTCTATACGACCCGCTTTTTTACCCTCTTCGGTCAGATTAACCAGACGACCATCCGCCTGAACCTTATACACCTCACCCACAATAAAGTGACTACCGCTTTCGTTGACATACAACTTTTCGCCACTGGCCAGGGTCACCTCATAGAGACCGGGGAACTGAGCATCGGCCACAGCTACAATGGGAACCTGGCTGTTCAGCGAACTCAGTGCGGCACGGATAGCCGCCTCTTTACTTTCATCTGCTGAGGCATTGAAACTCAGCAGTGTCATCGCTACCAGGGTAAAAAATATTTTTCGCATAATGTCCTCAACTATCCGGGCGTTGTCTGTTTGCACCCCGTTTCGGCCGCTTTAGTTCACTAAAGCATACCTTAAAATCTGAACCCTAAAACCTTTTCTGAAAAAGCATCTGCTGTTAAGACGTCAAAAAGGCCGCTTAGTTTCCAGACTAACCGCGAAAACTGAAAATAACCTGAATGCTATCTTTAAAGTCATCCCCGGGGATGATGCTGCTGATGCAGAGATTGTAACCGATGACGGGCAATATGCGTATAGATCTGCGTGGTTGACAGATCACTGTGTCCCAGCAACAGCTGCACCACCCGCAAGTCAGCGCCATGATTTAACAGATGAGTAGCAAAAGCGTGACGCAACACATGGGGCGATGGCAGCTGCGCCACTCCTGCCGCCAGGCCGTGACGCTTAATCCTGTACCAGAAGGTCTGGCGGGTCATCTGCTGCCCCCTGCGACTGGGAAAAACCACTTCATTGCCTGAATCCCTGATCAGCAGCGGACGTGCCTCTTTAAGGTAACGCAGCAGCCAGTCGGCCGCTTCATCGCCTAACGGCACCAGACGCTCTTTATCCCCCTTACCGACGACCCGGATCACTCCCTGACGCAGATTTATCTGGGACAATTGCAACCCTACCAGTTCACTGACCCGCAAACCGGAAGCGTAGAGCATCTCCAGCATCGCCCGGTCGCGAAAGCCCAGTGCATCGCCCAGATCCGGCGCCTGCAACAGCGCTTCAACCTCGGCCTCAGTCAGACTTTTAGGCAGCGGCCTGCCCCGTTTGGGACTTTCAACCTGCAGTGTCGGATCAACGCTCAATCCCCCTTCACGCAGCTGATAACGAAAAAAGCCCCGCAAACAGGACAGCAGGCGGGATGTAGAACTGGCTTTCATCCGCTGGCGAACGCGCCAGTTAAGGTAACTCTGAAGATCGGTTCGGGAAGATTCCAACAGAAACAGCTGGCGGCTATTCAGCCAGCAGGCATAGATAGACAGATCGCGACGGTAGGAGCTGAGGGTATTTTTACTCAGCCCCTTTTCCATCCATAAGGCATCAATATAGTGCTCAATCAGCTCTGCGTCGCGCGGAGAGGGATGCTCTGCCGTTATGCGGGCATCTGTTACGGGGTTATCGCCAACAAAATCGGTATCAGATAATTGAGTAGTCACACAGGAGAGATCCGTTATCGGGCAAGCATCATCGCAACACTTTTAACCCGGAAAGCTTGGTTTTATCAATTGGATAACTTGCGCTACCCTGCCCCAGATGTTCATCAATGTATAGTGTATTGCCATTGACGCTTCTGAGTGTACCCTCAACCTTACGGCCGAAATAGGTTTCCAGTTTTACCCAGCTACCCACATAGCGGTCAATCTCTTCATGACTGACCGGTTGATAGCGCTTCTCCATCTTTTCCTGCGGCAAACCATCCCCACGAACAGCGCGACGAATAGCCTCACGCGTTGCCTCACGACGTGATGTTTCATTATTAACCGCTGTATCGGCCTCTGCCGCTGTTGTGGCTGTCTCCCCGCTATCGTTACCCGCATATGCTGCGATAACCGACAACAGTACAACTGAGCCCAGCCCGATCGATAGTCTCTTCACTGCATGAACCTAAGCGATGGTAAGTATTGAAACTCTGCAGCCCGTGAAAAACCAGAAGCAGAAATTACATCCTGCCTGTATATTAATGCGAGTTCAACAATGTCGCCAACGCCAGACAGCAAAAAAGGCAGCCGAAGCTGCCTTTTCATACTCAAACTGGTAAGCGATTACTTAGCCAGCTTCTCTTTAATACGTGCAGACTTACCACTACGCTCACGCAGGTAGTACAGTTTAGCCTGACGCACGTCACCACGACGTTTGACCTCAATGCTGTCTACAGTAGAGGAGAAAGTCTGGAAAGTACGTTCAACACCCACACCGTGAGAGATTTTGCGCACAGTGAACGCAGAGTTAACGCCACGGTTACGCTTACCAATCACAACGCCTTCAAACGCCTGCAGACGCTGACGGGTACCTTCAACTACTTTAACCTGAACAACAACGGTGTCACCCGGTGCGAATTCTGGTACTTGCTTGTTCATCTGTTCAGCTTCGATCTGCTGAATGATAGAGTTTTTGCTGCTCATAGCACGCTCCTAAATACTAACCCTGAGACGCTTCTGTCTCACGGATAAATTCGGTTAACAATGTCAGCTGCTCTTTGGTCAGTTCAAGGTCTTCCAGCAGTTCGGGACGCCGTTTCCAGGTTCGTCCAAGCTGCTGTTTCAGACGCCAGCGTCTGATCGCCTCGTGGTTACCGCTAAGCAACACATCCGGTACGGACATATCGTCGAGTTTTTCCGGTCGGGTGTAGTGTGGGCAGTCCAGTAACCCATCACTAAAGGAATCTTCTGCCGCTGAATCCTGGTGGCCAAGCACACCGGGAACCAGTCGGGACACCGCATCGATCAGCACCATTGCTGGTAACTCGCCGCCACTCAGGACAAAATCCCCCAGTGACCACTCTTCATCGATCTCGGTCTCCACCAGGCGCTCATCAATACCTTCGTAGCGCCCGGCTACCAGAATCAACCGCTCTGCAGCGGCCAGTTCCTTCACCCCGGCATGATCAAGTCGGCGCCCCTGCGGTGACAGGTAGATCACTCTGACCTGTTCACCAGCAGACTGTTTCGCTGCCTGGATCGCGTCCCGCAGCGGCTGCACCTTCATCAACATACCGGGACCTCCGCCATAAGGGCGGTCGTCCACGGTTCGGTGTTTATCCCTGGTGAACTCACGAGGGTTCCAGCACTGCACATCCAGCAAGCCGTTGCGCACTGCTTTTCCGGTGACGCCGTGGCGGGTTATCGCCTCAAACATCTCCGGAAAAAGGGTTACAACACCGATCCACACCGGTTAAAACTCCGGGTCCCAATCGACCCGAATCGTACCTTCTTCAAGGTTTATCTCTTTAATCACCTGATCCGGCAGGTAAGGGATCAATCGCTCGCGGCGATCAATACTCTCAGTGTTACCTTTGACCACCAGCACATCATTTGAACCGGTAGCGATCAGATGACTCACCTTACCCAGCTTGTCGCCGGACTCGGTTAATACTTCAAGCTTTTCCAGCTGGCTCCAGTAGAATTCACCCTCTTCCAGTTCAGGAAGCTGATGCTTCTCAATCGCAATATCAACGCCACAATACTGTCGCGCAAGATCCCGATTATCGACTCCAGCCAGCTTTGCGACCAGCCCTTTACCGTGCCGTTTACCGTCCGCAATTTTGAACGGTTTCCACTGACCATTAATGTTCAGTAGCCACGGTGAATATTCGAGGATGCTCTCCATCGGTTCGGTATGGGAATACACTTTAACCCAGCCCTTAACACCATAAAGTGTGGTGATTCGCCCGATGGTTGTTAGATCTTCAGACGTATAGCCACTCATCACTCAAACCCGACTGATTGCTTAAATATGTTTACTTAGCTTCTTTAACCAGCTTAGCAACACGGTCAGACATTTGCGCGCCTTTAGCTACCCAGTACTCGATGCGTTCCAGGTTAATGCGCAGCTTCTCTTCCTGGCCTTTAGCCAGTGGGTTGAAGAAGCCAACACGCTCAATAAAACGACCATCACGCGGATTACGAGAATCAGCCACAGTCAGGTGATAAAATGGACGCTTTTTGGCGCCGCTACGAGCTAGACGAATAGTTACCATGCGTTAGGTCCCTTTATTAAGTGAGTTTTGAAATCGCTCACAGTTTACAGATAACAGCCCCATTCCGGGTTCATCAGAAACACCGACGCAGACTGCACCCATTTAAAAAACAGGGCGGCATATTACGTGAATTTGCCGCCCCTGTGAAGCTTTTTGATTATTTAATAATCACACTGCAGAAAGTTACATCCGCGGGAAACCACCCGGGCCACCCATACCACCCGGCATCATCCCTTTCATACCGCGCATCATCTTTGCCATACCGGCTTTACTAGAAAACTTCTTCATCATTTTAGCCATCTGCTTATGCTGCTTGAGCAAACGGTTAACATCCTGAATCTGGGTACCAGAACCCATCGCGATACGTTTTTTACGGGAACCGCTGATAACCTCAGGCCGTTTACGCTCATGGGGTGTCATCGAGTTGATGATCGACTCAAACTGCTTAAAGCCTTTCTCCGCATTGGACAGGTTTGCCCCCTGCATAGCTGCTCCCATCTGCCCCATCCCCGGCAGTTTGTCCATCAAAGATGCCATACCGCCCATATTGTTCATCTGCTGCAGCTGGTCACGGAAATCTTCCAGATCGAAGCCTTTACCTTTCTGAACCTTCTTCGCAAGGCGTTCCGCTTTCTCTTTATCTACCTTCTGCTCTACCTCTTCAATCAGAGAGAGAACATCCCCCATTCCCAGAATGCGGGAGGCGATACGATCGGGATGGAAGGGTTCAAGGGCATCAACTTTCTCACCCACACCGAGAAACTTGATCGGCTTACCAGTGATATGACGGACCGAAAGTGCCGCACCACCGCGGGCATCACCATCGGTTTTTGTCAGTACCACACCGGTCAGCGGCAACACATCATTAAACGCTTTGGCGGTATTCGCGGCATCCTGACCGGTCATCGCATCGACCACGAATAACGTCTCTACCGGTTTAATCGCGGCGTGCAGCGCCTTGATCTCATCCATCATACCGCTGTCGACATGCAGACGGCCGGCGGTATCGACGATCAGAACATCAAAATGTTTGATCCGGGCATGATGAATCGCGGCATTAACAATATCGATCGGTTTCTGATCGACAGAGGAGGGGAAGAACTCCACCGACACTTCCGCGGCCAGGGTTTCCAGCTGTTTGATCGCTGCGGGACGGTAGACGTCAGCAGACACGACCAGAACTTTCTTTTTCTCCCGCTCACGCAGAAAACGGGACAGCTTGGCGACCGATGTGGTCTTACCAGCACCCTGCAGGCCCGCCATCATGACTACGGCCGGGGGCTGAGTTGCGAGGTTAAGGCCTTCATTAGCCTCTCCCATCACCTTTTCCAGCTCCTGCTGAACGATCTTAACGAATACCTGGCCCGGACTCAGACTCTTACTGACTTCGGTGCCTACTGCCCGCTCTTTAACGTTGTTGATAAACTCTTTAACAACGGGCAGCGCTACATCGGCTTCCAGTAGCGCCATGCGCACTTCACGCAATGTGCCTTGAATATTGTCTTCGGTCAGCTTTGCCTGACCCGTGACCGCTTTAAGCGTTTTGGCCAGACGATCCGTCAGATTCTCAAACATAGTTACGCCTTGAGGTGTTAAATCCGCTACTGTTTTTATCAGACCCCATCGGTTCATCGGTTCTGTGTACAGTAAAATAAAGTCCTGCATTATACAGCAGCAGCGCGCTTTAGGAACCATGATAATCATGGCACTCTGAGTATTCACCAGCCTCAGTCTGGCCAATCCGGCCTAATTGAGCGGGTATCAATATTTCATCACACAGATATTTATGACACACTTAGCGCCTGCACACTCTATGGAACTGATGAGTTAACCGCTAATGCACATTCTGCCTGCTATTTTCGCCATCATATGTTATCTGATTGCTGCTGCATTACAGTGGCAGGTTGTCAGCGGGCGTAACGTAAACAGCACGATTATCCGTCTGACCGGCTTACTTGCTGTTATCAGCCACGGCTATTCCGCCTATCTTGACCTTCACCGCCCAACCGGTATTCATCTGGAATTTTTCAGCGCCGGCTCGCTGATCGGCTGGCTGGTTGCAGCGCTGGTGCTGTTAAGCTCTCTGCGACAAAAAATTGATAACCTGTATATCGGCATCTTTCCGCTGGCGGCTTTCGCACTGTTTTTTACGCTGTTTGGGCTCGACTCTCCACAGGGCAAGCATTACGACACCGGCCTGGTTATCCATATCCTGATCTCGATTCTGGCTTACAGCATCTTCACCCTGGCTGCGTTTCAGGCGGTGTTGCTGGCAAAACAGGAGTATCAGCTCAAACATCATATAACCAAAGGTTTGCTGCGCTCCCTGCCCCCCCTGCAAACCATGGAAACCCTGCTGTTTGAGATGATCTGGACCGGCCTGATTCTGCTGACCCTGTCACTGATCAGCGGCGCTATTGTGTTTGATGATCTGTTTGCTCAGCACCTGGTGCATAAAACCGTTCTTTCCATCCTTGCCTGGCTGCTCTACGCAACGCTGCTGGTTGGCCGTCACCTGTTGGGCTGGCGCAGCCACCGGGCGATCCGCTGGACCGTGGGTGGCTTTATTGTGCTCATGCTCTCGTTCTTCGGCAGTAAGTTTGTTGTCGAGTTGCTGTTATAACCCGTTCCTGAGAGTAAAAACGGTTTCACTGAATCCTTAGTATGCTTGACACTATCGGGGGTTAAACCCGACAATGACTCTCCAACTAGCAACCATAGGTTTACCGTCTTGGAAGGCGCATCGATCGAGTCCCTGTTGGGACTGCTTCTATTTCTGATTCTCTGCTCAGCTTTTTTCTCAAGTTCTGAGACCGGCATGATGTCTCTGAACCGCTATCGGTTGAGGCACCTGGTGAAAAATCGTCACCGGGGTGCGGTTAAGGCGAATAAATTACTGAAGCGACCGGATCGTCTGATCGGCGTGATCCTCATCGGCAACAATTTTGTCAATATCCTGGCTTCATCGATCGCCACCATCATTGCGGTTAAGCTTTGGGGAGAGGGCGGCATCTTCATCGCCACCGCCGCCCTGACCATGGTTATTCTTATCTTCGCTGAAGTCACACCCAAGACCGTTGCAGCACTCCATCCGGAAAAGATCGCCTTCCCGGCCGCTTTTGTGCTTCAGCCACTGCTGAAACTGCTCTACCCTCTCGTCTGGATCGTCAATCTGATCACCAACAATCTGCTCAAACTGCTCGGCATCAAAGTCACTGCGGGCGAGCATCACCACCTCAGCACTGAAGAGCTGCGCACCCTGGTAAATGAATCCGGTGCAGTACTGCAGCAGCGTAATCAGTCAATGCTACTGGGGGTGCTGGAACTGGATGAAGTCACCGTTAACGATATTATGATCCCCCGCAACGAGGTGATCGGTATCGATATGGACAACGATCTGGAAGTTATTATTGATCAGTTAAGCAATACCGCCCACACCCGGTTACCGGTCTACCGCGGAGAGTTGAATAAAGTGGTTGGTATTCTGCATATGCGCAATCTGGCGCAGGTATTCAGGCAGGAGTCGGTCACTAAAGCGGCCATTCTTCAGGTGATACACGAACCCTACTTTGTGCCGGAAAGCACTCCGCTGCAAACTCAGCTGCTGAATTTCCAGCAGGAAAGCCGCCGTATTGCACTGGTGGTGGATGAGTATGGCGATATTCAGGGGGTGGTTACCCTGGAAGATATTCTCGAAGAGATCGTTGGCGAAATGTCACTCAACGGCAAAGACGACAATCAGGATATTTATCCTCAGGCTGATGGCAGCTACTTTATCGATGGCACCGCCAATATCCGCGATGTTAACAAATCGCTCAACTGGAACCTGCCCACCGACGGCCCCAAAACCATTAACGGACTGGTGATGGAGATACTGGAAGCGATTCCGGATGCCAATATCTGCATGCTGATCGGCAACTACCGGATTGAAACCCTGCAGGTTAGCGACAACCAGATCAAAACCATCCGCGCGATCGAGCAATACCGGGATTTTGAAGAGGAGGAAGAGGACTAATCACCTCTCCTTCAGCTGTGCTTTAACGCTGTTGATCTTATCATCCATGGTTTGATCCCGGTCAGTGCGGGTGCCGATACGCATACTACTGGTAATCCGTACGGCCCCCATTCCGTGAACCACCTCATGACAGCGTTTCACAGCGGCAAACACCTCATCCCATTCACCCTCGATATTGGTGCCATATGCATGCATCTGGTGAGAAAGACCGGCATCCTGGATCACCCTCTGACAGGCAGTTACATAGGCTGATACCGATGTACCGACACCCACGGGCACAACACAAAGATCGATCATCACTTTCATACTATTCTCCGGCTCAACCCTTCCGGTCTTCCGCTTCCCGCTGTCGGATCAGCGCCCACACGGCTTTTTTCTGCTCCTCGGTCAAGACGCCCCATTCGGCGATCTCCATACCGCTTCGACGGCAGGCGACACACAGATCCTTCTCATCGAGGGCACATACGCCAATACAGGGAGAGCGGATCGGACGGGCTGGTGCAAACTCATTATTCATAGCTCAATTCTGTCAGGTTAAAAACGGGACCTATCTGATAACGCTTACCGGAGACTGTGCTCAGGCCTGGTTTTCATCGGAATCCGGGCATCAAACCCGACGTTGAGCAACTCCACCAGCATATAAGCGGTCAGTCCCCAGATTATATCACCCTCATACTCATATGCGGGTACATAGTGAGTCATCCCCCGGAACCTGATTTTATCGGTGTGATGCCGATGATCATCGAGAAAAAAACTCAGCGGCACCCGGTGAATCCGGTCCAGCTCATCCAGATTCGGTATCAACTCAATATCGCTGGGTATTACGCCAACATAGGGCCTCACCTGCAACATATGCTTCGACAGCAGATCCCCCAATGAGCCAATAATTTCTACCCTGTCCGGATCAAGCCCCACCTCTTCCTGCGCTTCACGCAACGCGGTAAAAAGCAGGTCAGGATCGGTATCGTCACGCTTGCCACCGGGAAAAGCGATCTCACCGCTGTGGGTGCTCAGGTGATCACAGCGACGGGTCAGAATCACTTCCGGCCCCGCTGGATTATCGGTCAGCGCAATCAGCACACTGGCTTGCGGGCCTCCATTATCAAGCGTCCTCGGGGCATATCCGACTAATCGTTGTTTCAGCTGACTTATCATGGGTATTACTGCGAACTACTTATAACCTGAAGTGGATGGTATCAGAACATCATACCGCTGGTTTAAACGAAAGTTTAGTTCTGATACATCGATTAACCGCGATTCATCTCGTTAGAGATGAGTGCGGCAGTTTGCCACGCGACAACATGTCACATTGTCACTATCGGTGTAATTGCTTATTTTCCGCGCAGACTAAATTTCTGAACGGACTCCTCTATGAATAACTACCTACCGGACTTTTCCCGCTATCATCTGACAATCATGGTGACCGCCGCACTTACCGGCACCTGCGTGCAGGCGGAAGAGAGTGATACCGAGAAAAGTGCTGCAGACGTTATCACGGTCACCGCCACCCGTACTGAGAGATCCTCAGCTGAAGTACCGGAAAGCATCTCTATTATTGATCAGAAACGGCTTGAACAGGAGAAGATGTTCAATATCGCCGATGCCCTGAAAGGCACGCCCGGCGTTCTGATTCAGTCCACCAGCGGTGGCAGCAGTTCACGACTGATTGTCCGGGGCGCGGGCCTGAAAGCACAATATGGTATCCGCGAGATCATGGTACTGCGGGACGGGGTGCCGGTCACCGATCCTGATAGCTTTACCCGTATGGACTTTATCGATACCCAGGACATCGAGCAGATCGAGGTCAGTAAAGGACCGGCGAATATTTATGCTACGGGTTCCACCGGTGGCGCCATCCATATCATCTCCAAATCGGTGTTTGATGATCGCCGGGATCAGCTCAGACTGGGGCTTGGCGAAGAGGGTTCCCGTAATCTGCATCTGCGAAAATCCTGGATGACAGATGAGGGCAACGCTCTGGCCATTACCGCTTCACACCGGGCTCAGGATAATGACTGGCGGCGCAACAACGAATATGAATCCAATCAGCTAAGTATTAAAGGAGGAATTCTGCCCAGCGATAACTCTGAACTGGAGATGGAACTGAGTATGACCCACTCCGATCTCAACCTGCCGGGCAGTATGGATGAGGCCCAGTTCGCTGAGTTCGAAAAAACCGGCAAACAGACTGACAATGATTCAGCCTTTAAAAACACCGCCCGCAACTCAGAGATCGTCTTTTTTAACAGCCGCCTGACCGTCGATCTGGGCGACCTGACCTTCAGACCCCGGGTGTATTACAACCAGTGGAGTCACTTTCACCCGGTCACCGGTGTTATCAACGATACCTCCGGTGTTGCTATCTTCGGTACTGACCTTGAACTGGACTATCGTCATAATCTTATCGGCGAGGACAATCTGGTCAGTGGCGTGACCTTCCGTCAGGACCGTACCGATAACGCACGCAAATATGCCTATGCCGATATCGTCACCGCTGGCCCACGAATTATCAGAACGCTTTCAGACCGCAAAGGGGCACTGCTGGAGATAGAGGATTCAGTCAACACCGTGTACGGTGTATTTTTGCAGGAAAACCTGCGCCCGACAGACCGTCTGTTAATCGATGCAGGTTTCCGCCTGGATCAGATCAAAATAGACCAGGACACCTGGAACAGCGATACCTCCTACAACTATGGCATGGGCGGCTACCTGACCATTCCCGGCAGCGGCGGCGATAGCTCACTCACCCGTACCTTTACCCTGTTTGCCCCCCGTATCGGCAGCAGCTATAAACTGAACGATACCTTCACTCTGTTTGGCAATATCTCTCAGGGGGAACAGGTACCCTACTCCAGCGAACTGGGCAGCAATGAAGATCTGCGCAGCGCAACCAATACCAGTGTTGAATTTGGCCTGAAAGGACGCACCCATGACTGGCAGTTTGATCTGAGCGCCTATGCCAGCACAGTCGATGACGAGATTATTCAGGTGCGTACCGATGGCGAAACGATCTACCAGAACGCGGGCCGTACTGATAAAAAAGGGATCGAATTCAGCAGCAGTGTCAATGTACTGCAAGATAGCGTGCCCGGCGAACTGCAACTGGGATTCAACTACGCTTACAGTGATTACAAATACGATGATTTTTCGGAAGTTGTATACGTCATGGGCGTACCGACAAACTTCGACCGCTCCGGCAATCAGCTACCCTTTATTCCCGAGCACTATTACAGTTTCAGCCTGGACTACAAACATCCGAGCGGGGTTAAACTAAGGCTTCAGGCCGATAGCTGGGGAGAGTATTTCCTGGATAACGCTAACACTGAAACCTATGGTGGTTATGATTTTGTCACCAATGCCAATCTTGGCTATGAGACCGGGCCTCACACGCTCAGTCTGAATGTTCAGAATCTGTTTGATAAACGCTATGCGGTAGAGGTTAAAAAAGACACCAGTGGGGATAAATCGTACTCGCCGGGCGCGCCCCGCAGCGTGATGCTGAGTTATAGCTATCAGTTCTGAGGGATAGCAAGCGCTGATAGAAAGCGCTGATAGAAAGCGCTGATAAAAAGCGCGGCTGAAAATGCAAAAAACACCACCTGCTAAAGCGGCAGGTGGTGGGCATGAAAACAAGAGTTGTTTTCCAATTACCTACGAAAGTATGGGCTAATTAACTTTCGCTAAGGCATCCTACATTCTGACCACAGGCTTGATGGTGACACCGGACTCCGAGTCCGCAATCGCCTCATTTATCTGCTCAAATGGATAGAACCGGACCATTTTGTCGAAGGGAAATTTACCCTGCTGATAGAGATTGATCAGTTGCGGAATAAAACTGTCCGGATTCGACTCCCCCTCAACGATACCGATCAGACGCCGACCGCCACTCATGAAATGCACCTCATCGAGCACAATCTCACTACCGGGGGCCGATGCGCCCAGCACACCACAGCAACCCCGTGGAGCCAGGCTCAATACCGCGCCCTTAATCACCGGAGTCAGTCCGGTGGTATCCAGTGCATAGTCGACACCGTAACCGGTGATCTCCATGATTGCAGCGGTAACATCACCGTTAGCGGGATTCAGACTGTGTGTCGCCCCCACTTCTTCGGCAAAGGCCAGTCGCTCAGCATTCATATCAACGGCAATAATAGTCGTTGCCCCCATTGCATGGGCAGCCATCACCGCTGACAGCCCCACCGAGCCGGTACCAAAGATCGCAATCGACCTGCCCGCCTTCACCTGCAGCGCATTGATAACCGCACCAGCACCGGTTTGTACACCACAGGCCAGCGGTCCGAGCAGATCCAGCGATACCGCATCGGTTACTTTGACGATGTTGCGCTCATGGCACAGCGCATGGGTGGCAAACGAGGACTGACCGAAGAAGTTACTCTGGATCACCTCACCCTCTTTTGACAGCGCCGTCGTGCCATCCTCCCGGGTAGCAAAAAAGTTGCGGGGGAAAAACTCATGGCAGTAACTGGGAGCATGATCTTCACAGCTGGGGCAACCACCACAGGAGTTATAGGTCATCACCACATGGTCACCCGGAGCCACCTTGGTTACACTGGTCCCCACCTTTTCAACCACACCAGAGCCCTCATGCCCCAGTACCACCGGCATCGGTGTTGGCAACATGCCATCGCGCACCACAATATCGGTATGACAGACACCGGTAGCCACAACACGCACCAGAATTTCATCTGCCCGTGGTTCCTCAAGCTCCAGACTTTCCAGAGTCAGAGGTCCGTGTACAGTTCGGGCTACAGCCGCTTGAATCTTCATAAATCTCTCCTGTTATTATTATCCTGATTTACGCAACAGAACTAAAAACCTGTCGCCAGGCTGCTGCCACTTCATCAACCGCGCGCCCCGCTGCAGCAACTGCACCGGACATGCTGATATAACCGTGCACCAGCTGCGGATACTCGATCAGGCTGACGGAGCAGCCCGCTTGCTGCAGCGCCTCAGCGTACGCTATACCTTCATCCCGTAGCGGATCAAAGCCAGCCACCTGAATCAATGCTGGGGGCAGATCTGACAGGTTTTCAGCGTCCAGCGGTGCAAGCCGAAAATCGACAGGTTCAGCACTGCCACTCAGATAATGCTCCATAAAATAGACCATACTGCGATTTGTCAGGGTATAGCCCTCGCCATATTTATCATAAGAGTCATACAGGGTATCGGGGCCCGATGCTGTGGGATAAATAAGGGTTTGCTGGCGCACTGAGGGGCCTGCGTTATCTCGTGCCAGCAATGCACAGACAGCAGCCAGATTAGCACCTGCACTGTCACCGGCCAGGGCAATCTGTCCTGGTGTAACCCCCAGCTCCGTCGCTGCGTCTGCCAGCCAGCACAGGGCTGCATAACAGTCTTCGACGGCAGCCGGATAGGGGTGCTCTGGTGCCAGACGGTAATCAACCTGCACAATCAGACAGCCGGACAACCGGCTTAGCTGACTGACAACACCGTCATAATCCCGGGGGCAGCCCACCACAAAACCGCCACCGTGCAGATAGAGCACCGCGCCAGCCAGTTCATCCGCCCCCTCCGGGCGGTAACACCGCAACGCCAGTTCACCGCCGGGGCCGGGTATGCTCAGATCAGAAATATTCACCCCGTCAGCTACGGCAACATCGGTGGCCGCCAGTATCTGGCTGTAAACCTCACGGCCAGCCGCGGGTGGCAGGTCAGCAAAGTCCGGCGCTCCCGCAGCCGCCGCCTGCTCCAGGATGCCTTTTATCTGCAGATCAAGCATGACTGTTTTCCTCCGTTAAAAACTGGCTTTTGAGACCATCCGAATCATTATTATTGTGTTCCTGCACTGGCGCACTGCTGCTAATAGGCGGAGCAAGCACCGTAGAACCAAACAGGAAATGGGCCAGCGCTGGCAACAGAATCAACGCTCCCAGCATGTTAAACAGGAACATAAAGGCCAGCAGGATCCCCATATCCGCCTGAAAACGGATGGGGGAGAACACCCAGGTGGCCACACCCACCGCCAGGGTTGCCCCGGTCAGCATCACGATCCGGCCGGTCTGACGCAACGCCAACTGATACGCCTGAGTGACCGTCATGCCAAAACGCAGCCCCATCAGCAACACTGACAGAACATACAGGGCATAATCCACACCGATCCCCACACCCAGGGCAATCACCGGCAGAATAGCCACCTTAACGCCGATCCCCAGCTTGACCATCAGTGCCTGACACATCACCGAGGTCAGCATCAGTGGCAACACCGCCGCCACAACGCCACGCCAGCTGCGGAAGGTGATCCAGCAGAGAATAATCACCGCACCGTAAACCAGATACATCATCTGATTCATCGCTTTTTTCACCACGATATTGGTCGCGGCTTCAATACCGGAGTTGCCCGCAGCCAGCATAAAGCGAGCCTCATCATCACTGTTATCAGCGGCAAATTTCTGCGCGACTTCAACCACACTGTTAAGCGTCGCGGCCTTATGATCCTTGAGATAGACATACACCGATAATAAGCTGCAGTCCGCATTAAACAGCTCCCGAGGCGCCCGTGCCTGCACCGCTCCCAGCGCTGCATTGTTGGGAATCAACTCCAGCCATTTAAAGTTACCCTCGTTATAGCCCACCATCGCATAGCGGGACAGCCGCGCCATTGAATTGGTCGATTCAACGCCGGGTAGCCGTTCCAGTTGCCCGGTCAGCTCACGGACCTTCGACAAGACTGAGTAATGGGTACAGCTATCCACTGCAGTTTTCACCATCACCACGAAGATATCGGAACTGGCGGCATAGTTATCTGCCATAAAGGCGGTATCCAGGTTATAACGGGAATCTGCCCGCAACTCAGGCGCACCGGGTTCAAGATCACCGATCTGTAAGCGGCTGCCGACCACCGAACCAAACACCGCCAGCCCGGCCGCCACCGTTAAAGCGGTAAGCGCCCATTTACGCTCAGTAAACAGGGCAAAGAATTTCCACAACCGTCCCGGCAGGACCTGATGAATTTCACGATCACTGCCGTCATCACCAGCACCAACGCTGTCATGCTGAACCGAGCGCGCAGCCGCCTTCGGTGTCACACCGATATAGGAGAGCAGTACTGGCAGCAGCACCAGGTTACTGATAATCAGCACCGCCACCCCCAGACTGGCCGCAATCGCCAGCTCCCGGATCACACCGATATCGATCACCAGCAATACCGCAAAGCCAAAGGCATCGGTAATCAGCGCGGCGATACCGGTTCGGAACAGACGGCGGAAGGTGTTGCGGGTGGCAACATAGGGCGCCATACCACTACCAATATCGCGCATCACGCCGTTCATTTTCTGTGCACCATGACTGATACCGATGGCAAAGACCAGAAAGGGAACAAGGATCGAATAGGGGTTCAGATCGAAGCCAAACAGCTGCAGCATTCCCAGTTGCCATAGCACACCGATCAGGGAGCACCCCATCACCAGCAGCGAGCTGCGCAGGCAGCGGGTATAGGCAAACAGTACCGCTGTGGCAATCGCCACCGCCAGTACAAAAAACACCAGCACCTGCTGCATCCCTTCAATCAGATCGCCGACAATCTTGGCAAAACCGGTGATATGAATCTCAATATTATCACTCTGGTATTTAGTTCTGATCTGTTCCAGTTGACGGGACAGCTGACCGTAATCCAGTGGTTCATCAGTGCGCGGATCTCTGTCCAACAACGGCACATAGACAATACTGGAGCGGAAATTAGCCGACACCAGCTGTCCGATCTCTCCGGAGCGCTGCACGTTCAGCCGGACCTGTTCCAGACTCGCGGCAGAACCATCAAAATCACCGGGAATCACCGTACCACCATCCATACCCTCTTCGGTGACGGCGATCCAGCGGGTACTTGGCGTCCACAGAGACTTCAGATAGGGACGATCAACCCCCGGCAACAAGTAGAGTTCATCATTGATCTGCTGCAGTGTTTGCAGATACTGCTGATCATAGATTGACCCCTGTTTAACACCGACGGCAACCCGCAGGGAGTTCCCTAAACCGGCCAGACTGGAACGGTTGGCAAGAAAATTGGTGATAAACGGATGTCCGGTGGGAATCATCTTCTCAAAGCTGGCATTGAGTCCCAGCTGAGTTGCCTGCCACCCGAGTCCAAGACTGATGAGCAGGCAAAATGCCAGCACCAGCCGGCGCTGATTAAACACCAGTCGTTCAATAAACGATCCGGAATGCGGATCAAACGCTTCCGGTGGCGGCTTCGCTGCACCGGTATCTATATTATTCGCACTATTCACAACGTTATTCCTTCACACTGCCGGACGCACTATCCCTGGCGATACGTCCGGGCAGATCAAACCGGTGAACACCGGCCAGACTGGCAACAATGGCCGCCCCGTCAGCCGACTGAACAACATCCGCTAATGGCAGCGCTGGCAGATCCGCTACCGGCACAAAACCGGTGTCATTCCGGTTAACCAGCAGTGTGCCACTCTGACTCACCACCAGCAGACGCCCATCCGCCAGCATCGACGCCGCACTGAGCGCAACCTCTTCCCGGATATCAAGCTGAGTCCAGCTGTCGCCGTTGTCGACTGAACGGAACAGGTGCCCCCGCAGTCCATAGACGACAAACGCCCCATCCGGCTCAGCGATGATGCCGAAAAAGCTCCCATCATAAGGCGAGTCGATCGCTTCAAAATGCTCTCCGGCATCGGTTGAACGCAACAGCGTTCCCTGCTCACCGGCCATCATCAGCACCCCATCCGCCTCGGCCATACCATACAGATGCAGCCCCATCGGGTTATCGACCCGACTCAGCCACGGCTGCCAGCTCTGACCGCCATCCTGGGTGCGATAGATGAGGTTGTAGGCACCGAATACAAAGCCGTTGAGGGCATCAGTGAAATGCAGATTGAGAAAGGGTTTATCAGGGCCATCGTCTATTAAACGGCGTGCTTCGCGAAGCTCACGCTCATCGCCACCGCGCAGCTGAACATCCGCCAACAATAACTGTGCCGCCTGAATGCCATCCAGCTGTTTTTGCCAGCTTTCACCGCCATCCGTGGTCGCCAGCACCACGCCATAGTGGCCTACAATCCAGCCATGACGGGGGTCGACAAACTGCACCTCAGTTAGCGCTGCAGACACTGGCGACACAATCTGATTCCAGTGCTGACCGTTATCGTCCGATAACAGAATAATGCCCTCTTCACCCACAGCTACCAGCCGCTGACCCGCCCGTGCAACCGACAATATGGTTTTATGCACTGACTGAGCAGTGATCTGTGCCGGCTTGTCCAGCGCAGTAAATCCGGTTTCAGCACCAGCCACAGCGGTCCAGCTCTGCCCGGCCATCAGCAGCAGAAGACAGCCTCCCGCCAGCCGGTTTCTTAATATTGAATTGGAAAATACGACCATCAGAAAACTCCTGATCATCATCTGAGACCGGCTGCTGTGGGTTACAGCAGCCGTCAGACAACGATCAAATACGGATTGCGAGATATTAGCGAGCCCCCTGGTTGGCCAGTTCTACCGGACTCCAGGTGCCTTCAGATATCGGTTCACGCACCCGGTAATGTGGGGTACCACCATTCATGGCAGCGTTCAGATAGTACGCGCCAGTTTGCAAGTCATAGCCACCCCACATCACATTAGTCACCAGTGCTGGCAGTTCAGGCACCAGGTAGGTCAGCGAGTAGTTCATCCGCCACAGATCGCCTTTAGCATCCCAGCCATCAAACAGGACAATTTTCCAGCTGTCTTCATCGATGTAATAGGTACGTTTCGGTACGGTATGACGCATGCCGTCTTTCAGTTCAGCATCCACCACCCAGACCCGATGCAGTTCCCAGCGAACATTCTCGGGGTTCAGAAAATGCTCACCCATCAACTCATCAATACTCACCTGAGCAGCATGGTTGTTGTTGTAGGGGATAAAGAGCTCTTTTTTACCCTGCAGTTTGTAGTTATGCCGGTCGATAGGGCCAAACATCATAAAGGCCTCATCAAACAAGCCGACCCCTGAGGTAACGAAATCGGGTGTATCGTAGGCAACCGATGGCGCTTTACGCACCCGGCGCTGACCCACAAGATACTGCCAGATAGCCCGTTTTTTTCCGGCGACTGACGGGTCATGCACCAGAATCGCTTCGCCCGCTTTGGAGGCCGGGCCGGTGACAATAAAACGCCCTAACTGGTTTACACCGCTATAGTCGGCAGCGTCCCCCTCCTTGTAATAGTAAGGAAACTGCATCAGCTCATCACCTTCACTGGCCAGCGAGCGATGCCCATCGGCAGTCACAATATAGGTTTTCATCGCATACTCGACCGATTCTCCTGACCAGCCTAAGCGATGATTCCACATCACCTCGGCACCGGTTTTTGGAATCGGGAACGGGATGCCACCATAGGCACCACTGACGGAGGTTTCATCCGCTGCCAGTTCTGCGCGGGTGGCATTCTTTTCGGTATTGCTATAAACCCATCCGGGTGCCGCAGCCGAACGATGGGTGGGATAGATATTCATGCGAAAATCAGGATTTTTGGCAAACAGGGCTTTGACGCCGTCACTCAACTGATCACTGTATTGCGCCAGATTGGCAGCCGTAATGGTAAACAGCGGTTTATCACTGGCAAATGGATCGGGACGGATATCGCCACTTTTATAACCAGCCGCCACGGTGGTATAGCCACCCTTCCACTCGGGAATGGTGCCCGCAGCATTCCCTGACTTTTCCGCCCCCAGTGGCGTCAGCGTGGTATTAAGTTGCGCCGCTGTCTGAGCATCGACAGCCCCCAGCGAGAGTTGTGAGGTCAGTGCCAGGGCAACCCCGGTCACCAGTACTTTAAGTGTATTTTTCATTATTTTTATCTCCACTGAATTCGGTTAGAAACTACGCTGGATATACAGCGACACAAAATCCCGGTCGGCACGGGTCTGTTTAAATGAAAGTGCCGGTCCTGCAGAGTTCTGCGGCGTCACAAAGCTGAACTCGTCGCCGAGAAAACGCACATAACTGGCCCCCAGCTTCCAGGTGTTCTGGTAGGTTCCGTTAACCCCCAGAGAGAAATCACCGCCATAGGAGGCACCACCATTCATATTGGCAACCGCGCCGGAGCGGCCTGCAAAGTTGTAACCAAGACCGACAGGCACTTCGACATCAAGACCCGGCAAAACCTGAAAGTAGGCTGGCGAAAAGATCATCCGCATCGCCCAGGCATCGCGAGTACTGTTAGGGTCCAGCGCATTCGGATTCTTATCGACCGACACCACCCGGTTCCACGCCAGCTCACCCAGCAATGCACCGCCATCCCACAGGGAACTTGGCTGCAATACATAGATACCGGAAAGGTTGGCATGGGCGGTCTTACCCACCGCATAAAGAATGTTGTTATCGTTATCGGCGGTCTGGCCGACGGAGATCTGCGGATCACTGTTGAGCGGGGCGTTATAGCGCATCGATGCTTCCGCCGCGATATTCAGCTGCCCGATAGAGGTAGTCGCACTGGCGCCAAAGGTATCGATATCCTGACCATAGACAGTGCGGATAGTCCCGCCGACCGGGTCAAAATAGAAGCCCGACGGCGTCTTGGCGTGATAGCGGGCATAGTAAAGACCATACTCAAAATCACTCTCTTCCGGGGCGATACGCAGTTTCAGCCCCCCCTGACCGGAATCATCCGGTTCTACGTCGGAGATATGATTCCAGACAACCCCGGGGCCAGCGATCAGCGACTCAGTGCCGGGACCGGCCCAGTCGATATTGGACAGATAGCTGCCAACACCCGGCAACCGGGTCTCCTCCCAGGCAAACTGGTAATAACCGCCCAGCGACAATTCCGGGCTGATCTGTAAGGTGCCCGACAGCTGGTTAACCGGCCGCAACACCTCTTTAAACTGAGTGCTCGGTACGCTTAACAGTTTGATCAGATCGGTCGGTCCCTGAGCATCGGCGATTCCGTTGGCACCAAAGAACAGCGTTTCACCGTATACCAGTGAGTGGCGTCCCAGACGCAGGCTGCTGCGCATATCACCCAGGTCAAAGTTACCGTAGACAAACGCATCCAGGAGCTCCGCCTTACGTCCATGCACATCGCGGGTTTCGTCGGTGAATTTGTTGTTTTTGGCGCTGGTGGAATTATTGGTAAACGGCGAGTCGTTATCGTTGCTCTGGTTATACACCGAGTCATACCAGGCGGCACCACTCACCCTTACGCCATAGTCTTTATAACGGGCATCCAGTTCAGTCAGCCAGTCGAGTCTGTTGGATATCAGCCCTTTATCGAAGTTGCGGTCACCATCATCGTAGTTAACATCGGCCAGCAGGGTGTCTGACTTGTCTTCCACCCTGAATGCCGCACTGTACTTAAAGGTGTTATCCCAGCGCAGTCTGATATCGGGATTACCGGTATCAATTTTATACGCCAGCGCCTCTGGAACGCATAGAACCGTTGCCAGTGATACGGCAACCGTCAGGGGCTTTAATGACGTTTTTGTCAGGGACAAGGATTTTAAGCGGGAGTTGTTATTCATATTTTATTCCTTCGCTTTGAATTAAACGTTGTTATGCGGCTGAGCAGACTGATCGTCGGCAGCGCTGCAAAAAATACTGGTTAATCGATCAGAACACCTCAGAACGGATAGGCCGGCGGGGTATCTTTCACGGTGACCCATTGCCACTGGCAGAACTCATCCCAGTCAGCCGGTCCGCCGATGCTGCCACCATTGCCGGAAGCGCCGCGACCACCAAAGGGATTGATGCACTCATCATTCACGGTCTGATCATTGATATGCACCATGCCGGCGTGCAGACGCTCGCCGATCGCTGTCGCCCGACCGACTGAGCGACAGATCACCGCGGCGGCCAGACCATACTCAGTATCATTGGCGATACGGATCGCTTCCTCATCGTCGCGATAGGTAATGATGCTGGCAACCGGCCCGAAGAACTCCTCGCTATAGGCGCGCATCCCCGGTTTAACGCCCGACAGAACGGTCGGCTGATAATAGGGGCCTTCGGACTCGCCACCCGCTTCCAGGATCGCTCCGGCAGCCACGCTCTCTTTGACGATGGCGTCAACCCGCTCCAGCTGAGCACGGTTGATAATCGGTCCCATGGCCACGTTACCATCGGTTGGATTGCCAAAAGGCAGGTGAGCGGCTTTAGCCACCAGCCGTTCTGTCAGTTGCGCTGCAATCGCTTCATGAACAATGATGCGTCCCGATGCCATGCAGATCTGCCCCTGATGGAACCAGGCGCCCCAGGCTGCATTGCTGGCTGCCAGATCAAGATCGACATCCTCGGTGATGATCAGCGGGCTTTTCCCCCCCAGCTCCAGCATCACTTTTTTCAGATGGCGACCGGCCAGCTCACCGATTCTGCGGCCGACCTGAGTGGATCCGGTAAAGGCGATCATGCGCACATGGGGATCGGTACACAGCGCTTCACCGGCATCCGCCCCCCCAGGAATCACGTGCAGAAGGCCTTTTGGCAGCCCTCCCTGTTCAAGCGCCCGGGCAATGATAAAACCGCCACTGACCGGCGTACGCGGGTCAGGCTTGAGCACCACAGCATTTCCCGCTGCCAACGCCGGGGCGACGGCCCGAATAGACAGTATCAGCGGGAAATTAAACGGAGAGATTACACCGATAACCCCTAAGGGTTGGCGCTTGGCATAAGATAGGGTGCCCGACGCCGAAGGCAGCACCAGGCCATGATCCGGATCAAGCAGCATCGCTGCAGAACGGCGCAGAATCACCACCGCCTCGCGCACCTCATGCTCGCCCTTGGCAAAGATGCCGCCGGTTTCCCGGGCAATCCAGTCTTTTGCGGCACTGAAATCCTGTTGCAGAGCCTCAGCCGCACGAAAAAAGATATCTGCCCGTTCACGACAGGACATTTTCACCCACTCAGCCTGAGCTTCAGCAGCATTTCGCGCCGCAATGGCGATATCTGAAGCATCGCCCAGACCGGTACGGGTCAGTGCTTCCCCGGTGGCCGGTTCAGTGACGACGATACTGCCTCCCTGTGCGACCTTCCAGCTACCATCGAATATCCGCCCCTCCCAGAGGGATGAATCCAACAGACCTGCATCACCTTCTACAATTGACACAATAGAACCTCCAGCGTGTTGTCCGCCCCAATACAGATGGGATGGACTTTTTTTATTGTTAATCTGATAGAGCAACCGCTGTGCCAGATGTCACCACAACACTGTTTATTGCAGCGCAACATCGACTGAACAGTTAAAAAGAGAAGGTTTTCACAGAACAATTTTTTTTAGCTAATTGCAGCGCACAAAAATTATTTGCCCACTCAACAATTGATAAGATTGTTAACCACAGAAAAACGACTTAATATTTTTGTTAAAAATTACAATAAGCATGAGTAAAGCCGATGCCCATCCCTGATCCGAACGGTTTGCCACAAACTCACGAGCTGCCCGCAGGTGACAGCGATAATCTCACTGAAGATTCAGGCCTGAATTTTGGCCAGCTGTCTGAATATCTGCACTTCTCCCCCAAAGACGGACGTATCTGGCTGGATGGCCAGCGGATGGTGCTGATGCACAACTCATCGCTGGGCAGTCTGCGCCGTGAACTGATTGAACGACTGGGGATTGAGCGGGCACGGGGACTGCTGACCCGTTCAGGCTACAGCTCCGGTGTCCGGGATGCGCAACTGGTGCGCGAACGCTGGCCCGATGCCGATCCGGAAGCGATCTTCTTTGCTGGCACGCAACTGCACTCTCTGGAGGGGGTGGTGCAGGTGGAAACCATCCATTTTGAGTTCGATCCCCACCAGGGAACCTATGATGGCGAGTTTCTCTGGCACCACTCCAGTGAGGATGATGAACATATCGCCGCCTATGGTATCGGTACCGAACCGGCGTGCTGGATGCAACTGGGTTATGCCATGGGTTACGTCACCACCCTGCTGGGACGACTGACCGTATTCCGCGAGGTCGAGTGCCGCTCAATGGGCCATGCCACCTGCCGGGTGATCGGCAGGACTGTAGAGCTGTGGGGCGATGTCGAAGAGGATCTGCGTTATCTGAGTGCTGAAGATTTTGTCAGTCAGAATAATGCCGGTTTAAGCGCAGGTAATCTTCCGGCGGCGGCACCGCTGCCGGTGCCAGGTACTGACCTGCCGGCTCTGGGTGATCGACAGTTAATCGGCATTTCATCCGCCTTTATCGCCGCCTGTCATATGCTCAAACGGGTCGCCAGCACCCGGGCCACGGTATTGTTTACCGGTGAATCGGGGGTGGGTAAAGAGCTGTTTGCCCGTATGCTGCATGAGATCGGCAGCCGTAAAGATGAACCTTTTATCGCTATAAACTGCGCGGCTATTCCCGACACCCTGATCGAGTCAGAACTGTTCGGTGTCGACCGGGGGGCTTTTACCGGAGCGACAACATCCCGCCCAGGGCGTTTCGAGCGCGCCCACGGCGGCACCCTGTTTCTCGATGAGATCGGCACACTCAGCCCCAGCTCCCAGGGCAAACTGCTTCGGGTGCTACAGGAGGGAGTGTTGGAACGGGTCGGTGGCACCAGTCTGATCAGCGTCGATGTCCGGGTGGTCGCCGCCACCAACGTCGAACTGAGGGATGCGGTCACCAAAGGGGAGTTCCGCGAGGATCTGTTTTTCCGCCTGAATGTCTTCCCTATACTGCTCCCCCCCTTGCGGGAACGACGTGACGATATTCCGCTGTTGCTGTCCCACTTTCTTGAACACTACAACCTGCTACATGGGCGGAGCATACGTGGCTTTACCCTGAAAGCGATGCGGGCACTGCTTAACTACCGCTTTCCCGGCAATATTCGTGAGCTGCAGAACCTGGTTGAACGAGGGGTGATCGCCGCCGAGGATCATTCACTCATCGACCTGTCCCACCTGTTCCGGGATGAGGAAACCACCCGGGCGTTGCTCTTCACTATCAGTAGCGAGGGCGAATTAAGTCCGGAAAGCCAAGAGTCGGCGCTGGAACAGTTTCGCCGTTTCGCCCCGGCTAACGCTGTCGGCCCGTCACTCGATAAACTGGAAGCCCGGTTAGTCAGCGAGGCGGTCGCTCAGGCAGACGGCAATTTGTCAGCGGCCGCACGACTCTTGGGGCTAACCCGCTCGCGACTGGCTTACCGTATGAAAAAGATCAATGAGAGCAATCAGGAGTCCGGCTAACCTGCCCCTTTCTTCGGTTATCCTCAACTACACCCCAACTACAGCAGCTTATAGTCCAGTGCCAATCGATAACTGAATGCCCCCTGCCCCTCCGACAGGGGCAGCGGCAGTGATCGTTTAATCGCATCCAGTGTTGCCTTATAAAACAGCCGGTTACCCTCCAGCCATTCAAAATTCTCCAGTGCCCCATGGCTATCCAGTGATAGTTTGAAACTCACCCGCCCCTCAATACCCCGGGACTGTGCCCGCCTGGGGTAACGCTTATGCTGGTCGATACGCTGTACCAGCAAGGCCAGAAAACGCTGATGTTGCTGCTCAGCACTGATCACCGGAGAGACCGGTTGCATGCTGCTAACCGGGTTATTTATGGGCACCGCGGGCTGCTCTTTATGTGGCTCAGACCGGGGGGCAGGTTCTGGCTTCGGTTCTGGCTTCGGTTCTGGCTTCGGTTCTGGCTTTGGTTCTGGCTTCGGTTCTGGCTTCGGTTCTGGCTTCGGCTTCGGCTTCGGCTTGGGCTTGGGCTTGGGCTTAGGTTCTGGCCTGGGCTCTACAGGCGGGACTGTTTCCTGAGGCTGAGGTTCAGAGGCTGCTGGCTGGGGCACCGCAGCGGCTAACGTTACCGGCTGATAACTGATGGGCAGGGCCGCAGCAACACTCAACTCCGGCTGTTGTAATTGCTGCCAGATAACACCGTGCACCCCACCGGACAGTATCAAACCCGCTAACAGAAAACCGCCAGCACGGCGAGGAGGCTCAGGTTTCAGACTCATTCTTCCCGGGTAGCGATTTCAAGGTTATTAATGTGTAGCAACCGGGCGGCATCCAGCAGCTTCACCACCCGGTTAAAAGAGACCTGACTATCCGCTTTAACCCGCAGCAGACGGTCAGGGTTATCACTGAACAGCCGTTGCAGACGCTGCTCCAGCAGTTGCCCATGAACCACTTCTGAATTGATATAGAAAGTGCCCGCTGCATCGATCATCACCACCACCGGCTCCGCGTCTTTAACCTCCTCAGCACTGGACGCTTCCGGGAGCGTCAGTTCTATCTGTTTTTCATCCACAAAATGAGCGGTCAGCATAAAGAACACCAGCAGCAAAAATACAATATCGATCAGTGGTGTCAGGTTGAGCGTAATCAGACTATGGGCAGGGGATTTATAGGACATCCGCAACGCTCTCCCACTCTTCCAGCTCCTCATCGCCTGCAATATCAACGCTCTCAGAGCGATTCAGCACCAGCACCGCCGCCTGATGCAGATGCCAGTGATAACGGCCTAAAGCAGACTCCAGAAAGTGCAGCAAAATCAACAGCGGTATCGCCACGGACAACCCCACACCGGTGGTGAGCATCGCTTCCCAGATCCCCCCTGCCAGCGCCATCGCATCCACTTTACCACCGGCATCCTCAATCACCTGGAACGCCTTGATCATCCCGGTTATCGTCCCCAGCAGCCCCAGCAGAGGGGCCGTATTGGCCAAGACCGCAACGGTTTTCAGCCCCGACTCAAAAGGCTTCATCTCGGCCTGAATCAGATGGGCCGCGGTGGCACGCAACTCAGGGCTATGACCCTGTAACCGCAACACAGAGCGTAACTGATCAACAATTCTTTTCTCTGCACCCACATGCCATCTTTGCGGCGAAACAGTCAGATCACTTCGACGGGTACACAGAAGTTGCAGATAGCGACTGGCAATAATCGTCAACCCAAGCACAGAATACGCGATCAGAATCCAGATAACCGGACCACCCTTTTCAATCCACAGCATAGTTAAACGCCCCTTAAAGCGGTATTCACCGCGACTAATATCAACATAACAGCGCCGGTGCGGGTCAGGGCCTGCTGCCACGTTGCCAGTTGCCGCTGCAACTCCTGCCCCAGCAAAGCAAAACCGTAGCGCACCAGCAGAGTGGGAATAACGATAGCCCCCAAACCAAAACTCAGCGCCACCGAAGCCCCCCACAAAGGGTCTGCACTCTGTGCTGCAGCAGCCAGCAACCCCAACAGCGGCACACAGGGGTTCAACGCCAGCGAGAACCCCAGTAAGGCCAGCTGCAAACGATTCTTTTCCGTCGCCACAGCATCCGTGGCGATCAGCCTGACAGCGGAGGAGCGCTGATCACTCGTTTGTCGCCCGTCACTCTGCGGCACAGCAACCGAACAGACGGGTTTACGACTCTGAAACAACATCCGCAATGCCAGCCAGAAAGTCACCCCGGCGATGACCCAGGGCAGTAACGGATGTTTCAGATAGTGTTGCAGCACACTGCCACTAGCCGCTGCGAGAGTTCCCAACAGCAGATACCCGGCGAGCCTGCCGCTCATAAACGGCAGCAAAACTGCATGAAACGGTTGTTGCGCCGCCGGGCCCAGCAGTACCGGCCCCAGATAGGGCAGACAGCTGATATTACAGGGGCCGCTACCAAAACTGAGACCGATCAGAAAGGCGGTCAATACCGCTGCAGTCAGTTCCAATCCCAGTAGTTCAACACTCATACTTTCTCTTTTTCCACGTTGCTAAAGCCGATCAGCTTAACGCTGTCCCACTGTGTCTGAGCTTTCTTGCGCCGTTTAAAATACGCCGGGCTGGAACTGAACACTGGCACATTAAGATAGCGTAACTGCAATACATCCTTATCGGGACAAAACTCAACGCAGCGGCCACACAGGGTACAATCAGCCAGAGTAATATCCTTTGGCCTGGCAACCGCATTAAATTCACTCTGCAGTTCGCGGATATCCATCGGGCATGCCTCAGCGCACAGACCACATTTTTCGCAACGGGAGCTGCCCTGCTTCACCAGACGGGCTAACCCCACTTTTCTGAAGACGGCGTGCAGCGCCAGCATTGGACAGATACGGCAGAACGGTTGTCGCATCGTCAACGCCAGCGCCACCATCAAACCAAAGAGAAAATCGCCGGTGATGGAAAGGGCCATATAGCTGGGACTGGAGGTATCGACAAACAGCTGCTCATTTGAGCCGGTCAGCAGGGTGGTCATAATCCGGCTGGGGCAGATCTGACAAAACGGATCGCCCCACTCATCACTGAGAAATCCCAGACTGGTCAGTGCCGGCAGAACCAATACCAAGCCTCCCAGCATCAGCCATTTCACCGGCCGGATCTTATCCACGGCTCCATGAGTCAGGCTATCTACCCGACGCACCCCAAGCTTCTGACCGATCAGCTGCATCACTTCCTGAAAAAAGCCCAGCGGACAAACCCAGCCACAAAAGGCTTTATTGAGGAAAACAAACAACAGCAGGAAAGTACCTACGGTGGTCAGGAAAGGCATCAGAAACATAAACCAGTTCCCTGCATCTGCCGCGGCTCCCAGGCGGTGGTGCAGTTGATGCTGTAATGGAATCAGCGCACAGTAGTCGGCATTCATCGAATCGTAAGCACAACTCAGGGCGGGCAGCGCCCCGGAAATTTTATCGGCGGCATAGAAACCGATCACCACCGAGCCATACACCAGAAACACAAACATCAGTAACTGAACAGACCGGCGCACCAGGGTCAGATTTGCAATCATCTTTTCTTCCTCCGGCTATGAATCGGCAAACGACGGTTCAGCCATAGTCCGAACAGCAACCCGCCAAGGGCGGCCATCGCTCCCAGGCTGGCACTTTTCCAATGGGTAGGGTTAACGTAATAACTCATACTCAGAGAGCTCTGATAGTTGATCCCTTCGCGGTCAACCTCACTGAATATTCGCAGCTCGCCTGGCGGATTTTTCCGGGCGCCCGGAACAACCGTGGCAAAATCATCAGGGATAACAAGCTTCAGCACGCCATCGCTGTCGCTGTGCAGAATCTCTGTACTGCCTGTTTCAGTCATCACCAGTACCGGCTGTTCAGGCAGAGGCTGTCCCTTAAACTGCACCATAAAACGGTAGGGTTTATCACTGGTATATCGCCAGTGTTCACGGGGCAGAGGATCTGGAACAATCTCCAGCTCCCCCAGTGATTCGGCCAGCAGATCCGAGGGGGAACCGTCCACAGGCTTTCCGTTGAAGTAAAGATAACGCACCGCCAGATGCCGATAGTCGCTTCCCTCTTCCCGGGCTACCAATGCATGGTAGTTGTTTTTGCCGCTACCCTTTACCCGATAAATGCCCTTCTCAACCTCCAGCGGATTGCGTTGCAGGTCGGAGTGCAGCAGCGCTACCGTGCGTTTCGCATCCGGGGTCTGCTCAGCCAGTTTAAACATCTTTGCTGCGCCGCCATGAGCGCCGCCCTTGCCTGGCACGGGCTGCCAATAGAGATCTGCCTGAACCATAAAGGCTGGCATCCATAACACAAAAACGATGAGTGCTCGCATCCTGCTTTTCCCGGTGAAATAAACCCGCTGATATTAACCCCCTGATCTTAACCAGAGTTTGGCCGCCGGGGATGTGACCTAATGACGCATGAGACAATTCGACGCATAGACAAATTCAGCAGGGGCCCTTACTCACCGTCAGACAATTGCAGAAAATAATTAACCGATAATGAATTGAATATTTGAGCCAACGGCAACTATTAGATTAAAGTAAGTGCTAACCAGTTAAGCCCACTCCACTTAATCGATTTACGGACCAGTAAGAGTACCGAAGGACACGCTATGAACTACTGCAATCTGTGCGGATCGACCGTTCGATTCGAAATACCCGCAGGCGATAATCGTCCCCGGCATATCTGCAATGAGTGTGGCGAAATTCACTATCTGAACCCCAAAATCATCGCTGGGTGTCTGCCGGTATATGAGGATAAGGTGCTGTTGTGTAAACGTGCCATAGAGCCCCGGGTCGGTTACTGGACACTACCCGCCGGTTTTATGGAGAACGGAGAATCAACCCGCCAGGCTGCCGCCAGAGAAACCCTTGAAGAAGCCAACGCCCGGGTCAGCGATTTACAACTCTACACCCTGACCTCTATCGTACCGGTCAGCCAGGTACAACTGATCTATCTGGCGCAACTGGACGACCTGAATTTCTCTGCTGGAGATGAGACGACCGATGTAAAGCTGTTTACTGAAGACAACGTGCCCTGGGATGAGCTGGCATTTCAGACCATCAGAAACGCTTTGCGATTTTATTTTGAAGACCGCAGAACAGGGGAGTTTCCCCTGCATCACGTCGATCTGAAAACACCGCCCGGACAATATGTCGATAAGTCTTAATCATTAAGACAAAGGAGCTTAGGATGGATAACAAACTGATTCTTATTATTCTTGCTATATTACTGCCCCCCATCGCAGTATTTATGAAAACCGGAGCAGGCCTGCAACTGGTTATCAATATTGTGCTCTGTCTGTTTTTTTACCTTCCAGGTATTCTGCATGCCCTCTGGCTGGTGTTAAAATAACCACTTCCCTGTCCTGCCGTGTTTTCACCCCACGGCAACAGCTATGAATAACGGCCCATAAGGCCGTTTTTTATTTAACTGCGCTTATCCTGCGCGGATCATGAGAACCACCTATGACTTTATTAATCACCACCTGGATTAAATTTTTCGTCCTTTTCGCACCCTTCTTTGTGGTGTCTATGTTCCTCTCTCTGACCCGTAGTGACACCCCGGCAGAGCGACGCAGCACTGCCAATAAAGCGGTCCTGGCGGCGGCCCTGGCGTCACTGATTCTGTTTTTCTTCGGTTCACCACTGTTTGAGCTGTTGGGCATCACGATCGACTCTTTCCGCATTGGTGCCGGGATACTGCTGTTTCTGTCCGCCATCAGTCTGGTTAAGGATGGCATACGCACCAACGCTCAGGTGCCTGGAGGTCCCAGAGAGGATGCCTCGGTTGTACCGCTGGCGATCCCCACCATTATAGGTCCCGCCACCATCGGTGCGATTCTGGTATATGGTTCAGAGCTGCACGGTATAGAGGTTATCCTGGGACTCAGTGGCATGTTTATGGCGCTGATCTGTCTGTTGATATTATTGCATGCCGCAACCCGGGTGGAGCGCTTGCTGGGCAAAACAGGGCTGAATATTCTCAGCAAGATTACCGGCCTGATTCTCGCAGCCATGGCATCAGAGATTGTTCTGACGGGCATTACCGGCTTTATGAACCGCATCAGTCACTGAGCGTTATTACACCAATAGCGCAGATCCCCACAGCCACGGGGTCTGCGTCGCTTACCCCAGTGATACCCATACTTAATCCACAATGATATCCACAGTTTTTGTGACTTATTTTTCCTGCTCTCTGCTGCTCAGTTAATAACCTGCTCAGAATTAACACAAAACAATTTATATCATAAATAACAATATGTTACTTATAAAGCTAAGCGGTTACCCATACTTAATTAACACCCTTATCAACAGATTATGTTTATAACACTCAGAGTTATAAACAAAATTATAAATCACTCAGTTGCCAGACATCGTAAGCGACTTCCTCATAGGGATGGGCCTGCTTCAGGGCACTCACTGCGGCCTGGATAAGCTGATCTTCACACACCAGCTCAACCTTCCACTCCTCCACCTGCTGCAGCAAATTCTGACGGCCGATATGCGGGTTACTTCCCGCCAGCGGGCGGAACTGACCGAGCCCCTTTACCTGCCAACAGCAACAGTCATAGTCGCCGATCCTGCCTGCCCCCACCGCAAACAGTGCCTGCTTAACCTCTTCCAGGTTGTCTTGCGGTACAAAGAACGCCAGTTTATACATCTCTCCATCACTCCCACGGATAAAAAAAACGGCCAGTGATTGCTCACCAGCCGTTTATCGTTATATCAATTGCCGTTTACAGCTCTTCAATCTGCCGGCGCAGATCTTCCACTTTCCGGGTCACCACCTTCTCCAGGTGTTCCAGTTCCTCCAGCAGATGCTGCTTCTTATCTTTTACCGATTTCTCTTCCACCACCAGTTGCTCAAGCTCAGCAACCGCTTTCAGATAATAGGGCGAAGGCTCGGTACTGGCACGATAGGGCACCAGCCCCCCCTCGACCGAAACATTGGTATGGCGCCGCTTAAACTTAAACTTCTTACTCTTGGTCATCCATTCGCCATGATGACGATGCAGATAGACCTTCAGTACATCGATATCATTCTCTGTACGGGTGGTATATTTCTCAATTTCATGGGGATCTTCAAATCCCATCTCTTTCAGGGTCGCAAATTTTTTGGCAGACATCTGGTCACTCCATAAGCCGTTCGCTGTCATCCCATCAAATATAGATTAAAAATACTACTCTGTGGGGCAGGGTCTGCCCCATTATGGGATATTTAGTTAATCATTCATTAAAAATAAAAAAACCGCCATCTGAACCGGCTGCCACAGCTGATTCATCTGACGGTATTTTCCGGCCGCAAACCGGTATCAGTCACGCAGGCTGAGCACATCCTGCATATCGTATAAACCGTTCGCTTTACCCGCCAGCCAGCCAGCAGCCCGCACAGCGCCTTTGGCAAAGGTCATCCGGGAACTCGCCTTGTGGGTGATCTCAATCCGCTCACCTTCGGTCGCAAACAGCACGGTGTGATCGCCAACCACATCACCGGCACGAATGGTGACAAAACCGATCTCATCCTTAGTACGGGCACCCACCTGGCCTTCACGACCATACACCGCACACTGACGCAGATCCCGGCCTAATGCATCGGCAACCACCTCTCCCATACTCAGCGCAGTACCTGATGGGGAGTCGACCTTATGATGATGATGCGCTTCAATAATCTCAACATCATAATCATCTCCCAGCGCTTTCGCGGCCTCAGCCAGGAGCTTAAAGCAGAGGTTGACACCCACACTCATATTAGAAGCGAACACCAGAGGCATCACCTCACCAAAGCTCTTCAGCTCAGCGCGTTCCGCTTCACTCAGTCCTGTGGTGCCGATCACCATCGCTTTGCCTTTGACCGCACACAGCGCAAGATTGGCCAGGGTTGCCTGAGGGGCGGTAAAATCAATCAGCACATCGAAGTCATCGATGACCTCATCAAGTGCGCCGACAAGCTTTACTCCCAGTTTGCCAACGCCGGCAACCTCACCGGCATCAGCACCGATAAGACTGCTGGTTGGTTCGACAATGGCGGCACCGAGGGTAACATCCTCAGCAGCCTGAATCGCTTCAATATTCGTTTTTCCCATACGCCCGGCGGCGCCGGTTACTGCAACTCTTATCATTCTGAATACCTGGTCAGACGACTGGCTGATCTACGTCAGCCGGTCATTTAATTCATTACTCTTTCTGCTGACTAACGCTCTGATCCATATCAAACGCGGGCTTTTCGCACTCAGGGCGACCCACAATCTTTGCCGGCACACCAACCACGGTCGTATGGGGCGGAACATCTTCCAGCACCACTGAACCACCACCGACTTTCGCCCCGGCACCCACTTCGATATTACCGAAGATCTTCGCGCCGGCGGCAATCATCACCCCTTCACGAATCTTAGGATGGCGATCACCGGTCTGCTTTCCTGTACCACCGAGCGTCACGGACTGGAGAATAGAGACGTCATTTTCAATCACGCAGGTTTCGCCAACCACAATACCGGTCGCGTGATCAAACATCACACCACAACCGATCTGTGCCGCAGGATGGATATCCACCTGAAACACTTCACTGACACGGCTCTGCAGGTACAGCGCCATCGAATGACGCCCCTGCTGCCACATCCAGTGTGCAATACGGTATGCCTGCAGGGCATGAAAGCCCTTCAGGTAGAGAAGGACAGTGGTGAAACTGGCAACCGCCGGATCGCGCGTGCGTACTGCGCTGATGTCCTGACAGATACATTCCAGAATAGCAGGGTCTCCCCCGAGCGCCTCTTCGATCAGCTCGCGCATCGTGATAGCGGCCATGACTTCATCTGAGAGTTTATTAGCCAACAGATAACTCACCGCTTCGCACAGGCTGTGGTGACGAATAATGGTGCTGTGAAAGAAACTTGCCAGAAACGGCTCTCTGGCCATCTCCTCCCGGGCTTCCTGTTGAATCAGTTGCCACAGTTCTTTCGGTTGAGTGGGAAAATCACTCATGTAAGACTCCAAAAAGTCGCAGGGGCTGCCGGGCAGCCCCCTGAGAATATCAGGTCATATCCTCGAAAAATTTCTTCACGCTGTCAAAGAAACCATGTTTCTTCGGCCCGTGATGTTTCTGCCGGTCATCCATCGCAGCTTCAAATTCACGCAACAGCTCTTTCTGCTTACCGCTCAGATTCACTGGTGTTTCAACGATTACCCGTACCAGCAGATCGCCCACGGCTCCGCCACGGACCGGTTTAATCCCTTTGCCTCGCAGACGGAACAGTTTGCCGGTCTGAGTTTCAGCGGGAATCTTCAGTTTAACACGGGACTCCAGTGTCGGGACTTCAAGCTCGCCCCCCAGTGCCGCATCGATAAAGCTGATCGGAACTTCACAATAGAGATGTTTGCCATCCCGTTCAAAGATCGCATGATCCCGGACATTAACCTGAACAAACAGATCACCGGATGGACCACCATGACTGCCCGCTTCACCTTCACCCGACAGACGAATACGGTCACCGGTATCAACCCCCGCAGGGATTTTGACAGACAGTTTTTTGGTTTGCTGCTTACGTCCCTGGCCATGACAGCTGGTACAAGGGTCGGAGACAACCTGCCCCTCACCATGACAGGTTGGGCAGGTTTGCTGTACCGAGAAGAATCCCTGCTGCATCCGCACCTGACCAATACCACCACAGGTACCACAGGTTTTTGCGCTGGTGCCTGGTTTAGCGCCACTACCATCACACACCTCACAGGGTACCAGTGTCGGTACAGAGATGGTTTTTTCGCACCCTCTTACCGCCTCTTCCAGACTGAGATCCATGGTGTAACGCAGATCAGCACCGCGTTGAACATGGCTGCGACGACCGCCTCCGTGCCCCTGCTGGCCAAAAATATCGCCAAACACGTCACCAAAGATATCACCAAAGCCTCCAGCGCCGCCGCCAAATCCGCCATGGCCACCCATGCCGTTCTGATCGACACCCGCATGTCCATACTGGTCATACGCCGCTTTCTTTTGACTATCCGACAAAACTTCGTAAGCCTCATTCACCTCTTTAAAGGCGTCTTCGGCCGCTTTGTCGTCTGGATTACGGTCCGGGTGGTATTTCATCGCCATCCGACGAAACGCCTTTTTAATATCCCGGTCAGAAGCGTCTCTGGAAACGCCTAACACATCGTAAAAATCTTTCTTCGACATAATCTGTATCGCAATCCGGTTAACTAATACTTAAATCAGCTGAGAATAAAAACAGGACAACGCGGGACCGGCCCGCGCTGTCATTTCAAGCATGATTCACTAAGGCGACTTACTTTTTCTCGTCGTCTTTAACTTCTTCAAACTCAGCATCAACAGCATCGTCAGCCGGTTCAGCCTGGGCCTGCTCTCCGCCCTGACCTTCAGCCTGCTGAGCCGCTTCAGCATACATCTTCTGAGCCACAGCAGAAACTGCTTCGGTCAGCGCAGCTGTCTTGGTTTCGATCACTTCTTTGTCATCACCTTTCAGCACGCCTTCCAGCTCTTCGATAGCGCTGTTGATCGCTGTTTTTTCCTCTTCAGTCGCCTTATCACCGGCATCTTCAAGAGTTTTCTTAGCGGAGTGAATCATTGCGTCACCCTGGTTACGGGCCTGACTCATCTCTTCAAACTTCTTATCCGCTTCAGCATTGGCTTCCGCGTCCTGAATCATCTGTTCAACTTCTTCATCACTCAGACCAGAAGAGGCTTTGATGATAATAGACTGCTCTTTACCCGTCGCCTTATCTTTTGCAGATACGTTCAGGATACCGTTGGCATCAATATCGAAGGTGACTTCGATCTGAGGCATACCGCGCGGTGCTGGCGGGATATCGGCCAGGTCAAAACGACCCAGTGATTTGTTGCCAGACGCTTGTTTACGCTCACCCTGAACGACGTGAATGGTTACTGCAGTCTGGTTGTCATCGGCCGTTGAGAACACCTGAGACTTCTTAGTCGGGATTGTGGTGTTCTTCTCAATAACCGGAGTGGCAACCCCACCCATTGTCTCGATACCCAGGCTCAGCGGGGTAACATCCAGCAGCAGAACGTCTTTCACATCACCGGACAGTACCGCAGCCTGGATAGATGCACCGATCGCAACCGCTTCATCCGGGTTAACGTCTTTACGTGCTTCTTTGCCAAAGAACTCGGTGACTTTACGCTGCACCAGTGGCATACGGGTCTGACCACCCACCAGGATGACTTCGTCGATATCAGAAGCGGACAGATCAGCATCTTTCAGTGCGATGCGGCAAGGCTCCATTGAACGATCAACCAGCGCTTCAACCAGTGACTCCATCTTGGCACGGCTGATTTTTACATTCAGGTGCTTAGGACCGCTAGCATCAGCAGTGATGTAGGGCAGGTTAACATCGGTAGACTGAGCAGAAGACAGCTCAACTTTTGCCTTCTCAGCCCCCTCTTTCAGACGCTGCAACGCCAGTGGATCACTGTGCAGATCAATACCGGACTCTTTCTTGAACTCAGCGGCCAGATACTCAATCAGACGGGAGTCAAAATCCTCACCACCCAGGAAGGTATCACCGTTAGTCGCCAGTACTTCAAACTGATGTTCGCCATCAACTTCTGCAATTTCAATGATAGAGATATCGAAAGTACCACCACCCAGGTCGTAAACAGCAATGGTTTTATCGCCCTTGGACTTATCCATACCATAAGCCAGTGCCGCAGCCGTTGGCTCGTTGATGATACGTTTAACATTCAGACCGGCAATTTTACCGGCATCTTTGGTTGCCTGACGCTGGGAGTCGTTGAAGTAAGCAGGCACGGTAATTACCGCATCAGTGACCGCTTCACCCAGATAGTCCTCGGCAGTTTTCTTCATCTTCTTCAGAATTTCTGCAGAAACCTGTGGGGCCGCCATCTTCTTATCGTTAACCTGAACCCAGGCATCGCCGTTATCAGCTTCGATAATTTTGTAAGGCACCATCTTGATATCTTTCTGAACCACCTCGTCTTTAAAACGACGGCCGATCAGACGCTTAATGGCAAACAGGGTATTGTTCGGGTTGGTGACGGCCTGACGCTTCGCCGGCTGACCTACCAGAATCTCACCATCTTCTGCGTAAGCAATGATGGAGGGGGTGGTACGATCACCCTCAGCGTTCTCAATAACCCGGGGCTTGTCGCCATCCAGAATAGCAACACATGAGTTAGTTGTGCCCAGGTCAATACCAATAATTCTACCCATTTTTATCACTCCAGTAATTCTGTGCCCGTTCTGACGGGCGAAATTCTTTTAACTTGCTAGCTATATTGGTGCGGATTTATCAGTTTCAAGTCCTGACTTATTCTGCACCTTTAGAAACAATGACCATCGCCGGACGAATCAGACGTCCATTGAGGCTATAACCCTTCTGCATAACTGCCATAACGTGGTTCGCAGCAACATCCGGATTAGGTACCATCGACATCGCCTGGTGCAGCTCCGGATTGAACGGCTCTCCCTCAGGGTTATGCTGCTCAACCTTAAACTTACCCAGGCCTGTAACGAACATATTCAGGGTCATCTCAACCCCTTCACGCAATGCAACCACTGCTTCATCATCGCTGCTGGACGCTTCAATCGCGCGCTCCAGGCTATCGACGACCGGCAGCAGCTCATTGGCAAACTTCTCCAGCGCAAACTTATGCGCTTTCTCTACATCCATCTCCGCCCGACGGCGAATATTCTGCATCTCTGCACGGGTTCGCAATTCCTGATCTTTCAGGGCCGCAACCTGATCTCTGGCCTGTGCCAGATCCTGTTGCAACGCTTCCACATCGACATCTTCAGCGGCAACGTTTTCAGCGACCTGGTCAACGTTTGCATCAGCACCCACAGTCTCTTCAACCGCTTCAGTTACTGCTTCCGGCTGCTGCTCTTCAACCTGAGACTTATCTTCGCCTGCCATCACTTTCTCCAACCATCTGATATGTGAGTTTTCTGTTGAGCTTTTATATGGGGCTATGACAACAGGATTCAAGTGGGTATTTTTAGATTTTTTTAACCAGACTGAGTAGTTATTGATTGCACAGAAGCCATTATTGGCTTATACATTAACCACTGTATAAATACACAGACTAATGGTTATGCTGACTCAACTGAACATCCGCAACTACGCTATTGTCGAAGAACTGGACCTGGAGCTGGAAAACGGCATGACCGTTGTCAGTGGCGAAACCGGGGCGGGCAAATCAATTATGCTCGACGCTCTCGGGCTCACACTGGGTGATCGTGCCGATATGGGCTCCGTTCGCAAGGGCGCTGAACGGGCAGAAATTATTGCCAGCTTCGATATCTCCAATATCCCCACCGCACAGAAATGGCTGAGACACCAGGACCTGGATGACGATGAGTGCATTCTGCGCCGGGTGATCACCACCGAAGGGCGCTCAAGAAGCTATATCAACGGCAGCCCCTGCCCGATCAACAAAGTCCGCGAACTGGGTGAATACCTGATCGAGATTCATGGTCAGCATGAACATCAGCGGTTATTGAAAAAAGATCATCACCGTTACCTGCTGGATGCCTATTCCGGCAAGGGCGAGCTGGCAGGCAAAACCCGTCAGCTGTTCCGCAACTGGCAAAGCCTGAACAACCGTTTGCGGCAGCTGTCAGCTCAGAGTGAAGAACAGACCGCCCGCCTGCAGCTACTCAGCTATCAGGCGGAAGAGCTGGAACAACTGGGAATCAGTGAAGGGGAATATGAAAAACTGGTCGAGGAGCAAAGCACCCTGGCCAATGCCGGTGAGATCCTGCAGTCCGGACAACAGATCCTACAGCTCACCAGCGAGGCTGAAGAGGTTAACTGTTTAAGCCTGCTCAACCAGTGCCAGCATCTGCTGGGCAAGATCAAGGGCACTTCACCCTCGGTCAGCCAGACCATCGAGATGCTTAACAGCGCTCAGATTCAGATCGAAGAGGCTTGTCAGGAGATGAGCCACTATATGGACCGGGTTGAACTGAACCCGAAACGCCAGGCTGACGTTGAAGAGCGACTCAGCAGCATTTTTGATATGGCGCGTAAACACCGTATACCCGCCGAGCAGTTGCCACAATTCTATCTCGGCATCCAGCAGGAGCTGGAGGGTCTGAACATGTCGGATCAGGCACTGGAACAGCTGCATCAGGAAACAGAGAACGCCCGCCAGGCATTTATCGACAGCGCAGAGAGTCTCAGCAAGGCGCGCAAAAAAGCTGCCCTGTCACTCAGGAACGAGGTCAACAAACAACTTCACAGTCTGGGGATGACCGCCGCTGAACTCAGCGTTTCCATCACTCCCTATAACAAAGACCAACTGAATGCCCATGGTCTGGAAGAGGTTGAGTTTCTGATCACCACCAACGCCGGCCAGCCGCCCCGCCCACTGAACAAAGTCGCCTCCGGCGGCGAACTGTCGCGGATATCTCTGGCGATTCAGGTGATTACCGCGCAGACCTCCAGCACCCCAACCCTGATCTTCGATGAGGTCGATGTCGGTATCGGTGGTGCTATCGCTGAGGTAGTTGGCCGGTTACTGCGCCAGCTCGGTGAAAACAATCAGATTCTGGTGGTCACCCACCAGCCTCAGGTAGCATCCCAGGGACATCAGCACCTGTTTGTCAGCAAGCAGACGGTAAAAGATAAGACCCTCACCCGCATCGATCGCCTGAATATGAATCAGCGTGTTGGCGAAGTAGCACGCATGCTGGGCGGTATCGATGTCACCGAAACCTCCCTGGATCATGCCCGGGAGATGCTGGGACTGGATGCCATTAAAAGCTGACACCCGAACACAGCAGAGGTTAGAAACGTAAAAAACCGGCTACGCCGGTTTTTTTTAACTCCGATAATGCCCCTGATATAACTATTTCGTGTTCTTGCAACCATCGGCACACTCACCGTAGAGATAGAGCGTCCGGTCAGTGATTTTAAAACCCAGCTCCTTGGCGATCTGATCCTGACGTTTTTTCAGCGCAGGATCACTGAACTCACGCACTTTACCGCACTTCACACAGACAATATGATCGTGCTGTTCATCCTGAGTCAGCTCAAATACCGAATGGCCACCTTCAAAATGATGCCGTGAAACCAGCCCCGCTGCCTCAAACTGAGTCAGTACACGATAAACGGTTGCCAGACCAACATCTTCATTGTGTTCCAGCAGAAGCTTGTAGATATCTTCTGCACTGAAATGATCACCTTCGCCTGCTTTCTCAAGAATCTGATAAATTTTCACCCGAGGCAGGGTAACCTTCAGGCCAGCTTTACGTAATTCTTGATTTTCAAGTGCCATAATCTTTCTCTATGATGTTTATCTCAACGAATGTTAGACTTGCGATCTCAATTATCTGATTTTATACGCGAAAGTGGAAGTCATTTACTAATGCAAAAAATTCTTATTAGCGTTATCGCCGCTATTTTACTGGCCGGATGCTCCGAATTCCCCGGCGTTTACAAGATCGACATACCACAGGGCAATGTGGTCACCCAGGAGATGGTCGATACCCTCCGCCCTGGAATGACACAGAATCAGGTCCGATATGTTCTGGGCACGCCCCTGATCACCGACAGCTTCAACAATAACCGCTGGGATTATATCTACCGCAACCAATCCGGTGAAACTGGCGCAATCACGCAACAACGCCTCACGGTTCTGTTCGATGCCAATGGCAATCTCTCAGGATTCGCGGGTGACTTCCGTCCCGGTGGCAATCAGCAATAACTACCATCCAGATCAAGCACAGTGAAACACCGGATGCTCTCCGGTGTTTCATACTCCCTGAGCGGTTACACCGCCACCACTCAGGCTGAATCTCTGATCGTCAGCTCTGCGCTTCGCGCTCCGCTTTTGCCTTAGCCGCCCGGCGGGCACGAATCTCTTTGGGATCAGCAATCAGCGGACGGTAGATCTCCACACGCTGACCCGGCTTAAGGATATGCAGTTTAGGATCAGTAATCGCTTTACCAAAAATCCCCATAGGGTCATGCTCAATATCGATCTGCGGAAAAAAATCTGCAATGCGGGACTGAACCACCGCCTCATACGCAGAACAATCCTCTGCCACCTGCAGCGGGATAATCTTCTGTTCATTCGCAAGGGCATACGCCACTTCAACTTTCATCGTGCCCATTATTTTTCAACCTTAAACCGTTAACCATAAACCTGATCAGCGCGATTCACAAAAGCGTCAACCATCGTTGCTGCCATCTGATTAAACACCTTGCTCATTGCCATGCTGGTGAGTTTGCCAGAAAAATCAAACTGCAGACTCAGACTCACCTTACAGGCCTCTTCACTCAGCGGTTTAAAGGTCCAGAGTCCGGACAGACTGGAGAACGGCCCCTCAACCAGCTCTATCCTGATTATCTCCGGCCGCTGCAACTCATTACGGGTGGTAAAACTATACCTCAGCCCCGCCTTGGCGACCTTCAGACTGGCCTGCATCACTTCGTCAGTCGACTCAATCAGTGTAGTCCCGGAACACCAGGGCAGAAACTGCGGGTAACTCTCCACATCATTGACCAGATCAAACATCTGCTCTGCTGTATGAAGCACTAACGCGCTCCGGTCTACCTGTGTCATGCCATCAGCCCAGTTTTTCGATCAGATTGAAAATAAAGATCGCAGTAACCGCGATCGGTGCAATATAACGGATCGTAACCGACCAGGCCAGATAGTAAGCCGGAGTCACAACCGCCAGTTCATCCCGGGTGATCCGCTGGTGCAGAATCCAGCCAGTAAAGACCGCCACAAACAGCCCTCCCAGCGGCAGGAAGATATTCGCGGTAACGAAATCGAGAAAATCAAAGATATTCATACCAAACAGCGCGATATCACTACCAAAATTAAACGAACTCAACGCCGCGATTCCCAGCAACCACACCAGCAACCCCAGAATGATGCAGACCGGCCCCCGTTTCAGACCAAACTTCTCCACCATCCAGGCCACCCCCGGCTCCATCAGCGAAATCGCCGAGGTCCAGGCGGCCAGCGCCACCAATACAAAGAACAAAAAGCCGAAAATCTGTCCACCCGGCATATGACCAAATGCCACCGGCAGGGTAATAAACATCAGACCCGGACCCGCCCCCGGATCCAGCGAGTTGGCAAAGACGATCGGAAAGATCGCCATACCCGCCACCAGCGCGACAATGGTATCCAACGCAGCAATCGTCAGCACGGTACCACCAATGGAAGCGCTCTTGGGCATATAGGAGCCATAGGCCATAATCGACCCCATCCCCAGGGACAGGGTAAAGAATGAGTGCCCCAACGCCACCAGCACGGCATCCCAGGACAGTTCAGAAGGGTCAAAATGGAACAGGAATTCAACGCCTTCGCCGAACGAACCGGAGGTCATCGAATACCCCAGCAACAACAGCAGTAAGACAAACAGCGCCGGCATCATAATCTTAGTGGCCCGTTCCAGGCCTTTATTAACGCCCCCCATCAACACCACCATCACCAGCACCACAAACACCGAATGCCAGATCAGTAACGCCTGCGGATCAGCCAGTAAGTGACTGAAGGCCTTGCCCGCCTGCTCACTGCCGATATCGAGAAACTCACCATTACCCATCGCAGCAACATAGGCCAGCACCCAACCGGCAACGACCGAATAAAAGGAGAAAATCAGAAAACCAGCCAGCGCGCCAACCCAGCCAACCATCGACCAGTTAGGCGAATGGCCCGCCTCGAGCGCCACCTCGCGCATTGAGTTAATCGGACTCTGGCGTCCGCGCCGTCCCACCAGCACTTCCGCCATCATAATCGGCACACCCACCGCCAGAATAAACAACAGATAAACCAGAACAAAAGCACCGCCGCCATTCTGACCAGCGATATAGGGGAACTTCCAGATATTACCCAGGCCAACAGCTGACCCCGTCGCGGCCATAATAAAGACCCAGCGACTGGCCCATGATCCATGGATATTTTGGCGATCTTTCATGCAAATCTCTTAAAGTAGACTGATATTTCAAATAATAAAATAGCCCGGCATTGTCCATATTTTGGCCACTCAATTCAATGACACCGGCCATACACCGGACAAAAAACCCGTTTTAGTCTAAAGTTCGCTGCTGACGATCGCCGGATCATCCTTACCGCTCAATTCTCTTTCATTGCACTGTAACGCTCTATATAATCCCGCCCCATGGCAAAGAAGAAAGCAAAACCCAGTGGCAATACCATCTGCCAGAACAAGAAAGCCCGACACGAGTATTCGATTGATACTAAGTTCGAGGCCGGACTGTCTCTCACCGGATGGGAAGTAAAAAGCCTCCGCGAAGGTCGCGGCCAGCTTGTAGACTCCTATGTAGTACTGCATAACGGCGAAGCGTGGCTTGTTGGTGCCCATTTTACACCACTGAAAACCGCATCCACCCATGTTATTGCGGACCCTACCCGACAGCGCAAGCTACTGTTGCACCGACGCGAAATCGATCGGCTGATCGGTGCTGTTCAGGCTAAAGGATTCACCTGCGTCGCCCTCGCCCTTTACTGGAAGAACGACCGGGTAAAATGCGAAATAGCCCTGGCCAAGGGTAAGAAACAGCATGACAAACGGGATGCAGAAAAAGAGCGCGACTGGAACCGTCAGAAACAGCGTGTTCTGGCAGCGAAGTAGAACTGTTCTCAAGATAAAGCTATATTCTTGCTGTAAACCGGCTATAATGCCGGCCCGTCTGACATAATACTCTGACAGTTTGGTTAAACGAACTATTCGGGCGTTATGTAGTCGGAAATACTATGGGGGTGACTTGGCTTCGACGCTGATTGCGAACCCTTTGGTGCATGTCGTGAGTGTAGTGAATCACGTAAATCAATTACTACACAGTTATAGTTGCAAACGACGATAACTACGCTCTAGCAGCATAAGTCTGCTTGCGCTGCTCCTATAGGTGTCTATAACTAAAGGATTTTGCAGTGTCATTCGAGATAGAATCGCCCGGAAGCTTTGTCTCAAGCTGAACGGTTAAAACCTAAAGAGGCTCGCCCTAAACGCCCTGACCTTCGGGCCGTGCTGGGTTAATTGAATAGAAGTGTCTAAACATGTAGATCTAGAGGCAGAGGATTGGCGGACGCGGGTTCGAAACCCGCCACCTCCACCAAATACCACAAAACAGGCTACCCTCCGGGGTGGCCTTTTTTGTGGTATCAGCTTCGGTGTGGTGGGTATTGAGAAGCCGCGAGCGGGTTCGAACCGAGCGCGCTCTTTGCGCGACACATCATCGTCGCTCTTCACGATGACCCGCAGGGCAAGGCCGGAACGGCCGCAGTAAACCCGCCAGACAGACTTCCAGCTTCTCCCACATTCGGGTAAAAGCAGATATAACTATTCTTCAATAAACTTAACATGGGTTACCCCACCTGCGTTTTGGAGAAACAGACTTTGTATATCTGTCACTATGGTAACTGTGGCCTGTCAAAAAGATTTACATATTATTGCAGATGGCAGAGACTTACAGAGTCAGGCAGATGCTGTAATGTGCGGGACTGCAAAGAGTGCTAAATGGGGATAAGTCCCCAAACTGTATAGAAACCAGCCTGTCTGTTGATTCAAAAGCCCGCCCATATGATCTGCTCTGATCACAATATTATGCGCAAACGCTTAAGCCGCGTTTGATGAAAGGATATACCTCAACTGCTGGAGTCAACTGTCGTGCTATTTGGACTATTTGGTAGAAAAAAGAAAACCGCTGACAAGAGGCCTGAAGCAACGAGTCGGTCCAGCGAATCGACAAGCAAACCCTCCAGGCCTTTCGGGCAGCTTTTGGATGAGCCGGTTGTTGAGGCTACATCGGAATTATCGCAGGAGATCTACAGGTCGCTGACCGAATTCAATCTGTTTGTCGCATCATATATCGATGAGCAACAAGCGGCCCGGGCACAACAACTGTGTGAAAGACTGCCAGATCCAAATCCCGTTCAGGCAAAGTTAGCCGGTGGCCTGGATACACCACAGGAGCTGGTTGCCACCCTTGCCGCTGATCCCGGACTGACAGCAGAGGTGCTGCGAACAGTGAACTCTGCAGCATTCTCATTAACCTCTCCGATTTCAAGCGTTCAGCACGCGGTTAATTATCTGGGGGTCAGTTTTGTTAAGGGTCTGGTCTCCCAGGCCGCAACGGCTGATCAAACCAAAGACTGCTCTGAAGCACAGAGAACTGCTTTGCAGCGGGCCTGGTTATCTACCGCTGTTGCGAGCGCGTTTGCCAATTTATTGGGACAAAATGCGGGTCATCCCCGCCCTTCGGTACTGGCAACCAAAGCCCTGTTTTTCAACCTCGGTGACCTGGGCTTTATCCTCGGTGAGAAAAACGCACACGCCTGGTATGCAGAAGGCATGACAGTGCTTGACAGAATTAAAGCGCAGCAACAGGGTAGCGGTTTGAACGCCGCTATCGTTGGCTCCACATTAGCCCGGAGCTGGGGATTACCGGAAGACATTGAACGGGCCATTGCCAATTCCATGCTGCCGCTGGTCAAGACACCCGCGCAGTTACCACGGGTTTTGAAAGAGGATGAACTGAAAGATACCGTGTTACTTTACCTTGCCGGACGAATCGGTGACCGTGTAGCGTATCGCGGCCTCCGTGACTTGTCCGAATTCAATCTCGAAGCGGCAGATGAACCCGGGATATTTTTTCTAAAAAGCCACCTGGAGACTTCTGACCAGAAACTGGTTATCAAGTTGCTGTCAGATACAGGCTTTCGCAATAAGTTTAATCGACTTCTGTCGACATTAGCTATTTGAACAGGAGGCTACGTCTTATATCAGCCGTTGTGAATGCTTATCCGATAGACTTCCGGGCTTTGTTTGAAGCGCTGTAAATGTCTATCAAAGAATCAGCAATGGCCAACGATAGGCAGCATGCACAATATGAGTCAGAACGGAAAGCCCCCGGACAAGCGTCCCTGCTCTTTCCGGCTTTCAGATCTCCACTACCGTCTGATGCCCGCTATCGAAATAGATTTCATCACAGTTATTGCCCTCGCCTGCCCGGTCAATGATGATAAATTCCTGATCGGGCTTTAACGCAAGCACGGGATGATGCCAGACTCCCCGACTATAGTTAACGCCCTGTCGGCCATTTGTCAGAAATAACCTCAGTTGATCACCGTTCACGCTATCCCCAGGCGGGGCCACCAGAACCAGAAACGGCTCTTCCCCTCTGGAAATAAATGCCTGACTCCCCAGAGGATGCCGCTCCATCATTTTCACCGTGAACGGCATCGGTAATGGCTGAGCCCTGAAGATACTGATAATCGGCTCCCCCTGTGCGGCTGATACATCAACATCAGCCAGGCGATGAAAGCGCTCTGTCGAACCATTATTGATCAGAAAGTGCCGACTTCCCTCGGTTTCAATAACATCGCCAAACGGTTTAAACGCGGCCTTGGTTAAGGGTTCGACCTTCAGAACAGATAACATCGGTTACACCTTCGTCCCGACAGCCTGTTCAATCAGGCCAAACAGACGTAGTCGGCTAATGCCGCCATCGGGGAAAATATTGATACGAACATGGGTAATCATCCCGATATCGTTTAGTTCGGCTGCAAACCCATGCTCACTGTGCATCTCAAGCTTTTGTGAGGGTAAGAGTTCCTGCCAGAACAGGCTCTGGGTTTCTATCTGCTCATCCGTTCCGCCCTTTACATACGCCCCCTGGATTGAACAACTATCGGGATAGTTACCTTTAAAATGCAGGGTATCGACAATCACCTTCTGGATGACGCCCGGATGGCCAAGGGCAACAATAACCCAGTCATTTCCGGGTGTACGACGACGGGCGGTTTCCCAGCCATCCCCCATATTAATACCGCGGCCGGGGTTGAGGATGTTTCCCATCCGACCGAAATGCTCATCGCTACAGGCTATCGCCCGCCCGCCGTTGACCGCCGCTGCCAGATCAACTGACTCCTGCGATGGATGCAAAGACCAGTCCCGGTAAGGAACACCATATATGCGTAAACGGGCAACACCGCCATCGGGATAGATATTGAAACGCAGATGGGACCAGGGACGATTATCCGCGATAGCATGCAAATGGTGACTATCTCCCTGCAGTGAGACCGAAGGCAGAATCTCCTCCCATACCGTGGCATCGGTCGGGTCTCCATCAACGCAATAGCATGCTTCGATGGAAGCGGATGGTGGGTAGTTGCCGGTGAAATAACGGGTATCAATATCCACACCTTTAATAATTCCGGGTACGCCAAGGCGAATGATCGCATGATCATAGCCTTCAAAACGCTTACGACGGGACTCCCAGCCATCCATCCATTTACCGTTATCATCAAACACGCCCTCTTTCCAGACGGGTTCTTCGGGTTGCAGCATTCGATTGACGTCGGCAAACCAATCGTCAGTCACTGCGATCGCTTTAGCTCCCAGACGGGCATCAGCAAGGTTAGTCCATTTCACGGGATCAAAACTATTTTGTTCAATAGCGGTATTCATATTGTCTCCTGGTACTATTTATTCGGGTAATCTGAGGCAGACTAAGCGCAACCTCTAAAATCAGCTTTCCGCTTGCGGGTATGGGTGGTGCTGGTGCCAGTGTCGGGCAATATCAATACGACGACAGAGCCATACATCACGATGCTGTTGCACATATTCAAGAAAACGCGACAGAGCGGCAATTCTGGCCGGACGCCCCACCAGGCGGCAATGTAAACCGATTGAAAGCATTTTGGGGCTATCCGCGCCTTCCTCATAGAGGGTGTCGAAGGCATCTTTCAGGTAGGTAAAAAACTGATCGCCACAGTTGAATCCCTGATTACTGGCGAAACGCATATCGTTGGTGTCCAGGGTATAAGGGATCGTCAGTTGAGGGCGCCCTGACAACATATTCCAATAGGGCAAATCATCATCATAGGTATCAGACTCATACAAGAAGCCCCCCTCTTCAGCCACCAACCGGCGGGTATTAGGGCTTGTCCGGCCGGTATACCAGCCCAGCGGACGTTCTCCGGTTATCTCTGTCAGAATCCCAATCGCCTTCTGAATATGTTCCCGTTCCTCCTCTTCATCCATATATTGATAGTCGATCCAGCGGTAACCGTGACTGCATATCTCATGTCCATCTTTCACCATTGCCCTGATCACCTCGGGATGGCGTTCTGCGGCCATAGCCACAGCAAAAATAGTCAGCGGAATATCATGCTTTTTAAACAGCTTTAACAAACGCCAGACACCTGCACGACTGCCATATTCATAGATAGATTCCATGCTCATATGACGCACCCCAGCCAGGGGTTGTGCGCCTATCATTTCCGATAGAAAAGCTTCTGATTCACTATCACCGTGCAGCACACAGCGCTCTCCTCCCTCTTCATAGTTCAACACAAAAGAAACAGCAATCCGGGCCTTATGTGGCCACTTTGGGTCAGGCGCTGCTTTGCCATAACCCACCAGGTCTCTGTCATACACATTGCTCATAACATGATCCTCTTCAATTTTAATTGTTATTACACCAGCAGTTAGACGCCGACTGTGAGAAGCAGAATAAGAAACACAGAAAAATACAATTGTTTATATAATTACTTTTAATTGTTAACAATGTCTATTATTTTTGTATCGATAAACAATCTACCGCATACAAATCCATTAATTATCTATTTAAAACAATGAGTAATAAGTTCCAATAAATATTCCATAAAGTGAAAAATCCGCCGTTTGACCACTCAGATTAAGACTATGAATAGCTATAAGACCAGAGTTATCTATCGATTAAGAGTCAATCTGACAGGGATAACATCAAAAGATAACACCATAATGCGAAAAACAATATGAAGATAAATTGTTAACAAATAATTGACATGTGAGTAACTAAATGAGACAAAACAGATAACAAAACTCAGTATTAACGTAGAAATCAAAATAAAAATGACCATGAACATGCAGGATAACAACCATGCAGATTCACCTGATTAACCCAAACACCACCGTGAGCATGACTGAAAAGATAGGTGAAGCCGCTACTCGTATCGCCGCTCCCGGAACCACAATCGTGGCAACCAATCCCCGGAGTGGACCGGTCTCTATCGAGAGTCACTTCGACGAGGCTATTAGTGCCGTAGGCGTTGCGGAGGAAGTGCTTGCCGGTGAACGCGAAAATACCGATGCCTACATTATCGCCTGCTTTGGCGATCCCGGTCTGCTGGCTGCACGTGAGCTAACCCACGCCCCGGTCATCGGTATAGCTGAAGCGGCCTTTCATATGGCCACCCTGATTAGCACCCGTTTCTCCATCGTTACCACACTGGGTCGCACCGGCATCATTGCTGAACATCTGTTGCAAAGTTATGGCTTTTCCCATCACTGTCGCCGTATTCGTGCTGCCGAAATTCCAGTGCTCGACCTTGAAGAGAGCAAAAACCAGGCACTGGACCGGATTATTGAGGAGTGCCTGCGCGCGAAAGCGGAAGATAATATCGGCGCCATTGTACTTGGCTGTGGAGGCATGGCAGATCTGCGACAGCAGATCCAGAAAGCGGTTGGTCTGCCGATCGTTGAAGGCGTTACGGCCGCAGTCAAACTGGCGGAGTCTTTGGTGAGTCTGCAACTGGGTACCAGTAAACATGGCGATCTGGACTACCCGCGCCCGAAAGCGTTTACCGGCCAGTTTGAACACTTGTCACAGAGAACATATTGAAGGCTCTTTGTTGATGCACACATCGGTTATACAGATCCAAATACAAATAGATTCAACCGCTATATCAGAACGAACTGATAGGGATTGACCTAAACGCAATGTGAACGGTCATGGCAAATCAGTTTTCTTTAAAAGAAGAATAAAAAGTTAATCGGGAGCTATACTCCCGGGAGGGTCCTGAAATGCAAAATGAACAAGTATTGTCTCCGTCTGAACTTATTGATGACCCGGTCGATACCAAAGCCGCAGGTGAAGAGTCCCTTGCCCCTCAAAAAACCCGGATTATGGGGCGCATATCCTATCTGCTGGCCTGGTTCGGTGGCTGTGTCTCAATCGGCACCTTCGCCATGGGTTCCAGCATCGTGGGTACACTCAACTTACTTCAGGCGACTGTCGCGATTGCCATCGGCTGTTTTATCATCGGTATCGCCCTGAGCCTTAACGGTGCCGCCGGTTATAAATATGGCATCCCTTTTATGGTGCAGGCACGCAGTGCATTCGGCTTTGCTGGTACACGCTTTCCCGGGCTGGTGCGGGCGGTTCCCGCTATTGTCTGGTACGGATTTCAGTCCTGGATCGGTGCCGGCGCTCTCAATGCGGTTTCCAGCACTATGTTTGGTTTCGATAACCTGATCTTTTTCTTTGTCACATTTCAGTTATTACAGATTGGCCTGTCGATATTTGGCTTTCAGGGAATCAAATGGCTGGAAAACATCGGTAGCGGCTTTATTCTGCTATCGCTGGTATATATGTTCTACAGCGTTATCAGCAAATACGGTGATGAGATCACCACTAACCTGGTGAATATCGAGGGCACCTGGGGGGCGCCTTTCTGGGCTGCAACAATGCTGTTTCTGGGTATTTACAGCACCATGATGCTGAATGTCAGCGACTATTCCCGAGAGCTGAAAAAAGGTACAGGGGCAGGCCTGCTGAGTATTATCTACGCCATGTCGATCCTGCCCTGCACCCTGTTTATGGGCCTGATAGGACTGATGGTCTCCGGTGCCACAGGGGTTTCTGATCCTATCCAGGTATTCTCCAGTGCAGTAGACAATACACCTCTGCTTGTCACTACTCTGCTATTTATCGCTTTTGCACAGGTCACCACCAACGTGCTTAATAATGTGGTGCCCCCTACCTATATTCTGATGGACGTTTTCAAGCTCAAATTTCGTACAGCCACCATTGTGGTAGGACTTGCCGCCTTTGCGACTTTCCCCTGGGAGCTGGTGAAGGAGGAATCGTCAGCAGGGTTACAACTGTTCGTACAGACCTATTCAGCATTTCTGGGCCCGATCTTCGCGGTCCTGGTTGTAGACTACTTTCTTCTGCGTAACCGCACCCTGAATCTGGAACATCTGTATAACGAAACAGGACCATACCGTGGCGTCAACTGGGCAGCCATTATCGCTTCCTTGCTAGGGGCGGCGGTTGCACTCACCTTCTCCTCAATTTCATGGTATGCCAGCCTGATACCCGCCGGTCTGACGTACTACCTGCTGATGAACAACTGGTCGGCCTGCACACGTTTTCGCAGCTGAATCGACGCAGAGTCGCCAACAAATGAAAACCGGTTTGAGCGTTCACCGGTTGAACAATCCGTACAGAGAACGATTTAAGAGAGAAGCAGCGCTTAGCGCGCCTGACAAAAATATAACAAAAAGGTACCCCCATGCAGCACTTAAGAAAAGATGAGACCTATCGCTTATCCCACTCCACGGCTGGCACGTCAGACCTCAACGCCACGCCCATAATATCCGGAGGTCGGCATGTCTGAAGATCTGAAGATTAAAAACATCGATCCCAGTCTCTACAATGAGGATCTGGCGCCGCTATCGCCAAAAGATCGTAAGTGGGGTGCGTTTGAGATATTCAACGTCTGGGCTAATGATGTTCAGAGCCTGTTTGGTTATACCCTGGCGGCATCGCTGTTCATCGCCTACGGTCTCAACGGCTGGGCTGTCATGGCTGCCATTATTGCAGCATCTATTTTTGTTATGGTGCTGTGCAATCTGTCCGGCATTCCCAGTGTGAAATACGGCATTCCCTACCCGGTCATGGCACGCGCCAGTATGGGGGTCCGTGGGGCCAACTTTCCCGCTATGATGCGCGCTATCGTGGCTATTTTCTGGTACGGCGTGCAAACTTACTTCGCCTCAACCGCCGTCACTTTGCTTATTCATGCGCTATTCCCGGGGAGCGCGGGCGGAGAAGAGTTTCTTGGCATGACCAGTATCGGCTGGACCGCTTATATCATTGTCTGGTTCTTCCAGATGTATATGTTTATGCAAGGTATCGACTGGATTACCCGCTTTCTCAACTGGGCAGGTCCCTTTGTCTATCTGGTGATGATCGCCCTGATGATCATGATCTGGATTGAAGCGGGTGACCAGCTCCTGCCTGCTGTGGGCACCATATTCAGAGGGACAGGAGAATATGAGGGAGGCCCGGTGATGGCATTTCTGGCAATAATGGGCACTATGATTGCCTATTTTGCCGCAGTGGTTATTAACTTCGGCGATTTCTCCCGCTTTGTAAAAAGTGAAAAGGTCCTCAAAAAAGGCAACTGGTGGGGGCTGCCTGTCAACGTCGCCGTTTTCTCTTTTATTGCCCTATTTGTCACCGCCGGCACCGTTGTTATCTTCGGTGAAACACTGACCAACCCAACGGATATCGTTGAGCGGGTCGGCAGTCTGCCTCTCACCATCATCGCCTCAGTCTGCTTCTTTGCCGCTACTATTGGTATAAATCTGGTGGCAAACTTTGTTCCACCCGCTTTTGATCTGGCTAACCTGGCGCCCAGCAAAATAAGTTTTCGTTCCGGAGGGGTTATCACCGCCTGTATCGCATTCTTTGTTGGCGCGCTGTGGGTCTCGGTGATCAGTAATATCGGCATTGCGGGCTTTGTAAACACTCTGGGCGCCGTACTTGCGCCGATCTACGGCATTATGATCGCGGACTACTATCTGATTAAGAAACAGAAACTGAACCTTGAGGATCTGTTCTCTTCAGCCCCCGATGGTGAATACCACTATCACAATGGCTGGAACAGTAAAGCGTTGCAGGCATTTGCTGTCGCCGCTATTTTCTCAGTAGGTACAGTGTGGGTGCCCGCATTAGCAGAGCTGTCCGGCTTTGGATGGGTAGTAGGTGCCTTACTCGGTGGTCTGGTATACAAAATACTGATGCTCCAGACTAAAACCACTGCAATAAAGGAAGATGTGAACGCTGAAGCGTAAAGGGATGCCGATTTACAAAACCAGTGCAGTGATAGCTGCACTGGTTTTATTATTGAAGAGGGTTCGCGTGTTCAGTCTTTTCCAGGCTTCAGATTTAACTGGTAAATATGCTTCTAAGATCCACTGGCTTTTCAGTGGGGGGGTCAAGATTCAACATACTCTGGATATCCAGCAAGTGATCGCGCATCAGAGTCACCGCTTTCTCTGCCTCGCCATTCTCCAGAATTTCAATCAATTGCCGATGGTCCCGACAGGGGGGAGTGGGTACATCCCCACTATTTGACTTGGTGCGTTCATAAAGTGCGATAATCAATGAGGTGCGAGAGATAATCTCCCGAAGAAACTCTGTCAGAACCGGTTTATCCGCCAGCTTTCCAATCAACAGATGATATTCCCCGGACAGCCTTATGCGTTGATTATGGTTACCGGTATCGTGCGCCATCTGTTCACGGGCGACATGATCCTCCAACGCCTGACGTTTCTCAGGAGAAAAGACTAAGGCTAACTCTCTGACCAGCTCGGTTTCGATCAAAAGACGTGCCTGAAATACCTCTTTTGACTCTTTAATGGTGGGCTTGGCTATAAAAGAGCCACTATTGGGAATCGTCTCTACCAGGTTTTCATGAGCCAACCGCTGAAGCACCTTTCTTACACTACCACGCCCAACACCAAAAACTTCGCAGAGCTCCTCCTCCTTAAGCCGGGTACCTGGCAAAAGTTTACGTTCAAAGATGGCCCCAAGAATCTGATCATAGATCGACTCTTCATCTCGTTTCGCAGTTCTTCTTTTAATATTTTCGTTCATAGATAATGGGTTCTATGCTCACATCAGATAAGCGGGTATTTTACATCAACAACCACTGCACAGGTAACCAGAAGATTAATCAGGCAAGCGTTGCCACAAGGAAGAGGAGATTGAGTCGAACAGTCGGATGCAACAGCCAAACGGTAGGCGGTTAACAGGCTCTCTGAATCGGGTACCCGACAATCCCGGACGAGTTATCTGAGGTTATCTCTGGCGTTATCATCACTCTACGAATAAAAAGTATATCAATAAGATAGAACGGGGCCGTTCTGGGCGCATGAAATCACTGGTTCCCTGGTGTAAGCTGGAATCGGGATCGCGACTTATTAACCTGAGACTGGCAATGGCGCAGTCAATCCGTCACACCATTATGACGGCTCTGATAGACTCCGGGCAGCCCTTTTTCTTTGCTCTGTCGAAAGAAAGGCACCTGTTGATAACACTCTCTTTGCCTCTCATGCTTTGGTAATTTTATTCTGGCCCTATTTATCTCTGATGTTGAATATCGTACTCATTCAAGCACAGCATACCTCTGTATCAATGCTATGGTCTCAGGGAAACCCCAATAGAAGAGGTTTACAGCGAAACAGGTTTTGCATCTAAACCAAACAATCGGTCAATTGACAGAATTCCCGGACCACGGGCAACAATAATCAGCAGGGAAACAGCCCACCAGGATGCTGGATTAATCCAGTGATCCCATGTTGGGAATACCGCCAGTTGAATAAACATTGTCATGCCTATCAGGCCTAACGCTGCAAAACGAGACAACAGACCAATAATGAGTAAGATTGGCAATACAACTTCCGCTATACCCGCAAATACGGCCAGTAGCTCAATCATTTTCACTACAAATGAGCCTTCAACATACTCAAGTGTTTCAGGGTTACATAGCTGTAATGCTCCGGGTCTGACCGGATCCGGGCAGAAGAATTCATACTTGAACAGGTCATACTTCTCTACATTAAACTGTAAAAAGCCATCCCACTTACTCAGCCCGGAGTCCAGGAAGACTTTAGCCACCATAAAACGGAGAAAGAACAGTGCCAGGGGCTCTAACAATCGTGACAACTGCACACCCAGTTGTACGTAACGTTCACGGAGTTTGCCTACCATACCCATATGTACTCCCTAGTGCTAATCATTGTATTTGGCCATATCAATTTCTAATATTTCATTTTGCAGGCAGGCTGAGAAAACATCACTGACATCAAAATCAGGGTCTAAAGCTAACGCGGCATCAAAAGCCCTTTCAAGTATGTCTCCATCTCCCTGTAACGTTGCCATAAGCGCTATTTCAGGCGCGGAAAGCGAGCGCGCCTGCACGGCACCCTGTACACGCCAAAACATCACAGTATCAACAGCGGAAGCGCTATCCGCCCGCGTTAACTCACTGATGCTATTAAATTCTCCCTCAACAGCACTGGTCTCTACAGGCTCCGCTACACTTGAGTCAGTTTTTAATCCGATCCATTGCTTCAAAGTACCGGAACTGACTCGCAGAAGCGCAACACTGGTGTTTAATTTCACCACGGCTTGAGTAAAATCGTGCCCCTCTTCCACCAGCCATGAGATCTTTTCTGCTGTCAGCGTCTGCGTCGCGTCCACACTCATCAGGCTCGTTAGCCATGCGTAATCCAAACGCGCTAAGTCGACCAAAGCCGGGGATAGCGTGACAGTCTCAGGCGGTGCTTCTATATCCGCAATAAGGTCACTGAGAAAGCCAGGAAAGCTCTGCCCATAACCGACCAACGTCCCTTGTCCAGGCGGAAAATGGTCGACATAAACACAGGCGATACGCTTAAACGTTGCGCGCCCAATAAGCTTTTCACACATAGGAAAGTTTGCCGCTAGCGCATCAACACAACCTTTATAAAAACCATTGCGATACACAGATAATCGCTTCATATGCTCAGCATTAACGCAAAAATCGTTCATACAACGGGCATCACCGGTACGCAGGTAATCTGCAAATGCATCAATGTAAGGACTCAGCGCCATCAGCGTGCCTCCTTTTGAAAGCCATTAGCCACAGCGGTATGACCGCTGCACTGATCTAAATAGCCCTGTGCCGTCTGGCGCTCCCTCATCAACTCAGCAAACGGCGGTATATTGGCATCCCGTTCGATTAATACCGGCCGATGTCCAAACAGAGACAACGCGTGCTCCAACAAAGCCCAGACCGGGCCATCAATATCTGCTGCATGACTGTCGATTAATAGTGCCTGGCCTAATTCCGGGTCAGGGTCATACCCGGCCATATGAATCTCACCAACCAGCTCAGCAGGAATCTGCGACAAATACTGTGCTGCATCAATACCGGTGTTTTTACTACTGAGATACAAATTATTGATATCAATTAATAAACCACAGCCACTGCGCTGCGCTGCTTCAACTAAAAACTGAGGTTCATCCATCTCGCTGATGAAATCCAGATAGTTAGTCGGATTCTCAATTAAAATACGCCGGCCTATGCCTGACTGATAGCGGTCAATCCCTTCCACTAACGACCGCAGTGCGTCCCGGGTTCTGGGCAGGGGCATAAGGTCAGCAAAATATGTACCGCCGGAGCGAGACCAGACCGCATGTTCGGATATCAGCGTTGGCTGAAACTCATTGATTAACGCTTTTACCTGTTGAATATGCTCAGGCATAGACTGATGATCATTGCCTAATGATCCCCCAACGCCATGAAAGCTCAGATCATAGTTCTCACGGATTGAGCGGAGATAATTTAGCCGGGGCCCTCCCGCAACAAAGTAATTCTCTGTATGCACTTCAAACCACAGACGATTACCCGTGCAAATATCTTCTTCCACAGGTAACGCCAAAATATCATCCAGGTGTTCAGCCTTTAACCCCAGGCCTGCCCCTAAATGCGCTCCGGCAATCAAAGACTGCCGGGGCGGGTTGCATTCATGAACCTTCAAGAGAACCCATTCCATTTGGTGTCACGATTGATTCACACGTACCTTTAGGCGCATAGGCCCAGGCATTCGTCTGAAAATCTGTAGTCGAGGTACCTTCGCAGCTGGTACCGGCACCTGCTGCACAATTATTCTCACCCGCGAGTGCAATACCAAAGCACTTATCTTTACGACCGCTAATTTCTTCACCCGCTAACCAACTGTTAACTTTAGCCTGAACTTCGGCTGACGCCGTTTCAGAAACCTTCAATTGACTGCTAGGACCGGCCACGGAGCCCGTGCTCAGAAGCGCAGTTGACGCGCCAAGAAGTAGTGCTGTAGCTAAGTTTGCTTTGTTCATTTTTATTGCTCCAGATTAAGTCGATATTTTTATGTTGAGTGACGGCGGCAACAAGTCTTCGTCACTTGATGTTAGCTACTGTAAAGACTCAAACTGAAATAAAGCTGAAACGAAACAAAAGGCGAGAGAAATGAAGACGATCAATATTCAGGGTGTGTTTCAGAGCGTTGATGACCGTATAAAAACGATCAGAAATGCATAGGAGATGATGAGGCGGGTATTAATAACCCATAAAAAAAACAGGCATCGGATCGCGCCGATGCCTGTTTAACACTCTGCTGTTTAAGCTTTATATTATCGGGCTGTGGACTTGTAGATGCCTGCGAAAAAGTCCGCCAGTGTCTGATAATCATCCAGCGGCAGCACCTGCGCAATATACTGATCCGGGCGGACCACAATCATACAGCCCTGTTCACGGTTGATACCCCGCATATCAAAGATATCCCCCAGCCCCTTGTGATCCACACAGAACACTTTTTCGTGATCCTGCAGTCCCAGCTTACCTTTGGTAGGGCAAAGCAGCGCGGGCATATCTTCATAAGCCAACTGATCGAAGGTTTGCTGGAACACCGCGCGAAGATCGATCAGACCATCGATATCCTCATCCCGACCTGTAAACTGCACAACCGGCGAGTTGGAATCCGTGTGCAGCCAGTCCGCCAGTTTATGGATCGCTGAACCGGGTGCCGAACTGTCATTTTTACCGGCAAATGCATAGATCCGCCAGCGGGTATCTGCCTCAGCCACATGACCCAGCTGCATCTGCCTGGCATCCGCCAGGCGCACAACCGGCGCCGAATGGAAGCGACGACCGATCTCTTCGCCTTTCGCCAGCGCCTGATGCGTTGCCGGGCCAACCAGGGCAGATTCACCATACTTAACAGCCAGTCCGCCGGTAAACTCCAGATTAGCCTTAAACTGACGCATAAAGCGAGGCTCGTCACCATTATCCAGTACCGACTCCCCGGCAGGTGCGGACATAATGCGCGCCCACTCATGATCAGTATCCACCAGACGTTTAGCCTCGGCCCAGCGTTCAGCAGAGTAGCTATGCAGCAGACCGGGAGCCGCTCTTCCCTGAAGCACATGCACCAGTTTCCAGCCAAGGTTAAAGGTGTCCTGCATCGAGACATTCATCCCCTGACCGGCCTTGGGGCTGTGGGTATGACAGGCATCACCGGCAGTAAAGACCCGTGGAGTCCGGCTGTTAGCTTCACCCGGCGGGACATCGTCAAACCGGTCAGTCATCCGGTGACCAATCTCATAGATAGACCACCAGGCAACCTCTTTAACGTCGATCGAATAGGGTTGCATGATGCGGTTAGCCCCGGCAATCAGATCGTCGATGGTAAAGTTACGGTTAGCCACCCGTTCATCCGGATTGAGCTTATCCAGCTCCACATACATGCGGAACAGATAGCCTCCCTCCCGGGGAAGGATCAGCACGTTACCTTCATGAGCAGAGGTGATCAGACATTTCTGACGCACATCGGGGAAATCGGTATTCGCCAGAATATCCATCACCCCCCAGGCCTGATGCGCCGCATCCCCATGCAGCTCACCACCAATAGCCTTACGCACATTGGAACGGGCACCATCACAACCGACCACATAGTTAGCGCGCACGGTTTTTCTTTCGCCCGCGTTAATACCGTTGTTTTCAAGCGTTACGGTGACAGGATATTCATCAGTGGTAGTATCCACCTCAAGATCAACGATGGACCAGCTATAGTCAGGTTCCAGTCGTGTCGATGAGTTTTTCATCACCTCGAGAAACAGCTCATGGATGCGCGCCTGATTGATCAGGATATGGGGCATCTCAGAGGAGTCATCGGCAACATCCTGCACTCTGCCGATACGTTTAATGTTGGCGGGCTTTTCCGGATCAGGCATCCAGAAGTTGGTCTGATTGACCCAGTAGCTCTCACGCTTAATCTTATCGGCAAAGCCGAACGCCTGAAACATCTCCATCGTGCGGGTATTGATACCGTCGGCTTTACCCTTTTCAATCGGACCCGGCGTGGGATCAACGATCATCGTGCTGATCTCAGGGAACTGAGACAACTGCGCGGCCAGACAGAGACCGGTAGGACCGCAACCGGCGATCATAACATCAACTTTTTCCGGTAGCGGAGCAAACTCACTACGGTCACGACGTTTCGCCGTCGCATTTTTTATATCGGGATCACCCCCACGAAAACCATCCACATAATACTGCATCGCTTACACCTTCCGATCTTCTTGTTGTATAGAGACCACCACTGTAAACGATCACAGGTATAGATAATAATCGATATTTACAACCAGATATAAAGTTTACGCATAGATAAACACAAACCCAATGATATCGCGTCAGCTGTTCTTTCTGAGCCACCCCCTCTACGACCAATGTTTACAAATATAACGTTGACTCTGACTACATTTTGATCTTATATTAGATAAATCTAATAAATATAATACTTAAATAGAGAGTGATTCTCTGGAGGAAGAGTATGGCGCATATCATCATCCTCGGTGCCGGTCTTGGCGGTGTTCCGATGGCCTATGAAATGAAGGATCTGGCCGGGCCGGACGACACGGTCACCATCGTCAGTGATAAGGATTACTACCACTTCGTCCCCTCCAACCCCTGGGTTGCCGTCGACTGGCGCAAGCGCTCAGATATCACCGTTCCACTCGCCCCACCGATGGCCAAAAAAGGGGTTGAACTGGTTGTCAGTGCCGCCAAACGGGTTCACCCGGAAACCAGTGAACTGGAGCTGTCAGATGGCACCATGCTCAGTTACGACCACCTGATTATCGCCACCGGCCCAAAACTGGCTTTCGATGAGATCGAGGGATTCGGACCGGAAGGCTTCACCAACTCTGTCTGCCATATCGATCATGCCGAAGTTGCCTGTGAGCAATGGAAAGCGTTGGCTGAAAAACCAGCCCCTATTATTGTCGGCGCTGTGCAGGGAGCCAGTTGCTTCGGTCCCGCCTATGAAACCGCCTTCATCATGGATTCTGATCTGCGTAAGCGAAAAATCCGTGATCAGATCCCGATGACCTTTGTCACCTCAGAACCCTACATCGGTCATCTCGGCCTTGATGGTGTCGGCGACAGTAAAACCATGCTTGAGAGCGAGCTGCGCCAGCACCATATTGACTGGATCTGCAACGCCAAAGTAGACCGTATAGAAGATGGCCTGATGCACGTTATCGAGTGCGATGAGCAGGGCGAAGAGAAAAAGCGCCACGAGCTGCCCTTCGGCTATACCATGATGCTGCCCGCCTTTACCGGCATCGATGCGGTGCGGGATATTGAAGGACTGGTGAACCCCCGGGGCTTCATTGTGATCGACAAACATCAGCGCAACCCTAAATATCCCAATATCTGGGGCATTGGTGTAGCGGTCGCCATCGCCCCGAAAAAACCAACCCCCGTGCCTACCGGCGTACCGAAAACCGGCTTTATGATTGAGAGTATGGTCACCGCCACCGCCCATAACATCCGCGCAGTGCTGGATAACAAAGAACCGGAAAGCGAAGCCACCTGGAACGCCGTCTGTCTGGCCGATATGGGTGACAGCGGCATCGCCTTTGTCGCCATGCCACAGATTCCGCCACGCAACGTTAACTGGATGAAATCCGGAAAGTGGGTGCATCTGGCGAAAGTCGGCTTTGAAAAATACTTTATGCACAAGATCCGCAGCGGCGTCAGCGAACCGATCTTCGAGAAGTTTTTGATGAAGATGCTGAATATCGATAAGTTGAAGAAATAATAGGGGAAGATTGGAGGGCGGAGGTTCAACCTCCGCCATTTCTACCAAAACCACATACAAAGCCACCCTAAGGGATGGCCTTTGTTGACTCATAAATACTACCTCTACCCCATTCATTATCGCTTGCGGGCAATAATCAGGCTTAGCGTTCTGACTTCTTAAGGTTCAGCAGACCTAGACCTACCAAACCGAAGAACAAAAAGCCGTCTTCAATCAAACTCTTTCATATTTATTAACTATATAGCATTCCCACCAGGAAGAAGCCAACCGATAAGAGCAAGTACTCTCTTCAGTTCTAAACAGCTAGCTTATACAGGTAAAACAAACTCTACTCTGACTCCACTTATCGCAATCCGATAATTATTCCCACGTTTATACCCACTATTTCAGATTCAGCTCTGGACTATCTTCGACTCCTTGTGCAGCATGTTGGATATAAATACGTTAGGTATACCTCAAGGATAGTTATGAATAACCCACCTGTTCACTTCAGGCCAAAAGCAAGACTAATGCAATTGCTTGGAGAACAACTAATTAGAGACCATCGGATGGCACTCTTTGAGTTAGTTAAAAATTCATTCGATGCCGATGCTAAAAGTGTATCCATCACATTTAGCAATCCTAATTCAAAAGACGCCTCTATCAAAATAGTGGATAGCGGCTTCGGTATGACTCCTTCAATTGTCAGCGAAGTATGGCTTGAACCAGCATCTAACCATAAAGAGATTGCTAGAAAGAACAACATAAGAACGCCTCTCGGACGACTGCCTGTTGGTGAAAAAGGCGTTGGCCGCTTTGCAGTCCATAAGCTCGGTGATCACATAACAATGACAACTAAGGCTGCTGGAAATAAAGAAGTACAAGTAACGATTAATTGGAAAGAATTTCTAGAGTATGAATACCTAGACCAAGCTCCAGTAACAATGACTATTGGTGAATCGAGTCTATTTAAAGACGACGATACCGGTACTATTATCGAGATATCAGACTTACATAATAAATGGGCTCGCGGTGATATAAGAAGGCTTTATAGAGCGGTTAGCGCTATGACCACTCCCAAATTTCATAATTTACCTATTGCCAACCTTGAAGAAAATACACCTGATCTAAAAAGCAAAGAAAGTGAAATATCGATAGAAGTTAATGATGATATTTTTGATGTGAACTTTAATATTGTTCCTGAATGCGACTGGCTGAACGGAATATTTGATCCGGATACCGCTAAAGACCAAGCAATGTATATTTATCAATTCTCTATCGACGAAAATGGATTTAGCTCTACATATAAATTTCAACCAATTAGTGCAATATTAAAAGATTTTGAGAGTATATTATCACCACGAACTAAAGAGCAAACATTAGAACACTCTTTTGAATATTTTAAGTTAGACCGAAATGGAAGAAAAAGAAATAGTAAGATTACCGTTAACGAGTTAGGCGTAGGTCCAATAACGGGAATTATTTTTGGATTTGATTTAGACAAACAAGTCTCAGCCAGATACATTCCAGATATAACTGGTCTTACTAAATTCTTAAAAGAACAAGGAGGAATTCGAGTTTATAGAGATGGAATGCGTGTATATGATTATGGTGAACAAGGTAATGATTGGCTAGGCCTTGACCATCGCAGGGTTCAATCACCATCTAGAAAAGTCAGCAACCAATTATTGATGGGGCAAATCCATCTTGATTTAAAGTACAGCCAGAATCTTAAAGAAAAAACTAATAGAGAGGGCTTCATTGAAAATGAAGCTTACCAAGAACTTCGATATGCGATTTTATGCGCTTTAAATCAATTCGAGATTGAAAGAAACAAAGACAAAAAAATTCTGAGATCATGCTTTAACATCCCAAAGTCAACTGAGAAAAGTTTACACAAGGTTACGACAGAAGAAGCTATCGAAAATCTAAGTAAAAAATCTATAGAGATGGGCTATGATAAGGAACTTGGCCCCTTAATAAAACAAGTTTCTGAAACATATAAAGAAACCCGAAATACACTTATGTCTGCTGCTGGAGCTGGTCTAGGACTAGTTACTGTCTTCCATGAAATAGAAAGAGGAGTTAGAGGTCTTGATAGAGCTATTGAGTTTCAAGCACCATTGGATAAATTAGTTAGCATGTCTAAACATCTTGTAGAAACACTTCAAGGTGCTGCTTATATGGTAACTAATAAAAACATGGAGAATGTGAATGCTTCTAAATTAGTCAAGTATGCTCTTTTAAGTCAATCCACCCGTTTTGAATTTCATAATATTAAATTTTTAAATGGCTTTGAAAACTCTCTTAATTTAGATTTTGAGGTCAAAGGAATTAGACGAATGTTCACAGCAACACTAGTCAACCTTATAGACAACGCTATTCACTGGGTAAAAATAAATCGAGAATCCGATGAAATACCAGGACATATTTGGATAGGTCCTAGTCATGACCTGGAAGGGCCAGCGATAGTAGTTGCTGATAGTGGAGGGGGCTTTGAAGACCCTCCTGAAGATATAATTCAGCCATTTTTCACCCGGAGAATGGAAGGCATGGGCATCGGACTTTATTACGCTGATATGGTAATGAAAAGTCACAAAGGAAGGCTTGCCTTTCCTAATAATGGCGATATCAGCATTCCAAAAGTGTGCAAAGGCGCGGTAGTCTCATTAGTTTTCAATAGCAAAGGAATGATTTAGTATGCAACGAACTAAGGTATTAGTAATTGATGATCGTGAAGACCACGGGATATGCATAACAAAGCAGCTTTGGAAGAAACAAATTCCAACTCTATTTATTCACTATGACGAGCCATTGCTAGAAGAGCTTGAAGCACCTTTATTAAAAAGTATCCACACAGGAGTAAGGGCTATCATCTTAGATGTAAACCTTACTAACAGTGGCTCGGCTAATATTAGCGATTATGCAATCGCGCTCAAACTAATACAAAGACTACTAAACCACAACAACGGCCCATGGCTATTAATTACATGGACAACATTCGAAGAGAAGAGCACGGAGCTATTTAACTTCTTAACAGAAAGACTTCCAGCAAGCCAAAGACCATTTAATGTAAAATCAATAGACAAAACTCATTACACTGAAGATAGCGAGAAAATAAACCCTCTCTCAGAAGAGTCCTCAAATGAGATATCTCAACTACTGCAAAGTCATCTAGAGAGCTCTCCTCCCTTTAATTTCTTGATAGAATGGGAAAGATCAGTTTCATCTAGCAGCTCGGAAATTATAAAAAACTTAGGTGAAGTCGCATCTGAACATGAAGATCATCCTGTAAATTTTGACGAGCGGCTTTCTCATATTTTAATGGAAATAGCTGTTGCAGAAGCAGGAAAATCATTAGACCAAGAAAGTATTTCGCCACCAGTTTACTCAGTTCTAAATACTCTCATAAGTGATCGAATTAGCCACTCAGCTCCATCTCCATTTTCATTTATCAATAGTAGTAGCAGTAGCAATACCACAATTGACAATAACTGGAAGGCTAAGATCAATAGCATGTTACACTTAGATCACGATCTAAAGAACACAGGTTCTATTTCCCCTGGCAGCATTTATAGTTACCCTAAAAGTTTAATATGGCCACTGCCAATTCCTTATATGAGCAATAGCAACTGGGGCAAATTTATTATTGAAAACTTCATCAGCACCACTAAGAAAAAATCAATAACCCCAGATAAAGCCAGCAAAACATTTGAACTAGTAATGATGGATATAACACCTCCTTGCGATCATGCACAAAATAAATGCGTGTGGAAAAACTTCATAATCGGCCTACAAATAAATGATGACAACAGACATTTTTTATATCAAGAAGATGAAACAAAAATTAAACAGAAACTAAAGTCAGGAAGAGACCTTAGATTGAATGGTGATCAGTTTATAATTACCCCTGTATTTGAAATAAAAAACAATAACAGCCAATTCGTATTTAGTACAAAAGTGATCACAAGCTCTCCCAATATAAAAGAAATTAACATTCTCTTAAAAGAGCCTGTAGTTAGAATTAGAAGTCAGCTACTTAATGATTTTATACATAAAATAGGCAATCAATTAACAAGACCTGGAATAACCGAACTTAAATAAATTATTTTTCATTTTAACTAAATTCATTACTATGAATTCATGCTACAACAAACAAAAAACTTCACAAGAAGCAAAAAACATGCTATATCGAGCGCCAAATTACTTTCGTATCATTTCACTGAAACCTTGTCTCGACCTATTAACTTGTGACTTCCCTCTATGAAACCAATCCAGATAGTTGACCTTTTTGCCGGACCTGGAGGTCTTGGAGAAGGATTTTCCTCATTAGAGAATGCATTTGAGATTGCAGTTTCAGCTGAAGTCGATAAGCACGCCCATTCAACATTACAACTGAGAGCATTTTTTCGCCTTCTCAAGCGAGAGAGGCCTGACTGCCTCAATGACTACTATGATTTTTGTAATGGTAAGTCTGATATCCCCTATAGTGATAAAACAGAAGATCTGTGGGTGCGCTCTCTTAAGGAAGCCCGTCAGATAAAGTTAGGGAGCAAAGACGGTAACGCTGAGCTTGATGACAGAATCACTTCAGCAAGTATAGGAAAAAATAATGAAGACTGGGTACTTATTGGGGGACCGCCTTGCCAAGCATACTCCCTCGTCGGGCGAGCAAGAAATAAAGGTATAACGAGTTACATAGCTGAAGATGATCATCGGCATTTTCTTTACAAGGAATATCTTAAAATCATTCAGACATACACGCCGTCAGTATTTGTCATGGAAAATGTAAAGGGCATTCTTTCAGCAAAGGTGCATGGGCGCCCAATTTTCCACGACATTCTCAAAGACTTGTCGGATCCAAATAAGGCACTTGGCAAGGAAACAACAGGCCACAAGTATCGCATTTGCTCGTTAGTATCTAATGATTCTTTTATCTATTCCGATGATCCAAATGATTTTGATGCCCGAAAATTCATAATTCGATCTGAAGAGTATGGGATTCCTCAAGCTCGTCACAGGGTAATACTTCTAGGTATTCGAGAGGATATAGAAACACCCCATGGAATTTTAGAGAAGACCACCACAAGAAGCGTTTCAGAAGTAATCGAAGGGCTTCCACCAATTCGTAGTACTTTGACAAAGCAAAAAGACAGTACACAAGAATGGATAAATGAAGTATCCAGGCATATTGACGACCTTAAACACGATATAACCCAAAGCGACCAAACTTCATTATTAGAACTAATCCCTCATTTAAATAACGCAAAGAAACAGTTAAAGCTAAGAGAAAACCCCGGTAGCTTGAGGGTAAATAAAAGAGGTTTCAAAACCATGTCGGATAAGACTCTGAACAATTGGTACCAGAAAGATGGTGATCAGTTGAAAGTTTGGCTTAACCATGAGTCGAAAGGACATATGACCCTAGACCTTAAGCGGTATGTTTATGCCTCCAGCTTCGCGAAAGCTCATAGAAGATCACCTAAAGGACATAAAGAGTTCAGTCTCAAAGACCTCGCACCTGAGCATAAGAACTGGAAAACGGGAAAGTTTTCTGATCGTTTTCGTGTACAGACCGAGGAAGGACCTTCAACTACCGTAACCAGCCACATATCGAAAGACGGGCATTACTTCATACACCCGGAACCTAGTCAGTGCCGAAGCCTGACAGTTAGAGAAGCGGCCAGATTACAAACATTCCCAGATAACTATTTTTTTCAAGGCCCCCGGACACAACAATTCCACCAGGTAGGCAATGCTGTCCCCCCTTTACTTGCATATAAAATTGCTAAAATTGTGAAGAACATCATTGATCGGAATGAACCTGAACAGTCAAAAACTGAGGCTGAGTTCGAACTTTCAATGACACAAGTACATGACTGACGTTCATTCTTCCGATATCCGTCGGAAGAATATGCAAGCCATCAAAGCGCAAAACACGAAGCCAGAACTCTGGCTTCGAAGACACCTGCATGCGGCAGGCTTCAGATACAGGGTAAACGCCAAAGAACTACCCGGAAAACCGGATCTGGTCCTTCCCAAATACAAAGCGGTTATCTTCGTCCATGGCTGTTTCTGGCATGCGCATGATTGTCATCTTTTCAAACTTCCCGCAACCAGAACAGACTTCTGGAAAGCAAAGTTAAACGGCAACAAAAACAGAGATCAGCGACAAAAGGCACTGCTGGAAAAGCAGGGCTGGAGAGTATTAACAGTCTGGGAATGCGCGATAAAGGGTAAAACCAGAATACCTGAAACAGAGCTGCTGAAACATATTTCCTCTTGGTTGAAAGCTAATACCCCCTCACGCTCTATACCTTAGAACCAACAAACCTGATTCCCCCTACATCCCCTTAGGCGGTTTACCACAGCACTGATGTTCGTGGACCGCATGGGCCCTGAGATTGTCATCGGTAAAACATTTCAGACCTGCTTTTATACCCTGCCAGCGGCTCTGTTTCAGGGGGATGCCCAGCTGTTGCAGTTGCTGTTGCAGCTGGGGCAGACCGGTCTGCATAATGCTGTAACGGACGATCAGGTGCTTAGCCTGCCATTCGACCGACAGCACGCCCTCAGTGGTTGCCAGGATCTCTTGTTGTGCGCTGTCCGGAGTGAAACCTGCCATCAGAGCAAAACTGAAACCGGACTCGACGCTTGCTGTTTGTTTATCGACCATATCAATCTCCTCCGTGTAAGCTTTCACAACGGCTTAACGCGCTAGTCATCCCGGTTAAACAGATAGTATGCAATCGCATTCCTATCCTGCTGCTGCAGGTAAGCAGTGCCTTCACGCACCACTTCCGCCATGCTGCCACCGAACACGTCACCATCGGCTTTGACGCCGGTTTTCAGGGCATAACCCAGATCCAGCTCATTCCATCCCGCTTCAGTCAGGGCTTTAGCCGTTATCGGAGGAATATTTCCCTCTTGCTCCAGCGCTGACGCACCTCCCGTATATAGCGCGCCGCTATCCAGTGCACCTAACAGGTTTCTCGGGCTGTGGCAGGCCGCACAATGGGCCGCACTCTCAACCAGAAATTTTCCCCGGTTGTAACGCTCATCTTTATCGGGTTCTGCTGCGAAGAGACGTTCATCCAGAAACATCGCCTGCCACAGGTAGAGACTCCGGCGCAGATTAAAGGGAAAGCCCAGCTGATGCTCTGTACTTGTCTGAGCAACCGGCGGAACGGTCTGGAACGCAGCCCAGAGATCAGTAATATCCTGATCACTAAGACCGGCATAAAACTCATAGGGAAACGCCGGATAATAGGGATCACCCGATGGCGAAACACCATGACGCAGCGCAATGGCAAACTGCTCCAGAGTCCAGCCACCGATACCGTTTTGCACATCGGTAGTCAGGTTAGGCGGATAAAAAGTGCCAAACTCCGTTTTCAGTGGCGCGCCACCAGCCAAAGGAGCACCACCGCCTTTAACATCGGTATGACAAGCGATGCAGCCACTGGCTCTGGCCAGATAAGCGCCCCGGGACACATCACCCCTGGCTGTACTCAGTTTCAGCTCAGGAATACTGGCCAGCAGCGGCAGACTAAACCAGCCCGTCACCGCTACCACCAACCCGACGACAACAAGCAACCCGTGCTTTTTCATCAGCCGACTCACTCCTCTTCGCGATAACGCTCGTGACAGGATGAACAGTTGTCGGTCAGCATCTGAAACACCGCACTGGAGGGCATCTTAGCAAGCAGTTCGGGGTCATCCATCATATGTTCTGTACCGCCCATCATGCCGCCTGACCCCATCATGCCAGCGGAACTACCCATCATTCCGGAGCCACCCATCATATGACCCGCGTTACCACTTTCCTGATTGTCTGCGGCTTGATACAACCCATCTGCCAGTCGGACCTGACGGTCTGCAAGGGTTTTAAAGCGTTGCCACTCCTCCCAGATCAGCGGTTTAGCTTCAGAGTGCCCCGACAGGCTGCCCTCAGGAAACAGCTTTGTCATGGCATCACCGGAGTGGGTTTTAATCGTTTCGGCGGCATTACGAATAGTGTCAGCGTTATACTCTGCTTCGCCCTTATAGATAGCACTGACCTCTTTTACGACATCCTTCATACCCTCCATCAGGTCCATCCGTTCTTTAATGACACCAGTTGCCTCCCCATGGGCTATCACTTGCTGAGTGGTCAGTGTGGTCACTGCCAGCAGGCAGATCGATAAGATTATTTTTTTCATAGCAACAGAATTCCCTTAATCGTAAGAAAAACAACAGATAGCAGTGTAGAGATGATCAGATCAAAGGGATCGGGGCGGCGGTGTTTCCTGCGCCAGAGAAACGGATGAGAGCCGGCATAACGGCTCCCACCTCGCGAACTGAGTCAATTTTCTAACCGGCTGTAACCCAGCGGTTACCGGTGACAGCATATGCCCGGGGTGACACTCGCTCAGATGACCATGGTATTCGGTGTCATCTGAACTGCTGTCATATCCCAAATGAACACCATCCTCAGCGCCATGACCATGGTACAACTGGCCAACGGAGTGTCCAGACTGCAGTGTTTGCAACTCAACAGCATGCACATGCACTGGCTGCAGCTGAACGCTCAACACCAGTAACACGACAATCAGCTGTTTAAGCTTTACCCACATACAATATCGTCTCCGTTTTACCTCTTCTGCCGTGCCCATCTGAGCCGGCAGTCACACTGAGTATAAAGGTTCCGGTTGGGGGAATGTCAAGACGAGACTCTTACAGCGGGTATGCAGTGTACTTATCTATGTTCAGTTCCCGCTTCCTGATCGCCACCGCGGTTCTCAGCCGGCCACTGCCAAAGGCTGACATCTTATCGAAGTCCTGCCGGGTAATCGGCAGATACTGGTTATCGATGGCCAGTTGACTGATATCCTCGGCATCGGGGTCATGAACGTAAAAGCAGCGTTCATCGATGCCGGTGACCGCCACCCAGTGGGGCGCTTTTTTGCCATCCAGCCGGAAGGTGCTGATAAGGATGATCACCGCATAGCCCTCCTGCAGCCAGTCGGAGATGCGCTGCTGATCCAGCTCTTCATAGATCACCCGGATATGTTCATCGCGATCGGTTTTTTCGACAAACTGCTGATGCACAACAGCCAGCACCTCTTTTTTGTGTGCCGAGCGAACACCATCGACAAACAGCGGACCTCCCGTGTTGATCAACACCTCCGCCCGAAATCCCCGCTGACTGGCGGCCAGTGCCAGCCCCAGTGGATGACAACCACCATGTCCGGTGGTCATAAACACGGTGGTAGCCTGACGCCAGATATCCAGCTCCTCTTTCTGATCCACTACCTGAGTTTCATCCAGACTGGCCATCGCCATCATCAGCGCTGCCGGGCCGCAGGTAAAGGGGGTGGTTTGCTGATACCAGGGGGTTAAGCGCTGGGTTTTATCGATACTCAGATACTGAATTGTCTTCTGCATCCGCAATGCATCGGAGTGATCCTCGTAATAATCATGATATTCGCCAAACACCCGATAACCACAGCGACGATAAAGCGCGGCCGCCGCCTGGTTTGATTTGGCGACCTCCAGCCGCATAAACAGATAGCCCCGCCCCGCGGTGGCCGACTCAAGCTCACTCATCAGTCGGGCCGCCGCGCCGGACCCGCGCATCTCTGGCAACAATGCCAGCGAATACAGGCGCGCCAGCCGGGTGCCTTTATGGCACCAGACCAGTCCATAACCCACTACCTGATTCTCACTGACCGCCACCAGAAACTCACCGTGGGGGGCTTTGATCCAGTTACGCAGGCTACGCCGATGGAGCCGGTCCCCTTCAAAACAGCGATTCTCTATCTGCTCCAGAATATCCAGATCATCGAGGGTTGCCCGGCGAAAAGTGATTGGCGGAAGCTCTGGCTTCGCGTTCATCAATGGTTATCCCTGATCATGACCTAGCGTCCCCGTAGCTCAAAGCGACGCAGGAACTCATGCATAATCTGCATATACAGCTCCTCGCCCAGGTAGAGATCCTCGACATCGCTATCGATGCTGGGGTTGTCGTTCACCTCGATCACATAGGCACACTTATCCACCTCTTTGATATCGATCCCATAGAGGCCATCACCCACCACAGCGGCCGCTTTCAGGGCTGCATCGAGCACCACCCGGGGCACCTCAAAGGTGGCCAGAGTATCAAAGCCGCCAGAGAAGTTGCGCTTCGAACCATGGTTATAGATCTGCCAGTGATTACGCGCCATATGGTAACGACAGGCATAGATCGCCCGGCCGTTGAGCACTCCGATCCGCCAGTCAAACGCAGTAAACATATACTCCTGCACCAGCAACAGTGCAGATTCCAGAAACAGCTGATCCAGCAGGGTTTTCAGTTCCTCACGGGATGCCGCTTTAAACACCCCTTTAGAGAACGAACCTTCCGGCAGTTTCAGCACCACCGGATAACCAAACTCCGCTTCGATACTGTCCAGAGTGCCCTCACTGGCATCGGTAATCATCTGCGTTTTCAGGCTGGGAACCTTTTTGTAATTAAAGGCATCGTGCAGATAAACCTTATTGCAGCACCGCAAAATCGAGCTGGGATCATCCAGCACCACCAGACCATTCTCTTCCGCCTCGCATGCCAGACGGTAGGTATGATGATCTATCGCCGTGGTTTCCCGGATAAACAGACCATCAAACTGGCTCAGATGGTTGAGCTCATCAGCGGTGACAATCTGGGCCCGGATACCATACTTTTCGGCGGCTTTAACAAACCGGGAGATCGCCCGTTTATCACTGGGGGGCACCTTCTCCTCCGGGTCCAGCAGAATCGCCAGATCCCAGCGATACTTCTTACCGGAACCCTTCTTGTGCCAGCTAATTCGCGCGTATTGATCCATCACTCCGAGGGCAAAACTGAGTTGTTCAGCGGTCAGGGAGGACAGAGAACAGCGACTCAGACGGATATCATGGCCCGACTCGGTGACGCTCAGGGACATCTCCAGCAATGGCGCAGGAAACTGCTGAAACGCCTTACTGGCAATCTTTTTAAAACGCGGGTCGGCCACTTCGCCCATACAGATGATCTGACTGCCCTCTATCTCTTTCTCGCCGGATAAGCCTGCCAGAAGCGAACTGCTCAGCCACAGACCGGAACTGCGCCGGCTACGTAAGGCGTTAATCACCTTAACACTGGGCAGCACCTGATGCTGACGGGCTTCCGCCAGCAAGGAGCAGTAATAGCCCTTGCTGAGATAGCGCTCGGTATCGCACAGGTTGATAATGCGGATCTTCGGCTCACCCAGTTTAGGGTAATCCCGCAGATAGGTCTCAAAGGTCAGGGTATTGGCAGGCAGACCGGACAGGGAAACGTCATCATCCACCACGAAAAGAGTTTTATACATATGTCAGTCCAACGGTTTGGGGCGATGCTTGAGCACATCAGTCACTGACGGTTTGGGCACCCCAGATTCACAGGGTTATATACAGCTTTCTGGTTCCGGGAGATCCCGGAACCATTGTTTCATTCAGCGCCCTTTGCAGGAGATTCCACCCAGGGCGCACGTTCACAACAGTGATTATTTAGCGGCTTTCAGGGTTGTTAATACACCCGCCAGCAGCGCAATACCTTCATCCACCTCGGTTTCCGTCAGTGTCAGTGCGGGCATAAACCGCAGCGAGTCCTCTCGTGGTGCATTCAGCAACAGCCCTGCCTCTCTGGCCAGTTCAACAATCTGTGGGCCAGAGAAGGGGCCAGTATTGATCGCCAGCAACAGACCTTTGCCCCGAATCGCCCCCAGACCAAACTCTTCAGCCAACGCAGACAGCTGCTGGCAGAAATACTCGCTGACACGGTTGATCTGAGCCATAAAGCCTTCCGCCAGCACCTCCTGCAACACCGCCGCGGAGACCGCACACATCAGCGGATTACCATTGTAGGTGCCGCCCTGATCACCGGGATCAAAACAGCTGATCGCTTTATCGATCACCATCGCTGCAATCGGTACACCGCCACCCAGCCCTTTACCCAGTGTCATAATGTGCGGTTCGGCCTGATACTGCTGATAGGCGAACAACGTGCCGGTCCGGCCAATCCCGGTTTGCACCTCATCCACGATCAGTAACAGATTATGCTGTTTACACAGCGCGTCCAGCCCGGCAACAAATTCAGCATCCGCCGGGATTACCCCCGCCTCACCCTGAATCAGCTCCAGCATAACTGCGACCGTCTGATCATCAATCGCGCTTTCAGTGGCTGCCAGATCATTATAGGGCACCTTGGTAAAACCGCTCACTTTAGGCTCAAATAGTGGCGCAAATGCCTCTTTACCGGTGGCCGACATAGTCGCCAGCGTCCGGCCATGGAAACTGTGCTGGAAGGTGATGATCTTGAAAGCACCATGTTTATGCTTCTGCCCCCACTTTCGCGCCAGCTTGATCGCCCCTTCGTTGGCCTCAGCACCACTATTGGTGAAGAACACCTGATCAAACCGGGAGTTCTCACACAGCATCTCTGCCAGCTCAAGCATCGGCTGATTATAGAAAGCCGGGCTGGGGTTGATCAGCTGTGCTGACTGTTTGATCAGCGCCTGCTGCATCACTTCAGGACTATGCCCCAGGGTGTTAACCGCCCAGCCCTGAATCCAGTCGAGATAGCCTTTATCATGCTGATCAAACAGATAGTGACCTGCACCACGGATAAAGCAGAGTTCAGGCCGCTTAGTGATGGGGATCAGATAGTTTTGTTTCGCTACAACGTCAGTGACAGAATTAGATTCCATCTGTTTATTCCTTAAAAAATATTTAATTCAGGCATCGGTGCTCTTGCACATCCATACACCCAAGGCATAAGTACGTCCTCATCGCCGCTCCTGCGCATCCATGCGCCCGCGGCATACTGTACGTCCTCATCGCCGCTCCTGCGCATCCATGCGCCCGCGGCATACTGTACGTCCTGTACATAAAAAAACCGCAGGGGTTACCTGCGGCTTTTTGAGTATTTTCTGGCTCAGACGGTTATCGTCGTCGGCCCACCACACCCAAACAGACACAGGTAGTCGATACATTGCGTCGCAATGTATTCAGGTAGTCTGTTGCTGATATTGGGGTGTTTTTTAATGGTTTCATAGTGGCGCGAGTATCAGGCTAATTTACATCATGGTCAAGACAGAATATCCACTATTTTGATGAAATAGTGTAAGGAACAGCAAGACGTGGATTTTTATCGTTCAGAATTACAAACAAATTATAACAATACGACTAAAGAGTAATAAAAAAACAACACTACAAAAATAATATTGAAATAGTCGATAATCTATTGAGCTGTATACCGAAAAAAACGTGTCAAACGCTTGATTCAAACAGACATACTTCATAAGATTCTTGCGAAACAGGCAGCACTGACTTTTGAATTTCAGGTTCAGGCAGAACAGTTCAGCCTCAAATATTATGACACCGGAACGTCGGGTAGTTGCTTAACTATCTGCTGAATGACACAGCGACAATATCTGATTTCTAAAAGAAAGCAGATCGGTCAGATGGAATTTAACCGGTATTTGCAAAGGAATGACAGATGAATAATTCCCTGAAAACAACGCTTCTCTGCTGCAGTCTCACTCTGCTGGTGACCGGGTGTGGTGGCGGTGGCGGAAGCAGCGCCGTCGTTAAGCGATCCTTTACCAGCTTCAGTGCTATTCCTGCCAACTCGATAGTCGATATTGAGGGGCAGTCGGTAGAATTTAGCTATGTTGCTAATACCAATCCAACCTCGATTATAATTACTGGCACTAGTAATCCAAGTACTGACCCAACCGCTAAATCGTCTTTGACCTACAATGATAGCGGCGAAATCTCAAAACTATCGATAGTCACCGATAAAGGGACTGTCAGTTGGGACTCTGCAACTGATACCTTTGACTACTCAACATCTCCCCTGCTTACAGTTAATTCGCCTGATTTTAGTGAAGTGGGATTTACTTTATTACCTTTGAATATCGGCTGGGACTACCAGACCCTCGGTACCTGGGTAACCGAAACAACTACTGGCTCAGGAGCATCTGGGCGACTTGGCTCAATATCTGTAGGTTCCCGTACCGATGGAAGCGCAGTACCTACGACTGGCACAGCCACATTTACAGGCGCTACTTCAGGGTTCTACATCGACTCTGCCGGAACCCTATTTTATGTTTTAGGTAATACATCTATCAATGCAGACTTTGCGAACCGCAGCCTGGCTTTTACAACGTCAAACAACAACACCGTTAATATTAATACGGAGGTTGCGTCGGTTAATTCAGACCTCAATCTTTCTGGCACTCTAACTTACTCAGCTGGCTCTAACAATTTTTCCGGGTCTGTTACTGGTACCGGGCTAACAGGCTCAGCTAGCGGCTACTTCTACGGCCCATCCGCTGAAGAGGCCGGTGGAACCTTTGCGCTTACCGGTGGCGGCGTAGAAATCTACACCGGTGCCTTTGGTGCTAAACGGTAGATTGCGCTCCATTATTAAACAGCTACCTATCGTTCTGCTCACTTCACTGGTATGGCTTAACAGCTATGCCGGTGAGGTGAAGACAGAAGTTTCTCAGGCGCAGGCCCCTGCAACAGAGGAGGACCGCCTTGCGCAAAAACTTCAGTCTTTGTTTGTGATGGGGGGAATCGCTCTGCAACAGGGAGATTACCCCCTGGCCGCCATTATTTTTCGTGAGATTCTGAAGCAGGAATACAGCCCCCGTGTGGAGCTGGAGCTGGCCAGAGCACTGTTTCTGGCGGGGGAGTTTTCAGCATCAAGAGAGGTATTCAACTCAGCGCTGGACTCTGGCGGTCTGCCCTGGCCGGTAAAGCAGAAGATCTATCTGTATCTGCAGGAGATTGATAACGCTGTGGGGTTTGTGGATTTTTCTATCGCCCTGATCAGCGATAATAACCCAACCAACTTTACCTCAAAAAAAGAGGTCAATATTCTGGGTCAAACACAGTCTGTCAACAAACCACCTGAAAACCGCGTTTCACAAGGGTTAAATTATAAATTGCTGGGCGGAGTACCTATATCTTCCAACCTGCTTACTCAGGCTTACGCCACGCTTTCCGTGCGTGATTTTGAGCAGAATATACTGGACAGTTATACCCTCGATACAGGAATACGCTATACCCCTGCTGAAAAACGTAACGTATTATTATCCGCCGGGGTAGAAAACCACTGGAACTCACAATCCGGAAATTACCGTTACCCCTATGCCAGCGTAAAGTACAGCCCGAAAATCACCGACCAGTTCAGCCAGGTCATTGAATACTCCATTGGCCGTCTCGATTTTGAAAAGGCGGATCATCTTGATACCACGCTGCAAACAGTAGCCGGTAATCTGATTGTCCCCATTGGCGAGAAATCCCGCTTTCTCGGAGGCTTAACCCTGACGCACTCCCACGCCAGAGAGAAACCCTATTCCTATCAGTCTGCAGCGCTGTCTGCTGCCGTTGAAATCCCCGTTAACGCCTGGAACGTAGAAGTGGGTGGTCGGTATACAAAAGCAGACTATGGTGATACAGATCCGCTTTTCAACCAAACAAGAAACGATAAAAAAACCGTCTGGCATATTAATCTGCTTAACCGGGAGATCGACTGGAAAGGTCTTACCCCCATGATAGGCATCTCTTTTGAACAGGAAGAATCGTCCATTGATTACTTCACTTATGACAAAGTGATGATCACCGCTGAGCTAAGATCCTACCGATAAAGAGCTTAGCGCTTCACTTTTAACTGCTGATCCAGCACATCGCGCATCAGAGACTCAAACGCCTGCTCTTCGAAATACCCAAGTGCCTGTGCGGCGGCAGAGAGCGAGCTGTTGTTCTGGTGCGCTTCATGGACTATGGCAGACGCCGTATCATAACCAATCTGCGGGGCCAGCAGAGTGATGATTGACAGATTATGTGCCATATTCGATTTGATCTGCTGCTGATTCAGGGCCAGCCCCTCCACACAATGCGCAGCAAATGAGTTCATCGCATCGGCTAACAATCCGGTGCTTTCCATCAGGTTATGGATAATCACCGGGCGATAGGTGTTCAGTTGCAGCTGGCCCTGGGAGGCCGCCATGGATACGGTCAGATCGTTACCAAACACCTGCAGGCATACCATGCTAAGGGCTTCACACTGGGTTGGATTCACTTTACCCGGCATAATGGAGCTGCCGGGCTCATTGGCGGGCAGTTGCCACTCATTCAGGCCGCAGCGGGGGCCACTGCCCAGCAGACGAAAATCATTGGCCAGTTTCAGCAGCACAGCAGCCAGCTGCTTCAGGGCGGCACTGAAACGCAGTGACGCATCCTCACCGGAGACCGCCGCATAAAGATTTTCATGGCGGCTGAAGGGCAGGTTGTATCGTTGCGCCAGCCCCGCAGCAACCTGATCGCCAAACCCCTCCGGAGCATTACTGCCCGACCCCACTGCGGTGCCGCCGATTGCCAGTTGACAGACCGCCTTCAGACTATCCTGTATCGCCTCAGCGGCCTCTTTTAGCTGTGTGATGTGTGCCGACAACGCTGCACCGACTGTGACCGGCAGTGCGTCCATCAGATGGGTGCGGCCCACGGTATAGATAGCGGCAAACTCTGTCCGTTTATCGTTCAGAGCTGTAATCAGGTGATTAAGCGCTGGCAGCAGCGTGTCATCGCTTTGCTGAGCCACCGCCAGACGCATCGCCGTTGGAAACACATCATTGGAGGACTGGGACATATTGACATGATCGTTGGGGTGAACGTTCGCGGTGTGCTCAGATAGATCTCCGCCCGACTTCAGCACCCGGTTCGCCAGTGTGGTGATCACCTCATTGACGTTCATATTGGTCTGGGTACCCGAACCGGTTTGCCACACCCGCAGGGGAAACTGGTCCCGGTGGTGACCGCCCAGCAGATCGTCGCAGGCCTGCGTTATGGCACCATAGAGATCATCCGGGAGTCGTCCCTGACGATGATTGACCTCAGCGCACACCCGTTTTATATGCACCAGCGCATCGATAAAACCGGCTTCAAAGCGTTGCTGACCGATATTGAAATTGATCAGTGATCGCTGTGTCTGCACTCCCCACAACGCCCCCTCATCAACGCTGACCGGAGCAAAATACCCCTTAGCCTGTGGGGCTTCATTATCCTGGGTTGCGGTTTTGTCGACAGGCCCGCCGACTGAATCGCTGTTACGTGTTGCAGTGTTACTTTTTTTCATCTCTCCTGTGCCTCCGGTTGTCAGCAGAGGCGGAGTCACAGCCTATGTCAGGGACGCTATCAGTGCAGCCGGACCTGACAACAAACTCATGAAAAACGTTTAACTCCGGATGCTGAAACAACAGCCTCCACTGGTTAAACCATAGACTAAAGCCGGTCAGTTCTCTATTTAATCGCATGGGTGATAAATTTCTGAATCGCATCATTATCTTGTGGATGAGCGATAGCAGGACTGATCAGCTCAGGTTTGAGCAGATACCCTTTATTGATCAATCCGGTAATAACCGACAGATGTTCAATTGAAACCTTACCCGACAACAGATTGTTAAAATCGGGCCGGGTTTCGTAGGCATTCAGCATCTGGTGCAAGCCCTGCAGATAGAGATAATCCTTGGTAAAACCTCCCCCACGATAAACCCGGGCAGTAATGGTGAACGCCTGGTCATCGACAACGTTATGCTGCTCTTTGAGGAACAGAAAGGTTTTCTTGAAATCGTTTTCCTCAACCATCGATTCAACCGCCAGCACCCTTAAAGCAAGGACTTTCAGACGGGGAAGAGTCATACATCCCGCCAGATATTCACTGAGTATCGCCAGGCCTTCCTGCGTCATGGTATTAACCGGACAGCCCATCGACAGGATTTTCAACGGCTGGCGGCGGGCGTTCAGGGTGGTAACCAGATGCACCCCCAGTTCATGATGCGCCAGGGCATCAACTTCCGTTTCAGATACACTGGCTGACCGGTTGACTTTAACAGTCGTCCCGGATACCAGCGCATTAGCAATCATGCTGTCTTCCAGCCGGATCTGATACTCATAGCCTTCCGCCTGGGCAAACTGTTCAAGCCGGCTCACTATCTCATCCGCGCATAGCATCTCATTACTGCCCGGATCAGGGTCGGGCAGGTGAAGAATAAAGTTAGCATTGCGGATATCTTTTTCGCTGGGTTCGCCATAATAGCGAAACGACTCGTAGAGAAAATCGGCAGTGCCGATCGACTTATACTGATCAATCTTATCCACATAAGACTCGATCACATCGCTGTATAACTGGCTCAGCTCCGGGTCGGCCAGTTTATCAACCGGAAGGTTAAACAGGCTGCGCTTAAGACAAAATGAGTCGACCTTCTGAGTTGCATAGACAAACGCCGGGCTACGGGAAAAACTGGATTCAAAAAACGCGGCTTTTTCCTGCCGGTAGTTCACCGGGCTAACACTGTCCAGAATATTGAAGCCCTTGACCAGATCGTACAACTCATTATCCAGTTTCCTCAACGGTGCTGTTATCAGCTCAGTTGCACTCATTGTTTTGTCCTTCCAGAACGCCCGGGGGTCTGGTCTGTTTTTTGATGTACACCGCGGGTCAGTACACGCAGGCGGTTTTCAATAAATTCAACACCGCATAAAATCAACACCACCAGCAGCGATAGTTTGATAGCGGGCAGCAGGTGGCCCATACTGATAAGCACGCCTAACGCGGCCAGTATCCAGATTGCTGCGGCCGAGGTCACGCCGATGACGGCACCATGTTTTGACAACATTACCCCCGCTCCCAGAAAGCCGATGCCGGTGACCACCTGCCCCAGCACCCGGGTAGGATCAGACGTCGCCCCCTGCAGCAACAATGCGCTGGCGAGAAACAGGTAGGTCCCTACAGTAATCAGTGCGGAGGTCCGGATACCGACAGGCTTGCCTCTGATCTGTCGTTCACAGCCAATCACTGCGCCACAAAAAAGCGCGGTGCCGATTGCACTCCAGTGGTAGGGGGCGATATTAATCCATGCCGCCAGGTCCGTTGATAACGCCATTGCACTCAAAATCGATAACCTCTATTTTGGCGTGGTCTCGTTAAATAATAGCTGTTTTGACGCAAGAAACTGCTGTCCCAGTTGACGGATGGCGCTGGCATTATCCTGCTGCAACGCTTCAGCAAGCAGTTCGCCGGCCTGCTCTCTGGTGATGCTTCGCAAGATCCATTTAATCAGCGGAATTTTCGCAGCACTCATGCTCAGCTGCTGAATCCCCATACCTAACAACAGAATGACCGCGACCGGATCAGATGCCATCTCACCACAAACACTCACCGGCAGATTCATCTGCTTAGCCATAGTGCTGATACGCAGCAACTCATGAATCACAGCCGGATGAAGCGAGTCGTACCATTTTCCGACCAGCGGGCTGTTACGATCCAGCGCCAGCAGATACTGACTCAGATCGTTGGTGCCGATAGAGATAAAATCAAGCTTATCGCGCCAGAACGGCAGCAAAGCGATACAGCTGGGCACCTCCACCATAATGCCAACTTTAGGGCGACAGACCTGTACACCCTCCGCTACCAGTTGATGATGCACTTCATTGAGTATGGCAAGGCACTGGTCCAGCTGCTCGGTTGAAGCGATCATCGGCAACATCAGATGCACATGTCTACTACCAGCCGCCGCTTTCATAAAAGCGCGTAACTGAGTAATTAACAGTGGCTGGTTATCCAGAATATAGCGAATCCCCCGCCATCCCAGCGCCGGGTTTTCCTCTTTCACCAATGGCAGATATGACAATGGTTTATCGGCACCGATATCCAGGGTACGAAAATAGATCGGTTTATCTTTATAATGACTGATAAGGCTGCGATATATCTTTTCCTGATCATCCTCAGAAGGCAGACTGGAACGGACCATAAAGGGGACTTCAGTACGGAACAGACCTATCCCCTCTGCACCAAATCTCAGCCCGGGCAAAACATCAGCCTGCAATCCGGAGTTCGCCAGTAATGTCACTCTGACATTGTCTTTGGTCACCGCAGGCAACTGACTGTCAGCCTGTAAACGGTTAGCCAGTGTCTGTCTTTCAGAGATAATACGTTTGTATTCTCTGAGGGCCGACTTTGCGGGAGAGCAGATCACCTGACCGGCATCACCATCAACCACAACCTGCTCACTGTTCTGGACAGAGACCTCCCCCAGCCCCATCACCGCAGGAATGCCCAGGGCATTGGCAAACACCGCTATATGGGATAGCGATCCCCCGCCAAAACAGACGATACCCGCCAGCCGGTCCGTGGCCAGATTAACAATATCAGAAACGCTGATCTGGTCACCCACCAGAATCAGTGGTTCATTTCCTGCCGGCGCTTGCGGCTCTGAGGTACGCTGCCAGATCTGATAAAGCTTAGCGCCCAGCTGTTCAATATCCTCATGACGGGCCCGAAGATAGGGGTCATCCATCTCTTTAAATTTATCAGAAAAAAAACTGACCGCTTGCCGGATCGCCCAGGGCAGTTGATAGCCTTGCGCCACCTCATCCATAATTCGCTGCTCAAATGTCGCATCTTTTAACAGCATCTGATAAGCATCCAATACTGAGGCGAGCCCCTCCCCCAGCGTACTGCAGACGGTGTCGCGTTCTTCCCGCAGTTCGTTCATTGCTTCCGCTTTCAGGCTTACCCAGCGCGTCTGTTCGGTTCCGACATCATCGGTTTTCAGCTTTTGTATTTCGGCAAGCCCTGACTCTTTACGGATAAATGCTTTACCCAGCGCTACCCCCTGCGCACCGCTGATCCCCTGATATAACTTTGCCTCAGATGGCGAAACAAACAGATCTTTTGAATAGGTGGCTATCAGCATCGCCAGGTGGGTTGCCAGGGTAGAGAACAGCGCAACATGGTCAGACGGCAGCAACTCAGCACGACGACTCTGCGCGACCAGAACACCATTCACCTGAGCACGGTAAACCAGCGGTACGCCACAAAAACTATGGAACTGTTCCTCCTCAGAGTTTGCAACGTAGAAATAACCGGGGTGCTGATCCGGGTCTTTGATATTGATGGTGTTCTGCTGCTGCATCACCTGCCCCACCAACCCCTGCTTAGAGGGTATAACAACCGGATGGTTACGAATCAGTCCACGACTGGCCACCAGCCTCAGACTATCATCCGGCTGCCGCAGATAGAGACTGCACACGTCGACCAGCAGTGTTTCACTGATCGCCTCAACAATGTGTTGCACCTGCGCTTCAATGGTATTTGCTTTTGCGGCTGACTGAATAATCTGTGTGAGTTTAGTAAAGGCACTTTCACTGGAATTCTGACTCATAACACACGCCTTGTTTTGACAACTCGTTTCGACAATCCTGACCAACGTTAACCCCTGTCCTGCTCACCGGATAAAGCAAACGAGACAGGCAACATCCCCCTTTACATTAAGCTTATATCGCTCCCGACGCATCAAGACAATCAATTATAACCATTGAGGCTCACTTAATTGCCGCAGTCAGACCGGATGCCTGACCGACCGCGCTCTTTATCAGTTTGCCGGGGTATTGCAGAGCGAAGCCGAACTGAGCAGTACAAAACCGAGGCGAAACTCACCGCGATCAGAATACTGATACGGGGCGCTGATATAGCGCTGCTCAGCATCGCTGACAACAATCCCCAGGGCATCAAGATAGTGTGCCAGACCGGCCGGCATAGCATCCTGGCGAGTGGCTTTCCAGGCGATCAGACATTGCCCCCCGGCGGCGTGCTGATCCGCGATAAAAAACTCAGTTTTCGGACTCAACAGCCGCGCACCCTCAAAATAGAGGCCGATATTAGCAGCCGTCAGATTACTATCACCAATAACCGTACCGCCACTAAACCCCTCCTGCTCTAACTGCCCGGCAAGGGCCGCTGAAGGATATTGCATCCGGTTAGCATTGTTTTTCACATAGGGGGCCAGCCAGAACTGGCTGAATCTAAGGACCATCACGATTAGCGCAAAAAAAATAATCACCGAACGCAGCAACCTCTCACGCCGGAAAGACAACCCCACCACTTCAGCTCTGCTGAGCAGATACAACGGAAAGATAATCAACAGCGGCTGAAACCAGCGGCTCTGAAACTGAGTAATCCCAAACAACAGAATCAACACCAGACACACCGATAACGCCATCATCAGAAAGCGGCCCGCAAGCTGCCGGTGAATATTCAGATCGCTGCCCGGTAACGGCCGGTATAGTGAAGGACTCAACAGCGTCAGCACCAGCCATACCAGAATCAGGAACTCAGCGATATTCTTCCCCAGGCTGGACACTCCGCTGATGACCCCGGAAAGATAGCCGCCCCCATTGCCCTCCCCCACCTGGTTGCTGATGAACCCCCTGATCTCATCCAGATGCTCCATTGCCCACAACAGATGGGGCAAAAACAGCAGCAGTGCAATAACCGCAGCAACCACGATGCGCCAATCCATAATCAGACGGCGATACTCCCGTATCGACAACGCTGCCAGCAGCAAACTCAGGGCAAACAGCCCAAAACTGTACTTAGCCAGCATCCCGCTGGCCAGCAATACACCCAGTGATACATAGGCTAAGAGGGAACGCTTCTGATAGATACGGATAGCGGTATAGAAGGTAGCAGCCGCTATCGCCGTCGCCAGCACTGTATGGGTCAGGTCTCTGACCGATTCCCAGGCGATACTGGGAATCAGCAACAACGAAAAAGCCGCCAGCAATGCGATACGCTGATTCCCGATAAGCTTGCCCGCCGTCAGCCAGCTAAACAGATAGATACAAAAAAGTAGCAGCGATTTCAGCAGCGCCAGCGCCAGCACCCCATTGCCAAACAGCTGGAAGAAAATCCACTGTAACCAGCTATACAGGGGAGGCTGTGTGTTATAGCCCGGCTCTAGCTGCTGACCGAGAATCAGTTGCTCAGCTTCATCCAGCTCCAGCGTCCCCCCCATCGCCAGACGAATCAGCAGATGCACCAGGATATAACCGCTCAGCAGATATATAAAAAGGCGGGGGGATGACGTCGCATTATCAGAGAGGGGCACGGGCTGTCCTTATTCCGAAATGATAGGGGAAACTATGTTATCACTGAGACAGGAGAATCCGAATACCACTGTCGCTGGTAATCACGTTCAAAGCCCCCATACGCCCCATGGCAGACCGCCCGGAGCGGTACAACCGATGCGCTTCCCACGTTGCACTGTCTCGGCAATAGTTTCCCGCATAGCCCCTGAGCTTTCACTCAGCGAAAACCGCGGAGGGCATCACAGTTCAGGGTCGACCCGATTGCGGTCAGAAGTGTTGATACGATACCAGCCAGCGATACTATAACGGTCAGCTCTGGCCGGTAACACCTCATGGGGGAACTCCTCGCTCAGGAATACAACCAACGTGCCAAACTCTGGCTGCACAGTAAGCAGAGGGACGCCGCTTTTTTCCGGATAGATAAGCAACTCACCACCATCATTATCTGTCCAGTCCGGATTGAGATAAGTCACCACCGTCAGCACCCGGTTCTGCTGCCCCCTGAAGGCATCGAGGTGGACTTTATAAAAATCACCCTCGCGGTAATGAGCGTAATGACTCTCAAAGGAAAACAACCCCAGAAACAAGCGTCGGTTCAGCGCCTGCTTCAGGCCATCCGTCCATAACAGCCATTCCTGCCCGGCAGGCGTCGAGTTATCGATCCAGCAGATCTCATCACGTCGGATCGTTTCTACATTCTGATAATCTGCCTGACGACCAATCCCGGCCCGGCTGAAACGATCATCAGGCAGGGTTCTGACCTCCCGGGCCAGCGCCATCCCCAGCTTTTCAGGCAACGCCTGGCGGATAACACAATAACCCTGCTGATAAATCTCATGAGCGATGCGGTCAAATAACTCGCTGGATGACATCGGCGTGCTTCCCATTCGTCACACTACTTAGAAAAGCGCATTTGACAGAAAAACAATGTAACCGGCAATCTATTTCTGCATTCGCTATGAACTAAATAACAAAAACAGAAAGGGGCCGCTATTGCGGCCCCTGTTTATGCGGATGATTCAGTGTCAGCTGCGCCGATCAGCAGGACTTCCGCGGCGCTCGCTACGTCCAAATGTGGGTGCAACATCGGTACTGCGGACATAACCCACAACACAGCGTTCAGGGTCGATCACTTCACTCAACACCTCGCGCCACTTATCTGAGTTTAAAACCACATGTGAAGAGTCACTGAACTCTAACCAGCCATTCTCAACCATCGCTTTAACCTTGCGGCGAACGGTTTCGTAAGGGATTCCGGTAGCGATACTGATTGAATGATTGTTGCAGGAGAAACCTGCCACATCCTGACGGTCCTGCGCATCTTCGCGCTGACGCAGCGCCCAGAGCGATATTACATTAAAAATGATGGCCGACTTGATATCACCATCAAACACCCGGTAACAGCGAATCAGAAAATCGGTTGAAAAAGAAACAAAGCCCAGCTTCTGAGCCAGTTCATCGGCATCATAACTGGCACGCAGGCTAGTTGGCATACCCCCTCCAAAAATAGATTTTTTAGCGTCTTCAGAGCCAGCCCTGTGAGCAGTATCCTTATCCATTGTCCCCCCCTTGTTATAATTTTATGTAAAGTCCGTTTTACTTATGCATTTCACCCATTCAGCGGCTTAATCAAACAGATCTCTCATTTTGAGTATAAAACAGAACATATACTATTCCGCCCCTGTCCGACAACAAAAACCCTGTAATAAATAGGAAATTTAACCTTTGAAACTGTTTTGTCATACTTTTCTAAGAAACTATATCGGCTAAATAAAAGAAAGGTTTAAAACAATGAAGACAAATTCAATTGAGCATCAGATCGGGCAACTGATGCGGGATGGCCACAGCGCCGAACAGATCATCCATCTTATCGACCTGCCTGCCGAACAGGCAATGTCGCTCTACGCAGACTATATTGAACAGCGTAAACAGCAACAGCTGAGAGCCTCTAACCAGCACAACCAGGCGACCTACGCCATGAGCCTGCGTGCCTGAGAGTCGTTTTTGCTCTGCATCATTTTTTAACGATTCAGCTTCGATTAAGACCTTTTGAGGTATTTACAGTAAGTAGCCATATGCATACACTGCGATGACTAAAAATTCCGGGGCCGGTGATACGGCAGCGATAAACGGATACTAAAAAGGTGAGATGAGATGAAAAAAACGATGATTCTGGCAGTCACTGCCATGCTGATGACCCCTGTAGCTGCTATGGCTGAACGCGATGGTGCCACTCTGTATAACACTAAGTGTATGGCCTGCCATATGACTGGCGCAGCAGGCGCACCAATATTTGGTAATGCTGAACAGTGGGCCCCTCGCGCAGCAAAAGGTATCGATGCTTTGCTGGTCAGTGCAACGAATGGCCTGAATGCGATGCCACCCAAAGGCACCTGCATGGATTGCACTGAAAGCGAACTGAAAGGTGCTATCCAGTACATGCTGGATAACTCTAAATAATAGAATTCAGATTAAAAAAACCCGGATTTTCCGGGTTTTTTATTGTCTGAAGAACGTCTGTTCTACCACCGCTTCAGAACACTTCCTGAGGTTCTAACGGGCCGAACTCCTTATCATCCGCCCCCTGCGCTTTAAGTTTTTTCAGCGCTTCAGGGTCATCCCCTTTCTGAATAATAATTTCTACCCGACGGTTCATACTCCGGTTTTCTGCGGTATTGTTTGGTGCCAGAGGCTTAGTATCGGCATAGCCGATAATGGTAAAGCGGGACTGATCAATACGCGGATCGGCAAACAGCTCATGGCCAACCGCCAGAGCCCGGGCGGTAGACAGTCCCCAGTTAGACTCATACTGCCCGCCAGACACGGGAATATTATCGGTATGCCCCTCGATAGCCACTTTACCTCCGACATTCAGCAAAACATCGCGGATCTTGGCGATTACCGGTATATAAGCAAACTTTAACTCAGCAGAACCGGAATCAAACGAGCCTTTCTCCTTAACACGAATGACAATCTTGCGGCCATCGGTATCGACCTCGACACTTCCCTGACCTATCTCCTGCCGCAAAGCCGCTGCAAACTCAACCGCCTCTTTCTTCGCTGCGGCCTCTGCCTGAGCCTCCATCTGCTGCAGCATCTGTTGCAACTTGTCCGCCGTTTCCCCTTCCAGTTTATCACTGATATCAGACTCCCCCTCCCGGGTTCTGACGTCCAGGGTCTGCAGGTCATTATTGAGAGTCATCTGCCTGACTTCATTGAGGGGCGTAGGCTCCGGCCGGCCGGGGCTGAACTCCTGTGCGATAATGCTGGTTCCCTTGGGAATATCCTGAACCTTAATCTGATTTTGCACCCCAAACGCTTCACGCATCGACCCCGCCAGCTGCTTAAACTTCAGTACATCCATCTCCGAAAAAGACAGCAGCAGTACGAAAAAGCACATCAGCAACGACATCAGGTCAGCGAAGGTTGCCAGCCATCCGGGAAGACCTGCGGGACAGGGGGGACACTCGAGCTCTTCATCACTCATCTTCGTATGCCCCTTTAAGCCTCTTCAGCAGCTGCTGCACGTTTCGATTCAGGCAGGTAGTTGCGTAACATCTGTTCAATCACCCGGGGGTTCTGGCCCGCCTGGATGGCTAGCAAACCATCGATAATAAGCGCCTGATTGAGACTTTCCTCCTCTTTGCGGATAGAGAGTTTATCGGCAATGGGCAGGGCGATCATGGTTGCCACCATGGCACCATACAGAGTGGTCAGCAGCGCGACGGCCATCGCCGGCCCGATCGATTTTGGATCAGACATATTTGACAGCATCTGCACCAGACCCACCAGTGTTCCGATCATCCCCATCGCCGGAGCCACATCTCCCATTGCCTGGAAAATGGTGATACTGGTCTGATGGCGATCCGTTGTCAGCTTCATCTCTTTATTCAGCAGTGTTTTGACAACCTCTGGGTCATGACCATCCACCAGCAGCTGGATACCCCGCTGCATAAAATCACTACTGACCTCTTTATCTTCAAGGGAGAGCAGCCCCCCTTTTCGGGCAGCATCAGCCAGGTCCACCGTTTCAGTGATAATCTCTTCCGGACTGACCGATTTAAACAGAAATGCTTTGGCGGCGACTTTACCGACGCTGAGAAACTGCCCCAGCGTAAATTTCATCAACACCACCAGCAGCATACCGCCGATAACGATCAGCATTGACGGTACGTTGACAAACACACCGGGATCACCACCGAGCACCATTGCGGCGATAACAATGCCTAATGAACCAATCAATCCAACAAGTGTTGCTAAATCCACACAAATCCCCTTCGTGTCTCTGACTGCTTCAGCTCTCTGAACGGTCTGAACAGTCATACGTTATCGCCCGCATAGCGGTGAAACTTTAACGTGATGATACCAAAATTTTGACCGGGTTCCCCCTATATCCCTCTGTTTAGAGTACAATTTATGGGTCTGATTGACCCTGACCGGCCTGTCCGGTAATTTGTCGCCTTTTAAACGGTTCCAACACCGACGGTATGCTCTATGTGCGCAAAGAAAAAAACACCTGATTTTGAAACCTCTCTGTCACAACTGGAAACCATGGTTAACCAGTTGGAACAGGGCGAACTGTCTCTGGAACAATCACTGCAGACCTTCGAACAAGGAGTCCGCTTAACCCGTGAATGCCAGTCTATTCTCGCCGATGCCGAACAAAAAGTGCAGATGCTGATTGAGCAGAATGGGGAGTTAAAAGAGGTTCCCTTTGACCTCCCTGAGGAGTGATCTGATGGACGCTAAGCCGCTGTTTCAGCAATATCAGCACCGGGTCGAACAACAGCTAAAGACGGTTCTCAGCCATGCCTGTGATGCCGACCGGGTTCGCCAGGCGATGCATTACTCCCTTCTCAATGGCGGCAAGCGGGTCCGCCCCGTGCTTGTCTATATGGCCAACCAATTGCTGGGGGGGGCGCTCGAGCAAGCGGATGCTGCGGCCTGCGCTATTGAATGTATTCACAGTTATTCGCTGGTGCATGATGATCTTCCGGCAATGGATGACGATGAGCTGCGCCGGGGCAAACCTACCTGCCACATCGCCTTTGACGAGGCCACTGCAATTCTCGCGGGTGATGGTCTGCAGGCGCTGGCCTTTGAGCTACTGGCGGCAGACACAACCCTGCCGACAGAAGTCAGCCTGAAGATGGTCGGCATACTGGCTCGTAACAGTGGTTACCGGGGCATGGTGGGGGGACAATCTATCGATCTCTGCAATGAAGGCCAGCAAATTACGGTGGAACAACTTGAACTGATGCATCAGCATAAAACCGGCGCCCTGATCAGCGCCAGTGTTGAGCTGGGGGCCCTGTCGAGCAACCGTGCGAGCGCCACCGATCTGCAGGCGCTGAACGCTTACTCCCGTGCTATCGGTCTGGCCTTTCAGGTAAAAGACGATATTCTTGATATTGAGAGTAATACTGAAACCCTGGGTAAACCACAGGGCTCCGACCTGTTACTGGAGAAGTCCACCTACCCGGCGCTGCTGGGAATGGCGGGCGCAAAGCAAAAGCTGGCTCAGCTGAATGAACAGGCCCATGCCAGTATCGACTATTTTAAAGATGCAGCTGCGCCGCTTCACTGGCTGGCTGACTACATTGTTGAGCGCCAGTATTGATGACTATGTTGTATTCCATCCCGGAGTCCCGGCCGCAAACACCGCTGTTGGATCAGATCAGTATTCCGGCGGATCTGCGACAGCTAACGGTAGAGCAACTGCCCCAGCTGGCTGAACAGTTGCGCGCATTTCTGCTCTACACGGTTGGCCAGACCGGTGGACATTTTGGTGCCGGTCTTGGTGTGATCGAACTGACCATCGCCCTGCACTATCTGCTCAGGACACCGGATGATCATCTGATCTGGGATGTAGGCCATCAGAGTTATCCTCATAAGATTCTCACCGGTCGCCGTGAAGCGTTGTTGAGCATCCGTCAAAAGGGTGGACTGGCGCCGTTTCCTCGTATCAGCGAAAGTCAGTACGATGATTTTGGTACCGGACACTCGAGTACCTCGATCAGTGCCGCCCTGGGTATGGCACTGGCGGACCGCTTACAGGGACTGAAACATAAAACCGTCGCGGTTATCGGTGATGGTGCGATGACAGCAGGGATGGCATTTGAGGCGCTGAATCATGCCGCGCATACTCATGCCAACCTGCTGGTGATTCTGAACGATAACGATATGTCGATCTCCCGCAACGAGGGCGGACTGGCCACCTATCTGGCGAGAAACCTCAAAGATAAGATGGGGGCCACCACAGCGGCACTGTTTGAAGCCCTGGACTTTCATTATAACGGTCCGGTAGATGGCCACGACTTCAATCAGTTATTGCCGGCCCTGCAACGGTCGCTGAACAGCAAAGGGCCACAGTTTCTTCATATTACCACCCTCAAAGGTAAAGGCTTTGCTCCGGCTGAGAAAGATCCGGTAGGTTATCACGCGATCACAAAAATAGAGCCGATCAGCCAGCCGCCTACCCCACCAAAATCACGGCAACCCAGCTATGCCAACATGTTTGGCCGCTGGATCTGCAACCTGGCGGAGCACGATCCCCGAACGGTGGCGATCACCCCCGCGATGTGTGAAGGCTCTGATCTGGTACAGTTTTCGCGACGTTTCAGCGAACGTTTCTTTGATGTCGCTATTGCGGAGCAGCATGCGGTCACCCTGGCGGCCGGTATGGCCTGCCGCCAGATGAAACCGGTGGTTGCTATCTATTCCACCTTTTTACAGCGCGGTTATGACCAGCTGATTCACGATGTCGCTATCCAGAATATGGATATTCTGTTCGCGCTCGACCGGGCCGGTCTGGTGGGTGAGGATGGCGCGACCCATTCGGGCTGCTTTGATATCAGCTATCTGCGCTGCCTTCCCGGACTGATGATCATGACCCCTGCAGACGAGCAGGAACTGTGCAACCTGTTACAAACCGGTTATGAATATCAGGGGCCTGCAGCCGTACGCTACCCCCGCGGAACGGGTCCCGGCGTTGCGGTCACAACGCCACAGATCATCCCTCCCGGCCAGGCCAGAGTGATACGGCAGGGTGAGCGGGCCGCACTGTTAAACTTCGGCCCGCTTCTCAATGAAGCCAGGGTGGCCGCTGAGCAACTGAATCTGACTCTGGTGGATATGCGATTTGTTAAACCCCTCGATCACGCGCTGATCGATCAGTTGGTCACAAATCATCCGTTACTGGTGACCCTTGAGGACCATTCAATCAAAGGTGGCGCAGGGTCTGAGGTTAGCGAGTACCTGCATACACAGCAATACCATAACGATTTACTGAGTCTGGGCATTCCTGATCGCTGGATTGAACATGCGACCCGGGCAGAACAACTGGCGGAGTGCGGGCTGGACAGCCAGGGGATTATCCAGTCGATCCAGCGCCGCCTGTAATATTCAGTTATAAAAAAACCGGCCTGGAAGCCGGTTTTTTTGAAGTTCATTCCTCTTCATCATCCTGAAAATGATGTTCACTCATCAGGTGACCGAGCTTGCCCATCTTGGTCGCAAGATACTGTTCATTGTGACGATTTTTGCCCACCTGCAGAGGCACCCGGGCGGCAACGTTGAGACCATACTGTTCCAGCGCCTTAACCTTACGCGGGTTATTCGTCATCAGGTTGACGCTGGTCACACCAAGGTGCTCAAGCATCACCTTGCACATACTGTAATCTCGCATATCTGCAGCAAAGCCCAGTTTCTCATTGGCCTCAACTGTGTCCGCCCCACCATCCTGCAGATGATAGGCCCGGATCTTGTTCAGCAGGCCGATACCCCGACCCTCCTGACGCAGATACAGCAGTACTCCGCAGCCCTCTTCACTGATCCGTTTCAGCGCTTCCTGCAGCTGGAAACCGCAGTCGCAACGTAGCGAGAACAGCGCGTCACCGGTGAGACATTCAGAGTGGATGCGCGCCAGTACCGGTGTATCCGAGTTCAGGTCTCCATAGGTCAGCGCCACATGCTCTTTTCCGGATGCCAGGTCTTCAAACCCAACCATGGTAAAGACCCCCCATGGGGTCGGCAACTTGGATGATGCGGCGTACTTTACGGACACTAAGGGATTCCTTCGAAAAATAAGGCGGTTATTCTAGCAGTGATAGCGCCTTTCACATACCCCTGAAATGGGGGCATTATCAGAATATTAAAGGTTGCGCGGCATTAATTTTGTGCCGGCAGCTCAAGATCCGCACGGCGGGGCAACATAACCATCACCTTCAGACCACCTAACTGTGCGGATGAATCGAGTATTATCTGCCCCTGATACTGACGCACAATCTCATTGATTATGCTCATCCCCAGGCCATGACCACTGGTTGACTCATCAAGCCGCTCACCGCGGTTCATCAACCGTTCCCGGGCCTCTTCAGGAACCCCCGGGCCATCATCCTCAATAGTCAGTTCCAGACAGTGCTCATCCATATGCGCTTTGATACAGATCTGACTCTGCGCCCATTTACTGGCGTTATCCAGCAGATTGCCCAGCAACTCCACCAGATCATCCCGCTCACCGGGAAAATAACTTTTAGCGCTGATATCCAGATTAAACACCAGCGCCTTCTCCCGGTAGATCGCTTTGAGGGTGCGGATCAGCTTTTCAAGCTCTTCACCTACATAGATCCGCTGCCCCGGCAGGGCGGCTCCGGCAATCCGGGCCCGGGTCAGTTCCCGGTCGATCATCTGCCGCAGCCGCTGAGACTGTTCCTTAATCCCCTGCCCCTGAGATACGCCCTGCTCAAGCAGGGTATCAATATGACGATCGATCACAGTGAGTGGGGTTTTTGCGGCATGAGCCAGGTTACCTACCGCATTGCGGGAGCGCTGCAAGCGCAGCTCCATATTCTGCACCAGATAGTTAATCTCAGTCACCAGCGGTTCAATTTCACGGGTGTTAGTTGGCGACAGCTGGCGAATATCCCCCGCTTTCAACCGGGAGATATCCTGTTTCACCTCGGTTAGTGAGCTGAGTCCCCGGCGGATAATAAAGATCTGCAGTGCCAGCAGAATGATCAGACCAATCACTCCCAGTCCAGCCAGCAACCAGCCCAGCTGAGTCAGTGATTTATCAATGCGACTGATATCCTCAGCCAGAACGACCTGGATCTCACGCCCCTGTTTCATGAAGGTTTTTGAGTACACCAGCGTCGGCTTATCATCCTGCTGAATCAGGCGGATATTCTCCTGACCTATGTCCTGCCCGGCAGCAGCAGGTATCTGTCCATCCCACAGGGAGCGGGAGAAAAACCACTTACCATCCACCGCGACCTGGTAATAGTGCCCCGACATCGGCTGCTGATACACTGAAGAGGTGTTGTCGACATTGATACGCCAGCCAGAACCGATATCCATCTCAACCGCCCGCAGCACAGTGTAGGCATCGCTGGTAAGGCGGGCGGCGACAAAGTCATACGCCATCTGTCGCAGAAACCAGCTTTGCCCCACCCAGAACAGGCTGAACAGAATCAGCGTGATGACAATAAAATTAACATTGAGTCTGGACTGAATCGACCTCAACGGCTGGCTCCGAATACATAACCCTGACCCCGCTTGGTGGCGATCATCTCGTGGCCAATTTTTTTCCGCAGCATCTTGATATACGCTTCTACCACATTACTGTCGTTCTCAGCACAATCATCGTACATATGTTCCACCAGCTGCAGCTTCGACAGCACCCGTCCTGGGTTGTGCATCATATAGCGCAGCAGGCGGTATTCGGTTCCGGTCAGGGCAATTTCTGTGCCCTCACGGATCACCGATTGGGTATTCTCGTCCAGGGTCAGCCCTGAGGTTTGCAACTGTGAAGTGATCTGTTGGTTCGCCCGCCGCAACAGCGCTGTCATCCGCGCCAACAGCTCCTCGGTGTGAAATGGTTTAGGCAGATAATCATCCGCCCCCGCATCAAAACCATCAACCCGCTCCTGCCAGGCGCTACGGGCGGTCAGCACCAGAACCGGGATATTATTCTTCTGTGCCCGCCAGTGACGTAACACATCCAGGCCCGACCGGTCAGGCAGCCCCAGATCCAGCACCACCAGGTCATAGATATCCTCCCTGCCGAGCGTTTCACCATCAATACCATTGACCGCCAGATCCACCGCATAGCCATGTTTCGCCAGTGAAGCCTTCAGTTCAGGCCCCAGAGCCGCATCATCTTCCACTAGCAGAATACGCATCTGTTCCGATCTCCCTATTTTTTATTCTGTAGCACTACCGGATCAACCACATCGCCGTTGCGGGCGTCGACATAGAGCATGGACACCATGCCATCGGGGGCGGCTATCTCCATCTCATAAATATAGAGCTGTTGTTTCTGCAACAGATGGGTATCAATGATTTTGCCTTCCGACAGCGTACTGACCAACCGCATCAGATCGCTCATTGAGAGAATCTCACCCGCCTGCACCAACACCCGGCAGGCTTCAGCATCCAGGATTTTCACCCCAACCCACTCACTGTGCGCTACCGGTGACGCCAGAAGGAGCAAAAATGCTATTTTTATCATCATTGCTTTCATTATTACGCCTCTGCTCTGTGCAACAACCTCTGTTTGTCAGCGGTAGCCGCCATCTCAAAAACAGTTTCGCTTGTATAAATATACCCGTAACACACCGGAATAGTTATCCCAGACTGTCAAACAAGAATATCAGCGATCTGTGAAATCAAGCTGAAAGCACGGAGATAGAGCAGAAGAGTGGTGAATCTGACGGTGGTGCAGAATAAACGTTAGACCAACCGGGTTAATAGCTGCAGACAGATCAGTGCCATCAGCCCCGCCAGCACATCATCAAGCATAATACCCAATCCGCCGGCGACCTTTTTATCTGCCCAACTGATCGGCCAGGGTTTAATAATATCGAACAGCCTGAACAGAACAAACCCGATAGCAATCCAGAGCCACCCAGGCGGTGCTGCAAGCATCGTGATCCAGTAGCCTACAAATTCGTCCCAGACTATCCCTCCATGATCATGCACCCCCATATCTTTCGAGGTTTGACCACAGAGGTAGATCCCCACCAGAAAGGTGACCAGCAAAAACGCCACATACCAGACCAGGGAGAGAGGCTGAATCAGCAAAAACAGGGGGATAGCGGCCAGCGTTCCCGCCGTACCCGGCGCCCAGGGTGAAGCACCACTGCCGAGTCCGAACGCCAGAAAGTGGATCGGATTCCGCCACACCGATGCAGGCGCCTGATTCATCGGAAATTACCTGTTTCAGAAAAATGATTATAGCCCTGAGGCGTCACAGGCAGGATCTGACCATCCTCCGCCAGAACGATTCCACGCGTCTCGGAGATCTGTCCAATACAGGTTACAGCAACGTTGTGATCACGCAGCGCCCAGGCCAGTTTTGGCTCAACCAGTGCCGGCGCAGTAAAGCAGAGTTCAAAATCCTCTCCACCACTCAGCGCCCACTGCCGCGACTGTGCTTCCCCCACCCAGTGACGCAGCTCATGAGAGATGGGCAGTTCACCCGGGTTGAGCATTGCCCCCACCTGGCTGGCTTCAAGAATATGATTCAGGTCTGCCAGCAGACCATCCGAAATATCGATCGCCGCCGTGGCAAAGGGGGCAATCAGCAACGCCGTATCCAGCCGGGGCTCGGGACAGAAAAAACGGTGCTGCAGGTAGGGCACCTGTTCACCATGGATATTGTTAAGCAGGGTCTCCAGCCCGCCACGGGAGTCTCCCAACGTACCGGTGACAAAGATCCGGTCGCCGGGACTGGCACCACTGCGCAGCAAGGCTTTGCCTGCCGGCGTCCATCCGTGCACCTGTACACTCAGGGTAAGGGGTCCACGGGTGGTATCTCCCCCTACCAGTTGCACACCATATTGACGCGCCAGCTCGGCCAGACGGGTACTGAAGGCCTTCAGCCAGACCGGATCGGTATCAGGCAACGTCAGTGCCAGGGTGAAAAAAGCCGGGCTGGCCGCCATCGCGGCCAGATCACTTAGGGCAGCGCCCAGCAGCCGTGAAGCCACTCTGTCTCCGGAAGTGCCAGACGGAAAGTGAACCCCCTCGACCATGGTGTCGATAGAGACCACCAGATCCTGGTGAGCGGGCGGCGTGATTACCGCACAGTCATCCCCCACTGAGAGCTGCACAGACCCGGAAAGATCGCCACCGATATCGGCGAAATAGTCCCGGATCAGCTCAAATTCGCCGGTCATCACAGCGGCTTATTTACCACGATTAGCGTTTATCTCGGTCATACGTACCCGGGCAGCCAGTTTGTCGAGTATGCCATTCACATACTTATGACTCTCGGTCGCACCGAAGATTTTTGCCAGATCAACGCTTTCATTAATCACCACTTTATAGGGCACGACAATGCGATTGATCAGTTCAAAACTACCGATGCGCAGCACCGCCCGCTCGATCGGGTCGAGATCATCCAGCGCCCGGTCCAGGAAGGGCTCATAAGCACGATCCAGTTCCGCGACATTGGCAGGTACGCCATGCAACAGCTCATCGAAGAGACTCAGATCGGTACCTGACATATCGTTATCCATACGGAACTGCAGTTCAATATCAGCCACCGCATTACCGGACATCTCCCACTGATAGAGCGCCTGCAGGGCAAAACTGCGGGCCGACCGGCGCATCTCGGTGAGAGAGGGTTTTTTCTGCTTTTTAGGTGCAGGAGTGTCGCTCATCTTAAACCTCAAGCTGACGCAGCAGACTAACCATTTCCAGCGCAGACAGTGCAGCTTCTGCACCTTTATTACCTGCTTTAGTGCCGGAACGCTCAATCGCCTGCTCAATAGAATTAACTGTCAGAATACCGTTAGCCACCGGGATACCGTACTCCAGAGACACCTGAGCCACACCTTTAGAGCTCTCACCAGAGACGTATTCGAAGTGCGGAGTACCGCCACGAATAACGGCGCCCAGCGCAATAATGGCATCATCTTTTTTCTGTGCGGCGATCTTCTGCACTGCTAGCGGGATTTCAAACGCACCGGGAACCCGCACCACGCGGATCTTCTCTGCGGCGATACCATGGCGTTTCAGGGTATCAATCGCACCTTCCAGCAGGCTTTCCACAACAAAGCTGTTAAAACGCCCCACAACGATTGCGTACTGACCATTTCCGCTGAGGAAATCACCTTCAATATACTGAACTGACATATTCTTTACTCTTCGCATGCAATGTAATCGACAATCTCCAGATCAAAACCGGAGATTGCATTAAATTTCATAGGTGAACTCAGCACCCGCATCTTACCTACACCCAGATCCCGCAGAATCTGAGAGCCGGTGCCTACCGTCAGATAGGAACCTGAAGCACTGATATTGTGCTGCCGGATCTTTTTCTCAGTGTTGAGCATCTGATTCAGGGCGTCACCCAGATCGACACGCACACCGGTATCCAGCAGCAACACCACGCCTTTACCCTCATCAGACACTTTCCTCAAAGCCCGACGCATGGTCCACTTCAGCTCTTCCCCCTGTGCGGCACCAACAACATCCCGCAGCACCTCTGTACGCAGATGTACCCGTACCGGAGTTGGCTCTTCAGGGGTGATATCCCCCAGCGTCAGCGCCATATGGGTACACCCCTGAATCTCATCCAGATAGGTGACGAAGTTGAAATCACCAAACTCGGTTGGCAACACCCCTTCACTTTCGCGCATCACCGTGTGTTCGTTGGTGGTGCGGTAATGGATCAGATCGGCAATGGTACCGATCTTGAGGTTATGCTTCTGGGCAAACTCTTCCAGATCAGGACGGCGCGCCATAGTGCCATCCTCATTCATTATTTCGACAATCGCCGCTGCCGGCGTCATCCCCGCCAGGCGGGCCAGATCACAACCCGCTTCCGTATGACCTGCACGACTCAGCACACCACCGGGCTGTGCCATCAACGGGAAGATATGACCCGGCTGAACAATATCTTCTGGCTTGGCATCTGCACGGACCGCGGTGCGAACGGTGTGGGCACGGTCTGCAGCAGAGATACCGGTAGTCACACCTTCAGCGGCTTCGATCGACAGGGTAAAGTTAGTAGAAAACTGTGCACCGTTACTCTGCACCATCAACGGCAGCTTCAACTGCTGGCAACGGTCACGGGTCAGCGTCAGACAGATCAGTCCACGGGCATGGGTGGCCATAAAATTGATATCATCGGCACGCACCATCTCCGCTGCGATCACCAGGTCGCCTTCATTTTCCCGGTCTTCGTCATCCATCAGGATAACCATTTTGCCCTGACGGATATCTTCGATCAGTTCCTGGGGGGTATTCAGTTCCATTAACCTAAAGCCTCTGTGGCCGCTCTAGCGGCGGTTCAGGAAACCCGCCTGAGCGAGGGTAGCCATACTCACCCCACCGGCGGTTTCCGTTAAATTAGTATCGCTGTCATCGGTATAGTTGATCAGTCGCTCCATATAGCGGGCAATAATATCAACTTCCAGATGCACCTTCCGACCAGACTGATAGCTGGCTATTATAGTTTCCTGCGCCGTATGAGGCACAATATTCAGCTCAAAAATATGTCCCTCTACCGCGTTCGCCGTAAGACTGACGCCATCTACGGTAATCGAGCCTTTGGCTGCTATATAGCGGGCAATCGTTTTCGGTGCGCTGATTTTATAGCGGATTGAGCGGGCATCGGCTTCAATCGATACCACTTCGCCCAGCCCGTCCACATGGCCGGTGACGATATGACCACCAAACCGGGTCGTCGGTTGCATCGCTTTTTCCAGATTCACCCGTTCACCCGGAGAAAGATCAGGAAACCGGGTGTGCACCAGGGTTTCTCTGGAAACATCAGCCCAGAAGCCATCTCCCGGCAGCGCCACGGCGGTCAGGCAGACCCCGTTGACGGCAATACTGTCCCCCAGTTTCACATCCGACAGGTCCAGATCACCGGTGCGGATATACAAACGCAGATCGCCCTGCACCTCTTCGGCCGCGGCGATCACACCCACTGCTTCAATTATTCCGGTAAACATCGTTATCTCTCCAGCCCGGGGACCAGCGTCAGGCGCAGATCATTCCCAAGCATCCGGCTGTCGACAAGAGTCAGTTTTTTCTGCTGACTCATTTTATCCAGCGGCAGCTGAAACATTGGCAGGGCACTGCTGCCCAGCAGTTTCATCGCCTGATAGAGTACCAGCTCATCCATCAGCCCCGCCTCAACAAAGGCCCCCGCAAGGGTAGCACCGGCTTCCACCAGTACTTCGTTGCACTCTCTGCGCGCCAGCTCCTGCAGTAACTGATGCAGATCGATACGGCCTTGCTCTCCCGGCAGTATGAGCCACTCGGCCGAGTCGATATCGGCGATAAAAGCGGGGGCATCAACACAACTGACAATCAGGGTGCGCCCCGGCAGACCGAACATCTTAGCCTGTTCAGGCATCCGACCGTTACTATCCAGCACCACCCGTAAAGGTTGACGCTCCGCCACTTCAGCCGCATTATCCAGCCCCAGCTCTGCGGCACGAATATTGAGCGACGCATCATCACTGATCACTGAACTGACACCACTGATCACCGCTGAACTGCGCGCCCGCAAGCGTTGCACATCCTGCCGGGCCAGTGGGCCGGTGATCCATTGACTCTCGCCGGATGCCATCGCCGTACGACCATCCAGACTGGCAGCCATTTTAAGCCGGACAAATGGCATTTTCGTTGCCATCCGTTGAATAAACCCCGGATTCAGTGCCCGACACTGGCTCTCCATCAGACCCACACGAACCGATATGCCAGCTTGTTGCAGTTTAGCGATGCCATTACCCGACACCCGCGGGTTAGGGTCAACCATACCCACAACCACTTCTGCCACGCCTGCCGCGATCAGCGCATCGGCACAGGGCGGGGTTTTACCAAAATGACTGCAGGGTTCCAGAGTAACATAGGCGGTACACCCCTGCGCCTGTTCACCCGCACTGCGCAGGGCGTTAACCTCTGCATGTCCCTCGCCCGCTTTACGATGATAGCCTTCAGCGACCGGTTGGCCATCCTTAACCAGCACACAGCCTACCCGCGGGTTGGGCCCGGTAGTATAGAGCCCCTGCCAGGCGATCTGTATCGCCCGGGACATAAAGGTGTGATCTGCAATACTCCAGTCTGTCATCGCGGTTACTCGGCCTTCAGCACATCCTCTTTCTGTTCGGACAGCCGGTCAATCTCCTCTTTAAACTCGTTGATATCCTGAAAGCTGCGATACACCGAAGCAAACCGCACATAGGCAACCTGGTCAAGCTTACGCAGCTGACTCATCACCTCTTCGCCAACACTGCGGGAGGGTAGCTCACGCTCACCCGTGGCCCGCAGGTGTTGTTTGATCCGGCTGATACAGGCTTCGATATCTTCAACGCTGACCGGGCGTTTTTCCACAGCACGCTGAATACCGGCACGGAGTTTATCTTCATCGAAGGGTTGACGGGTGCCATCCGCTTTAATCAGGCGGGGCATCAGAAGCTCAGCAGCTTCGTAGGTGGTAAACCGCTCATGACAGGAGATACATTCGCGCCGGCGACGCACCTGCTGTCCCTCTGCCACCAGGCGTGAATCAACCACCTTGGTTTCATGGGCATTACAGAACGGACAGTACATATATCATCCTCAAAGAGCGTTTAATCGCTTATATAAGCACGCATTCATCACAGATTTCAAAGCGCTTATATAAACAACCGGGGCGCCCAAGGCGCCCCGATAGAGAAACAGGTTTAAAACCGTTTCTATTGTAACGGTTTACTTATAAACCGGGAAGCGTGCGCAGATATCCAGAACCTTCTGTTTCACTGTGTTGATCACATCTTCATTATCGATGTTATCCAGTACGTCACAGATCCAGTTGGTCAGTTGTTCCGCTTCGGCTTCACCAAAACCACGACGGGTAATGGCCGGCGTACCGATACGCAGTCCAGAGGTCACGAAGGGTGAACGGGGATCATTCGGTACAGAGTTTTTGTTGACGGTGATGTTGGCGCGCCCCAGAGCGGCATCGGCATCTTTACCGGTATACTCTTTACCGATCAGGTCAACCAGGAACAGATGATCATCGGTACCATCAGAAACGATCTTGATACCACGTGATTTGAATACACTGGCCATCGCCTGAGCATTTTTAACAACCTGAGCCTGATAGGCTTTCCAGTCATCCTGCATCGCTTCTTTAAAGCAAACGGCTTTAGCAGCAATAATATGCATCAGCGGGCCGCCCTGAGACTCTGGGAATACGGCAAAATTCAGTTTCTTCTGCAGTTCCTCATCGGCATTTGCCGACAGGATCAGACCACCACGTGGACCACCCAGCGTTTTATGAGTGGTGGTGGTCACAACATCAGCAAAAGGCAGTGGCGTCGGGTAAACACCGGCAGCAACCAGGCCGGCAACATGTGCCATATCAACAAACAGGTATGCACCCACTTTATCCGCAATATCACGGAAACGCTGCCAGTCAACCACGCGAGAGTATGCAGAAAAGCCTGCTACGATCATTTTTGGCTTATGTTCCAGCGCCAGACGCTCAACTTCGTCATAATCGATTTCGCCAGTCTCGGCATTCAAACCGTACTGAACCGCATTGTAGATGCGACCGGAGAAGCTGACAGCAGCACCGTGAGTCAGGTGACCACCGTGAGCCAGACTCATCCCCAGAACCGTATCACCCGGCTGACACAGCGCCATATAAACCGCTGCGTTTGCCTGAGAACCGGAATGCGGCTGAACGTTTGCGTAGGTCGCATCAAACAACTCTTTGGCACGATCAATCGCCAGTTGCTCAACCACATCAACGTGCTCGCAACCACCGTAGTAGCGCTTACCCGGGTAACCTTCCGCGTATTTATTGGTCAGCTCAGAGCCCTGAGCTTCCATCACCCGTGGGCTGGTATAGTTTTCAGAAGCGATCAGCTCGATATGCTCTTCCTGACGCCTGGCCTCAGCCTGCATCGCAGCATACAGATCCGGATCAAAACCAGCGATAGTCATCTCTTTGCTAAACATTAGCGGTCCCCAAGGTTGAGATTTACACAGGCCCCGCCATCGCGCTTGAAACAGCAACGATATTCCGGGCCTTGGAAAAGCCGCGTATTATAGTCGAATTTATATACAAAACGCACTTGAAAGTAAGTCAGTTCACAGAGAATTTCGCTCATAAAGAGAATAAACCCGGCAGCTTTTCGCCGCCGGGTACTGAGATATACCGAATAACGGTTACTCAATAGCGATCGAAACAGAGGCGGGTTGTTGTTCCTGAACCTTAGGCAGCGTCAGACTCAACACTCCATTCTCGAAACTGGCTTTAATCCCCGCCGGGTCGACATCTGCACCGACGCTGAGGGAACGGACAAACCTGCCATAGCGACGCTCCTGACGAATCAGTTTGCCATCTTTTTCCTCTGTGTTCTCACGGGTGCTTTCAGCACTGACGGAGAGCACACCGTTCTCCAGGCTGACGCTGATATCCTCTTTTTTGATGCCCGGCAGATCAACTCTGACCAGATACTGCCCTTCGCCATCATGGACATCTATTGCCGGCACTTTATCACCACCATCCTCACGGCGAACCGGACGGAAGAAATCATTGAAGAATGTATCGTCAAACAGGCTATTAAAACGTGTCAGATTACTCATTTTGCTCACCTCCCGAGAAGTTGCAGTTCGTGGTCGCACGCCTTAATGTTGCGGTTAGCACCCCCGGCATCAGCCCCATAAATGTCGCCGATAAACACGCAGCTACTAACGGCACTCTAAGTTTAGAAATGAGACTGAGCGTTCTCCAGTGCTTTTTTTGACGCATATCAAATAGCAATAAACTCTCTGTACCGCTAAGATATGCGCAGTTCAGAGATAACAGTTAACAGGTTGTGTAATGGCTCAGTACGTTTACAGCATGAATCGGGTCGGTAAAGTTGTGCCACCCAAACGTGAAATATTAAAAGATATATCCTTGTCATTTTTCCCCGGTGCCAAGATTGGTGTTCTGGGCCTGAACGGTTCAGGTAAATCATCCCTGCTGAGAATCATGGCAGGCGTGGACCAGGAGTATATTGGCGAGGCTCGTCCGATGCCTGGTATTAATGTGGGCTATCTGCCGCAGGAACCACAGCTGGATGACAGCAAAACAGTCCGCGAAGTGGTTGAAGAAGCGGTGGCGGATGTCAAAGAGGCGCTGAACGGTCTGGAAGCTGTCTATGCAGCCTACGCCGAACCGGATGCTGATTTTGATGAACTGGCCAAACAGCAGGCCCGCTATGAAGACCTGATCGCCGCCAAAGATGGCCATAACCTGGATATCATGCTGGAACGTGCCGCCGATGCGATGCGCCTGCCGCCCTGGGACGCAGAGGTTAAGAACCTGTCCGGTGGTGAACGTCGCCGGGTTGCCCTCTGCCGCCTGTTGCTTGATAAGCCGGACATGTTGCTGCTGGACGAGCCAACCAACCACCTGGACGCTGAATCGATCGCCTGGATCGAGCGTTTCCTGCAGGAATATCCTGGCACCGTTGTGGCGATCACCCACGACCGCTATTTCCTCGATAATGCCGCTGGCTGGATTCTCGAGCTCGACCGGGGCCGCGGTATCCCCTACGAAGGTAACTACTCCAGCTGGCTGGAGCAGAAAGAGAAGCGCCTGGAGATGGAGTCCAAGCAGGAAGCGGCTCACCATAAAGCGGTAAATGCCGAGCTGGAGTGGGTACGTCAGGGTCAGAAAGGCCGTCAGGCGAAATCCAAAGCCCGTCTGCGCCAGTTTGAAGAGATGAACTCCCGGGAGTTCCAGACCCGCAATGAAACTTCAGAGATCTATATTCCACCGGGCCCCCGCCTCGGTGAAAAGGTGATCGTACTGAATAACGTTACCAAGTCCTTCGGCGACAAAGTACTGTTTGAAGATCTGTCACTGAGCATTCCTCAGGGTGCCATTGTCGGCATTATCGGTGGTAACGGTGCTGGTAAATCAACCCTGTTCAAAATGATCACCGGAACAGAACAGCCTGATTCCGGTACGATTGAGATCGGCGAAACGGTGAAACTGGCGTACGTCGACCAGAGCCGCGATCTGGCGGGGGAAAAAACTGTCTGGGAAGAGATCTCTGACGGTCAGGACAACATCGTGGTCGGTAACTACACCACCTCTTCACGGGCATACTGTGGACGCTTCAACTTCAAGGGAGCTGATCAGCAGAAGTTTGTTAAAGACCTGTCCGGCGGGGAACGTAACCGTCTGCATATGGCCAAGCTGCTGAAAGAGGGTGGCAATGTACTGTTACTCGATGAGCCGACCAACGATCTTGACGTGGAAACCCTGCGGGCACTGGAGGAAGCGCTGCTGGCCTTCCCAGGCTGCGCGGTGGTAATCTCCCACGACCGCTGGTTCCTGGACCGAGTATGTACCCATATGCTGGCCTATGAGGGCGATTCAAAGGTGGAGTTCTTTGAAGGTAACTACACCGAATACGCTGAAGACTATAAGCGGCGCTACGGCAAGGATCACCAGCCAGAACGAATCAAATACAAGCGAATGGCTAAGTAACGCTATATCCTGCCCATCACTCCAAAAAACCGGCTTCGCGCCGGTTTTTTATATTCCTCAGTCTGAGCAGCGGCAAAAGATACTCTTGGGGAAAATTACACTAGAATAAACATTAGTCTGACAGACAGAACCGGAGAATCGAATGACAGAAGAGCGGCGCCGTTTCCAGCGAATCACCTTTGATGCTGATTGTGAGGTCCACACCGAGGAATGCAGCTGGCCGGTGGAGCTGATCGATATCTCTTTCCAGGGTGCGCTGACCTCAGTCATTCTGACACCCTTGTTGAATATCGGTGATACAGCCGAACTGATTATCCGTCTCTCCAATGACATCACTATCCGCATGCCGGTAATCCTGCGGCATCAGTTGGGGGAGTATCTGGGCTTTGAAGCGCAGAACATGGATATTGACAGTATCTCCCATCTGCGCCGGCTGGTCGAACTCAACCTGGGCGATGAAGCGCTGCTCGAAAGGGAGCTGAAACACCTGACCAATACCTGATCCAGCGGAACGATGATTACAACGCGTCCAGTGCTTCGGATAACTGACTGACGCCGACCACAGTCATCCCCTGCGGGGCCTGCTTTGGGGCATTGGCCCTCGGCACAATTGCCCGGCGAAAGCCATGCTTAGCCGCTTCCTTAATCCGCTCCTGGCCGTTCGGTACCGGACGAATCTCTCCCGACAGCCCCACCTCACCAAACACAATCAGATCCTGCGGCAGCGCCCGGTCCCGGAAACTGGACACCACCGAGAGCAACAGCGCCAGATCAGCACTGGTTTCCAGCACTTTCACCCCACCCACCACGTTCACAAACACATCCTGATCACCGGTCTGTAGTCCACCATGACGGTGCAGCACGGCCAGCAACATTGCCAGGCGGTTATGATCCAGCCCCACCGCGACCCGGCGTGGATTGTTCATATGGCTCTGGTCCACCAGCGCCTGAATCTCCACCAGCAGCGGCCGGGTGCCCTCCCAGACCACCATAACCAGACTGCCGGGACTGGGCTTTTCTCCTCGATTTAGAAATATCGAACTGGGGTTCTTAACCTCTTTCAGGCCCTGTTCCAGCATGGCAAACACCCCCAGTTCATTCACCGCACCGAAACGGTTTTTATGACTGCGCAAAGTGCGAAAACGGCCATCACTGTCCCCCTCCAGCTGCAGCGAACAGTCAATCATATGCTCCAGCACTTTGGGGCCGGCCAGCGAGCCATCTTTAGTCACATGGCCTACCAGAAACAGCACAGTGCCCGTCTGTTTAGCAAAGCGGGTCAGATACGCTGCAGCTTCCCTCACCTGGGAGACGCTGCCGGGCGCTGACTGAACATCATCCACATGCATCACCTGAATCGAGTCCACCACCAGCACTTTAGGCTTCAGTTGCTCAGCGATGGTGCCGATCTGCTCAACGCTGGTTTCCGACAACATCTTCAGATTGGTGGTGATCAACCCGAGCCGCTGAGCCCGCAAGGCAACCTGCTGCAGTGACTCCTCACCGGTGACGTACAGTGCCGGCATCTGCTGCGCCAGATGGCACATAGTCTGCAGTAGCAGCGTACTTTTGCCGGCCCCCGGATGCCCGCCAATCAGAATCGCCGACCCGGGCACCAGCCCGCCCCCCAGCACCCGGTCCAGCTCGCCGGAACCTGAGGCAAAGCGCGGCATATCCGCCAGATTCACCTCCGACAGATCCTGCACTCTCGCCATACTGCCTGCACCGGCATAACCTTCAAACCGGGCTCCACGCTGACTGCTTTGTTTAGCGCTGCTGAGCCGCACTTCGGTGAGGGTATTCCAGGCATGACAAGCGCCGCACTGCCCCTGCCATTTGCTGTAATCTGCACCGCAGTCATTACAGACGTACGCACTCTTTGCCTTGGCCATCAATCTCTCCTGCGAATAGATCTGAGCATTCTAGCGGAACCCTCTGTCACCTTGAACCAAAGAGGCCTTTATTTATTCAGCTGAAGGACTACAATCATGCGCTACGTAACGAAAAAAAAAACCAACACAGACGTATCACATTGCTTATGAGGAGCTTCAGATGAAACTGGAAACAATTGCCATACACGGTGGTTACAGCCCGGAAGAGACGACCAAAGCGGTCGCTGTACCCATTTATCAAACCTCCTCCTACGCGTTTGATAACGCGCAGCATGGCGCTGATCTGTTTGATCTGAAAGTCCCAGGCAATATCTACACCCGTATCATGAACCCAACCACCGATGTACTGGAACAGCGCGTCGCGGCAATGGAGGGCGGTGTAGCAGCGCTGGCGGTAGCTTCCGGTATGGCGGCGATCACTTACGCCATTCAGACCATCGCCGAAGCTGGCGACAACATCATCGCTACCAGCGAACTGTATGGCGGCACCTACAATCTGTTTGCCCACACCTTTCCACGTCAGGGCATTGAGGTACGTTTTGCCAATAAAGATGACTTTGCCGCGATGGAAGCACAGATCGATGACCGCACCCGGGCGATCTATTGTGAATCGATTGGCAACCCTTCCGGTGGCATTGCCGACATTGAAACCATGGCTGAGCTGGCCCATAAACACGGTCTGCCACTGATCGTTGACAGCACCGTTGCCAGCCCGGCTCTGTGGCGCCCGATTGAGCATGGCGCCGATATCGTTGTTCAGGCGGCCACCAAGTATATAGGCGGTCACGGTAACTCTATCGGCGGTGTGATCATCGATTCCGGTAAGTTCCCCTGGGCAGATCACGCTGACCGCTTCCCGCTGCTGAACACCCCGGACGTTTCATACCACGGCGTGGTTTACACGGACGCCTTTGGTCCGGCGGCGTTTATCGGCCGCTGTCGGGTCGTGCCGCTGAGAAATACCGGTGCTGCTCTGTCACCGATGAACGCTTTCCTGCTGCTGCAGGGGATCGAAACCTTGTCTCTGCGTATGGAGCGGGTGTGCGAAAATACTCAGAAAGTAGCGGAATATCTTGCCGCACACGATCAGGTTAGCTGGGTTAACTATGCAGGCCTGGAAAGCCACAAAGATTACCCTCTGGCACAGAAGTATATGAAAGGTCAGGCTTCCGGCATCCTCAGCTTCGGCATCAAAGGTGGACGCGAAGGCACCCGTAAATTCTATGATGCGCTGAACATCTTTACCCGTTTAGTAAATATCGGCGACTGTAAGTCTCTGGCATCGATTCCTGCAGAAACCACTCACCGTCAGTTGAATGATGAAGAGCTGAAGTCTGCGGGTGTGACCGACGATATGGTGCGTCTGTCAGTCGGCATTGAGCATATCGATGACTTGCTGGCCGATCTGGAGCAGGCGCTACAGGCCGCAAAATAAGCTGAGCGACCGGAACAACTATAAAAAAGCCTCGCATTTGCGAGGCTTCAGGTTACTGATAAACCCCAGTATTTTTGCTGGGGTTTTGTTTTTCTAAGGCTATTCCAGCGACGTTAGCAAAAACGAGGTAAAAGATTTATGGGACGCTTTGACTCGGCTTAGAGCCTTTCAGGCTCCCTTTGTAGCAAGTATCTCGAT
>NZ_JAFFZO010000148.1 GCF_016924145.1 Amphritea pacifica | reverse complement strand
ACAAGCTGCTGCGGGCACTGATCGGTATCACCCTGTTCCAGTCTGCCTATATGGCGGAGGTGATCCGGGGTGGTCTGCAGGCGATCCCGAAAGGACAGTATGAAGCGGCGGATGCCCTGGGGCTGGGCTACTGGCAGAAGATGATTCTGATCATCATGCCACAGGCGCTGAAGCTGATGATTCCGGGGATTGTAAACACCTTTATCGCGCTGTTTAAAGATACCAGTCTGGTGCTGATTATCGGTCTGTTCGATGTCCTGGCGATCGGTCAGGCAGCCAACCAGGACCCCGACTGGATCGGTTATTCCACCGAGAGTTATTTGTTTATTGCCCTGTTGTTCTGGGTGTTCTGTTTCAGCATGTCGCGCTATTCGCAGC
>NZ_JAFFZO010000147.1 GCF_016924145.1 Amphritea pacifica | reverse complement strand
GGATTTGGTACAGGCATAGCGTCCTCACATTTCATAGGTAATGACATAAGTCAGATCGGCTGAACTCCACAAGCCCGCATCATCGTCGCGCCGGTAGTCATAGCCGCTGGCCACCATACTGGTGATCAAATCTGACAGTGCCGGGATATCGCTCATCACCGGATAAATCCGGGACTCCATCCACGCATCCAGCTCTGAATCCGGCACCTGAGCAGGCAGGAAAACTTCGATATGCAGCTCCGCCTGCCAGGTATCGCTGTCCAGCTCTTCGCCCGTGTATTCAGCGCCGGTGAGATAAACGGCAACTGCCGGAAAATCCGCCTCATCAAAAACAGCGGGGCGACCATCAAAAAACGTCGCCCCGGTGTCATGCTTCTCCA
>NZ_JAFFZO010000146.1 GCF_016924145.1 Amphritea pacifica | reverse complement strand
GCGCATGCTCTGGCGGGGACAAATACAGCCCGACAATGTCTTCCAGCTTCTCGATAAATTTCGGGTCTCGCGAGACTTTGAAGCTGCGCTCGAGATGAGGCTTCAGGCCATTGGCACGCCAGTGCCGGGAAACACTGGCGGCGCTGATACCCAGTTCAGCGGCCATTTTGCGCGTACTCCAGTGGGTCGCTGCTTTAGGCTGGCTTTGCGTGGTTAACTCTACGAGTTGAGCCACGTCTACCTTGACCGGTGGAGCTCCACGCGGCAGGTCGCGCTCAATTCCTGCCAGTCGCGATTCGGCATAACGGCTGCGCCAACGTCCAACCAGAGCCCGCGTGACGCCTAGCTGCGCGGCAATATCATGGTTCTGCATCCCGTCAG
>NZ_JAFFZO010000145.1 GCF_016924145.1 Amphritea pacifica | reverse complement strand
CTTTTTTGTGGGGTGAATATGGCAGTAAAGATTTCAGGAGTCCTGAAAGACGGCACAGGAAAACCGGTACAGAACTGCACCATTCAGCTGAAAGCCAGACGTAACAGCACCACGGTGGTGGTGAACACGGTGGGCTCAGAGAATCCGGATGAAGCCGGGCGTTACAGCATGGATGTGGAGTACGGTCAGTACAGTGTCATCCTGCAGGTTGACGGTTTTCCACCATCGCACGCCGGGACCATCACCGTGTATGAAGATTCACAACCGGGGACGCTGAATGATTTTCTCTGTGCCATGACGGAGGATGATGCCCGGCCGGAGGTGCTGCGTCGTCTTGAACTGATGGTGGAAGAGGTGGCGCGTAACGCGTCCGTGGTGGCACAGA
>NZ_JAFFZO010000144.1 GCF_016924145.1 Amphritea pacifica | reverse complement strand
TACCTTCACGCCGTCGGTGACGGACTGAACCTCCACGCTGACCGGATTGCCACTTCCGTCAACCAGGCTTATCAGCGCGGTACCGGAGGATGGCAGCGTGATTTCACGGTCGAGCGTCAGCGTCCGGGTCTGGCTGTTCACCGCCAGCACACGACCACCGGTGCTGATACCGGCATAGTCATCATCGCAGATTTCAATAACATCGCCCGGTACATGGCGAAGCCCTTCTGCGCCGACGCTGAAATCCACGGTCTGCGTTTCCAGCAGTTCTGTTTTAATCAGCCACAGCCCGGCGCGGTGTGCCTGCCCCCGGCTGGTACAGCCAAAGGCATCCATCTTCGTAACATTACGACCGTAACGGGCAATGGCCTGCGTATCTTCAACA
>NZ_JAFFZO010000143.1 GCF_016924145.1 Amphritea pacifica | reverse complement strand
CTGGATTTACGGGGTGGATCTATGAAAAACATCGCCGCACAGATGGTTAACTTTGACCGTGAGCAGATGCGTCGGATCGCCAACAACATGCCGGAACAGTACGACGAAAAGCCGCAGGTACAGCAGGTAGCGCAGATCATCAACGGTGTGTTCAGCCAGTTACTGGCAACTTTCCCGGCGAGCCTGGCTAACCGTGACCAGAACGAAGTGAACGAAATCCGTCGCCAGTGGGTTCTGGCTTTTCGGGAAAACGGGATCACCACGATGGAACAGGTTAACGCAGGAATGCGCGTAGCCCGTCGGCAGAATCGACCATTTCTGCCATCACCCGGGCAGTTTGTTGCATGGTGCCGGGAAGAAGCATCCGTTACCGCCGGACTGCCAAAC
>NZ_JAFFZO010000142.1 GCF_016924145.1 Amphritea pacifica | reverse complement strand
GTGTGACGACCACCTTCATCTTTAGACAGTACGTATACTTCACCTTCGAAACGAGTGTGAGGAGTAATAGTACCTGGCTTAGCCAGTACCTGACCACGCTCAACGTCGTCACGCTTAGTACCACGCAGCAGCGCACCGATGTTCTCACCTGCACGACCTTCATCAAGCAGCTTACGGAACATCTCTACACCCGTACAGGTAGTAGTCTGAGTATCACGGATACCTACGATCTGGATCTCTTCACCAGTCTTAACGATACCACGCTCTACACGACCGGTTACAACAGTACCACGACCAGAGATTGAGAATACGTCCTCGATAGGCATCAGGAATGGCTGATCGATAGCACGCTCTGGCTCTGGAATGTAAGTATCCAGCGCTTCAACCAG
>NZ_JAFFZO010000141.1 GCF_016924145.1 Amphritea pacifica | reverse complement strand
AAAGATACCTGTCCCTGTTTTTGTAATCTCGTTGGGGAACACGGATGCGTGAAAAGTGGTTCTACCACAGAGGACACAGAGAGCACCGAGGAAGAGATAGAGCAGAGGAAGAATCTGTTACCTGTTTGGCTGCGTGCACTGCCCCCATCTGCGCGCCCGGCTGGCAGGAACTGATCACTCGGGCTGAAGCCAACTGCACGGCCTGCTGGCCGAACGGCACACAAAGAAAAAGGCCAGCGCCATTCGACACTGGCCTGATGACCTATATTAACCCGGCGGATAAATACATCGTCTAAGCCGCGTATTTTATATGCTGTGATTTGAAGTAACTTTTAACCCGCGCGGGTCTTCTTTGTAGCGTCAACATGCATGATCGTGTTTTCTTCTTCAG
>NZ_JAFFZO010000140.1 GCF_016924145.1 Amphritea pacifica | reverse complement strand
GATCAAAGGTTTCAACTTACTGACCCTGGTAGTCAATAATGTTGAGTTCAAGGATGGAGAACAGGTAAGGGATCAATCAGATAGGAATGCCGCCTGATCCCATACACCAGATTTGACAATAACTCGTCGCCATAAACTGATTGGTTTAAATCTGTAATTTCTGTTTATGCAATCCCCTTTTTGAGGTTATAAAACCAAGTAAAATCAGATAGTATGAAAAGATCATATTAGTTATCTATTTAAGAGATTCATGGATGAATAACCGGCTTGTTAAATCCCTCTTTTTTGCCTCAATGGCGACCACACTATTGCTAACAGCGGCCTGCTCGCAGAGTGAAGCGCTGGAGATTCAGTCTGAGGTTGTCAGCCCCGATAAAATCAAACAGATTATT
>NZ_JAFFZO010000139.1 GCF_016924145.1 Amphritea pacifica | reverse complement strand
TAGCGGGTGACCATGCCGGTGCTGCGGCTGAACGAAAAATGTTTGACCGCTTTCATAAACCAGGGCATGGGGAGGTAGCCATGCTCAGACGCTTCAGCGTAGCCCCAGATCAGGCCTGAAGGTAGGAAGATAGATAGTGTAAAATTATATATAACTTCACTTACATCGACAAAGTTCCAATCATCTAGAATGACAAAGGCTATAATCGTTAAAATGAACATCGGGCCGATAATTACAATCCCTCCTTTAGCAAACATAGTGATGTAAAAGTAGATTAATCCCCAGCGATTAAGCGAACCTATAGCACACTGGTTTTCATCCCAGTGGGTTTCGCCCTTATTGTGTTTCATGCGTTGTTTAATCTCTGACGGTGTTGGCTCCTGAATCATACTGAC
>NZ_JAFFZO010000014.1:108585-115860 GCF_016924145.1 Amphritea pacifica | reverse complement strand
AGTGACTCACTAATCTCAGACTCCGCGCACCGCGCAAGACTCGATACGGGTGAGTGGCTAACTCTTACCCGACAGGGACTTTCACCCTGCAAGTTGTGACAAGCTTCGCTTGTCGCACTAACGCCGCGCTTTGCGGCTGGTTTGGAGCGCAGCGGAAAACCAGTCCGACAACAGCGCCTTGTTAGCAGCTGCCAAGCTGAGCCTCACCCGATTCAAAAACACCCACAATACAACCAAGATAAGGATCATTGGCATTTTCATTAAGAGCCCACTGCCAATCAACTACCTCGGTGTTGGTTGGGAATAGTAACTTAACCCCGTTTTCGAAAGTAAGCTCCAAACTTGAATCAGGCAGTAGAGCCACACCAGTTATACACTTACGGAGCGTGGATGAAAGCACTATGCTCTTAGCTACATCCTCTTTATCTACGGCCTCAGATGATGGCTGATACAAAGTCGGTAAATGTTTATTTATTTCATCTTCATCTGGTGAGACCACATTGTGAGCTATGATCCAAAAACCATCGAAATACAAATCAAAGGCATCTCCTACTCTGAATATAGAGTAGAAATTCCCAAGTAATTTTTCTTTCAAAACTTCAATTACACTCATAATTCTCTAGTGACTGCTAACGAGACTGTCGGATTAGACATTTTGACATAATAATATCCATCTACCGCAGCCTTCACCTGTTCGTTTTAACGTTTTGCCTGGAAGTAATAATGATTATTCCTCCAGTTCAAACAGAAGTTAAAGGGGTCAGAAGTTAAAGGGGTCAAAGCCCTTTTTGATGAAGTTAAAGGGGTCAAAGCCCTTTTTGATCAATAGTAATCTTTGGGCGTCCCCGTCTTGCCTGTCCTACTTTACATTGAAGTTGACGCTCGACCTTATCCCGAAACATATCGTTACCCAGTGGGGTACCAGTCTGCCAAGCTTCTCGAATTCGTTTCATAGCACCTTCATCAATATACCCTTTAAACAGCTCCTGATACATCTGATGTCTTTCTTGCTGATTTTTACCAAGCGCAACGTATGACGGATGTGGTCTGAGAAACTCAATATTTTTTATACCACTATTGTGACTAAAGCTCGACCAACGATAATGACCTGGCAACTCAACCATACCTGCCCGAACCGAGTTTAGCTCAATGTATCTCATTACTGTAAGAAGATAGGCATCATCCTGAACTAAACAGGCTTTGTATCGTCCCTCCCAGATTGAACCGCTTCTGCCATATTTATGATTAATGTATGGCACAAAGCGTCTCCCTATAAATTGCATAAACAGACTAATACTCTCAGCTTCACTGGGGGTTACCAATAAGTGAATATGATTTGTCATCATGACAAAAGCGTGGATAGAAACAAAATATTTCTTGCTGCTTTCCTTATGCCAATAGGCGTATGTAGCATAATCCTGATTTTCAAAGAACACCGGATCACGTGAGTGACCACGCTGTACTATATGGACTGGTACTTCAGGTAGATAAAACCTCGGTTTCCTTGGCATCGTCTCTTCCTTGAAATCGCCTGCATTGGGAAAAATATTTTAGCACTATTCAATAAAAACCGAAAAACTTAGCTATAAAGGGCTTTGACCCCTTTAATTAGTCCCCCCACTCACATCAGAGATAACGTATTGGTAGGCACCCGTTGAGCACGGGGTAAGAGAATCTCAATATGTGTTTGTTGCAAACTCGTTTTGGCAACGACAATGACAGACGAAGAAAACTGGCTGACTGATTCATTAAAAAACTGACCGCTTCGCGGCCAGATAAGAGCGTTATATTCTATTGACTCCGAGGCGGCTCATATGTGTTATGCACTTTCCAGCAGGTCCATATTGTCCAATACATCTTGTGCCAAATAATATATTGAAAGGTAATCATACCTATGAATATGGGGAGCTCTTTTGGGCTGCCAATATCTGCCATGTGCCAGCCAATTTCTATAGTCCAGCGCCAAACCAAAATTATCTAGCCTTGTTTTGTGCTCCGGTTTCTCTGTGCGCCATACAGAAATAATGTCATCTTTTAATGAGGCTCTATTTTCTTTACTGTCGTAGACAAGTCTTAGCTTCTTTGAAAAATCATCTTTTAGCTTATCCTGACCTCGAATAATGTAATCAATCTTCACCCTAGCTTCAATTGCGGCAAGCAATTCTAGAGAGCACATTCGGTCTAATGTTTCTTTTCTTTCTTTAAGTTCGCCGAAAATCTCGTCTTTGGAATAACCAATGAACTTCGCAGATATTTCACCTGATTCGAAATCAACGTCATAGTATGACGTCAAGGAATCCTCACTATCTACATAATAATTCTCAATATCTTCGATAGTCGAGTGTGAATTTGTAAATGAGGTTTTCTTTCGTCTAGCCATTTACAATTTCCATTAGTGCATCAAAGAAATTTTCTTCATTGAATTCTACAAATGAAACCTTACGAGACTCTCTCAAAACTATTTTCCAAGTCCAGTCCGGAGTTTTTTGGTTTTTTTTCTCTTTTTGTTTTTCACCATCAATTGAGATAGATACACTAACTTTCATTCCTTTACTGTCTTTATCAGCTAGAATGAATTGAACTCGCCCCTTAACGCCTTCCATATCTATTCGACCTTTGGTTCCGATAAGCAAAGTTCCTATGGGCTCAAAGGTTAATCTTTGACCGGCAAAATCAACAGTCATTACCTTTACAGTGTAAGTCCCAATGTATTCTTCTGTTAATTGGAGATCTTTATAGGAGTAAGAAACAGCACCTTGTTCTTTATAAGGAGATAGCCATTGCTCTAAAGTGTTGTAGAATTGATCTATGAATGCGAGCCACTCATCTTTTTGAGATTGCCAATCAATTTCTTTTTCTTCAGATTTGCTCTCATGCTTTTTTAGCAAATCTTCAAAGTCTTTTTTACTCATTGATATCTACTCTAATTTTGGAAATGCTGCTCTTATGCAGTCATGGTAGGACGGCCAGTTACCTGTACCGCCCCCACACAGATCCGGACGTGCGGAACTACCGCATCCGGCTCTTCAGTTATATATTCGCCCGCGTAAATCCGAGCCCTAACTGTACTCCGCCTTCCTCACGGTTAGTGCGCGTACATTAAACCATCTTAACAGCTGTGCGAACTCACTCCAGTTATAGCTTCGGCGCTGACTACGTCGGTTTAACCATTTATACAGTGCCCTGACCGTTTGATAATACAGACGGGATAGGCTTTTACTGTTTCCCGGTGTCCCAAAGTAGTTCTCAAAGCCTTTCAGCTTACGTTTCACCACCGATAGCAATTCCTGGATTGGTCTCGATCGATTGTACTTAATCCACCGTACCATTTCCTTGATGCTTGCTCTTTGCTTCTCTCGTGCTGTTTTCCGATGCACTGCCACCTTTCCCCGATAGCTTATATCCCAATAAACCTCAAAGCCCAGAAACACGATGCTCCGTTGTCGCCCCGGTTCAAAACGACTGAAACGGAGTAACCCTGTTTTATCGCTCGCCAGTGCCAGACCAAATTTCTTCAGCCTCTCTGGCAGGCGATGATAAAACTGACGTGCATCGTCTTTGTACTGAAAGGCGACGATAAAGTCATCTGCGTACCGAACCAGCATCGCATTGCCGCTCAGTTTCTTGCGTATCACCTTCTCAAACCATAAATCCAGCACATAGTGGAGATAGATGTTCGCCAGTACCGGAGAGATTATCCCTCCTTGCGGCGAACCTTTGTCCGATTTGTGCCGACTTCCATCCGGCTCTACCACCTGGGCCTTTAACCATTGTTTGATCAGGGTGATCAGTGCTTTATCGTCTACACGTTGCTCCAGCCATCCATGATCCATGCTGTTGAAGAAGCCCTTTATATCGGCCTCGGCCACATAGCCATAGTTACCTCGTTGTAGTCCGCTACGAATGCCTTCAAGCGCCTGATGGGCACTTTTATTGGGCCGATAACCGTAACTGCATGGCAGAAAATCAGCTTCCCAGATACTTTGTAATATCTGTAACACTGATTGCTGGACGAGTTTATCTTCCAGCACCGGCAACCCCAGAGGACGTGTCTTACCATTCCCTTTGGGTATAAGTACGCGTTTAACCGCTGCCGCCCGATATGATTTATCTATCAGGCGTTGATGCAGGATGTTCAGATGGTCAGTGAGCTGTAACGCGTAAGTATCGGCGGTGAGCCCGTCGATACCCGGCGCTGACGCTTTGTTTAGTTTCCCCCAGCTGTCAGCCAGCAGGCCTTTATCCAATAGCCTGTACAGATTCTGAAAGCGGTGTTGGGGGTGGCTTCTTGCTTTACTTGCGATGGCCAACAGTTCGGTTGTCATGCCTTATCCGACCCTACGTTGTTCGGGGCATGTCTCTGCTGCCGGCCGATATAACTGTCAGCTCCTTCGTCATGATCGACTACTATGGGCTGATCCGACTCCCAGACGGTCTTCGTTCGTTTCGTCTTTCGACTAGACATCCCTACCTGCTCCTTCAGGGGCCTGTCTGGGCCTCCCAAGTTCCTGATGCATCTCTCTGTACATGCCATGGCTTGATAACCCCGCCGACTCTCCGACTTCTCACCTTGGCGAAGTCTTCATACTGGCTTCGATAATGTTACACATCTCGCCAATCGGGAATTTATTTTCGGGGCGATTCCAGCGCTTCAGAAATGCGGTCATTCCCTATGGCCTATACAGTTCTCTGTGTACGCTTCACCTGATTTGTTCGCAGGGTCATCGACCATCTATGGGCGATAGGAAAGAGTTCACGATCCCCCCGCTCCGCCTCCGGCGCAACACTCGATACCGGCTGCTGGTTAGGCTTTGCCGGGCAAGGACTTTCACCTCGCAAGACGCACCAAGCTTCGCTTGGCGCTCTAACGGACAGGGTATGGGGCGCGGAGCCGAAGGCGAAGCGTCCCAGCGAACGAAGTGAGCGACATGACCCCATTGTTAGATGTATTAGTCATTAAATTTATAACCGCAATACCTGCACTCACCATTGTACCAAGTTATGTAGTATCCGCTTTTTAATTTAAAAATCATTTGATTGCAGCTTGGGCATTTAAAAATTATTGGTTGAATAGTTACCAATCCAATAATACAAAATACAAATCCGAAAAAACCCCACATTGTGCCGCCAATAATCTTTGCTGGGATAACCACCATAGGAATGGACAATAGTGCCGCCACGACAAATAACCTGTACTTTTTCCTCATTGTCATCATCTAACATTTAAATTGTAAGCGTGCGCGTTTTGACACCGCAGGTATCAGGCAGAGAATAGTGTATCTATTTGAACTGAAAGCGTAATTCTGAAGCACGTCGTTTTTCATCCCCTGAAAACACGCAAGCACGGTTTGCTGTTTTGTGATGGCACGCTTTGTCACCTGCCAGATTTCCTATGTGACTGATTGTGCATCACTTTTATGAGTTATTCCAGTGCCAAAGCGTGCCAACTTATCAACAGCAAATTGGCAAAGCGTGCCGTTCTTCTGGACTTATTAAAATTAACTGTCTATATATACAGCAATCACCCCTTAATTATCCACAGGGACGTGAGAGGAAAAGCAGCCCGTTTCTTAACCGTATTACCCAAAAATTCATTGATCACAACCTCAGAGTTGTGTGAGTAAACAGCCCCACTGACTTCTGCCATCAGGCCATGTGTCATAATCTAAGAGAATCAACAACAGGGGTACACTGGAGATCTGTTAGCGGATGCCTTTCATCCAGAGTATCATTTGTTTTCCTCATTAAGATAAAGCACACTCGGACATTACCGACCGCACCAACTACGTCAATAACGTCACGTTTAAGGAGGCCCTATGAGTGAACAATACATCCCCCCTGCAATCTGGGTAGATGATACTGCGGGAGGCAACGAATGGGCGAACATCAACAGTCCGGTGTCAGGGGCACGTTACCAACAGGATCTGCCAGTGGGTGATCACCCTTTCCAGCTGTATTCGCTGGGCACCCCCAATGGTCAGAAAGTCACCATTATGCTCGAAGAGCTACTGTTGCTTGGCATTAAAGAGGCTGAATACGATGCTTTTCTGATTAATATAGGCAAGTCAGAGCAGTTTTCATCCGGCTTCGTCGCCGTCAATCCAAACTCCAAGATTCCAGCGCTGGTCGACAGATCGGGGGAAGAGGATGTTAATGTCTTCGAATCAGCATCGATTCTGGTTCATTTAGCTGAGAAGTTTGGTCAGTTTCTGCCACAAAGCGGCCCCAGCCGGACAGAGGTATTCAACTGGCTGTTCTGGGCTCAGGGTTCAGCGCCTTTTATTGGTGGCGGCTTTGGTCATTTCTACGCCTATGCCGATGTCAAACAGGAATACCCCATCAACCGCTATGCCATGGAAACTAAGCGCCTGCTGGATGTGTTAGATAAACAGCTCGCAAACCATCCCTATGTAGCAGGCGATGAATACAGCATCGCGGATATCGCCATCTGGCCCTGGTATGGCAATCTGGTTTTGGGGCGTCTATACGATGCCGCAGAGTTTCTGCAGGTTGAAAGCTACAGTCACGTTCTGCGCTGGGCACAGATGCTGGAACAACGCGAAGGCGTCAAACGTGGCCGTATTGTTAACAAATCCTCGGGTGAGGCATGGGAACAACTGCGCGAACGTCACGCTGCCGACGATATTGATAAGGTTTTGGCTTTAAAGAAAGTTGCTAGTCGCTAGTGGTTAGACGCGACTACGTCGCTTGCTAGAAAAAGCGGGTAAAGAGCGGATAAAGAGCGGTCAGATCTTACATGTTGCAAAGCTGCACAATTACAGACCTGGCGCTAAGCACTCCCTCTGTGTTCTCGGTGTCCTTAGCATGTCCCCTGGGTACTGTGGTGAATCGCTTTTTCTAACTACTAGCAAGTGGCGCAGCCACGTCTAGCTACTGAGACTCCAGACGCGACTGCGTCGCTTGCCAGATAAAGCGGATAAAGAGCGGTCAGATCTTACATGTTGCAAAGCTGCATAATTACAGACCTGGCGCTAAGCTCTCCCTCTGTGTTCTCGGTGTCCTTAGCATGTCCCCTGGGTACTGTGGTGAATCGCTTTTTCTAACCACTGCAAGTGGCGCAGCCACGTCTAGCTACTGAGACTCCAGACGCGACTGCGTCGCTTGCTAGAAAAAGCGGGTAAAGAGCGGTCAGATCTTACATGTTGCAAAGCTGCACAATTACAGACCTGGCGCTAAGCTCTCCCTCTGTGTTCTCGGTGTCCTTAGCATGCCCCCTGGGTACTGTGGTGAACCGCTTTTTCTAACTACTAGCAA
>NZ_JAFFZO010000014.1:0-108486 GCF_016924145.1 Amphritea pacifica | reverse complement strand
AGTGGCGCAGCCACGTCTAGCTACTGAGACTCCAGACGCGACTGCGTCGCTTGCCAGATAAAGCGGGTAAAGAGCGGTCAGATCTTACATGTTGCAAAGCTGCACAATTACAGACCTGGCGCTAAGCACTCCCTCTGTGTTCTCGGTGTCCTTAGCATGTCCCCGGGGTACTGCGGTGAATCGCTTTTTCTAACTACTGCAAGTGGCGCAGCCACGTCTAGCTACTGAGACTCCAGACGCGACTGCGTCGCTTGCCAGATAAAGCGGGTAAAGAGCGGTCAGATCTTACATGTTGCAAAGCTGCACAATTACAGACCTGGCGCTAAGCTCTCCCTCTGTGTTCTCGGTGTCCTTAGCATGCCCCCTGGGTACTGTGGTGAGTCGCTTTTTCTAACTACTAGCAAGTGGCGCAGCCATGTCTAGCTACTGAGACTCCAGACGCGACTACGTCGCTTGCCAGATAAAAGCCGTGGCTCGTTGTTCGTCGCTCGAAACAGCAAAAAGGCTGCCGGGTTGTTGCCTTTAAGAATGCATTAAATACCAGAAAGCTCAGTATCACTACCGGGCTTTTCGCTTTTTCTAACTACTAGCAAGTGGCGCAGCCACGTCTAACGGCTAATCTTTTCCCCCTTGTAGCAAAACCCACAACAGCCCGGATCGATCAAATACTATCAATGTAGGCTTTCCAACAAACGCTGGAAATAGTCAGACATACATAATTTTTACCTATATTTATCAATTACTTATTTTTATAAAAATCATGGTACGTTAACTGCAATATTCCTCCTACCCACTTTTAATCAGCACTGTATACCTGTGCGTTGTGATGCGGTTTATCACGCACTTTAGTGCAAAAGGAGATTGATATGTCACGTATTGGTTTGTTTTTCGGCACCGACACCGGCAAGACACGTAAAGTAGCCAAGATGATCAAAAAGAAGTTTGACGATGAGGTAATGGCAAGCCCGTTAAACGTAAACCGTACAGATGCCTCTGCTTTTGCTGAGTATGAGTATCTGATTATCGGTTCCCCGACGCTGGGCGAAGGCTTGCTGCCAGGTCTGTCTGCAGACTGCGAAAATGAAAGCTGGGAAGAGTTTCTGCCAGAGATCGACGATATCGATCTGACAGGTAAAACCGTTGCCATTTTCGGTCTGGGCGATCAGGTAGGCTATCCTGATGAGTTTGTCGATGCCATGGGTGAACTGTACGATTTTGTCACCGAACGTGGCGCTAAAGTTGTGGGCTCATGGCCTACCGATGGTTACGAGTTCAACCACTCTGAAGCGGTGGGTGAGGATGGCAAGTTCGTCGGTCTGGCACTGGACCTGGATAACCAGTCCAATCTCACAGAAGAGCGACTTAATGCCTGGTTAGGTCAGATTGCGCCAGACTTTGATCTGCCACTCTGAACTCAGAACGGACTGCATTCATAGTTTCCTATTAGTTACGGTATTCCCTGCCGTACGCCTTTTATGCGTAGCTCTCAGGGCTACGCTTTTTTTTCGTCAGACAGCCTGATGAGCTGGCCTGCGTGTTCATGTGAGGTATTGCGATGATCAATCCCAACGGTTCCGGAACTGACATACTCAATGCGCTTGTCCCGATGGTGGTGGAACAATCCGCCAAGGGCGAGCGCGCCTACGATATCTATTCACGATTGTTAAAGGAGCGGGTCATTTTTCTGATCGGCCCGGTCGAAGACCACATGGCCAATCTGGTTGTTGCCCAACTGCTGTTTCTGGAAGCGGAAAACCCAGGCAAAGATATCCACCTCTACATCAACTCTCCGGGCGGCTCGGTCACCGCCGGGATGTCTATTTATGACACCATGCAGTTTATTAAACCGAATGTCAGCACGATGTGTATGGGTCAGGCCGCCAGCATGGGCGCGTTTCTGCTGGCCGGAGGTACCCGGGGTAAACGCTTTGCCCTGCCCAACGCCCGGGTAATGATCCACCAGCCGTTGGGCGGCTATCAGGGGCAGGCCTCTGATATTGAGATCCATACCAAAGAGATTCTCAGCATCCGCCACAAACTCAACAGTCTGCTGGCAAAACACACCGGGCAACCCCTGGAAACCATCAACCGGGATACCGACCGGGATAATTTTATGACCGCAGAGACGGCCAAAGCCTATGGTCTGATTGATGAAGTCCTGATTCAGCGGGGCTGACAGGGATGGCAGATCTTCACAAATATAACCGTTTTTATCTCAGTTACAGTGGCATCAGACTGCCGCTGAAGCTGGTCGGGCCGTTAGAACCATCTGAGATCGAAAACCGGAACACTTTTTTCGCCTCGAAAGAGGATGATCAGGGCCGGGTGACCGAGATCGCCAAAGTGGTTTACAACGAAATCGGGTTGCACCATCACTATCGCTATCACGATGATGACCAGAGTCTGGTTGAGGCGGTCATCACGACGGATGGGGAAACCCATACCATTCAGTATTGAGATCAGGGGAAGTCCTGTTTCATAACGGTGAAGATTCAAGACCACCGTTAATTACCGGAGATAAGATCATGCTTGAATCAGACTTTTTTGAAGTGTCCGATGAGTTTATCAACCTTGCCAATGATCTCGGCAACGAGTGGGCTCAGCCGATGCTCAGTGCATCGATAATGCATGCGGCGGCACGTTTTAATGCGTTCCACCTGATGTCTCAGAATGATACCGGGGATATCAATACCGCCATCGATTTTCTCACCACACAATACAAACAGATGCTGATAGAAAATCTGCGGGAACTGAAAAGCGGTCAGCCGGATATGCTCAATCATAGCTGATCACCTTTTTATCTTTAAAACCTGATATTCGTTACTTTTTGAAGGGGGGCTATTTTTCAGCCCACAGAGATCACTATCAGTGTCTTCGCCCCCCTTTCAACTAATACAAAAATTTAATCACATACTGAGTGATATTTGCACCACCACTATAGGTATCAATAAGCTTTGAACCGGAGTACAAGCGGATATCACATCCAGTGATCACTTTTCCAGAAGTCTCCCGGTAAAATTCAAATTCTGCCCGCAGCTTTGCATTCTCTTCAGGCTTAATATCCAGACTAGCCCCACAGCTACTGTCAAAACCATATCCGCCCTGCATCACATTCAGCACCATTTTCACATTTTTTTTCGCGGGAATGACGAATGTTTTTTCAGGCTCTCCTTGCTTTAAAACATAATTACCCCCCCAGGCGCCATCATTGCTGGACAGTTCAACCCACAGGTTTTCAATGTTGCTGACGATTGAGCGGTCTGGCGAAAAATTCACACCCACCACATCCAGATTTGCCACTGGGCCTTTGTCAGGTTTTGGCACCGATGCCGAACAACCATAGAGCCCTAGCATTAGCAGTATTGAGAATAGCTTCAGACAAAATTTCACGACGTTTTCCTTAACAGATCAGAGAGGAGTTAAATAAGAAAATCCGTAAGATTAATATCAAACATTGAATCAGTTTTCCATGTTAATAAACCAATTACACGCTGATTGAGTAACCTCGGGCAAAACAGGTGATCATTAACGAAGTCAACTTTTTTTCGACACATAATAGGCGATCAGACCGATACACAGGCCCCAGAATGCGCTGCTGATCCCCAGCAGGTTTAACCCGGATACAGTGACTAAAAAAGTCAGTAGCGCTGCTTCTCTGTCACCGGGATCAGCCAGTGCCGCCGACAGACTATTACCGATGGTACTCAACAGCGCCAGCCCGGCGATCGCCATCACCAGCGCCGTTGGAAACGCGGTAAACAGCGAAGCGATGGTCGAGCCAAACAGACCGGTTAACAGATAAAAGCCCCCGGCCCATACTGAAGCCATATAGCGTTTTGACCGATCCTGCCCGGCCTCATCGCCCATACAGATCGCCGCCGTGATCGCCGCCAGATTGTATGAGAACCCGCCAAAGGGTGCCAGCATCACCCCGGCAAAACCGGTCCAGGTGAGTAGCGGCGAAACCGGCGTTTCATAACCATTAGCCCGCAGCACAGCGACACCCGGTACATTCTGCGAGGCCATGGTGATAATGAACAGCGGTACCCCTACCCCAATCATGGTCTGCAGATTAAAGGTGGGCGTGACCCAGAGCGGCGTCGACAACTGCCAGTTAAGCACCTCAACATTCAGTTGCCCCTGAAACAACGCCGTGGCAGTACCCGCTAACAGTACAATGGGGATGGTATATCGCGGAAACAGACGTTTAACGGCGATAAAAACCGCTAACATCAGACCCACCAGCAGCAGACTGGATTGCATCACCTTAAACAGATCGATGCCAAACTGCAGCAGAACCCCTGCCAGCATCGCCCCGGCAAGTGGCATCGGCACGTGATGCATTATCTTTTCAAACCAGCCGGTAAGACCACACAACAGAATCAGCCCTGAGCTGAAAATAAAGATGCCGATCGCCTCATTGACCGGCACACCGGACAGCGCCGTTACCAGCAGCGCCGCCCCCGGTGTTGACCAGGCTGTCAGTACCGGAGTACGAAAGTAGAGGGACAAACCGGCACTGGTCAGCCCCATACCGATACCCAGTGCCCACAACCAGGAGCTGATTTCCGCTGTTGATGCCCCGGCAGCCGCGGCCGCCTGAAAGATAATCACCGCCGAACTGGTATAACCAACCAGTACGGCAACAAAGCCCGCAGACAGATGTGACAGGTTGAATAAACCTGCTATGCCCGGTCGGCTCTTTATTGATCCCATGCTACCAACTCCATACACCCGAAAACATTTTGTGCGTTATAACGCCCAAGCACAGCAAGCGTATCATTGTGCGTTATAGCGTACAATGATAATTTAAGACCTCTCTTCTAACCGGAAACCCCAATGCAGGAAATAAATCTTTATCTCGCCACCACATTGAAACAGCTCAGACAGGCAAAAGGCTGGAGCCTTGACCGTGCCGCCAGCGAAACCGGCGTCAGCAAAGCGATGCTGGGGCAGATTGAACGAGGCGAATCCAGCCCCACCATTGCAACGATGTGGAAGATATCAAAAGGGTTTCATAAATCGTTATCCAGCCTGTTAGAGCCGTCAGCAGACAACAACAGTCAAACCGTGATCCGCCCGCCAAATAAGCAATCCAAAGTGCTGGACAGCAACAACAGTCCGATTGCACCGATATTTCCCTATGAGGAACAGTTTGGATTCGAAATGTTTGAGTTAACGCTGTTGCCGGGCTATGAGCGGATATCTGAACCCCACATTGATGGTGTCACGGAACATGTGATTGTCATCAGTGGAGAGATGGAACTCCTGATTAATGGTGAATGGATTAAACTGACTCAGGGATCATCGGTGCGGTTTGCCGGTGACACGCTTCATGGATACCGGAACAGCAGCGCCAGCCCCGCTGTTTTTCACAACATTCTTCACTATGCCCATGATGTTTCTGAATAAATAAGTTTCAAAGTAAGCTGGGTTCTGAATAAAGGGGCAAAGATAACCACTGCATTAACAATCGCCCACCCTCCTGCCATTTTTAGACTACGCTTAATCTGAACTCGATAATGGCCTGAAGGGATGGGAAGTAGCATGTCTGATCACCACACATACCGGAAAACAGAGATAGTAGGTTCATCACCTATCAGCAGTGACGAAGCGATTCGTAATGCACTGGCTGAATGCAGTAAAACGATCAGAAATATGGAGTGGTTTGAGGTAGTAGAAACCCGGGGACATATTGTCAACGGTCAGGTGGGCCACTTTCAGGTCACACTGAAAGTGGGCTTCAGGGTCGAAAGCAGCTGATACTTGCCGGCTCACATTCAAAGACAAGAGCTCAGGCATAACTCCCGGTGCTTATGCCAGACAAGCTGATTAATCAGCTAACCTCTTTGATTAGCTGATTAAACTTATCCGGATCTACAGCTTTAAGGGTCATCAGCGATGATTTCAGCGAGTTGATATTCGCTGACAGATGCTGTCGTTTAACCTGCTCTATATCTTCAGCTATCTTTTGCAGCTGATCTATGGATTCACTGGTCTGATGCTTTGTCAGCTCCAATAACACATCGGTAATCACACCCAGTTGCTTACCATAGCTGGCCACATCCCGGACCACGGCGGTTTCGATAGGCCGGTTACCCGCAAAATTAACCTCAACCTGGGGAGACCACCAACTGGTAACGGGGGAGATATCCTGGGTCAGATCACCACTGAAAGGCGGCTTGAACATCCCCAGCCAGGGATTCATCCATAGGTTCATACTCAGTCTCTCCTCTGAATTCAGTCAATACCCATATCAAAACTCAGATCAGTATAGACAGATTTTCAGCGAACAACGCCTTGTATTACCTCGTCAGCCACTCAGCGACGCCGGGGTTTTCTGGCACTCCTGCCCGATTTACCTCGAGGACTTTCGCCGGATTTGGGGGAATAAGATGACGCGCCACCGGATCTGGATTTCTGTGAACCACGCTGCGATCCGCTCTTTTTATTTTGCCCGCCGGATTTTTTACTCTGACCACCGCCAGATCGTTTTTTCTGCCCAGCAGGTGCTTCCGATGACGAGGCGGCCGCCGCTTTTAAGATCTGCTTCAGTTCGTCCTCTGTCAGATCCCGCCACTCACCCACCGGCAAGCCTTTGAGATCGACATTCATGATCCGCACCCGCTCCAGTTTTGTCACTTCATAACTGAAGTGTTCACACATCCGGCGAATCTGGCGGTTTAACCCCTGAATCAGGGTGATACGAAACACCTTCGGTGCCTCTTTGGTGATCTTACATTTCTTGGTGATCACACCGAGCATCGGCACCCCGGCACTCATCCCGGCAATAAATTCATCGGTGATCGGCTTGTTCACCGTTACCAGATACTCTTTCTCATGCTTATTACCGGCGCGCAGAATCTTATTCACCAGGTCGCCATTGTTAGTGAGAAAAATCAGCCCCTGAGAGTCTTTATCCAAGCGGCCAATAGGAAAGATCCGGGTACTGTGATTGACAAAATCGACGATATTATTGCGTTCACTCCCCTCGGTGGTGCTGACAACGCCCACCGGTTTATTCAACGCAATAAACACAAGATCTTCCGCTTCTTCAGGATCAATCGCCTGACCGTTCACCTTCACCAGATCCCCCGGGAAAACCCGGTCACCGATAGCGGCGCGCTTACCATTGATAAACACATTACCCTGCTCAATAAACCGGTCAGCCTCTCTGCGGGAACAGATACCACTGTCACTGATATATTTATTCAAACGGGTTGATGTGTCACTCAACATAGATTGATGTCTCAAAAATGGGGGCTGAAATGGCTTATCAGATGAAATCTGAAGCGGGTAGCATCTGAATTATGCGTATTCTTGACCAAATGACCGGCAGGCGCCAGTCCTGTCGTAAAATTAAGAGGGAAATTAAGCGTTAAATTGAAAGGGATATTAAAGCTGAAACAGGTTTAGACCGTTTCTGCCATCTGCCTGAGTTTATTGATAGTGTTGAGATTCCTTCCCGTGGCGGGCACACCCAAACACTTTTCCAGACCAGCGACCAGTTTTGACCGGCCGATCCCATCCGGCGCCTGTAGATAGAAAACCTTGCCTTTTATCTCAAAACGCTCAGTTTCAGAGGCCAGCGCCATCAGTTTTGCCCTATCAGGCTGAGGCTCGTGCTGTAAAAAGTAAAAGTGAACCGATTTACCATCAGCCAGGTCATAGGGGTTATGTTCCACCGCCGCATCAAACTCATCCTCGCCCAGCACGATCATTTCAGGCCGGAAACCAAACCCCGCTTCAATCTCACGTATTACACTCTCTCCGGGTTTCGTTTTTCCCTTTAAAATAACATTGCCACTCTGAATATAGGTTTGCACCGCATCAAAGCCGTTCTGTTGCAACAGTAAACGCAGATCCGCCATTGGCAGGATATTTCGCCCGCCCACGTTAATGCCTCTGAACAGTAAAATATAGGTTTTCATCGTATTACAGAGTTCCCTTCAGCAAGAGAGCAGCCTGTTAACACCGCTCTCCCCTGATTGCTCCTGGACGAGCCTTAGTGATCAGGTTTACTCGGCCCTGGCGTCGGCCCCATGTTCAGATAACTGCGCACCAAACCAGCGATGAATCGCAGTTAACAGATGAAGATCGGTGGTTTCAAAACGGATCTGAGCCCCTGTCGTGAGGGGTGAGTAGGTGACCGCTATTCCCGCTGACCCGGCCTGAAGTTCTTTAAGTCCCGGCATCATGGCACCATGTAACATTGCCGGATCGGAATAGTCACCCTGCTGGAAACGTTCAGCCTCATGCCTGAGGTGTTGCTGAATCATAGCGATCTGATCATGCGCCGCGGCATCTTTAGCAACGACCTTTTGCACCCCTCCGAATTCGGTCATGGTGAACACATGCATAGTCTCCGACATTGTAAAGGGCATCACATGGTGAGACATCTGATGCACCTGCTCCTGGGTGGTTTGAGCGGATGCCGAAGCAACGCTTATCAGCAGCAGAAGCACAGCGGTTTGCAGGGCCTTTGCAATACAGCACACAGACTGTTTCATATCATCTCCGTCTTATTCAGGTGAGGAACAACAGCAAAGCAGCAGATCTGTCGGTCAGGCATCACTTATCCATTGAGCTTAAACCTATAAGCCTGCCATTAAAACGATTTAATCCTTACAAAACAGTGTTGCGAACAGCTGCGTTGATTCTTTCAAACCCGCTTCTGTCAGCACAACCGATTTAGTCTTGTTAACCGGATCATGAATATACCCCTTTTCATGCAACCGGTTCATGACCTCAAAATCCATCCCTTTCCAGGCACGAACTTCATCATGAAGCGTCAGCTGTAATAGCGCTAAAACGGTTTGGTCAATTTTATCTTCATCAATATTCATAGGGCCCCTCCATGATAGCGGCTAATGTCTCACAGGCGCATCGGATACTACGGGACTGGATTGTAGCCCGCTACGGCTACTTAGTGGCACCCGTGAAGAAGAGTATAGCCCGAATAAACCCGCCCCTCCGGACGCGGGACCGCTGAATGAAGATAATCGTTCGTCCGGTCGTTGAACAGCCCCCTGAACAGAGGCTGGAGTTAACCTGCTTGCACACCAGGTGAATGATTAGAGGGTACAGGCTCCGACATCACAGGTATCCATGTTGTCAGTGGCAGAGTTAAGAACCGATCGCTTACCTTTAAGGAGGAGATAATCCCCTCCTTTCCGGTCGTGAAAAATTGAGATCCAGGATCCTCCCCCCAGACTGCTCCTGCTTTTTCGAGCCATGAACAACAAGCCACGGTTTTTCCTTTACCCATCCACTGCTTCAGCCGATGCAGTATCCTCTTCTGAAGGGTCCAGCAACACCTCTCTGACGATCAGTTCGCTGGCGTCATCAACCCCGTCACGATCCACAATCACCTGTTTCAGCTGCGGATTGGATGGCATCTCGTACATACTTTTACGCAGCACCGATTCCATAATCGAGCGCAGCCCCCGGGCACCACTGCCCCGGGCGCAGGCCAGTTCGGCAATGCGGGTCAGCGCCTCATCGGTAAATACCAGATCAACCCCCTGATAGGCGTACAACTGGCGATACTGCTTCTGCAGTGAGTTTTTCGGCTCGGTCAGCACCCTAACCAGCGCTTCGGCGTCCAGCTCATGGAGAAAGGTGACCACCGGAAAACGCCCGACAAACTCAGGAATCAGACCAAACTTCTGCAGGTCTTCCGGTTTCAGTTCGGCCAGCAGTTCATCGTGGGTGTGCTCTTTATCGGCGACAAAGTCAGCCTGGAAACCGATGCCAACCCCATCGGGCCGCAACCGCCCTTTAACGTGCTCCTCCAGACCGGGGAAAGCGCCGCCGACAATAAACAGGATATTGGTGGTATTGATCATCTCATCACCGCTATCTCCGCGACGACCACTCTTCGGCAGTTTAACATCATGGCCTTCAACCATTTTCAGTAATGCCTGCTGTACACCTTCGCCGGAGACATCCCGGGTGGAAGCCGCCCCACCACTTTTGTCCGCCAGTTTGTCCACCTCATCAATATAGACAATACCCCACTGGGCCCGCTGTATATCTCCATCTGCGGCATCCACCAGCCGGCGCATAATGACATCAACATCTTCGCCGACATAACCGGCCTGGGTCAGGGTGGTAGCATCGGCCACCACAAAGGGCACACCGATCACCCGTGCCAGACTTTTCACCAGCAGTGTTTTACCGGTACCGGACGGGCCAACCATCAGGACATTGGATTTTTCCAGCTCGACGCCACCGTCAATATCGGTAATCGAATCGTTGCTGTTGAGATTCAGCAGCCGCTGATAGTGATTATAGATGGCGATGGAGAGAATCTCTTTGGCACCCTCCTGGTCGATCACGTACTGGTCCAGATGCGCTTTGGTCTCTTTTGGCGTCATCAGTGATTCCGAGAGGTCATGCTGCTGCGCCTTCTGCCCCCAGCTACTGGAGACTTTATAGGCCAGTTCGACACAGGCCGAGCAGATAAACCCCTCGTTACCGGATATCAGTGGCACTTCTGCAGATTGCTGAACACCACAAAATGAACATTTGATTTTCTCATTTTCACTCATGAATTCACCGCCTGTGGCATCTCAGTCTGATGCTTAAGTTGTTCTTTAATCCACTGCCGCTGATAGATAGATTGCTGTCGATCACGCAGTGAGGCCTTTAGCCTGGGCAGGACCTCTTCAAGGGGAAGCTTGCGCGGCTGTTCGATCGCTGTGCAGTACAGCAGATGGTAACCAATCGAGGAGAGCACCGGCTCACTGACCTCCCCGGCCTGCATAGCAAACAGCACCTCATCCAGTTCCGGATAGAGCTGTCCCCGTTCGACGTTGCCGATCATGCCGCCATGCAGCGCCGTGGGGCATTCGGAATGCTTCTGCGCCTGCTCGTTAAAACGGGTTTTCTTTTTCAGAATCCGTTCGCGGATCTCATTGATTCTGGCCAGTGCCCGGTCCGCCCGGTTCTCGTCATAGTCATCGTTGACCGTTATCAGAATATGGTGGGCGGTACGCCGCTCGGTGACGGAAAACTTATCCGGGTGAAAGTAGTAAAACAGTTCTGCTTCGGCGTCGGAGACCTCTGGAGTGCTGGCCGAGACCCGGTCTAGGGTGGCTTCCACCAGAAGATCGCGGCGAATCCCCTCTCTCAGCAGCGCCAGGGTCAGATCAGCCTGCTCCAGCGCCTGCTCAAATGCAGCCACGTTCTCATAGCGCTCGATAATCTCTTCCAGGGATTTTTTAACCTGTCCCTCGGAGATCACCACGCCCTGGCTTTGATCCGAACTGAGAATCACCCGTTCAATCTCCAGCTGATTGGCAATCAGGCTGGCGGCTTCACTTCTCTGTCGGGCATCCAGCTGATCCGGGGCACATTCAAACTGACTCCATGACAGCTTGAACAGCGCATAGATCGCTTCTGGGCTATCACCGTGGTTAACCATAATCACCTCCACGTGCCATTTGCGGGTCTGCGGTTGCTGCAGCAGGTTCCAGTGCCCGCTCCGGGATACAGATGCTCTGGCCATTGATATACAGGTTGTACTGAATATCGCTCTGGTCATCCCGCAGAACACCCTCGATCTCCCCCTGATCGCCTTTGCTGGCAATCAGTTGCCCCTCCATTCGCAGATCACAAAGAATCCGTACCTTATCCCTGAACTCGAAACGGTTCTGAATCCATTCGGCATCCGCCGGGATCAACTCCTCCTCGCGGCAGCCAACGGTGCGACCAGCCTCTAAAAAATGAACCCGGTAGATCAGTTGGTCCTGCAGATATGTTCCGACATCGTAAACGCAGCCCACCTCACCCCGTCGCATCAGCAGTTCGCCCACCTCTGTTCCGGGATAGGTGCCATCATTACGCACATTCCTGATCAGCCTGACTTCGCTTCCGTATTCATATTTTGGCCGCATAGGACATCACTCCAGAATCTGGTCCAGGGGGACAAAGGTGGTTTGCGGGCCTTTCATATGAAATACCCGGAACACCTTTTCAGTCAGCGCATCAGAATGCACAAAATCTTCATACGCTTGCTTCAGCAGCTCTTTATAGGCCGCTTTGTAACCATCGATATCAGCCACCTGATCGGCATCGGGCAGATCTTTCAGGTAATCATGGAAACGCTGCATGATATGCAAGCGGTTCACCTGAACCACACTCCTGTCGAACTCAATAGCGAAATATTCCAGAAAATCTTCAGCGGAGCTGAGTTCTTCCAGATCATCCATAAATGTCATATCACTCATCGTCTCACCTCATGCGCTCATTCGTTGTTCTAGCGAATAGATCCCTTTCTGGTTGTAAGCCACTTCCAGCAGTGAGCGGGCACCGAGACGATCCGGGCTATCCAGCGCCACGACTTTCTCCAGCCGTTCGATCCCCTCTTCAAGTTCTCCCAGGCGCAGACACAGATAACCACTGCCTTTCAGCGCCAGCAGGTAGAAACGCACCATACCGAACGACTCAACCATACCGTAGGAGAGGTGTTCCAGGGTCATACGCCGCCAGCCCAGATCAAAACCAAACATCTCGCCGGACACCTCAAGAGCGGTCCCGGCAACCTCCAGCGCCTCGGTATAGCGATGCTGGTAGTAATAAAACCGGTACAGTGCCACCAGCACCAGCAGATTCTGTGGCGCCATAAAGCGGGCTTTTATCAGGTAGGGTTCCGCCTGACCACGGCTGTAGGCGTCTGCTGCCTGATTGAGCAAAGCCATCACTTCAGGTGCCAGGGGGGCTTCAAAATAGAGGTCAGCCTCTTCAAAACTGTGCAGGTCCATAATTATTCTCCGTGCGCATGCGCATATCTTTTTCCGTCAGGGCACTCGTTATCGCAGATATCACTGCCGGGTTCACACTGACTGTAAAATTTAAACTGGTAGCCAGACTCAAGCGCACCCTGCTTTTCCAGCTGGGCTTCAAGCTTATCGATCCGCTCCAGCATGCAGGCCATCGCCCGGCCCACCGGGTCCGGGATCATATGATGATTGAGGTTTATTCCAGATGAACCGGTGCTGAGCTTCTGATCGGCAACCACCCGCCCCGGGATGCCAACCACGGTGCCATCTGCCGGTACATTAGCGACAACAACAGAGTTGGCGCCCACCCGGGCATCTGCACCAATTGTGATCGGTCCAAGAATTTTCGCGCCAGCGCCGACCAGCACCCGGTCACCCAGCGTCGGATGACGTTTACCTTTATTCCAGCTGGTGCCACCCAGAGTGACACCGTGATAAAGGGTTACATCATCGCCCAGCTCAGCGGTTTCACCGATAACAACACCGGCACCGTGATCGATAAACAGCCGGGCTCCGATACGGGCGCCAGGATGAATATCGACGTTGGTCAGCAGACGCACCAGGTATGCCAGCATGCGGGCAGTAAAAAACCACTTAGCTTTCCAGAGCTTATGCGACAGTCGATACAACAGGACTGCATGAACCCCGGGATAGGTGAGCAAAATCTCAAAGTAGTTTCGCGCAGCAGGATCACGCTCAAAGACGCAGTTCACATCCTCTTTCCAGGTCGCCCAAAGCCCCACTGGACCGTTGGTTATCATCGGAATAGCCTCCGTTTTCATGTTCATCAGCTTCTCCTTTCAGTCAGTAATAAAGCACAGCGCATGCCAGACTGGAGAGCATGCTTAAAGTGCAACAACTGAAGCTTCATAGATCTCACCTGTGACCGGTAACAGCTCTTCGCTGAGCCGGATCAGTTCCATCGAAGAGAGGGTGTGTTTATTCAGTGTGACCCGCTGACGAATCTCTGACAGTAATATTTCCGCCTGTTCACGACTGAGAGAGATTCCCAGTTCCTGATACACATGTTTCACCGTGTTCGCCCCGGAGTGCTTACCCAGCACCAGTTGATGCGAACGCCCCAGCTTAAGCGGATCAAGCCCCTGATAATTGCGCTGATCTTTTAGCAAGCCATCGGTATGGATACCGGATTCATGGGTAAAGACATGACTGCCAACCACACTTTTCTGACAGTGAACCAGCCGTCCGGATGCCTGTTCAACCATGGTTGAAAGGCTCGGCAGACGGGTGAAATCAACTCCACAATCGATGCCGTACAGCTGCGACAAACCGATCACGACCTCTTCAAGGGCGGCATTTCCAGCCCGTTCTCCCAGGCCGTTAACGGTGGTATTCACATGGGTGGCTCCGGCGCTGATCGCCGCTATGGAATTGGCTGTCGCCAGCCCCAGATCATCGTGGGCATGCATCTCGATCTCAAGATCGGTGGATGCCCTCAGATCGCTGATCACACTGAACAGGGAGAAGGGTTCCATCAACCCCAGGGTGTCAGCATAACGAACCCTTTTAGCGCCCGCCCTGGCGGCCACTTCGTACATCGTTTTAAGGAAATCGGCTTCTGCCCTGGATGAGTCTTCACAGCCGACACTGACACTGAAACCAAGATCTACTGCTGTCTTCACATAGTAATCGATCTGCTTTAACACCCACTCTGGGGTTTTACCCAGCTTATAGCGGATCTGCTGGGCAGAAGCGGCGATAGACAGGTTAAGAGTATCGACACCAGTCTCTTTAGCCGCGGCAATATCGCTGTCACACATCCGGCACCAGACCATCAGTTGAGGGCGCTGAGTCAGGGCAGCGATCGACCGGATCACCTCGCATTCTGCGCGTCCCATTGCCGGAATACCGATCTCAAGTTCAGGCACGCCCGCACGGTGCAGCGCCTGTGCAATCGCAACCTTCTCATCTGCATTGAAAGCCACACCAGCCGTCTGCTCGCCATCACGGAGCGTTGTATCATTGATGGTCACTATTCTGTTTGCAGACATCGGAAACCTCACCGCATCTATGTATCTGACTGAGCTTATTCACGCGCCTGCGTCAATAAACGTTTCTTACTGAGTGTTATTGCAAACTACATTCCAAGTTATAAATACTTAATAAACAGACAGTTACAAATATCGACCAGCGGGTTATCACGACAAAGCAGCCGATTTGTCACAAATGCTACATAGCTTAAAACGGGCAATCAGACAGGTTGTAAGACGCGTCCAGGAAATCATATACGCGGGGTATTGAAGCGACTGCCAGCCTGCAGAAGAGATTGTGGGGGATAAAGACCGGGTCAGCGCGGCGATACAAAATCAGAAACGCCCGGCATAGACTGATGGCAGTAAAACAGTCCCACCGGGCGCCCTGAAAAAGCGGTAAGTTTCGCTGACCAAAAACGCTTATAACGCCAGTTTCAGCAGTTCGGCCAGATGCAGCGTCTGACGATCAGCATAATGCAAGATCTGTGAGCGGCAGGAGAATCCATTCGCCACCACCAGTGCTTCGGGTTCCGCTGCCAAAGCGGGTTGCAGAGCGAGATTGAACATCTTTTCAGAGTCCTGCTGATGCTCTTTCTCGTAGGCAAAACTACCACCCCCGCCACAACAGCTGGCATCGATAAATTCAAACTCCAGTTCAGGTATCAGTTTCAATACCTTACGCATGGATTTCATCGCCCCCACCGCTTTCTGGTGGCAATGCCCATGCACAACGACCTTTTTCCTGATCGGCGTCGACAGTGCCAGCATGAAACGTCCGGCACTGATCTCCCGGGCGATAAACTCTTCAAACAGATAAACCTGTTTAGCCAGATCTGGCGCTTTATCCGTCAGCCCCAATTGCTGATATTCGTCCCTCAGCATCAGTGCAGATGAGGGTTCCAGTCCAATAATCGGCACCTGTTTGTCAATATAGGGGGTAAGATCATCCAGCAAACGGCTGGCTTTCTCCCGGGCTTTATCCAGATATCCAGATGAAAACCAGCTACGCCCTTCCATCGCCCCGCCTTTTGCTCCGATAAAACGAACATCATAACCCGCCCGGGCCAGCACCTCCTGTGCCGCCATAAAGATCTGCGGTGAGAACCCCCGGGACAGACTGTCCGCCAGTATCACCACCGTATTGCTTTTTATCTCTGCCCAACCATTGCTAACGGCAGGCGTCTCTGTCAGTTGATGATCACTGGGCAACGGCAGCGCCACTCTGGCACTGATACCGATAGAGTGCTCCATCCAGCGACGGATAAGCGGACTGCGGTTTCGCAGGGTTAAACTGATACGCAGCAAATGGGGAAACCTGAGCAACAGAGGCAGGTTGGCAAATAGCCGGTCGCGCAGCGAATAGCGGCCCCGGTTATCGGATTGCGACAGATATTCTGAACGAATCGTAGCCAGATCCAGGCCACTTTCACACTCCCGCTTGCACCCCTTACAGCCAACGCAGGCGCGCATCGCATCATCCAGTTGCTGCTTTTCCTCTGCGGAGATCTCACCATTAAGCAGCCGTTTCAGCAACCGGCTGCGGCCACCCGGAGAGTAAGCAGCATCCTGTCGCACCCGAAAACTGGGACACATAACACTCTTTGTCACAGGTCTCAGACATACCAGGCTGTTGATACACACGGATACCGCTTTGGCAAAATTGCCACCAGTTCTGGGGATATCCGCATAGGCATCGCCCAGCCCCGCACTTTCATAATCAGACCAGTCTAAATTGGGTTTCATACTTCGGCTTCTGTCAGGAGTTGATCACTGTTCTTTTGGCAAAACACAGATCAGCAACCTGCAAAACATACGCCAGCAACTAAAAACAGATTAACTGATTGATCTGCATAGCGTTGTCCGATGCGTAACAAAGATAGACCCCAGCCGGTACGTCAGAGGTTTGTCATGTTTATGACAATCACACTTAGCCCGGCTTCTCTTATCAGTGCTTAACGGCGCATCGCTTAACTGATCAGCGTCGAGCTGAGCTTTGCTTCTGTTGTTTGTAGATAGAGCTGATCTGCCAGCGACAGCAAAAATGTTTTCTGATACAGCAGATCAAGCCAGGAGGTTCTGATACCGTTGACACCGTAATATGCCCCGGCGATCTGACCACACACCGCCGCGGTGGTATCTGCATCATCCCCCAGATTAGCCGCCATCAATACCGCATCGTTAAAGCTATCTGTGTGAAAAAAGCACCACAACGCCGCCTCAAGACAATCGATCACATAGCCGCTCCCCCGGATCTCGGCAATCGGTTTTTGCAGAAACTCCTCGGTTGCGATCAGCCTGACCTTCTTACTCTGCGGCAGATAACCGGCAGATGACATCAACATATTTTTATTGGCGCCGCGAATGCAGCGGGCAATGATGGCCGCAAAATAACAGCAGGCATCAATGCACTCAGGCGCCCCATGGGTCGTGCGGGAAGCATCACTGACATACCCCATCAAGCCCGGGTGTTCGCTGTAATAGAGCACCACCGGCGCCAGCCGCATCAGCGAACCATTACCGGCGGACATCGGATGGGTATCACCACTGAAAGGCTCTGCCGATGACTCAAACAGATGCAACGCGTTTGCCACCGTTGCACCGATATCGAAGCAACGTCCGGTGCTACTGTGCCGTCCCTCCTTCCACCAGCGAGTGTAGCGCTGCATCTGATCTCTGGCGTCAAAACCGTTGCACTCAATCAGTGACTCCGCCAGACAGATCGCCATCGAGGTATCATCGGTCCACTGCCCCGGTTGCAGATAAAACGGGCCTCCCCCCAACATATCGTCAATCGGTGTAAAACTGCCAGGCGGTTTAAACTCCAGCGTTGTGCCGATAGCATCGCCCACCGCCAGCCCGAGCAAGCAGCCCTGATAACGCTCATTGAGTGAAACCATTTTCTCTCCTTATTGATTCAGATCAGCCAGCCAGTAACGATCACCCATATAATAGGTGCGAAACATGTCGACGAAGATTTAGCAGCACATGGCAGACTCACCGCTGGAACTGATCCAACATATAGCACCTGGCGAACCGACACTACCCGCTTACGCACGCCTGCCGGTGAACCATTGCAATTACCCTGCCATCATATTGGGCAGCCTGACATTTCAACGTTATCCGGAAGCGATCTTCCTTGATAATGTGGCAACCTTCCATCAACCCCTGTTTAACCGTTTGGATAACATTGAAGCGGCTGCTGACAGAGCAGTAGCGTTTGAGGCATATATGCAGGCGTCCTTCCTGCTTTCCGCCCCCGAAGAGGCGGGCTATCAAGCAACTGAACGGGAGTCCGACACGCTAAACGCTGTTCGACAAAACAACAAAAAAGCACGCCACAAGGCAGATTACCGGCGATTATTACGCGGCTGGCTGTTTGACTCAGACAGTCGTGAAGCGGCCGTTATGAAAGGCTGGGTAGAGTCACGTTTTGGCTTACTGGCCCGCAACCACAAAGGCCCACTGCGGGATTTCGAATCGGATACCTATATAAACTACACCCAGGAACGCAGCGCCGGTCTGTACAACACCAACAGCCTGGAAAGCCAGCTCGATCTGCTGTACAGCTATTGCCAGTATGAACTGCACCGACGATTGCCAAACCAGCGGCACTATCAGCTCTATCGTGCCACCAACCGGCTGAATGAATACGACACCCTGTTTCAGGGGTCAAAATCCAGCTCAGCGGTGATTCTTAACAACCTGACATCCTTCAGCAGCAACCTGGAACAGTGCGACAGTTTTGGCGACACCCTGCTGCAATGCCAGGTTCCCTTCAGCAAGATCCTGTTTTTCCCCGACCTGCTTCCCGGCGCATTCAGATGTGAGAGTGAATATATCGTGCTTGGTGGGTTGTATCAGGTCAGCAGGGTCGCGATTTAAGTTATATTGAACCTGACCTGGTTTGAAATATAAAATTCCTGAAAGGTTGGTTATTACTGTTTATGCGAGAACCGGAGGGACGAGTTCTCATCAGGCATGCAATACCCAGTCTTCCCGCATCATCCGATACAATCGCACCGCTCGGTTATGAAAATCCTGAAGCCTGTAGTTTACGAATCCAGCCTTCTCCGTCACTCTGACAGAGGCAGCATGCTCTGGCTCGATAATAACAACGACCGACTCACACTGTTTTTGCTCGAAAGCATACTGTAGAACCCCTTTAACCGCTTCTGTCGCAAACCCCTGATGCCAGAAACTGCGTGCCAAACGATACCCCAGATTGATCTCTTCTTTGTCTCCAACCCACTCAGGCCCAACACCACAGAAACCAATAAAATCGCCTGACGTTTTCTCGCACAATGCCCATGGCCCGATTCCATGTGATGCGTAACACTCAAGACACCAGTCTATAAATTTTCGGGCAGCTTCCTCATCGCAAACGCCGCGAACGGAAAACTTCATTACTGCCGGGTCGCTTAGAATTTCAGTGAGCGCCTGAACATCCTGATGGGATAACGGTCTTACAATCAACCTGTCTGTTTCAAATAGTTGCACCGGAATCTCCCTGTGCATTACGCCGTGTTAACCCGCAGTCAAAGCGGAGCCTAAGGCTTAGCGTTGGTTGAACACTTTGTTATATTGTGGAACTTTACGTACTCCTCAAAATACGCTTTTACTTCCTCGGAGGTAACCTTAAAGCCCTGACAGTGATCATAGTTGCGCTCAACGGGAGATACACGATTGGCAATAATATGCTGACATCCTCTCCCTATATTTTTACCACGACCCTCTTTTTCACACTGAGCCACCTCTTGCCAGTAGTGGTACGCATCTACCGACCCAGTACAATGACTATGGGACAGTCGCCCTTCGTTAAAAATCTACGAAGGCTATCGATACGTACGGCTAAGTAAGTTAATCCGGCTTTATCAGTATGGATGTTCACTTCATCACCATCCAGGCCAGTGCTAATGCTTAACAGATATTTGTCGTCTGACATTGGGGGCCTTCTAACGCCGCCCGAGCGGTAGCGAGGTCCAGCCCAATGCGTTTTTTCACATTGGGCGATTGTGCTTGGCCTTGCCAGGGCCTTTGCTATATAGTAGTACGGCATTTCCGTACATAATGGTGAACAGATGGATACCATAAGCGTAAACAAGTTTCGAGACAACCTGAAAAGTGTTGTAGAACAGGTGATTACTAGGCATGAACCCGTAAAAGTTACCCGTAGAGCAGGCGAGGCCTTTGTGGTTTTGAGCGCCGAAGACTGGGACCGCGAACAAGAAACGTTGTCTGTTCTGCAAAATCGTGACCTGATGCAGCAAATTGCAGCCTCTCTTGAAACTCACAAAGATGGTCAAGGCTACAAACCGACCAAAGAGCAGATGGATGAGATCACTAGTATTTGAAGGGAACACTTGGGAAGCCTATGAGCAAATGCGGGAAAAAGACAAGAGGCTGCATAAAACTCTGTGCAAACTCCTGAAAGAAATGCTTCGCTCTGAGGACCCGTCTTCAGGTCTAGGTAAGCCTGAACCTTTAAAGCATAATCTATCTGGGCTTTGGTCAAAGCGCTTATCCCAGAAGGATCGATTAATATATAGATTTGATGATAATTCCATTTATATCTTCGCTATTGGTGGGCACTACGACCAGCCCTAACGCCGCGCTCTTCGGAAAACCTGAAGCGCAGCGAAAAATTTGTCCGACAGCAGCGCCAGGTTAGATTTTTCTGGCACGATACTCAACTTCAACAATAAATTTTGTTGCAGCCGCAATTAGAATTGCATCCTGCATATTTATATTTGGACTATCTGTACTTCCATGCCCGGCGAAGGGTGTTTTACTTCGTAGGTTATAAATAGCACCAACGACGCTCTTTATCTCTTCCGGGAGCGCTGATTCATTTTTGTATTTATCAATAAAACTCCCCAGAGTCTGATTGGAAACCTTATCTGAAGCGATTATATCTTTGGCCGTTGTTTATATATCAGCAGGATAGACAGTCTTAAGAGAGGTTTGCCACAGAATTGGAGTATCTGTAGAGGCCGCGTCCCTGCCAACAACTTAACCACCTCATAGTATCCAATCTTATTAAATCACAGGGTTATATCACTACCCCCTGTTCACATTCACGCAACCCCAGCCTGTAACCAAAGCTATTTGTCTATCAACACAGCAGCCTGATGGCTTCAGTACTCTGCGATGGTTTTCCGCGTCAGCTTTATACCCATACTGACAGTTAGTTTATCTTATAAACGTTTACCAAACTAAACAGTTATGATTATATGCATTATTAAATTATAACAATAACAGAGGTTACCATCGGGAGATGTATGATGTCTAAGAGGCTTCTGACTGCTGCGGCAGCGATACTGTTTATCGGTGCATGGTGTTTTCTGGCTTATCGGATTAACAGTGACACGTCGGATAATAGGGGGATAGCAAGCGGGTTTATGCTCAGCTCGGCTGTGTGGGGAGTATCACTGCTTCTTGGTGTTGCAATCTGGTTGAGAGAACGACGCGATTTCCATGCAGAGTCTGGCGTAGAGGCGATGGTCGGACGTCTGGTCAGAAGCGATCTGACACAGGAAAAGATCCAGGACCAGCCCGACAGTGGAACGGCAGCGGATCTGAGCCAGGCTATCGAAAGATTAAAGCATACCCTGACCCAGTTTTCCCACAACAGTGTTCTGCTGGCCCACTCCGCTCAGGGGCTTGACGGTAATCTGAACAACATCGACCGGGCGACCGGTGAGATTGTCCACCAGCTGAGCACCTCGGCATCGGCAAGTGAGGAGTTATCAGCCGCCGCGTCTGAAGTATCTGAAAACTGTAAACGTGCATCCGATAATTCCCACGAAGCCAACGAAGTGGCACTCAGGGGGCAGTCGATCATTCGTCAGACCATCGGCAGCATGCATAAAACCACTGATATTGTCACCGATTCGGCGGCCGTCATCCGCAGCCTGGGTGAGCGTTCCGGCGAAATCGGACAGATTGTCGATCTTATCAGTAGTATCGCCGACCAGACCAACCTGCTAGCGCTGAACGCCGCAATTGAAGCGGCCAGAGCCGGTGATCAGGGACGCGGTTTCGCAGTTGTATCCGGTGAGGTGAGAGAGTTAGCCGAGAAAACCTCTCAGGCAACCGAAAAAATACGCCTGACCGTTGAAACGATGCAGAAGGAGCTGAAACAGGCAACCGGGATGATGGATCAGGGGGTTCTGATCGCCCAGCACGGCACCGAGTCTGCGCAGCAATCTGAAACCGCACTCAACGATATACTCAGCCATATCACCTCTCTGGTGGGAGAGGTCCAGCAGATCGCAGTCGCCTCACGGGAAACCACCGCCACCACCGAAGAGCTATCCAGAAGCCTGCATCAGGTAGCACAACTGATGGATGAAACAGCCGGTAACGTTAACCATAACAGTCTGATTGTGACCAAACTGTCGGAATCGGCCAGAGAGATGAAACACCTGATCGGGCAGTTTCGGCTGGTGAGCAAGGCGGACGCCGAGGCTCTGGTTCATCGAGCCCACGATTATGCCCGGGAACATGGCCGGGACAAAGCGATTGCAGCCTTTAACGATCACGAAGGTGATTTTGTGAAGGGAGAGCTCTACGTGCTGGTGCAGGATTTCAACGGCACCATGCTTGCGCATGGCGGCAACCCTGCACTGATCGGCAAGAATCTAGCCGAGGCCCGGGATGCCAGCGGTCAGCCGCTATGTCCGCCACTGGTAGCGATTGCAAGGGAACAGGGCCAGGGCTGGTATAGCTACGCCTACCTGAATCCACACACCGGTAAAGATGAGCCGAAGCACACCTTTGTGCGTCGGTTTGGTGAGGATTGTTATATCGCTTGCGGTATTTATCAGCCCCAGGCTTGAGAAACTGACAACCCAGAGAAACTAACAAACCTGAGTGGAGGTGATATGACACGTCATATCACCTCCACATCAGTTATAACGACTCTGTCAGCTGAATCCGCCCGATTTACACCCGCTGCTGACGATAGAAACGGCTGAGCACCCGCGCCAGGTTGACCGGGTCATCACTGCCAGCCAGTTCACGAATCGAGTGCATCGCCAGTTGCGGCACACCGATATCAATGGTTTTGACACCTATCTCAGCGGCCGTAATAGGACCGATCGTACTGCCACAGGCCATATCACTACGCACGACAAAGGATTGCAGCGTAACGTCTTCCTGCCGGGCAATATGACGAAACAGTGAAGAGGTTTCACTGTTAGACGCATAGCGCTGATTAGCATTGATCTTTATCACCGCACCGCTATTCATACGCGGGCCATGATTACTATCATGTTTATCGGCAAAGTTGGGATGCACCGCATGAGCGTTATCCACTGACACCATCATGGAGTTGGCAATCATCCGGTTGCGGGCCTCGGGATCGGGTACCAGGCGCTCCAGCAACTGCTTCAGCATCGGTCCCTGCGCCCCTGCGGCACTCATGCTGCCCACCTCTTCATGATCATTACACACCAGCAGGGTGTTCTGATCTGAGTTTGATTCAATCAAAGCCTGCATGCCGATAAAGCAGCTCAGCAGGTTATCGAGTCGCGCTGAGGCGAAAAACTCTTTATTCAGACCGATGTAAGCGGGTTTCTGCACATCATAGAAATACAGCTCATAATCGAGAATTTCAGCAATGTCATCGACATGGTTTGCCAGCAGTTCCTGTTTGAGTATCTCTCGCAGTCCGGCTTTATCATCCCCATGCAGCTGCGCCATCAGCGGCGGCATCTCGGTTTGCGGATTAACATTGCGCCCCTGATTGACTTCACGATCCAGATGGATCGCCAGACTGGGAATCACGGCTACCGGACGCTGAAAGTTCACCAGCTCGCTGCGCAGCCCACCATCGATGGCGACATAATTCACCCGGCCGGCCAGGGACAGATCACGGTCAAACCAGGGATTCAGCAGCGCTCCGCCATAAACCTCGACGCCCAGTCGCATACAGCCCTGACTGATGGTTTCAGGGTTAGGCTTAACCTTCAGGCAGGGGCTGTCAGTATGGGCACCCACCATGCGTATGCCGCTCGTGGCCAGATCTGAACCGGTTGCCATATTCCAGGCAATAATGGAGGATTCATTGCGCACAATAAAGTAGCGCCCACCGGGCCATACATTCCAGGGGTTCTGTTCTTCCAGCTCGATAAAACCGGCTTCCTGCAGTCGCGCCCGCATCTCATATACCGCATGAAAAGGGGTTGGCGATGCCGCCAGAAAATCAAACAGTTGCTCATTAAACTCATGTTTTTGCATTATTGATCAGCCTTTTCCTGAGGCAGGATTTCTAACAACTCAATTTCAAAAATAAGGGCGGAGTTGGCCGGTACCATCCCCCCCGGGCTTCGTGCACCATAGCCCAGCTCTGAGGGCAGATAGACCTTCCAGCGGGCTCCCGGGGACATTTTCAGCAACGCTTCTCGCCAGCCTTTAATCACATCCTTTACGGTAAACACTGGTTGTTTCTCTTTGCCGACTGAACTTTCAAACGGCTCGCCGTCTACGGTCCAGCCAGTGTAACTCACCCGGACCTGACTGAGTACATTTGGCTGGGGCCCCTCGGCTGCCTGTAACACCTCATATTGCAGGCCTGAAGGGGTGACCACAACCCCATCCCTCTGGGCATTTTCCTGCAGAAACTGCATCCCTGCTTTTTTAGTCCCATCGTTCAGTGCTTTATCCAGCAACTGCTGATGAAACTGCTTTTCCTCTTCAGTTTCGCCACAACCGCTGGTGATGGCGACGAACAGCGACAAAACGACAACACTAACAACCCGCATAACCACAATAGCTGTACCTGCTTCAATTAATAAACTGGGATAAGCCGTTGATTTTACATCAGCACGCGACAAGACTACACTCAGATTTTCTGAGTTACGGAACCAAGCTGGTTATTTGTCGGTCTCAGAACCTATCAGTAGTAGCAAAACAGGAACATACAGCTTGATCTACACACGCCACTTACGTCGATTGCTTACCGCGTCTTCACTCATCCTGGGGCTGATGACAGCGCTGCCAGCAAGCGCACTGACCAGCTCTGTTTTGCAACCGGATTCCATCCACAGCCAGACGATCACCGATATTGTCACATCCCTTAACCGGGATCACTATACTAATATCGTACTGAATGATGAACTATCGGGCAAAGTACTAGATCAGTATCTGGATAGTCTCGATCCTTCAAAGGCTTTTTTCTACCGCTCCGACATTGATGAGTTCCAACAATACCGGACAGAGATCGACGATGAGATCAATAGCGGAGATCTCACCGCCGCTTATGCTATCTTCAACCGCTATCAGCAGCGTACTCAGGAACGTTTAAGCAAGCTGATCGCAACCCTCGAAAGCCCCGACTATAAGGTCGACTTCAATCGCGATGAAACCATCATCACCGACCGTGAAACCAGTCAGTGGCCCGCCAGCGAAGCGGAGATGGATGAGTTCTGGCGCAAGCGTCTGAAGAGTGCATTACTGGGACTAAAACTGGCTGACAAGCCGGTTGAGGAAGCCAGAAAACTACTGATAAAACGCTACAAAAGCCAGTTAAACCGCGCATTGCAGACCAACAATGAAGATGTTTTCCAGAGTTTTGCCAACGCACTGACAATGCAGTTTGATCCACATACCCAGTATTTTTCACCCCGTCTGTCGGAAAATTTCAATATCAATATGAGCCTGTCACTGGAGGGTATAGGCGCGGTGTTGCAGAGTGAGAATGACAATACCAAAGTGGTGCGTCTGGTGCCTGCCGGACCCGCCGATAAAGCCGGACAGTTAAAGCCCGCCGACCTGATTGTGGGTGTGGGCCAGGGTGAAGACGGTGAGATTGAAGATGTTGTCGGCTGGCGCCTCGATGAAGTGGTGGCACTGATCCGCGGGCCGAAAGACACCGTGGTGCGCCTGGATATTATTCCCGCCGATGGAGATGACAGCCAGCACAAAATTATTAAGATCACCCGCAACAAGGTGAAGCTTGAAGAGCAGGCCGCTCAGAGCAAGGTGATCGAGATCGAACACCAGGGTAAGCCATACAAACTGGGGGTCATCAGTATTCCGGCTTTCTATATCGATTTTGCCGCCCTGCAGCGCGGCGAACGCGACTATAAGAGCACCACCCGTGATACCGCCCGTCTGATCAAAGAACTGACCAATGAAGGTATCGACGGACTGATCATCGATCTGCGCAACAATGGTGGTGGCTCACTGCGTGAAGCCAATGAGCTGGTCGGACTGTTTATCAGTCGCGGGCCGACAGTTCAGATAAGAGACCCTCAGGGCCGGGTCAATATTCAGGGGGATGCCGATCCTAAAGTCGCCTATAGCGGCCCGATGGCGGTTCTGGTGAACCGGCTCAGCGCTTCGGCTTCAGAGATCTTTGCCGGGGCCATTCAGGATTATCAGCGCGGTCTGATTGTCGGTAGTCAGACATTTGGCAAGGGCACCGTACAGACCCTCTCGCCCCTGCACCATGGGCAGATAAAACTGACCCATGCGAAGTTTTACCGTATCTCCGGCGAGAGCACTCAGCATAAAGGGGTGATTCCCGATGTAACGCTGCCAACGCTGTATGACACCGACGAGATTGGCGAAAGCTCGCTGGAGGGTGCCCTGCCCTGGGATATGGTGCATGAGGTGCCCCATCAGCGCTATGTCAACTTCAGCACTATCCTGCCGGAACTGAACAAGCGTCATCTTGAACGCACCAAATTCAACCCCGATTTCCTCTATATGAACGCCCAGATCAAGCGGATGCATGAGAATAAGCAGGATAAAGAGCTATCCCTGAATGAAGCAACCCTCAAGGCTGAGCGCGACAAATCTGAGCAGTGGCTGCTGGATCAGGAAAACCAGCGCCGCGAAGCGAAAAAACTGCCCACCATCAAAGCGCTTTCAGAGCTGGATGATCTGCTGGAGAAAGACTCTCAGGGACGCACCATCAGTCCTGAGCAGGAAGCGATTCTCACCGAAACGGGTAATGTACTGCTTGATATGATTGAACTGACCCATAACTATATGGCGCTTAAGAACTGATCCGACAGGGATAGATTTAATGCAGTTAAGCAGGCTCAAGCTTGGACTTCTGATTGGTGCTCCGGTGTTGCTGATCATCGCCTGTGTGACCGGGTATTTCGTCTATCACGTGATCAGCGAGCAACAGGCAGAAAACCGTAAAAAAGTTGAAGGCTTTGGTGAACTGGTCATCCCTCTCGATACCACAACACCGCAGGCAACCGACGATCCCAGCCTCAACCCCACCATCGCCCAGGATGCGATGACGCCGGTAGAGAAGGTGATTTCCACCCTCAAAGAGGAGCGCTTTAAGCTGCTAAATGAGGCGGAGGTGATGCGGGAACAGATTACTACCCTGCAGGCTAAAGTGGATGAGCTGGAGCGTTACAAACGCACCAATGAACGCTATGCCCCACACACCTTCGATGAGGAGGTGTCCACCATTCATACCCGCATGAGGCAGCTCCTCGCCAGTCAGGAGGAATCCAAACGGTTCAACAGTAATCAGCTGAAAGGGATGGCCGCCGCCTCAGCACAGGAGTACCGCCGCTATCTGACGATGAATAAACTGTTACTCGACCAGGATCAGATCGACGACGTCGTTAACCACCACCTGCCAGTGTTTGCCTACTGTATCGGCGATGGTATGGATATCGCGGCCAATAACCGTGCTGAAGAGTTGCAGGTTGTCGAGTATTTCAAAACCGAAAGAACCGATCTGATGAGCAGCCGCCTGAAGAGTGACCTTAAAGCGGTTCTGGAGCCCTGTCAGGAGCTGTTTGCCGAGCGCATGAGCAGCTTCAGCAACTAAAAATCCTCCCCTTAATTCCCCCTCTACGCCTCCCCGTTCAGACAGCCAAAAGTGGCTGCCCTTTAATCAAAACGTCAAATTCTGTATAATTTGCGGTCCTGTCCTGATGCCTGCTGTTATTTTCGTCAGCCAACACGGCCGCCATCGGGCTATCCAAACTGACCCTGTGTCCGGCTGACGATGCGGGTGTAAACATGGCAGTCCCCCGGTTTATCAGGGGCAGGCCAATAGGAATATACATGTCCGAAAGCTTTGCTGAATTATTTGAAGAATCCCTGCAACATATCGATATGAAGCCCGGTACCCTGGTGATGGGTGAGGTTGTCGATATCGATAGCGACTGGGTCACTGTCAACGCTGGCCTGAAATCTGAAGCGGTTATTGATCGCAGCCAGTTCCTGAACGATGCTAACGAACTTGAAATTCAAGTGGGCGATATGGTTAAAGTTGCCCTGGAAAGCGTTGAAGATGGTAGCGGTGAGACCCGCTTATCCCGAGAGAAAGCCAAGCGTGCGGAAGCCTGGGAAGTCCTGCAGGGCGCATTTGATGCAGAAGAAACGGTCAAAGGCTATATCAGCGGCAAGGTCAAAGGTGGTTTCACTGTTAACGTTAATAACATTCAGGGGTTCCTGCCTGGCTCTCTGGTCGATGTACGCCCAGTCCGGGATGTCGACCACCTGGAAGGTAAAGAGCTTGAGTTCAAGCTGATCAAACTCGACCCTAAGCGCAACAACATTGTTGTCTCTCGCCGCGCCGTGCTTCAGGAAGCCAACAGCGCACAACGCGATGAACTGCTGGAAACTCTGGAAGAGGGTCAGGATGTTAAGGGTTATGTGAAGAACCTGACCAACTACGGTGCATTTATCGATCTGGGCGGTGTTGACGGCCTGCTGCATATCACCGATATGGCGTGGAAGCGAATCTCTCATCCAAGTGAGATGCTCAACCCCGGTGATGAGATCACCGTCAGAATCATCAAGTTTGATAAAGAAACCAACCGCCTGTCTCTGGGCCTGAAACAGCTAAGCGAAGACCCATGGTCCTCCATTAAAGCGCGTTACCCATCTGGTGCTATCGTACCGGCACGGGTCACTAACCTGACCGATTATGGCTGTTTCGCATCGATTGAAGATGGTGTTGAAGGCCTGGTGCACGTTTCAGAGATGTCCTGGACCAATAAAAATGTTCACCCATCCAAGGTGGTACAGGTTGGTGACGAAGTGAACGTGATGATCCTGGAAGTGGACGAGGAGCGTCGTCGTATCTCACTGGGTATCAAGCAGTGCACGCCTAACCCGTGGGCCAGCTTCGCTGAGCAGTATGCTGCTGGCGATAAGGTGACCGGCGCGATCAAAACCATCACCGACTTCGGTATTTTTGTCGGTCTGGAAAATGATCTGGATGGTCTGGTGCATATGTCGGACATCTCCTGGGATGCTGACGGTGAAACAGCGCTGCGTGAATATAAGAAAGGTGACGATGTCGAAGCGGTTATCCTCTCTATCGATTCTGAAAAAGAGCGTATCTCACTGGGTATTAAGCAACTGGGCGGCGACCCGTTCTCTGACTATGTTGCGGTTCATGACAAGAACGCCATTGTGAAGGGTACAGTTAAGTCTGTGGATCCGAAAGGTGCGACTATCGAGCTGGCAGAGGGCGTCGAAGGCTACCTGAAAGTCGCGGACATCAGCATCGACCGCATCGAAGATGCGACAACTGCCTTGAAAAACGGTGAAGAGGTTGAAGCGAAGATCGTCAATCTGGACCGCCGTAATCGTTCAATCACGCTGTCTGTCAAGGCTAAAGACCAGGCTGATGAGAAAGCGGCTATCAAGGCTGTTGCTGATGCGCCCGTTGAGCTTTCCGGCCCAACCACGATCGGTGATCTGATCAAAGCACAGCTGGAAGCGAAGAAGTAACTTTGCGGCCTGAACCGCAACACAAAAAAGGAGCGCAATGCGCTCCTTTTTATATTCCTGGCAATTGTCTGTAACACCAGCGTTAGTCGATCAGATAGTCAAAGTAATCATCATCGGTTTCAATCTTGTCATCGGTAATCTCATACCAGCTCAGTACCGAAGCACCCGCTTCCTTCACCGATTCCCGACGTCCACTGACTAACGGATGCCATTCGGGCAGCTCTTTCCCCTCATGCACCAGCCGGTAGGCGCAGCTGGGCGGCAACCAGTGAAACGCTTCGACATCTTCCGGCCGCAGTTTGACGCACTGAGGCACCAGCGAACAACGCTTTTCATACTGCGTACAATACAGCGTCTCCATATCCAGCAGATGGCAAACCACGCTGGTGTAATGCACCTCGCCGGTATCTTCATCCTCAAGCTTATGCAGACAGCAGAGTGAGCAGCCATCACAGAGAGATTCCCATTCCGGGGGAGACATCTGCTGCAGTGACTTGCTGCGCCAGAATACCTGATCGGCCACTAGCGCACTCCGGTTTCTGGCCGGTCCTGATACAGATCGAGCAGATAATCATCTTTCGGGGGCGGCATCTGCAGGAAGTAACCCTTTTCACGGATATCTTCCAGCACCTTTGCCGCATCGACCCGGGACAGCTCTTTTTCCGGCGTTAACAACATATCAAAGACATGGACTGGGGCACCAAACATCTCTTTCAGAGGATCAGGCACCCGTGTCATTTTTTCCATCTTATCCACATAAAGATACATCTCATCTTTTTTGGAACTGCGGAACACACTACAAATCTTTTTCATAAACTCTCTGTTTATACTTCCAGGCTCTGCAATTTTTCCAACAATGCATCGCCAATCACCGCTTTTCGCCAGCCTGACAGGCTCGGCGGCAGACTGAACTTGCCCTGATTTTCCGTTCGTATCAGGGCATCAAGATCTTTTTTACGCAACAGTATCTCAGGCGCTATATTCAGCTCTTCCGCTTTACTGCGCGCCATCGCTTTCAGCTGTTTAAGGGGTTTGTTCCACTTATAACTCAATGGCTGCTGGATCGGCTCCGGCGGTTTTGCTACCGCAGACTGGGCTGCGGTTTTAAGAAAACCCAGTATCACCTCACCATCCTGCTTAACCTGCTGCGTACGGATATCTTCTACCTTCCCCAGGGCTCGCAGATCCGTGGGCCATTTATGCACGATATCCAGCAGAGCATGATTTCTCAACACCCGGTTACGGGGCACATCCCGCTGCCGGGAGATCCGCTCACGCCAGGCGGTCAGGTCACGCAGGGCGGCTATTTTTTCCGGCGGAAGCTTCCAGGCCTGACTAAAACGCTGGTAATAAGTGACGCCATCCGGATCGCTGTCCGGCGTCTGCTGCAGTAACAGTGCGGTCTCCTCTTCAACCCACTGGCGCATCCCCCGGCTTTCAAGTTCCGCTATCTGGCGCTGACACAGCACCGGCAGATAGGCCACATCCAGAGCGGCATAGAGTTGCTGCGACGCGCTCAATGGACGCTGCAACCAGTCTGAGGTGGTTTCACCCTTATCCAGCTTAACATCCAGCGCATACTCAACCAAACGCTGATAGCCCATGGAAAAACCCCAGCCAAGAAAACCGGCAGCAATCTGAGTATCAAAGATCGGCTGCGGCAGCTCACCAAGCATATAGAGGAACAGCTCCAGATCCTCATTACCCGCATGCAGTACTTTAAGCACTGATGGGTTACGAAACAATTGCACCAAGGGGGCATAGTTTTCGATTTTAAGCGGATCAATGAGGTAACAGCCGGTATCATCAGCGATCTGTATCAGGCCAGGCACCGGGTAAAAGGTATCCACCCGGATAAACTCGGTATCCAGCGCAATCAGAGGCAGGGTTTGCCACTGCTTGCAGTAATCGGCAAGCGTTTCATCATCAGTGATCCAGACCGGCTCAGCTGCAGCAGTTTCAAGTCGCTGCCAGTTATACGCTTGTGTCATCAGTACCTCAGTTCATCGACCGGCGACCGGCCATTGCATGGGCGAGTGTTCCGCCATCGACATATTCCAGTTCACCACCCACCGGCACGCCATGAGCGATACGGGTCACCCGGATATCCAGATGCTTTATCTGTTCGGCTATAAAGTGCGCCGTTGCTTCACCTTCCACGGTTGGATTGGTTGCCAGAATCATCTCTTTGACCGCACCGGATTCCAGCCGTTTAAACAGAAGGTCCAGCCCCAGATCATCGGGACCAATACCATCAATCGGCGAGAGGTGGCCCATCAGTACAAAATAACCACCATTGAAGCCCCCGGTCTGCTCAATGGCGAGCATATCCACCGGCGATTCCAGTACACAGATCTGCGATTCATCACGACTGTTGTCGGCACAGATCGAACACAGCTCGTTCTCGGACAGGGTGCGACAGCAACTGCAATGGCCCACCTTCTCTGCCGCCACCGTCAGTGCTGATGCCAGCGTACTGGCGCCGCTGCGATCACGTTCCAGCAGATGAAAAGCCATCCGTTGAGCCGTCTTCGGACCGACACCGGGCAGCACACGAAATGCATCTATCAGATCCTGAATCAGAGGGCTAAACGACATCGTCAGTACTCAGCCTCAGAACGGCATATTGAAGCCCGGTGGCATACCCATGCCGCCGGTGACTTTCGCCATACGCTCCTGGGTGTTCGCTTCCACCTTACGCACAGCATCGTTCACTGCGGCTGCAATCAGGTCTTCCAGGATCTCTTTATCCTCTTCCATCAGGCTGTCATCGATCGCCACACTGCGCACATCGTGACGACCGTTCATCACGATTTTCACCAGACCAGCACCGGACTCGCCATTCACCTCGGCCTTGGCGATCTCTTCCTGCGCTTTCTGCATCTCAGCCTGCATCTTCTGGGCCTGTTTCATCAGGTTACCCATGCCACCTTTCATCATATTCGTCCTCGCCTTTTTTAAAGCCCGGCGCCCACGTCCGGGTTAAATCTGTTCGCAAAATAATCGGGTTTACCCCTGACTCAATCGATGGGCTGCACCGACTGAAGATCGATAGTGGCGGCAAACCGTTCAATCACCGAATGTACAACCGGGTCATTCTGAATTGAGCTGACGGCCTGCGCCAGACGTTCAGCGCGTTTGCGGTCACGATACTGGCTGGGAGTCTCACGACCATAACTGCCTAAACTGAATTCTACCTCAACCGGCTGGTTAAAATAATGACCAATCGATTCGCGTATACGTTCAATATGGGTCTCACTGATCAGCGCTTTCTGTTCGTTGGTGTAATGAAAACACCAGCGATCACCGACCGACTCCAGTGAAGTGTTGGATGCGATACTGTAGGTCATCCCGGTCAGGCCGATCAGTTCAACCAGCAACACCCATTGCTCAGGCATGAACTGGCCGATCTCCTTACTGACGTCAGCTTCCGGACCTGCAACCGTTGCCGGTGTTGGAGCGCCCTTTTCCACCGCTGAAACAGCAGGGTTGGCAAATGACGGCTGAGAAGTCATCGGCGGTTCGGGCTGGTCAGCCAGCTCCGGACGGTCTACAGACGCTGAATCCACCTGAGGACTGGCAATTGACTCAGCGGGACTCACCGCCGGTTGCGCAGGCTCCTCATCAGCGTGACGCCCAATAGAATGAACCACAGTTTCTGATTGCGATGGCAGCGGGGAGCTCTCCTCCCAGGGAAGGTCGACCCCAGGCTGCGACACCTGCGTCGTTACGGCTGTGTGCCCCGCATCAACGGGCGGTTCGGAATCAGTTTCAGGCTTTTTTCCCGGTAGTGCCTCATCATCACCCTGCAGATAGGATTCGTCATAATCCGGAGGGGAATCCTGTGGCCCCTGCGGTGCAGACGGGTCAGACACAGGCTGAATCTGCGGCTCAGTCTGTCGGGCTACGGCTGGCGACGGATCTGCAGGCGGATGCTCAGCAACCGGTGTCGCGGCACGCGGCTCTTCAGCAGCTGCAGCAGAAGCCGAGTCAGTCTCGCTGGGCTGGCTCAGCCCCTGATGGCTCACCGATACTGGCCGGAACGCCAGCATCCGCATCAGGGTCATCTCAACCCCTTCCCTGGCATCCGGGACAAAGGGCAGATCTTTACGCCCCATCAGAGCCGTCTGATAAAACAGCTGAACATCTTCAGCGGTCAGCTTGCCTGCCAGATCCAGCACCAGATCCCGGTCTCCCAGGCCATTGTCTACCGCATCCGGAACGATCTGAGCCAGCGCGATCCGGTGCATCAGACTGATCAGATCACCGAGCACCGCATTGTAATCAGGGGAGTAACGGGCCAGCTCTTCAACGGTGGTCAGCAGCCCTTTTGCATCGTGTGCGGCCAGGCTGTCCACCAAACGGTATACCAGTCGCTGATCGATGCTACCGAGCATCGCCCGGACATCAGCCTCAACCACCGAACCGGCACCAAAGGCGATCGCCTGATCGGTCAGACTCAGCGCGTCCCGCATCGAACCATCCGCAGAGCGGGCTAACAGCCACAACGCGGGTTCTTCATAGGGGATATTCTCCGCCGTCAGCACGTGACACAGGTGCTCAACGATGCGCTCCGGAATCATATTCTTCAGATTAAACTGCAGACAACGGGACAGAATCGTCACCGGCAGCTTCTGCGGATCAGTAGTCGCCAGCAAAAACTTAACGTGTGGAGGCGGCTCTTCCAGCGTTTTCAGCAGCGCATTGAACGAGTGTGTCGACAACATATGCACCTCATCAATGAGGTACACTTTGAAGCGGCCATGGGTTGGAGCATACTGCACATTCTCCATCAGCTCGCGGGTGTCTTCCACCTTGGTACGGGATGCCGCATCCACTTCGATCAGATCGACAAACCGGCCTTCACTGATCTCCCGGCAGGCTGAGCATTCGCCGCATGGAGTGGAGGAGACACCTGTCTCACAGTTCAGTGATTTGGCAAACAATCGGGCAATCGACGTTTTACCAACCCCGCGGGTGCCGGTAAACAGATAGGCATGGTGCAGCCGGTCATCGTCCAGAGCATTCACCAGTGCCTTGAGCACGTGCTCCTGACCAACCATTTCCTGAAACTTAGCGGGACGCCATTTACGCGCCAGTACCTGATAACTCATCGCTGCAAATCTATATGAGAGGGGTGTTTATTCATGGCTACCAATGCTAACGGTAACCGCCTGATATCGCCAGCGAAACCGGCCAATATGTGATAACTAAATTGCGTTTTATCAAGTGATTCAGGTTTTACATGAAAACTGTTCTTTAGCGAACCCGGAATAAATAGACTAACTTAAACGAACAACAACAATCTTCTAACCGGCGAGGATGTGGAGATGCAAAAAGCGAACAGTGCAAACGAGTACAGGATACGCAACCATCGTTTAATCGAACAACAGGAGATCATCCGCTTTCAGGACCGCCACTGCCCGATTGAGATCCTCACAGAAGAAGCCCCCTGCTGGATCAGCAGCGATGAACCGGTGTCTCTGGAGGACAACGGTTACCCCGGCCATTAACAACGATCGATTAACCAGACTATGCCGAAAATTACCTCCGGGTAATATTTCAGGCATAGCTGGTTATTTATCATTCTGATAGCCGCAGCCTCAAAACTGAGGGTATTGATATTCTGCTTGCCACGACTCTGTCACAACGACCTTGAGAGAGCTTTAAGATAAAGACTCCCTCCTGAATAAGCCCTGAAAATAAGCCCTGAAGATGAGCGATTAAGATAAACACTCAGAACAAACCCGGAGCGGTATGGTTTCAAGGTCAGAAGTTAAGCGCCAGTCCCACAGAAACCAGATCCATACTACTGTCGCCTATTTCAAAACGCTCCATTTCTGCACGGACTGTTACAACATCCAGTGTATACTCAGCACCAACACCAAAGGTTATATCATTGCCATCATTACCAGCAGTCCCTCCGATATTAGAAGTCGCATCGATGCTCCATCTCATCACTCCGGCCTTGGCAAACAGATCAATATTTTCAGTTACCGGTAAGAGACCTACTGCAGATAAACCGTAACCCGATGTTTCCTCCGAGACCGTAACTGCGCCATTAGAAAGCTCAAGATCACCAAAGTCGGCATAAAAAGCCTCAACCGCAAAGTAATCGTTATAACGATAACCGCCAAATATCTTGTATCCCTGATCAGAATCATCTGTCACTGTAATACCAAAGCTATTTAAGGCAGCCTTTTCTGTATTACTCAGTTCCAGCTTCGTGTATCCATATGAAGCGCCCAGATACCCTCCCCCTGCATTGGCAACAGCTGGTGAAAGAAAAGCAACAACCCCTAAACCCAAAAGAAACTTTTTCATAATCTTAATCCCTGACAATATTTCTAATAAAACGCAGGTAAGATACAGCTCAGTAAATGGTTGTATATGAGAGTTTTTCCTATTTATGAAAAACCTCATCATTAAATGATTGATAGATCGAACGATAATGATCAATAAAGATAATTTTCGTTAACTCAATGGGAAGTAATCGGATCAGATTCGGGCTAAGGTAATGAGTTTTCAGGTTTGATCCTGTAATGTCTACTCCTCTTAATGAGAGAATGAATTCGTAAGACTCTCTCAAGGAAAAGCTATTCCCGTGAACATGAGCACAGTCCAATGTTTTTTATCGTCGCCTTCCACCGATCGCTATCATCCGTAGCCGCTCAATGGCTGCATCATTCAGGGCTCAGTATGGGAACAGAGCTGATGCCTCCCGCGATCTCAAATCCAGATGGTCACTTTGAGGATATGCCACTGGTCAACCTTCATGATCGCCTTTTACGCCTCAACGACACCGACTGGCGTTTCAGTGATGAGTCAGCTTTTGATCCTTCACTGCGAATAGATCTGTTATCACGCTACCTGCACCACAGAAACACCAGCGAATCAGGCCCATGGGGGGCCAAAGATCCCAGAGCCTGCCTTTTTTTACCGGCATGGCGACAACTACTGGGCAAGCAAGGTCAATATCTGGTGATACTTCGCCACTGGAGCGGAAGCATTCAATCATTGTGGGACCGACACAGTAAAGAGCTGGCATTCGGTCTGGGGAACATGGACGTACACCTGAGCTTCTGGCAATCCCCAGAACTGGCAGCGCATATATGGCTCGCGTATCACCAGCGCATCATATCACTATTAGAAGAAACCCCTGAACAGTGTCTGGTAGTGTCTCACCGTTCTTTATTGCAAGGATTGCCACTGATCAACGAAGTAAGCAGCTGCTTCGGACTTGAACTGAATGCAACAACACCCTCTCCTATTCGCCATGAACTGAGCCAGGATTCTGTCGATAACCGTGTGCGCAACCTCCTGCCAGACGCGTTGATAGATGAACTCGAAGCCGTATGGAACAACCTGCTTGCTTATATTGATCACCGTGCCCAGGATGAATCCCCTCACTGGACAGATAAAACGCCACTACAACAAAATAAGCAGGTAAAAGAACTGCTCCACTTAGCAGAATCACAACCGCTGAACACTGATAAAGATAACCTATCCCTCCCAGAGAGTTTGCTGGATCAACTAAAGGTACTTGCAGCTAACCCGCAGTTACCACTTGAGGCAGCTCAATATAACAGACGCATTATTAATGAAGCGCGGTTTTCAGGTAAACACTGGGAGCAACTGGCCCGGGCACAACTCAGGCGGGGCGATGCCCGCGGGGCTAAGCATTCACTGATACAGGTGATGACCAGTGGCCAATGTCCTCCCTATGTATACATGTTGCTGGGCGACTGTTTCAAGGCTGAACTGGATTATGCAGGAGCAGAACATAGCTACCAGCAAGCGATTAAGCTCAATCGTAACAATCCAATGTTTCATACCAGGTTAGCTGGAACGCTTCTGGTGCAGGGGCGAAACAGCGAAGCCATTGAAGTCCTCCAACAGGCGATATCACACCTTCCAGAGCAACCCACTTTAGCAAAAGAGCTGGCAAACTGCTTAGACCAACAGGGCGATACCGATCAGGCATTAACGTTACTCCAGTCATATCCTGAGCCTCCTCATCCCATTGAAAATCTGCTTATCGCGTTAACAATGAAAACGGATTATACCCTCGGAAAGCCACTCTTTGACGCACTGATGCGCGAAAAAATGGAAGACCCGGTCCTTAAAGAAACTATCGCATATACACTGTCTAGTGTGACAGGTCTGGCTGCCCGGGAAGATCTTGCCCAGAGAATATCAGCACATTGGGGGGCTGTCAGAGCCGCTGAAAACCGTTAACCGAACGGGGAAAGTAGCTTGCGGCTGTTTCCGATTAGCTATCACTCTGCGTTTTTCAAAATCAGTGAAAAACAGATATTGGTCTGCTGGGCAAACAGTGTAAACGCCATAAAGTCATCCTCACTCAGTTGCCGCTGAGCCGCATTGCCTGCTGATTCATTACGATCGGCATAAAACAGACCGACACAGTGCCGCCCCCAGATAATGGGGGCGATAAAAAATCCATCACTACTGACCTGCTGTCGCAGTGAGCTGTCCAGATAGGCCCGCCACTTTGGCACATTAAGATTCTCTACCCAGACCGGTTGCCGGCTATTAAGAACATGGGTGAAGATATTAGGCGAACCGCCAAGACTGACGACAAACTCCCGCTTAATCTGATTAAAATTAACCGCGGAGATAAACCGGGGCATCAGACAGCCTCGCTCCCGTGACTTAAGGAACACGATAGTCCGGCGCATCCGGATACCCCGGTGAATCCCCTCTAATGCGGTCTGTACAACCAGGTTAAAATCCGCATTCTCATTGGGTAAAAACGCCAGCTCCCTCAGAATCCGCAGCTGCAGCGCCTGATCACTCAGCGGCTCCACAACCGGCCCGCTGTCCCCGTGCACCTGAGTGGCCAGATCATGACGGATATAGCGGGTTAAAACTCCGGCGCCATAAGTACGTAACAGCTCAACCGTCTCAGCAGAACACTGCTCTACCCGGGCCATCAGGTCCCGCTTATCCCACTGCGTCAGGTCAGCCATACCTGTCAGCAGCTTATCCAGCTCGTTGCGACTATAGTGAGGCGTTGCCAGTACCTCACTCACTTTCACTGCCAGACTGACACAACGCAGCTCCGGAGTACGCAGTTCCGGTTCTTCCAGAGTGCTGATCAGCACACTGCCCATATTCCAGGAACTGGCCAGCCCCAGACTCATCTCCTCAAAGCTGGTACCCAGCTTCTGACGCACAATATAGGCTATATCGTCATGTCTGACACACTGCTTTTGGCGCAGCTGCTTATCCAGCTCGGCGGTGACCGGCCCCCCCATACTCCAGAAAGCACTCTCACCAAAACGATTCAGCAGGGCGGCAATAAAAGCCTCCTCCTGAACATCGTCCTCATAATCCTGCATCATCATCTTGGCAATCATTCCGGCATGGAATGACTGCGCCATCAGCTTTAACAGTCGCTCGTATACTCCGGGAGTCAGCTTTCTGTTTTTCAGCAGACTGTTGAGCATTTTGGCGGTGATACAAATATTCTTAATCCGGGTCAGTCCCAGCACAACCGACGCCCGACTTACCGTAGTGACCGGATTGTGCCCCATATAACCAGCACTATTGGCCACTTTGAGAACCGCCGTGGTCAGTGCATGATCGTGTAAAATCGCCTGCCCCAGCCTGGCCAGTGAAGAGGTATCATCTTTGGAAATCTTCTCAATCTCCCGAATAGTCGAACACAGCGCGGGCAACTCATGCTCACTGATCCGCTCAACCCATTCGCGTGTCCCATGAGGCGTAATATTTGCCGACATTCTGACTACCCCTGATACAGACAAATGATAACAACATCCAGTTTAAAACAGGCAGAGATAAGTGTGCATCGTGAAGGTGTGATTTTGAGTAATGGAATAAAACGCAGAAAGCTATTAATCAGTCAGGCTTTATACAGCTTATCGCGACATACTCAAAACTAACGCTTCATTTACTCAGCACAATTAAAGCCGTTTCAAATATCCATTGGGGTTATAGGTAGCATTAATACCGTAGTGATCACAAAGATCAGTGTCTATTTCATAGCTATCTCCGTGAGCGAGCAAGAACTCTTTAACAGCCCGATTCGGGCCATTATCATATACCCGATAGCGAGACTCGGAAAACTGCGCGCATACACCATCTTCAACAACAATATAATCGCCTTTCTGCAGATAACCATGGAAGAAATTTAAAACGGCCATGCTATGATGATATAAATGACTACTATCCTCTATTATGAGCATGGGCCGGGGCAGGCTATTCATCAGACTTTCGCTCAAAACCTCATCCAAATGACCAGCATCACCCGTTATGAAATCAATCCGTTCATCGGAAAAATCAGCTAACAGTTCAATATCAATCGATAAAACTTTAGGTGACTCAACCCCATAAGCAGAAAGCATATCAGCAAACCACAAGGCGCTCCCTCCAAACTTAGAACCAATCTCGATAACAGTTTTTGGCAACACCTTATCAAACAACTTATAATAAATACCGATATCCAATGGACTTTTTAAAAAGGTTATATTCCGATAAGTGGTATTCATAACGCCTTTTTGAATTTCTGCTAGCAGAGATGGAGGGAATTTAGAATTAAATGACCGCTCCTGCACCTCAAGATTACTCGTTGGTAATTTATTAAAATCCGGCAATGATTTAAACAAAGACTCCAGCAAGCTCGCCCTTTGGTTATCCTGAATACTACCAAAATAAGATACATTCACATTTCCAGGTCGTTTATAATCACATCCTCTAATACTTTTATACTCTTTATTAAACGCATCCCAGGCAGACGTTATTGCATTCGTCGCTGTACCTCCATGAAATTGATGAAACGTCCCTTCACCCAATAACATCACCACATCAAAATAGGAGTCACAACAAACCCTGCGCCATGTATCCAGGTTCGCAAGCCCTCCTCCCGGTTGCTGGAAACGCTCGTCATAGCCACCTATCTTTATCCAATCGTTTGCGCGTAAAAAAAGTGCATTAGTTTCAGCCGGCAGATCAAACCAGCCACCACTGGATGAACCTGCAAAAACTGAAACATCAAAAAGCTTATAGCCGTCCTCTTCCCATCCCACACTATTAAGCAGCTCATCCTCAACAGTCTGATTGTAACCGGCAAGAACTGACTTCATTTGAACATCCTCGCCTAAATGAAACGCTAACGTTCCAATGGCGGCATGAGGTGAAGACTTTGATGCAGACAGAGCCTTGTTTAATAAACCTGGAGATGCCATGCGGGCTCCGTCAATCATCACCCCCACCAACTCACCACGCGCAACGTTCAATCCGTGATTAATCGCTCTTACAGGTGAGACAGAGCATCCATCAGTTACAATAAAGCGTATATTGGGAGAGATTGCCTGACACATCACCTTATCTAAATTATCAGATGAACCGTTATCGACTACAATAATCTCATAATCATCAACAGATATATTTTTTTGAAAAGGCGGACTCAGGCTCTTTAATGTACGAGGCAACTCTCGCGCCATGTTATAAGAGATCACAATGACACTCATAGCAAGCTGCTTCGATTTTTCTGATGACTTATTCGAGTCCCGATTTAAAAGACGATCATACACTTCCGATTGTGATTTATAAGGAAGTTTAAGACGCCTGGCTCGATAAATAACCTGAAACAATTGACGCATATTTTCTTCAGAGGGTGACAAGGCCCCCTCACGATTAATAGTACCCTGATCAGGCGTATCTAACGAATACAGGGCTTCACGGACTATTGGGTTATATCGACTCGTCAGGACTTTATTTCTGAAGTTCAGCCCAAGAATAACCAGCAAGCCTGTTGGGCTTGTATTGATAGGAATTAATGTTAGATCAGGACGATATTTTTTAAGTATCGTATGTAATTTCCAAACATCGCCAGTCCAGACCCTTGTATTTCGTTCTCTCGCAGCCTGCTTTGGATGATTTGGATAAATATCATCTACTACTACAACTGTATGCGGACCACTTACCCTTTCTACATTGATAAAATCTCTTAGGACATTCTCAAATAAATGCATTCCGTCAATAAATACAAGATCCGGTTTTCTTTGTAACACCGGATCGATGGCCTGCTCAAAAAAATAGTCACTTGTTTGACTCACAACCCGGGTATTATCGCCTAGCTCATGAGTTATTTCTGGATCCGGATCAACACCAACGGCATCACAACTTGCTAAAGATAAACTACGGCCATTTCGTACACCGATTTCAAGATAGCAATCAGGTAATATACTTTCATGGATAAATTTAAGAAGCTCTGTATATGGCAATTCACCTTTTACTATATCAAATTCAGTAGATAATATACCTGCTTTTGAATTATTTTCTAAAACAAGAGAAATATCATTTTCTGAATCCTTTTCAACACCTTCACTCTTTTTAAAAACACCAACCAAATCGTCCCACGGGCCACGATCATCATGCCACACTTCAACCAAATGACAACCAGTATACTTTGCTAAAGCACGGTATGAATCAGGGTAAAATCTATAGCAATCCACTGGGAATTTATGTATAGGGCCGGAAGACGGTGCTATTAAAAAAATATATCCATCATCTTTCAAGACCCTGACAAACTCAGCAAAAATTTCCCAAAAAAACTCACAATGTTCAAGCATCTGACCAGAAATAACTATATCAACGGAACTATCTTCCAGCGGTAATGTATTTGGGTCATCCAGCACAACGGAGACACCTGCTCCGGGAGCCAGATCAGCCCCAAGATACTGAATATTAGAACCCGAAAAAATATCAGAATAGCTACCATTAACATCTGCACCACCCACATCCAACACCAGCAGTGGGGTTCGTTGTTCGAGTTCGCTACCGACAATATATTTCTGATAGCATTTTTTCATATTTTCGAACGAACTTGCATGCATTATCAGGATCCTTTATAAGCTAACATATATATGCACACTATACTTCAGGAAGGTATGAGAGAAAAGTATATAGTAATCATACATTATCAATCAGCAATAAATTTAAAAAGATCATTCCATTTATACGCCAATAAAACTTAATAGAAGTGCAACAATCAGAGTATATTCATTAAGACATATTCAATCTGCTTGAAATATAAAATCATTTCAAACTCTCTAAGAAAAACCAAAACCATCAACGAAAACTTCACATTACATGTTTTATTTATAGCCACATCCCGGCACACGAATCCACCGCCTCGCAGGGGTTAGCCTGCTCCCTTCCGGGTCGACGCTTCTAAGCCGAAAACGACTATGCACATAAATACAATCGCAAAAACACCAGTGCTTAAAACAGAATATATGGGGGATTGGGGGCAGCTCCACCAGCCAGATCCCGGCACACGAATCCACCGCCTCGCAGGGGTTAGCCTGCTCCCTACGGATCAACGTTTTGAACCGGAACCGATCGAGCACATAAATAGAGCCGCAAAAAATTTGCAGTGCTTAAAACAGAAGATATGGGAGATTGGGGGCAGCTCCACCAGCCACATCCCGGCACACGAATCCACCGCCTCGCAGGGGTTAGCCTGCTCCCTTCCGGGTCGACGCTTCTAAGCCGAAAACGACTATGCACATAAATACAATCGCAAAAACACCAGTGCTTAAAACAGAATATATGGGGGATTGGGGGCAGCTCCACCAGCCAGATCCCGGCACACGAATCCACCGCCTCGCAGGGGTTAGCCTGCTCCCTACGGATCAACGTTTTGAACCGGAACCGATCGAGCACATAAATAGAGCCGCAAAAAATTTGCAGTGCTTAAAACAGAAGATATGGGGATTGGGGGCAGCTCCACCAGCCATATCCCGGCACACGAATCCACCGTCTCGCAGGGGTTAGCCTGCTCCCTTCCGGGTCGACGCTTCTAAGCCGAAAACGACTATGCACATAAATACGATCGCAAAAATGCCAGTGCTTAAAATAGAAGATATGGGGATTGGGGGCAGCTCCACCAGCCAGATCCCGGCACACGAATCCACCGCCTCGCAGGGGTTAGCCTGCTCCCTTCCGCATCGACGCTTCTAAGCCGAAAACGACTATGCACATAAATCCAATCGCAAAAATGCCAGTGCTTAAAATAGAAGATATGGGGGATTGGGGGCAGCTCCACCAGCCACATCCCGGCACACGAATCCACCGCCTCGCAGGGGTTAGCCTGCTCCCTACGGATCAACGTTTTGAACCGGAACCAATCGAGCACATAAATAGAGCCGCAAAAAATTTGCAGTGCTTAAAACAGAAGATATGGGGATTGGGGGCAGCTCCACCAGCCACATCCCGGCACACGAATCCACCGCCTCGCAGGGGTTAGCCTGCTCCCTTCCGGGTCGACGCTTCTAAGCCGAAAACGACTATGCACATAAATCCAATCGCAAAAATGCCAGTGCTTAAAATAGAAGATATGGTGATTGGGGGCAGCTCCACCAGCCACATCCCGGCACACGAATCCACCGCCTCGCAGGGGTTAGCCTGCTCCCTACGGATCAACGTTTTGAACCGGAACCAATCGAGCACATAAATAGAGCCGCAAAAAATTTGCAGTGCTTAAAACAGAAGATATGGGGATTGGGGGCAGCTCCACCAGCCACATCCCGGCACACGAATCCACCGCCTCGCAGGGGTTAGCCTGCTCCCTTCCGGGTCGACGCTTCTAAGCCGAAAACGACTATGCACATAAATCCAATCGCAAAAATGCCAGTGCTTAAAATAGAAGATATGGTGATTGGGGGCAGCTCCACCAGCCACATCCCGGCACACGAATCCACCGCTGTGGCTGCTCCCTTCCGGGCCTGACCAGGTTCACGGCTTATCGTTGCGGGAGGACCAATGGAGCCACCATAACGTGACCACTCAAGGTCGTCTCGAACGAGACAGGCGCGCAGTATAACAGCCTGTCCGGCAGATGCAAACAGGATTGCAGGCAAGACTGAAAACTACCGCTATGCGATGAAGAATATGTTTAAAAAACAACCATTAATCATCCGATTCAAACTCTTTGGTAATGCGCCGCACATACCACCAGACCAGCAGAACAACGGCTGGCAGAGAGTAACTCAACCAGTGAATCGCCATATCGCGGGGCTCGCCTGAAGTCAGATGGCGAATGGTGCGCTCCACCAGGTCGAAAACATAATAGGTGACGACAATAATGGAGAAGGTTTCCAGCTTTGCCTGCAGATTCAGCTGCCGGCGGGTACGTTTGTTCATCGAGCTGAGCAGCCCGTGAATTTTCTGCTCGGTTGACAGATCCACCCGTGAACGCAGCAGATCACTGGAGCGGGCTATACGCTGGGACAAACGCTCAAGCCGCTGGGCCGCAGCCTGCCAGGTACGCATCGCCGGGTCGACCCTTCGCTCAATAAACTGCTCCAGAGTTTGCAGGCCCTCGATACGGATCTCCTCCAGCTCTGAGATTCTCATTCTTACCAGAGCATAATAGGCATCGGATGCTGAAAACCGGTTTACCGTATCTGCTGAGATCTCTTCTGCCTGGGCCGACAGTGACATCAAAGCATCCAGTGTCTCGGACTCATCCCCCTTATCCAGCGCACTTAGCTTCAGGGTTATCTCGGCCAGCTCCCGGTCAAGCCGGGACACTTTTCTCATGGTCTCGCGGGCGGGTTCCAAACCTAGCAGGGCGACCGCACGATAGGTATCAATCTCGCAGAGACGCTGTATCAGCCGGCCACACTGATAGCCATGCATGTGGATGTTTTTCACCAGCATCCGGTCCAGATAGAACTCACCTTCGGCACGAAAATCGGTCCACACCCGGGCAGCGCCCCGCATCACCCGGGAACCTATCAACTGATGATTTCTGAACAACTCCCGTGCCCTCTCCTCATCGCCTTCGGCGGAAGGCTCCATAACCTGTATCTGCACCCCGGTGATCAGCTCGCCGGGAAGCTGATCACTCCAGTTTTCCGGCAAGCCCGATAAGGTCTGCTGCCAGCGGCTATCCAGCTGATTCTGATACAGGGTCAGGGTATAAAACTCAGTATGCGCTTCCCAGCGTAGCGCCAGTGATTCAAGTTGCTGGTAACAGAAGCTGGCTTCCGGCTCCATAGCCTGCCCGCCACACCGGAGAAAAAACGCAGAGATATCATCACGCACCTCGGCGATCCCTTTCTCCCCCAGCATCAGAGCAAAATGCAGCACTTTTAACGGGGGACTCAGCTGCTGAAATGGCCGGGCGTGAACTTCATCGGCAATCATCTGCCGCTGTGAATGAAACAGCACTATCTCTCTCCCATCTACTCTCTCGGTTAATAACTCAGATCAACCTGACACTAAGGCTATCCTTTTTCGGCTCGCATATGCTAAAAATGAACCGGCTATATTCTCTGGCGTCTGACTCAGAGAGGGGAGACAAGATCTACCGCCCCTATCAGACTAAAGTCTACAGTCAGACCTAATATACAGGAGCAATATGAAACAGGATAGCAGCCGGCACTTTGTTGGCCGACTCTTTGCCCATCTCACCTGGATTACGCTTCTGGGGGTGTTCTATCTGATTTTTCAGGGCCGCCTGCTACAGCAGAATGACCCCAACCACGCATTGCAGGTTTCAGACAACCATCAGCCTGTCGTGCTGCAACGCAACCGTCAGGGGCATTATGTGGCCCCCGGAACCATCAACGGCCAGCCGGTTCAATTTCTGCTTGATACCGGTGCCACCGACATCAGCATCCCCGGAACGCTGGCCGATACACTCCGGCTAACACCCGGCAGAGTCTCATATGCCAGCACCGCAAATGGCACCATTAAGGTTTATGACACCCGGTTGGATTCTGTCGCACTGGGAGGGTTGTCGCTGGCAGATGTATCCGCCCACATCAATCCACATATGCAGGGGGAAACGGTACTACTGGGAATGAGTTTTTTGCAGCATCTGGAGCTGATTCAGCGCGGTGACACCCTGACCCTGAAACGTTAAACAGAGCAACGCCAATGTTAAGAAAAACACCTGCTGGCATTGCACTGGAAATACCTCTGATTTAGAATGCCTGTCAGTTAATTTTTTACATCAAGAGAAGGGCTGACGTCCTCGCCAACCTGCCTGCCTGGGCAAGGTGGTTGTTTTGACCGCTGTAACAAACAGCAGCAAAACGATGTGGTCATTACCGACAAAAATCAGGTAACCCCCACGTATCAACGTCAGCTCTCATGAAAATGGGAGCAGATCCATGTTTGAAGCACATATCTATTCAGAATCACCCCGTACGGAAACCGTTGCGGCAATTCGCCAGGTTAAACTCAACTCACCTGCCTGTTGCTGGCACAACCATTATCAGTGCAATATTCGTTACTGGATCACCCAGGGCAAACGCCAGTCGCGGGAACATCTGTTTCTCTATATCGAATTTCGTCAGCGTGACAACAGCCATGGCTACAAGGTGCTAGAACTGCCCGGCAACAGCCTTACCACAGAAGCAGTACAGAAAATCATCTGTAACACATCTTTAAGCTTACAGCTTGATCCATTGAAAACTGAACAGTGGTGTCGCTCACTTTGAGCGCAGTCCGTTCTCGGGTCATTAAAACGACGGGACGCAACGCAGACAGAAACCGTGATAATCCCTCCCTGCCTCCAGCACTGTTTCTGTCTGCATCCATGGAAAACCCAGTTCGGGAGGTTAAATACTTTAAAATCAAGTTCTTTTGCCGATACTATGGCGCATCAGCTCAACTTTTATCAGGTTTCACATGATCTCCAGACGCAAACTAACATACGAAATTCTCGATATCGGCAATAAGCAGCACACGCTGGGAAAAATCGTTGATATCTTCCTGATCCTGCTGATCTCACTGAATGTACTGTTCGTTATACTGGAAACCCTGCCAGCCATTACAGCCCTGGAGCATCAATGGTTTTACTGGTTTGAAGTCTTTTCGGTTATTGTATTCAGCATTGAATATGTAGCGCGGGTGTGGAGCTGTGTAGAGGATGAAAAGATAGCCCATAAGCATCCGGTTTGGGGACGACTGCGTTATATGCTGACCCCATTGGCGCTGATTGATCTGATTGTTATTCTGCCATTTTATCTGAGTATGATGCTGGTTGTAGACCTTCGCTTCATGCGGGTGTTACGTCTGTTGCGGGTTTTTAAACTCACCCGCTACTCCTCCTCGATGTCATTGTTATTGCAGGTGTTACAGCGGGAAGCTCGATCCATCGGCGCAGCACTGTTTGTGCTGTTTATGCTGATCATTGTTGCTTCCAGCCTGATCTATTTTGCAGAGCATCATGCCCAGCCTGAAGCTTTCAGCAGCATTCCCGCGGCCATGTGGTGGGCTATCGTCACCATGACAACCTTAGGCTATGGCGATGTTATTCCCATTACTGTGATGGGTAAGATCATGGCTTCGATAATCAGTATCATGAGCCTTGGCATCGTTGCCCTCCCCGCCGGTTTGCTGGCATCGGGATTTAGCGAGGCAATTCGGGAGCGACGCCGGACCTATGAAAAAATGGTGAATCTGGCACTTCAGGACGGTGAAATTGACTCGATTGAGCATAAAGCTCTGAACCAGATGCGGGAAACCCTGGGTATCAGTAAAGAAGATGCCGCCCATATTCTTCACGCCAATATAGACCGTAAGATGGAACAGGACGTTAGTCGCGACCTGAACCAGTTGCGTCAGGAGATCGATGCGGTGCTGCACGACCGTTGCCCCCATTGTAATCACAGCGTCAAATGGCTGGAGCGACGAGGCCGCAGTAAAGAGCGATCATAAAAAACGGAGGCTGGGCCTCCGTTTCCTGCAACAGCAGCTGGCTTAATCCAGGCCGTTAAACTCCTCTTCATGCAACCAGGCCGCATGTTTCGGTGCCTTCTTAGTCCGGGACCACTCTTCCAGCATTAGCGGTGCAACCCGCTGCAGTTCGCTCATCTGCTCATCAGTGCCTTTCACATACGTCAGCTCGAGACGATGACCATTCGGATCAAAAAAGTAGATTGAACGAATAATACCATGCTCGGTAGGTCCGATAACGCTGATCCCTTTTGACTCAATCTCTGCTTTTGCGGCCAGTAAAGCGGCCTCATCTTTTACCCGGAAAGCGATATGCTGCACCCACGCCGGAGTATTCTGATCCCGGTCCATTTTTGGCTTGGTTGGCAACTCAAAAAACGCCAGAATGTTGCCATTTCCGGCATCCAGAAACAGATGCATATAGGGATCAGGCTCTTTGGTAGAGGGAACACGGTCTTCCGCTATCGCGACCAGAAAGTCCATATTCAGCACATCTTTATAAAACTCAACGGTCTCTTTCGCATCGTTGCAACGGTATGCAACGTGATGTATCTGTTCAATCTGAATCATGACAAAGCCTCTCATAGTTAATTGTTATTATTAGGTTTTAGTTATCCCCAAAGTAGCATCTCACTACAGATCAGACCAGACAGGTAACAGCCGTGACTATTATCAGGACGTAAGTCTCTATCAATAACTCACTGTTTTTATGATGTAAATTAAAGAAAGTTTGATTATTCAATAACTGGAAATTGTCTTTTTCTATAATAACCATATAAAATAAATGTTATTTCTGGCCCATTAGAGATATACCTTAGTGAACGATAAACATGCCACTCAGGACACTAAAGAACAGCATCTGGATCTGAGCCATTATTTTCCCTACCAGTTAGCAACCCTGGATACAGCGGTCAGCCAGTCGATATCCCAGCTCTATTCAGGGCGTTTTAATCTCAATCGTCAGGAGTGGCGGATCATGGCTGCCCTTGGCAATAAGAATGCGATGTCTGCGAAAGAGATAGCAGCTCATTGCAATCTGGAAAAGATGCAGGTCAGCCGCACTATCTCACGGCTGAGAGATTCAGAGTTAATACATCAGCAGGAAGACCATGATGACCGCCGTTACACCCGGCTCAGCCTGACCGAAAAAGGCAGGGGAATCTACAAAAAACTTGTGCCGCTGATACTCGCCCGGGAAGCGTTTATCCTCTCTGCACTCTCAGATGAGGAGCTGCATCAACTGCTGGGTCTGATGGAAAAGATTCGCCACAAAGCACTTGAACTGCAGCAGTGGGGTTAGCTTTTTCCCCTTGAAATACAGTGTCAGATTAGATAAATGACTGAATAGGCGGTATTTTCAGCCACTATCATCAACAAATATAAAGTCGCCACCCACCCGCTTACCCCGCTTTAATGCAAGATCTGCACGGTCCAGAATCGACTCAGGAGTATCCCCCCGCCGGTAGGTGGTCAGCCCCACGGTTGTGGTCATGGCAAAGGTTGAATCCTGCCAGCAAAAGGTATGTGCACGCACCCCCTGCCAGGCTTTCTGAATCACCTGCCGTGCGATTCCCGGGTTATCTTCACGCATCAACACGACAAAATCAGCGCCATTCCAGCGGGCCAGACAATCAACACCGCTCAGCGCTGTGCGGATAATATCAACAGTGGTGATTAAAACCTGATCACCGCAGTTATGACCATAGTGATCATTCACATCCTTAAAAAAATCGAGATCAAACATCATCAGGGTAAAACCTGTACCGCTCGACTGTGCCCGCTCAACCTCTGCGGCAAGCCTTCTAAGCAGATGGTGCTGATTAAAAACGCCGGTCAACTGATCGATCTCTGACTGTTGCTTCAGCTGCTCAATCTCAGCGGTAAAGCGGGTTACCTCCTGAAAAGTGATCAGGTAATGATCCTGGATAACTGTGCAGTTATCTCCTGTCACCTGAAAGTCACGCTCGTTGCCATCACTGCAACGGACCTGTAACCGCTCCTGGACGCTACCATGCGCTTCCCTTAGCTGCTGGACAATGCTGCGGCAAAACAGCAACATTTTTTCCTGCGGCTGAGTCTCAGAAGGCGCGACCACCATCCCGTCGTCCTGGCTGGGCATCAGATCGAGAGGCAAACCTATCAGTTGCTGATATTTTTGATTGACGTAGACAATGCTCTGCCGACCCGGCTCTCTCAGCGAATCTTCGTTGAACATCAGCACCATTGCAGCCACTGGCAGACAATCCAGAATATGAAGGAAATTTTCTAAATCGCCTTCCAAAATACAGTCCCCGCCTACAAAATTCCAGGATGCTCTTAAGTGTAGCCTATTCTGAGCGGCAGAACCGGATGCCTATTCAGCCCGGGAGCCCGTTAACCGGGTGACAATGCTGATCTCCCCTTCAAGGGTTTTATGCACCGGACAGCGATCAGCAATTTCAAGCAAGCGTTGACGCTGCTCGTCTGACAGTTCGCCGGTCAGGGTAATCAGCCGTTCAAACTGATCGACTTTACCGTTAACAGTGTCACAGGAAGCACAGTCGTCAGCATGAACTTTAGCGTGTGATACATCCACCTGAACGTGTTGCAGCGGAATCTTTTTTTGCCGGGCGTACATTCTGATCGTCATAGAGGTACAGGCACCCAGACCGGCAGCCACCAGTTGATAGGGACTCGGGCCCAGATAGTTGCCGCCATAGCTGACCGGTTCATCCGCAACCAGATGATGACCGGCTACGCTGATATCCTGAGTAAAACCATCAGAATCAGCCTCGCTTACCCGGATAATGCCTTCCGGTGCATTAATATACTTAGGTAAGATCTGAATATCGATATAGCGCTGCGCCCAGGTGGATATCAGCTCAGCCGCATAATCAGCATCTTTCTGCTCGCTCAACAGATGATCAGCAGAATCCAGTGTAACAAAGCTTTTCGGATGCTTAGCCATCTGGAAGATCCGTGCAGCATTATCCAATCCGACCACCGTATCCAGCGGCGCATGCATCACCAGCAACGCCTTACGTAAACCTTTAACAGCCTGTTCCAGAGAAACCGAGGCGATATCATCTACAAACCGCCGTTTGATAGTAAACTCCCGTCCAGCCAGATTAACCAGGGCCTCCCCTTCAGTGCAGATCTCACCCAGTTGATCCCCCAGGTTGTGCAGCACATGCTGCGGATCGGCAGGTGTACCGATAGTGACGACCGCTTTAGCCTCAGGAACCTCAGCAGCAATAGCGAGAATGGCCGCCCCTCCCAGAGAGTGACCTATCAGTAACTGGGGCGCAGTATAGTGCTCCCGGAGAAAATCAACCGCCAACAACAGATCCTGCATATTTGAGCTAAAGCCAGTATTGGCAAACTCCCCCTGAGAGTGGCCCAATCCGGTAAAATCAAATCGCAACACCGCAATCCCTAACGACGCCAGCCGCTGAGCAATACGCCGCGAAGCCTGCAAATCTTTGGAACAGGTAAAACAGTGGGCAAACAGCGCGTAAGCACTGGGCTTACCCACCGGCAGATCAAGACTTGCCGCCAGTATTGAGCCATCATGGCCGGTAAATTCCAAACGTTCAGTTTTCATAGTTCCCCCTGATCTGATTTACCAACGAGTATTAATCAGATTTCAGAAGGGAGCCATTAGAATTTCTCTATCGGGAAGATTGTGCGGCTAAATCAAAAAACAGACGCGACCTCGTCGCTTTCCAGAACGGGGCCTGCGGCCCCTGCTAGATGGAAAACTGCGTTTTCCTTGTTAGAAAAAGATCAAAACAGATAAAAATCTTGAAATAAATTTGCTTTTTCCAGCTACGAGCAAGTCGCGAAGCGACGTCTAGCTAGCGGCGAAGCCGCGATCTGCTCTTAACGGCGTTTTAGTGATGATGGCCGCCATCCCCATGGGCGTGACCATGAGCGATCTCCTCGGCTGAAGCATCACGGACATCAACAATTTCGATATCGAAAGTCAGGATTTTACCCGCCAGTGGGTGGTTATTATCCACAGTCACCATAAATTTGCCGACCTTAACCACTTTAACCTGCCGCAGTCCCTCCTCAGTATGCACAGTACCCACCATCCCCGGACGCCACTTTTTTGCGCCCTGCAGATGTTTTACCGGAATACGCTGTTCACAGTCTGGCAGAAACTCACCATAGGCTTCCTGAGGTGTAAGAGTGACGGAAAAAGTATCCCCTACCGCTTTACCCTCCATCACCTTCTCGAGACCACTGATCATATTGTTATGACCATGCAGGTAAGCCATGGGGGAGCCTCCCCGTGTGGTTTCTTCAACACTGTTGTCTGCGTCAGTCAGGTGGTAATGAAACTGCACAACTTTATCTTTGGTAACACTCATGAGGATTCCTTAATCTGCTGCCGGGCTGACAATCACCCAGCGAAACGGTTGCCGGGATTATACGTCATCAACTGATCGCAGTAATCTCAAATTCACCCTGCGGAAGAGTAACAATATCCCCCCGATAGCGACCGGTTAACGCCTGACCTATAGGTGATTGCGGCGTAATAACCGTGACGGTTTCGGCCATCTCAGTCACCTGAACACCCCCGCCTGCGGGGCCTAAAAACAAGCGTTTCACCGCTCCCGCCTCATTTTCAAGGGTCACTAATGTCCCCAGCGCGATGGCTGAATTTTCAGTCACTTCCCGCTGCGGCATAGCCCGGCAGGCGGTCAGATCGATCTCCAGCGCCTGCACCCGTTTAGACTGCCCGTGGGCAAGATAGGACGCCTCCAGCCCCAGAGTATCATACTGATTTTCTGCCACACTCTCTTCATGGGTGGCCGCCTCCCGGGCTTCATGTGCAGCGGCAATATTCATATCCAGATCAGCCTGAAGCTGGCTGATGATCTGTGCTATAAGCTGTTTTTTATCCATATATCCAACCCGCTATACAATCACTGCAGTATCCACATTAAATTATGAAAAAGAAACTCGCTATTCACACACTTTAAAGCGGATCTGTGGGACAATACCGCGCATATTTTTACCTCAACGTTTAAACTGATGGACTCCTGTTTTGCTGACTACCGCTAATATCACTATGCAGTTTGGCGCTAAGCCTCTGTTCGAAAATATCTCTGTTAAATTTGGCGAGGGCAACCGTTACGGCCTGATTGGCGCCAACGGTTGCGGAAAATCGACCCTGATGAAGATTCTCGGTGGTGATCTGGAGCCCTCTTCCGGCAATGTCAGCAAAGACCCGAATGAACGTATCGGTAAACTGCGTCAGGACCAGTTTGCTTTCGAAGAGTTCACAGTTATCGATACGGTGATCATGGGGCATGCGGAGTTATGGGAGATTAAACAGGAGCGGGATCGTATCTACGCCCTGCCCGATATGACCGAAGAGGAAGGCATCAAAGTCGCCGAGCTGGAAGTAGAGTTCGCCGAACTGGACGGCTATACCGCAGAATCCCGCGCCGGAGAGCTGCTGCTGGGGCTGGATATTCCTACAGAACAGCATTTCGGTCCGATGAGTGAAGTGGCACCCGGCTGGAAACTGCGGGTATTACTGGCTCAGGCACTGTTTGCCGACCCGGATATCATGCTGCTGGACGAACCAACCAACAACCTGGATATCAACACTATTCGCTGGCTGGAAGGGGTGCTCAACGAACGAAACAGCACCATGATCATCATCTCCCACGACCGTCACTTCCTCAACTCGGTCTGCACCCATATGGCGGACCTGGATTACGGTGAACTGCGGGTTTATCCGGGCAATTATGACGACTATATGATCGCGTCTACAGCCCTGCAGGAGCGTCTGCAGTCAGACAATGCCAAGAAAAAAGCCCAGATTGCCGAGCTGCGCAGCTTCGTCAGCCGCTTCTCAGCTAACGCATCCAAAGCGAAACAGGCCACCTCCCGGGCTCGACAGATTGAGAAAATCGAGCTCAACGATATTAAACCATCCAGCCGTCAAAGCCCCTATATCCGCTTTGATCAGGAGAAAAAACTGCACCGCCTGGCACTGGAAGTTGAAGGACTGGCCAAAGGCTATGGTGAAGCACCGCTGTTTAAAGATCTCAGCATGATGGTGGAAGTGGGTGAGCGGATAGCCATTATCGGCCCCAACGGCATCGGTAAAACAACCCTGCTGAAAACGCTGCATGGCGACCTCGACCCGGATAGTGGTCTGGTAAAATGGTCCGAAAACAGCAATATCGGCTATTACGCGCAGGATCACGCCCACGAGTTTGCTGAAGAGATCAACCTGTTTGACTGGATGTCCCAGTGGACCAAGTCCGGCTCTGATGAGCAGGTAATCCGCGCCTCTCTGGGACGGATGCTGTTCTCACAGAATGAAATTAAGAAATCGGTGAAAGTCTTATCCGGGGGCGAAAAAGGTCGTATGCTGCTGGGTAAACTGATTCTGCAGCAACCCAATATTCTGCTGATGGACGAACCGACCAACCATATGGATATGGAATCGATTGAAGCCCTGAACCTGGCACTGGAAAACTTTGACGGCACACTGATCTTTGTCAGCCACGACCGGGAGTTTGTCTCCTCTCTGGCCACCCGGATCATCGATATGCGTGAAGATGGACTGGCAGACTTCCGCGGTGGCTACGAAGAGTATCTGAAAAAGCAGGGGATTGCAGGCTAAGCACGCCCCAGCCATCAATAAAGCCAGCAGCCGCTCTGCTGGCTTTTTTATGCCTGCGCCCGGGGTTACCAGCCGCATTACCACTGCGGGTTGTTGTCTTAACCTGGGGTGTATTACACTCACCGCGTTACTTGTTACAAACTGAGCTACACTGGTAGGGTCAACTGTTTGTAAATTCAGGTGATTTAGCTAAACGGCTGGATCAGTTTAATTATAAAGCCGCTGTGCCGGGGGGAATAGCTGCCCATAAAAGGATATAGATCATGATGCTACACAACACTCTCAGACGTACCTGGATCGGCCGGATGGTTATCGCATTCATGCTGGTGATGAGTTTTCAAAGCGTAACCGCGAATGCCGCAATGGTTTCAACCGAGACCATTATCCAGTCAGAACACCAGCAGTACACTAAAAGTGATCTGATACAGAAGCTGGAATCGGCCGAACTGCAACAACAGCTTATCGATATGGGAGTTGATCCACAGGAACTTCAGCAACGGGTCGCCAGCCTGACACCGGATGAGATCAGTCAGTTAAACGCAAACCTGGCCTCGCAACCTGCCGGTGAAGGTATTCTGGGGTTAGTCGGTCTGGTGTTTGTCGTTTTTGTCATCACCGATATGCTCTGTGCCACCGACCTGTTCAGCTTTGTTCACTGCATCAATCGCTAACAGGGCTGACACACTGCTTTACCGGTTATCCACTGTGCTGTTTGCAGCACTGTTGCTGACCGCAACAGTGCTGATAACCGGCTGTAGCAGCAATCAGAGACTAATCGACTCATTAACAGCTGACCCTGCTATCCAGGGAGTCGCAGAGATCGATGGTCTTGCCTATTTCCCACAGCAGGATGACCAGTGCGGCCCCGCTTCACTGGCAACCATGCTGGCCTATAACCAGATCACAACCACTCCGGAACAACTGCGCCCTTCCCTTTATATTCCCAAAAAAGGGGGGACTCTGGCGGTTGAGATGGAAGCCAGGGCACGGCAGTTTAACCTGATCGTCTATCCTCTGAAGCCCGATGTCAGCGATATATTACGGGAGCTGGATGCCGGACACCCGGTGCTGGTGATGCAAAACCTGGGGTTCAGCTGGCTACCCCAGTGGCATTTCGCGGTGGCTATCGGTTATGACCTGAATGCGCAACAGATCCTGCTGCGCTCAGGCCCCGACAAACGCTATCCGACCGACCTCTCACTGTTTGAAAAAACCTGGTCACGGGCAGACCACTGGGCCAGAGTGATACTGTCCCCCGACCAACTACCCGCAACCGCCACCCCGCTACGTTATACCGCCGCCGTCAATAAACTTGAGCAACTGGGTTCGCACACCCCGGCGCTGCAGCAAGCGGCAGAACAGGCCTACCGGACCGCCTTAAAGCAGTGGCCCGACAACGCTACCGCACTGATGGGGCTGGGCAATATCCACTATGCCCGGCAGCATTACCGTTCAGCCGCCGATTATTTCGTCCGCTATATTAACCACAGCAATACGCCCGCGGCGGGCTGGAATAATCTGGCTTACACGCTGATGCAAACAGGTTGCACAGCGGCCGCGATCGAATCGATCCGCTGTGCCGTCGCCATCGCACCGGAGCAGCCTGCCTACCGCGACAGCCTGAATGAACTCAGCAATGTCAGCGCTACAAAAAATAGTAAGGCCAACTGCTCACTCCCCGCCTGTATCGTTTTGAAGTAAAAATTCGCACATACCCCCTGCCGCCAAAATTAGTAACAATAGTTAACAGTGAATCACTTGATAGTTATCCATCGGGAAAATAAAGTGAAGAATATGAACAAAATCACCTGTAGCACGCAGGATATAAAGCCTGAATGAGAGGGCAGGACGACGGGATTAAAGCAGGCGATACTTGAATGAACTAACGGAATAACACGCCGGAGCGGCAACGTTGGTAAACTTCTTCCCCCTCACTCAACCTCATTGATCACCTGAGATTCTAGCCATCGGGCTGAAAACTCACTGGCAGGCACGGGTCGGCCAAACAGATATCCCTGGCCAAAATCACAGCCAATATCCAGTAACATCTGTTTCTGTTCTGGCGTTTCCACACCTTCAGCAATAACTTTAATACCCAGGGTATGCGCCATAACGATAATCGCTTCACACAGCACCAGATCCTGAGACCCTGGGGTCAGATGAGAGACAAAACTCTGATCAATTTTCAGATAGTCGATATGAAACTGCTTCAGGTAGGAGAGTGAGGAATACCCGGTACCGAAATCATCAAGCGCCACTTCGATCCCCTGATCACGAAACTGCAGCAGCTTATCTGCCACACCACTGCCCGCCTCCATCAGCAAACTTTCGGTAATCTCGACACACAGATTGGCCGCACCATTGTGCGTGAGGATATGACCAAACCAGTTGGGTTTGCTGCAATTGTCATCCTGATATTGCACCGGTGAAGTATTCACACTCACCTGCAGCTCGGTATTGAACCGCGCCTGCCAGATCGTCAGTTGACGCACCACTTCAGCAAACACCCAGTTGCCAATATCCACAATCAGACCGGTCTCTTCCGCTAACGGAATAAAGTCCAGCGGTGAAACCTGTCCCCTGGGATGATTCCATCTCAGCAACGCTTCCGCCTTGACGACACGGCCATTTTGCAGATCGATGACCGGCTGGTAATAGACCGCGAACTGCTGCCGGTCGATCGCTTCACGCAACTCATTCAACAAACGCCGGCGCCGCTGGGCCGCCGCCTCCATTTCGGGGGTGAAATAGTGGAATCGATTGCGCCCCTCCTCCTTGGCAGCATACATCGCCTGGTCAGCATTTTTCATCAGTGCTTCCAGGGTCATCGCATCACTGGGGTAAAGCGCAATACCGATACTCGCCGACACAAAAGAGCGACTATCCTTAAGAATAAAAGGCTCACCCAACTGCCGTAATATATTTCCGGCTACCCGCTCAATCACAGACAGATCATCAATATTGCCCAGAATCACCAGAAACTCATCGCCCCCTAAACGGGCAACCGTATCGGTTTCCCGCACACAGGAGAGCAGCCGTTTGGCAGCCCCCTGCAATAAAAGGTCACCATAGTCGTGTCCGAGGGTGTCATTCACCTCTTTGAAGCGGTCCAGATCGATCATCATCACGGCGACCTGCTCGCCGTCACGGTCAGCTTTTTTCATCATCTGTAACAGGCGATCTGTAAACGTACGCCGGTTGGGAAGATGGGTCAGAGAATCGTAATGCGCCATACGGGTCAGTTCTGCCCGGGCACGTTTCTGTTCGATCAGATTGACATCGATACAGTACATCTCCTGCCTGTCATTTTCAGAGCGTAGCATGACATGGCTGGAGAACACCGGTACCAGACTGCCATCTTTATGTTGCAACTCCAATTCAGAAGCGGGGATCTCCTGCCCCTTTTCCAGCCAGTCATGATGTAGCTGAATCACCGTCTCACGCATCGCCTGAGGGATAATTAACGACTCAAGAGGCTGACCCAGCGCCTCTTCCCGGGTATAACCATAAAGCGTTTCACTGGCATCATTCCAGTAGATCACCCTGCGGTTTTCGTCATACCCCTGTACTGCGATGGCCGGGAGGCTCTCAATCAGTTCGCGGAAACGACTTTCACTCTGACGTATCAGCATATCGGCCATCTTCTGATCGGTGATATCCAGCATCAACCCGCGAAGCCAGCGGGGTTTTCCATCTTCAGCCACCACATTGACCATATCCCGTAGCCAGACAATGGCGCCACTTGCGGTCAAAAAACGATACTCCAGCTCATGATCCCGCTGATCAGCGACCGCTTCGTCGCAGAAGCGAATCGCCCACGCCCGATCATCAGGATGGATATGGTCTTTCCAGAAATTGGGTTTAAACCAGGTGTCGATTGGATAACCTAACACCCTGGCAACATTGTCACTGATATAGGTGTAGGTATAGGTATCATAATCCGCTTCCCAGACAATACCGTTGGTCGTATCGACGAGGTTTTTAAACCGTTTTTCACTCTTGCGATGGGCCTCTTCAGAGCGATACAAACGGAAGTTCCAGTAGAGAATAAACAGCAATACCAACAAAACCAGGCCGCTGACTTTGAGTATTTTTTCCACCGCAATGCCATTCTGGGATACTGTCAGACCTGCCCAGTGCTCAAAGATCTGATTGCGTTCGCTCTCAGTAATGCTATTCAGCGCTTTCTCAATAATCCCTGACAGGATTGGATTGCCACGATAGACCCCGATGCGGAAATCACTCTGATAGTCCGTGTGGCCAGAAAAGCTCAGATTAAGTATCCCCTCCTGCTTCATCACAAACCCGGCAGCTGTCGCATCCCCCACAAAAGCAACAGCCTCCCCCTCTGCAACCATTCTGAGCGCACCCTGAATAGTGGCCGGATTGATAATAGTGATCTCTGGGTAATCACGCCGCAGCAACTCATTGGTAAAGTGCCCCTTATGGATCGCAACCCGTTTACCCTTCAGCTTGTCCAGTGTTCCGATATACCCTTTAGATTGCTCACTGATAATCACGGCTGTGCTGGAAAGGTAGGGTTGGCTAAAATCAAGATATACCTCCCGCTCTGCCGTTTTTACCATACAGGACATCAGATCAAACTCCCCGTTGCGGGCGGCGTTTAACACCTCACTCCAGGAGTGTTTATCCGTGACGGGCACAAACGAAACACCAAGACGCTGTTCCAGCAGGGCAAAATAATCGGCTGATATGCCAGTATAGTGGCCGTTATTATCGACCCATTCGTAGGGGGCAAATGTGCGATCGATACCGAGTTTTAGCTGTGGGTGCTGCTGCAGCCAGGCGATCTCTGCGGCACTCAGGTTATCATCTCGCCAGGAAAAGTCCGGTGTAACTGATTGCTGAGAAGATTCAGCCGCGTACGCTGAACCCCATACGCTTTGAACCAGGCTCATAGCCAGACTGATAAATAACACTAGCCAGGGGGCTATTCTGAACATCCATATCTCCAACAGCAAAAGCGTTCCAACCTGTAACCTGACACTCTGTATGAGTCAGGTGAAGACCATCATTTAATACTCAATAGCTTAATACTCAACGGTTAAATTCCCGTTTAGCCACATCGGGATCAGGATAGATTTTATCGACTCTAATTGCTTCCCTTCGCTTTAGCATAGATCTATTTGCCGAATAGTGGGCATTTTCAGGAGGATATATACATTAAAAGCCAGCTTTCTGGCCGGCTTTTACAGGTTTTAAATATAAGCGCAAACACAAACCTTCAATCAGGTTATAAAACACCGCCGCACTTACAGCCCGGAAATATGCTCCGCAACATCCTGAATCGCGGCCGCATCGAGTTTATCAACCTGAACTTTCATCAACGCTTTCAGCGGACCGCCATAGGTCCCCGCTTTATAGCCATTCAGCGCATCAACAATCTGGCTTGAAGACCACCCCTGAATCACCTGAGATTTCCCCATAGCCGATTTTTCAGCGGATGCACCATGACACTCAACACAGGCCTGAAACACCTCGGCCCCGCCTGCATGAACGACAGGCACGGAGAATGCCATTGCACACAAAGCCAATACAATACCACCTGTTTTTTTCATCTGGGTCCCCTCCCACTAAGTTATAACTCTATAGTACTAAGGGTGTTCGACGTATTACAAAGCGCTCTGTCATCACTTTGAGAGGTACAGTTCGGGAACTGTAGTAGCAGAAAAGACGGTGTTCAGGTCAGGACATTCGCTGAAGCAGAAAAGCAGGCGGATTTTCAGGGTATTATTCCGGTTATTCCGGACGGAAAAAAACCAGCACTGAAGGGCTGGTTTTCTAAAGACCGCCTGGCTTAATCTGTTTTTCGTTTTTTCAGCGGCGCCATACCATCGTCGGAGACAATCTGTCGATTAGCAGCGCGGCGGTTTTTACGGTCCTGAGGCGCTTTAACAACCCGTTTGGGTCGTGCCGCAGCCGCTTTCTGTTGCTGCCTGGCAGGTTTTGCTGCAGCGGCCTCTTTTATCCCTTTAAAGCTTGCCGTTAAGCCCTCCAGCTCGCTGAAGTTAACCGACTGTTGCAGGAAACTTTCAACCCGCTTGAAAGCGTCCCAGTCTTTCGGACCGATCAGTGAGACAGCCAGACCTTTGGCTCCGGCCCGACCGGTACGGCCAATACGGTGCACATACTCTTCTGCCTGTTTAGGCATATCAAAGTTCACCACCAGCGACACCTGTAGCAGATCCAGCCCCCGGGACGCGACATCGGTGGTAATCAGCACCTGCTGCTGGCCGCGGCTGAAACTGTCCATGATCTTATTACGATCGCTCTGGCTCATCTCACCACTGAGAGCGGCAGTTTTCAGTCCCCTGCCCGACAGCAACAGAGACAGTCGCTCCGTATCAGCCCGGGTGGCGGTAAAGATAATCACCTGCTGGTAGGTTTCAGTGTCGAGAATTCGCTCCAACACTGCCTGTTTATGATCCAGATGGTCGGTGAGATAAAAGCGCTTTTCAATATCCGCGTGTTCTGCATTGGCCGCGCCGATCGCGATCCGTTTCGGCGCTTTCAGCAAAGTCTTAGCCATGCTGTTTACTTCAGCATGCTCAAGTGTTGCGGAAAACATCAGCGTCTGCCGCAGACGATGACTGGCAGTCTGATTAATCCGGTTCAGCTGATCGGCAAATCCCAGATCCAGCATCCGGTCCGCTTCATCGAGAATCAATAGCTCCAGACCATCAAGAAACAGAGAGCGTTCATCCAGATGGTTGACCAGTCGTCCGGGAGTTGCCACCACCACATGAGGATTTTTCGCCAGCGCTTTAGCCTGATCGTTGAAGTTTTCTCCCCCCAGCACCAGCGCCACCTTGAACGGGGAGCCGCTGATCAGACTACGCAATTGCCCGTAGACCTGCTTGGCCAGCTCCCGGGTCGGGGCCAGAATCAGTGCCCTGGGGTCCTTTTTACTAAGGGCCTTCTGGCGCATCAAACGTTGCATAGTTGGCAACAGATAGGCCAGGGTTTTACCGGAGCCGGTCTTGGATGACGCGATCAGGTCATGTCCGGTGATCGCCGTCGGCACAGCCTGGGCCTGGATCTCAGTCGGCTCGGTGATCCCCTGATGCGCAAGGATAGTGCTAAGCCGGGGGTCAAGCCCCAGATCGGTAAAGTTTTCCGCGTTAGACAAAGTCTGCTCCGGTTATACTGAATTCATCGGAATATAGCTGGCCATAATAACAGAGATCAGGTCGCGACAATGACCCGGATCGCATCCAGTTTCAGCGAAGCGCTCTGCAGGTGGTGTTCCAGTTCTGCCCGGGTATGCGCCAGAAAATCGATCTCTTCCTGACGAATATTCGGATTCACCGCAGCCAGTGCGCTAAGCCGTTCCTGCTCTGCGCCCAGCAACCGGGCAACATTCTCAGTGGCTTGCGTCAGCATTGCCGGTTGTTGAGTGTCAGCAATCGCTTCAACACGCTCCACCATCTGACCGATCTCACTGCGGGTATGCTTGACAATATCCACCGCCTGTCGCCGCCCCACCCGTTCTGCCAGGTTGTTGATATGGGTCTCGGTCAGTATCGCGCTGAGATCTGTGCCATTGGTATCAACAACGATACGGCTCAGGGTCTGGGGCAGATAGCGCTGTACCTGAAGCTGTTTCGGAGCAGCACAGTGCAGCGTAAAGATCGCTTCCAGCAACAGCGTACCGGGTTTCAGCGGCGGTAGCTTAATCGAGCAGACCGCCGTATTGCCAAAGTCACCATTCACAACAATATCCATTGTGCCCATCACCAGCGGGTGTTCCCAGGTAAGGAACTGGATATCCTCCCGCCCCAACGCCAGCGCCCGGCTGTAGGTGGCAGTCATACCATCGGCAGGCAGACCCGGCAGGCTTTCATGATGCATATGATCGCCCGGGCTGAGAATAATACTCTGGCTGCTATGCACCTGCTGTTCAACACCAAACTGATCAAACATCCGCTCCATATAGCTGCTCAGTTCGATACTGTTACCGGTCACCTCCATGCTTTCGGCAATAGCAGCGGCTTTCACCGGGTTACAGGAGTTCAGTTCCAGTAACTGGTCACGCCCCTGTTGCAGCTGTTCCAGCAAACGATCCGCTGCAACACGGGTACTGCTGATCAGTTGCTCGTTGTTAGCTTCGTCATACTCCTCAAACAGCGCCGGAATCAACTGATCCAGGAACTGATCGAACAATACCTGGCCTACCGGGCAGGCCCGTTCAAAGCAGTTCAGGCCGCGGTGGAACCAGTCCAGCAGAATAGCCTGTGCACTGAACTCATAATGGGGCACATGGATCTGAACATCATTGCGCTGACCAATCCGGTCAAGGCGGCCGATGCGCTGCTCCAGCAGATCGGGGTTCAGCGGCAGATCGAACAGAATCAGATGACTGGCAAACTGGAAGTTACGCCCCTCACTGCCAATCTCAGAGCAGATCAGCACCTGAGCGCTCTCATCTTCATCAGCAAAATAGGCGGCGGCACGGTCTCGGTTAACCAGGCTCATCCCCTCATGGAACACCGATGAACGAATCCCTTCATACAGGCGCAGATGTTCTTCCAGTGATTTCGCTGTGTCTGCATAGGCACAGATCACCAGCGCTTTCTGGTCACGATTCTGTTTCAGCCAGTCCACCAGCCACCCGACCCGGGGATCGGCTTCCAGCCAGCGGTCCGCCAGAATCAGCTCGGGATGCAGTCGCTCTTCCAGATCAGCCTGAGCCAGCAGTTGCTGTTCACTTTCAAGATAGAACTCGGGTTCCGGCAACGGATAACTATGCAATACCCGCTGGGGGAAACCACTGACACCATCACGGGTATTGCGGAACAGCACCCGACCGGTGCCGTGATGATCGAGCAGACTGGCCACCGCATCCTGAATTGCCTGATCAAGAGAGTCATTTTCCAGCTCATCCTGCAGCTGCTGAGCGACCTCGTCCCCCAGATAGCTGCCCAGTTGAGTAAACACCTCAGGGGCATCTTTCAGTTGCTCACGGGCATCTTCATCCAGCAACCGGGCCACCAGCTTACTCACCGGCTGATAGCCCTCCTCTTCTGCGCGGAACTGTTGCAGACTGTAATACCGATCCGGGTCCAGCAGACGCAACCGGGCAAAGTGACTATCAACCCCCAACTGTTCCGGCGTAGCGGTTAACAGCAGTAACCCTTTGACTTCACGGGCCAGCGCTTCAATACAGATATATTCCGGACTGGACTCCTCTTCGGACCAGACCAGATGGTGCGCTTCATCCACCACCAGCATATCCCAGCCAGCATCCAGCGCCTGTACCAGACGGTCCGGGCTGGACTTGAGGAAGGATAAGTTACACAGCACCAGCTGTGCGGTTTCGAACGGGTTAACGCCCTCGTCCGAAAGCTCCAATGCTTCACAGCGCAGCTCATCAAGAATAGTAAAACGCAGATTAAAGCGGCGCAGCATCTCCACCAGCCACTGATGTACCAGACTGTCGGGCACCACAATCAGCGCCCGGGACGCCTTACCGCTGATCAGCTGCTGATGCAGGATAAGCCCTGCTTCGATGGTTTTACCCAGACCCACCTCATCTGCCAGTAATACCCGCGGAGCAAACCGGCGGGACACCTGATGGGCAATATAGAGTTGGTGAGGCAACAGCTGCACCCGTGGCCCCAGCAGACCATAACTTTCAGATTGCAGGTGGGCAAACTGATTTTTGAGCGTTTCTACCCGCAACTTAAACTGACTGATCTTATCCACCTGACCGGCAAACAGTCGGTCGTGAGGCTTACTGAAATGCACCGCACTGTCGAGATCTCGCTCCTCCAGCACCAGCACCTCACCTTCGGCATTCTCCACCTGATAGACCATATAGCCATTCAGTTCCTGCTGGGCGGTAATGGTGACCTTAAGACCTGCGGCATTGCGCACCTGTTCACCCACCGGATAGACCACACGGCTCAGCGGCGCGTTATCGATAGCGTAAGTACGCTCCTCTTCAACGGCAGGAAACAGAATTTCAACGCGGCGGTTAGATACGCTGGTTACCAACCCCAGCCCCAGATTTGATTCGGTATTACTGATCCAGCGTTGGCCGGGAATAAATTCAGACAAAAGACAGCTCTCAAACAGGAAACGATATAAACAACACCGTGAAACACTATAGACGATAATCAAATTAATCGCCGGAAGTAACCGGTCAGCGCGGAATGATAGGCGTTGTGGCGGAGTACCTCAAGGCGCAATCACTCTCAGCGGCTAATATAGGAAAATATTAACGCAATCATCGCTATAAACAGACCAAACCAGGCGTGCTGAAATATCCGCACTGGCAAAAATAATGTATGCTTGCGCCTTTAAACCTGTGAGTAATCTTCGATGTTCTTTATCGACCTAAATCTGGATCTGGAAATTCTGGGCCCACTGGCTGACAACAACTTTCTCAGCCCCCGCCCGATCCAGCAACAGGCTATCCCTGTGGCCATGGAGGGCTTCGATCTGCTGGCATCCGCCCCCACCGGAACAGGCAAAACCCTGGCCTTTGTGCTGCCAGCTCTGCAGAAAGTATTCGACAAAGATCCTGACCACAGCAGCGCGCCACAGATATTGATTCTGGCTCCGACCCGGGAACTGGCAAAACAGATCTATCAGGTGATCGAACTTCAGACTCAGCATAATCGCATTAAAAGCTGCCTGATCGTCGGCGGTGTCCCTTTTGGTATGCAAAAGAGCATGCTGGCTGAACCGATCGATATTATGATCGCCACACCGGGACGACTGCTGGAGCTGAACGCACAGGAGTGGCTCGACCTGTCCCTGGTAGAGATGCTGATTATCGATGAAGCCGACCGGATGCTGGACCTGGGCTTTATCAATGAGATTAAGCAGATCGCCGATGTACTGCCCCTGCAGCGTCAGACATTGATGTTTTCCGCCACCCTTGAGGGTGAAAAAATCCAGCAGTTTGCGGCGGACCTGTTGAATGAAGATTCCCAGGTGATCGCAGTCGATCAGCCCCGCCATATACCTGAGAATATCGAACAGTTTGTCTATCGGGCTGACAACGAACAACACAAAGAGTACCTCCTGAAAGCGTTAATCCATCAACCGCAGCTGAAACAGGGGATTATCTTCGTTAACAGCCGCAAGCAGGTGGAGCACTGGGTTAGCATCATCCGCAATGCTGGTATGCTCTGTTATGGACTGCACGGTGATATGCGTCAGAGTGAGCGGACCCAGCGGATCAAAGAGATGCGCCGCGGCCGGATCAAGATCATTATCGCCACCGATGTTGTCGGGCGGGGGCTGGACCTGCCGGATCTGACCCACGTTATCAACCTCTACCTGCCACTGAAAGCCGACAGTTATGTCCACCGCTGTGGACGCTCGGGTCGTGATGGCGCAAAAGGTACCGTCTGGTCGATTGTTGAGCCCTTAGACTGGGCAAACCTGGGCCGGATCGAGCGCTTTATCGGCGAAAAACTGCCCCGCACCACCTTCCCGGGCCTGGCACCGAAAAAACCAGAGCCAGGCAAAGGCAGCGGCAAAGCGAAACCGAAGAAGCCTAAAGTTAAAAACAAAAAAACGGTTGCAAAAGCCAACGCCAAAAAAGCCTCTTCGCAGAAAAAATCACCGAAGAAACGGGTAGGTCGTGGACCCAAAGCGGGCCCTTCGCCCAGAAAAATGACTGAATAGCAGGCTAAGCTGACCCGTCGGGCCGCCGCTATCCACAAGCCACCGAGTGGTGGCTTTTCCTGTGCACCACCTCTTTTGCACACAGGCATGATTAAGCAACCACTGTTTCCTCCTCCACCTCCCGGGCGATATGCTCCAGCATAGAGTCTATCTCGGTACGCTCAGCGTCATCAGCCCCCTCGGTCAGAGCTACCTGCAGCATCGCATTGATCCGTTCCTTACGCAGAATAAACAGGTCTCGCAGTGAATAGGTGATCGCCAGACGCGCTTCGGGAAACTGTTTAACCAACACCCTGATCAGTTCGCCAGAGCGTTTCGGTAAGGCCAGCACCATATGGATCGCCACATCCTGAGGCTTCAGGGATGACCCTTCCAGCGCAGTACGGATAAGAATTGCGGGGTCTTTAGGTTGCTGTCCCAGCGCCACCAGCAGCAGTTTAAGCTCGGGATCACCAATCTCGGCAAGGTTATAGTTGAGCAGCGGTTCCAACACGGCTGAACCCACTGAGGATCCCTGCATGCTGACCTGATATTTTGAGCTACTCTCCAGGGTTTCGGTGCGTACAAACAGCTTCCTGATCATCAGAAACACCACCACGAACAGATGCACCGCCACCAGGTAGTAATATAGCCAGATACTTGCAAACTGAGTCATCAGAGATCCGGCAATGATCGGTCCTAAAACGCCCCCGCAGCCCAACAGGATCTGCATCATACTGGTGGCTGACATCGCCTCTTTCAGATCAATATGATCAAACACCTGAGTCACCGCCAGCGGAAATAACGCGACCCCTGATCCTCCCGAGATCAGAAACAGCACCACCAGCATCTCAATCGGCATCGGCATAAAGCTCTCAGCGATAATCAACAGATTGCTGATCACCCCCATCGCCATCAGACCGGCTGCCACCAGGCGTTTATCATAACGATCAGCCAGCCAGCCAACCGGGTACTGTGTCAGCAAACCACCCAACTGATAGGAGCCCAGCACCAGTGAAAGCCAGATTCCGGTAATGCCGTGATCATAGGCGTACAGCGATATCAGTGAAACGCTGGCAGCACTGATGAGGCCAGCACAGAGACAGGACAGAGTACCCGAGGGTGAATATTGCCACAGTCGTTTTAGCGACATCGGCCGGGGTCGGCTGGGCAGCTCGGGCAGGGGTAAACGACTCATCGACATAATAATCAGCGAGATACAGAGAAACACCCCGATCAGTCCAAACAACCGGGGATCATGCTCACTGGAGAGACTAAACAGAAACGGAGCCGAACCGAAACCGATTGCAAAACAGATCTGGTAAGTACCAAATACCTGCCCCCGGTTACGCTTATCACTGAGCACATTTAACCAGCTTTCCAGTGTAATAAAACTGGTGACAAAGCAAAAACCGGCGACCATTCTGAGTCCGGCGGTAACCCAGATATCAATAAAATAGCTGTGACACACCGCGACAATCGCCAGTGTTGCCGCCATTGAGGAAAAAGCCCGGATATGCCCGGCCCGCAGCACCGCCCGGGAGCCGAACAGTCCAGCCATAATGGCACCAACAGCGAACATACTCATCGCCATACCAATATTGGCAGACTCAAAGCCCCCCTCTCTGAGACGAATCGGTAACATCACAAAAAACAGGTTATGACTCACCGCCACGGCAAAAATAGAGAAAAGAATCGGCTGAATCCGAATCAGGATATTGGGTTGCATTGCGCTGTGGTCCCGAAGATGTATATTAAAGTCAACCGATCACGCCCATCAAAAGGGAATTGATCCGCACCTTTACAACGATAACGTCTTACATTTTTTACCGCAAAGTATCTCCGACGAACAGCGATGATATTCCCGTCAGCTGTTGCTAATCCGCTATATCCTGATCATCTATCCCACTTTGAACTACACTTTTACAGACTGGCCGACACCGTTTCCAACAAGGCTGTCAGGCATTTTCTTAACGTTGGCAGATCAGGATCAGGGAGGTAAGCAAAATTATCTGTCCACAAATATCACTGCGCTGAGGGTTTTCAGCCTGTTATCAGACGTCAGAGGCTCCGGCACAATCATCAAATTACAATAATGGAGCAATCGTTATGGATATCAATGTGGCAATTTCACAGAAACCGCCTGTGCTCTTAGATCTGAAAGCCTCGCTGGAACTGGCGGTTAGTACGATCGAAGAGGTCGCTAAGCAGGGCTCGCAGTTATTGGTGTTTCCCGAAGCATTTCTACCGGGCTATCCCACCTGGATATGGCGCCTGAGGCCCGGCGGAGATATCGCACTGGGTAATCAGATCCATTTCCAGCTTCGCAACCATTCGGTCAATATCGCCAAAGGGGATCTTAACCCGGTCTGTGAAGCCGCTGCTAAACATAACATGGTTGTGGTGATGGGCATGAACGAGATCGACTCAGAGTTCAGCGGCTCTACCCTGTTCAATACTGTTGTGGTCATAGGCAGTGATGGCTCCCTGCTTAACCGGCATCGTAAAATCATGCCGACCAACCCGGAAAGGATGGTGTGGGGATTTGGTGATGCCAGCGGATTGCGGGTGGTTGATACACAGGTGGGACGCATCGGCTGTCTGATCTGTTGGGAAAACTATATGCCACTGGCACGCTACGCACTGTATGCCCAGGATATCGACATCTATATTGCGCCCACCTGGGACAGCGGTGACACCTGGATCGCCTCCATGAATCATATTGCCCGTGAAGGTGGCTGCTGGGTACTGAGTACCGCAACGGCGATACAGGGCAGCGATATCCCCGCCTCATTTCCCGAACGTGATCGACTGTTTACGGATGACGAGTGGATCAACCCTGGGGATGCGGTGGTGGTTAAACCCTTTGGCGGGGTGGTAGCAGGCCCTCTGCACCAGGAAAAAGGGGTGTTATACGCCACTATCGATACCGATGCAGCACGGGATTCCCGTAAGGCTCTGGATGTTGCCGGCCATTATCACCGGCCGGATATCTTCCATCTGGAGATCAATCGCACCGCAATGCCACCGGTAACCTTCAGTGACAAAAAAAGCTGAACGCTATGCCTGGCGCACACAAAGAAACCCGGCAACCAGTGCCGGGTTTTATTATCTGAATCTGAATCAGGCCGCCTGAACCGTTTCAATACCGGTTCGGCTGAAAGCGGTCAGCATCGCCTGCAATGCAGCGGCAGAAGTATCTTCTGCCACGGCGACCGCGCAATATTCCTCACCATTGATCTGAACCGCAATCGACGCCTGCGCATTGGCATCGGTTCCGCCACTGAGGGCATGCTGATCGAAGTGAATCACCTCGATACTGCAACCATATCGGGTTGTCAGGGCAGCGCACAGAGCCTCCAGTGCACCGGCCCCCTCTCCTGACATCTGCTGCTCACCGATTTTGAAGCTGGCACTGACACGGTGCCCCTCGGTATGCAGATCATAGTCATGCAACTGCCACGCTTCAGACACCGAGATAAAGTGCTCATCAAACAGGCGCTTGATATTAGCCGGTGAAACCTCAACCCCGCTCTGCTCTGCCGCCCCCTGCACCACCCGGCTCAATGGAAAGTGCATCCATTTTGGCAGGCTGATGTCATAATCGCGTTCCAGTACCAGCGCCACTCCACCTTTACCGCTCTGAGAGTTAATGCGCACTACCGCCTCATATTCCCGACCTATATCCCGCGGATCGATCGGCAGATAGGCCACATCCCAGTGCTGTTTTTTATGTTCGGTATGGTAGTTAACCGATTTGCGGATCGCATCCTGATGGCTGCCAGAGAACGCGGTATACACCAGCTCTCCCGCCCAGGGATGCCGCACCCCCACAAGAATACCTGTACAGCTTTCAACCACCTCGTTGATCTCCATAATGTCAGAGAAGTCCAGCTTTGGATCAACGCCCTGGGAATACAGGTTCATCCCCATGGTGATCACATCCATATTACCGGTACGCTCACCGTTCCCCATCAAAGTGCCTTCAACCCGGTCAGCACCTGCCAAAACGCCTAATTCTGCGGCGGCAACCGCGCAACCACGGTCATTATGGGTATGCAGGCTCACCCGGACATACTGACGATTCTTCAGATGGCGGCAGAAATACTCGACCTGATCGGCAAAGCGGTTCGGGGTAGACATCTCAACAGTGGCTGGCAGGTTGATAATAATGTCGCGACCACTTTCGGGTTGCCACTGCTCAATCACCGCATCACAGACCTCAATGGCGTAATCCATCTCTGTGCCACTAAAACTTTCAGGAGAGTACTGGAACGACCACTCCGTATCAGGATGCTGCTGGGCATACTGCTGCACCCATTTTGCCCCCTGCACCGCAATCGCCTTAATCCCCTCGCGGGACTGACCAAATACCTGTTCCCGCTGCACGGTAGAGGTGGAGTTATACACATGAATGACCGCTTTTTTCACCCCTGACATCGCTTCATAAGTGCGTTTAATCAACTCTTCACGCGCCTGGGTCAACACCTGAATGGTGACATCATCGGGAATCCGCTGCTCATCCACCAGCTTACGTACAAAATCGAAATCGGGTTTAGAGGCTGAAGGAAAACCCACTTCAATCTCTTTAAAGCCCAGTTTAACCAGCAGCTCGAATAGTCGCGTTTTCTGCTCGACACTCATCGGATTCACCAGCGCCTGGTTGCCGTCCCGCAGGTCTACACTGCACCAGTCGGGCGCCTGTGTCAGGGTCTTGTCTGGCCAGGTACGGTCGGTCAAACGGATCGGTTCAAATGCACTGTATTTTCGATAGTCGAACATAGCGTGTTCCTGCTGGGTATCTGCCGGTGGCAGTTCTCTGATTTATAAACAGTTATTGGATTGAAATCCCGCGCGGTAAAGCGCGGGACCAAATTTGTCAGTCATATACTTGTGGTACACATAGATCAGCCCGGTAGACTGGCGCTTAAACCTGGTTCGACACTTTTGGTGCTCTCCCCCACATCCGCTGATAACGGCATGCTTTGGTGGCTCTCGGCAAATATTTATCGCTGCAGCAATCAATAGAGCAAAGTTTAAAGTGTTTGTTACGCAATAACCGTTCTAATTACGGAGCTTTTCATTCATTTGCGCAATTAATATCAACAATTTACACTAAGCATACCAATATAATTGCGCAGAGTATTAAAACTATGAAATCAAACCATCCTCTCGACCGCTTTGACTTGAAAATCTTGCGCGAGCTACAGCGTGACGGCGGGCTTTCAAATCAGGATCTTGCGGAAAAAGTCGGCCTGACCGCTGCGCCCTGCTCCCGACGGGTAAAGGCATTGGAAGAGGCCGGTATTATCAGGGACAGGGTGGTACGAATCGATGAGCGAGCGGTGGATCTGAACCTGATCGCAATTCTGCATATCAGCATGGATAAACATATCCCCGAGCGGTTCGAGACCTTCGAAACCACAATCAGCAGCTTTCCTGAAGTAATGGAATGCTATCTGATTACCGGCCATGATGCAGATTATCAGCTAAAGGTTGCAGTACCGGATATGGACCGCTATCACGATATACTGTTAGGAAAAATCACCCGGATTCAGGGGGTCACCGGCGTTAAATCCGCCTTTATTATGCGAAAAATCGTTGATACCACCGCCGTTCCTCTCAACTATATCAACGGCTAGTTAAGACAGAAAATCAGCCCTCCCAGGGATAGCTCCCCCGGCCCGCAAGCCAAACAGATGTTTGAAAAAGAATTGCAATAGGGGGTTATCGCCGTATAATCGGGCCTGATTTAAAAGTATACGCACTCAGGGATGAGCACCAATGACACGTTATGCACTCGCATTTGTTCTGCTATTACTCACCGGATGCAGCGGCGCTAACCGCCCCATGCAGCTTTCCGATACACCCACCCCCTCCCGCTGTTTTGGCAATGATATCTGTACCGCATCGACAGCCATAGAGAGAGATGCACAGCACCTTAAAATTGTTGTCAGTGGTATCTATCACCCCATAAAAGCAGCCAATATCTGGATCGATGGCACCACTTATCCACTTCAGCCCAGCCAGTCGCGAACAGTGTATAATGAGACCCCGACAGGCCTGCGCACCTCGGTTCACCGCTTCAGCACACCTCCGGGCATCAGACAGAAACTGCAGCAGGGTGTGCGGGTTAAACTGTACACCGATATGCAGAGTTACTCACTAATCCACACGCTGAAACGGCCTGGCTATACTGACACTCAGTGGCAATCCCTGCTGGCAGCCGTTGAACCTGAACGCAGCCCGAACTGAGGTCATAATACTAACTGTGCGCCTGACCCGAACCATTCTGAAGCGCACAATTCGTTCAGCGCCCCCTCTCACACCTGAAAAGCAATGAGCTGCAATCGTTGCAGCCTGATGTTTCCCCGTTATAATCAACAGTCAACAACTCCACATCTATTTCAGGAAGAGATACCCCCATGAAGTACCTGCTTACATTCTGCCTGGTTTTACTCAGTGGCTGCACTAGTCTGGCCCAGCAATATAATCTACCAGATCATCTCTATGATGAGGTGATTCATCCACTCAGCTGTAACCAAAATGAAGTGTGCAGCGCACTCTATATTGACTACAACCGCCCCAAAACACTGAAAATAGCTATCAGTGGTGAATATCATCCGATCAGCGGCGCGACTTTGTGGATTGATAATACAGCCTATAAGCTGACACCCACCGAAAGCTATACCCGCCATGGTGTGACAGTGTCTGGCAAGCGGATTGCGATGCGTCCTTTCATCTCAGAAACACCGCTAAAAGCACTGCTGAAGCAGGCAACCAAAGTCACTCTGGAAAGCAATCAGCAGAGCTTCTCTATTACGACAGTGATGAAAGAAAAGGGGTATATTCACCCTGAGTGGCGTGCCCTGCTGGCAGGACTGGATTGAGTACTGACCGTTTAACCATATCTTGACGTCAGGATGGGCAGTTCAGCAGCTGTTGAACCGCCCCTCTGTGAAATCTGAGCAAGCTGATAAAACCGTTGAACTTATGGGTCTACACACCCTCTACCGCAACACGGTGCAGCAGTCCCTCGTACAGCGGTGCCATATTATCCCAGCTCAGAGCCGATATATCCGGTGCAGAGAGCGCCTGTCCGGCACGCTTCAATCCGGCTAAGTGGATAACGCTGTCCACCAGGCTTTGAGTCTCACCTTCACCGCTGCAATAACAGCCGCTTGCCGGTAACAGTTGCGGATAAGCCAGCCGTCCGGGCACCAACGGCATGGCGCCTGCAGCAACCCCTTCCAGCACCGCGATCCCCTGAAAGTCATGTAACGCCGTTGAGAGAACAACATCAGCCTGCTGCAACAGACGGCGATACTCTGCAACCGACTCAACATATCCCCAATGCCCCAGCCGATCGCCCAGCAAAGCCCTGAGTTCCTGAAACGCTTCAGGCACGCGGCGAAACTGCTGACCGACAAGATCGAGCCTGAAATCCACTCCGGTTTCGCACAGTTGCCGGGCAGCCCTGAGCAGTAACTCTGGCCCTTTATCGAACTCCCAGCGATGATTCCAGATCAGCCGGAGCGGCCCGGGTTGTGGGGCATGGGGCAGAAAAACAGATTGCGGCAACGGCACCGGCAACACAGAAGAGCGTCTCTCCAACTGCTCAATCACACCCGCCGGAATCTGATCGGGAAGTTTTTTTAGCAATCGACGACAGCCGTCGATAAAGGTATCGCGATTATAGTCGGTATTGAAACAGATATGGTCCGCCGCTAAAGCGGTATAAAGGTTAAGTATCTTCGGTTCGACAGTGCCATACTCCCGGCCGGATTCGGGATAGGCAAACTGATTTTCATGAAAATAGACCAGCGTTGGTATACCCGCCAGATGAGGCACAAAGCCGCGTAACGCTGAAAGATCAGTCATTGAGGTGGCAATCAGCAGGTCATAGTCCTGCTCAAGACACTCACGCTCACTATATGCCCAACTGAGACTATTACCCCGTATGCGCCAGGAAAAATAACGCGGCGGCAGGGTCAGCACGGTCCATTGGTGTTGCCCGAGATTAGCGACCAGCCCGCGATGCCAGTAGGCATGACTGGCAGCATCATAGGCGGACAGCAGGAGTATCTTCATAATGCTCTATTGTGCATACAGAGAGCGATAACTTCGAATCCAGGCTTCACTTGCCAGGGCCTCAGGAAGCCGCTGTTTCAATGTCCTCAGGGCGTCAGCTTTGCTGACAAAACTTTCTTTCAACAACACCACATAATCGTGCTTAGCAAGGTTAACGGTTTGGGCAATCCGCGGGATGTGGTAATCGCTGATAAAACGAATACTGCTCTCCAGACTGGTCAGCCGTGCAAGCTGCACCACAAACAGGCCCGCCGGTTGCGCTTTCAGCCAGTTAAGATCCCGTAGCGATGGTTCAGCATCCGCCTGAACCGCTGATGCCAGCCCGGAGGTATCAGACCGCGCAGCCTCTGCCTGCCCGGTGGACTGATCTGAGTGATTCAGTGAAATACTGTTGTTGCGCGGGCGGGGCACAGCTGCCCCAGCCTGCTGTACCGCAGCTAAAATCTTGTCATACAGCACCTGGGTTTTCGGATTACCCAGCTCGATACTGGCGTCAGCATAGGCCAGCGCCTGCATCAGATCCTGCGGCACCACTCGCCCTTGGGAATAGATCAGTGCCAGATTATGAGCCGCATAAGCGTTACCCGAATACACCGCCTGCCGATACCACCCGATGGCACTGCCGGGGTCAAAGTCAATCAACAAAACCCCCAGTGCCAGCTGCGCCTTATCATTTCCCGCAGCGGCTGACTGTTCTATCCAGGGGCGGGCCGCAGCCGGGTCTTTTGTCACTCCCTCGCCCTGCAATAGCATCAAACCGGTTTTTAACTGACTGTCCGACAGGCCCGCTTCTGCTGAACGCTGGTAGAGAGTAAAGGCCTGATGGATATCCTGGGGTACCCCTTCACCCTTTTCATACAACAGCGCCAGATTACGCATCGCTTTGGCATTGCCCAGTTCTGCCGACTGCGTGTAATAGTTGATACTCTGTTGCAGATCGATCTCAGTGCCTTTGCCTTTCTGATAGGCTATCGCCAGGTTATAAGCCGCTTCAGCATGATCACCTGCAGCTGAGATCCTCAGCCACTCGACCACCTTTTGCCAGTCAGGTGTACCACTCTCAACACCAAGCGCATAGAGACGGGCAAGGATAAAAGCGGCCTGAGGGTCTCCCACCTGAGCCAGGGGCAGACAGCTATGGTAGGCCTGCATCACTTTCCCTTCGCTATACGCCTGCTGGCACTGCTGCATCTGCGATGCGTACACCCCACTACCCAACAGTGTTATAACGGCCGCAATGGCCAGCCTTAATCCCTTGAGCATTGTTGATCCTTTAACACCATATTTCTGCTTGTTCATCCAATCCGATTGACACACCGTCAGATCACCCAGAACGCGACGGGATTAATCCACCGGTTTATAAGCGGAGAGAATCGCCCGATAGGTGCGATACCAGACCCTATCAGACAGCTTTTCAGGCAACTTCCCAGCTGCAATTGCCCGGGCACCGCTCAGGGATGCACTCGATTCGGCATAGAGCACCACATACATATTCCCGGCAGCGGTCACAGCCCTGAAGTAGTTAGCTTTGCCATCCAGTTGATTTTTTTTCAGAAACACTCTGACCGAATCTTCACTGCTCAGTTGTACCAGTTGCAACACATAATGCCCTTCAGGCTGCGACTTCAGCCAGGAGAAATCGTGCCGACCAATAGCCGCCTGATGATCTGTTTCAACGTCAGCCAGATCAGCCGTACTAACATCAGCATTGACGCTGGTATTCTGATCATCCTCAGCAACCGGCACCTGCTCTGATGTCGTCGCCGGTGCAGCAGTGGTTAACTGATTATTTCCGGCATCAGAATCTTTCTGTGTCTGTTCCGCAATGCGCCGGGATTCCATTTCAGTGTCTGTCTGATCAACCATGCTACTATTATCGACACTGATATCAGCACTGACGACAGTATTCTGATCATCCTCAGCAACCGGCACCTGCTCAGATGTCGTCGCTGGTGCAGCAGTGGTTAACTGAGTATTCCCTGCCTCTGACTCTGCCTGCGTCTGTTCCGCGATGCGCCGGGATTCCATTTCAGTGTCTGTCTGATCAACCATGCTACTATTATCGGCACTGATATCAGCACTGACGACAGCATTCTGATCATCCTCAGCAACCGGCACCTGCTCAGATGTCGTCGCTGGTGCAGCAGTGGTTAACTGAGTATTCCCTGCCTCTGACTCTGCCTGCGTCTGTTCCGCGATGCGCCGGGACTCCTCGAGCGCCATCTGCTGGCGCAGGCTTTCGACCAGATCAACAGCCGCTTCATAGTTCAGCCGTTCACTCTCTTTTGCATGGTGCAGAGCCTTATCAAGATCCATCTCTTCAGCATCTGCTGGCTCCCGGTAGAGCAACGCCAACTGGTAATGGGCAAAACCACTGCCCTGCTCTGCAGCACGCTGATACAACGTCATCGCTTGCTGCGGATCCGTCTGTTTTAGCAGCGTCGCCAGTGTAATCTGCGCACTCAGATCACCCTTTTCGACCGCTAGCTCCAGCCAGTGGCGCGCCTGAGAGAAATCCTGAGGCGTCCCGCTCCCTTTAAGATAACTGATACCAGTCTTTACCTGGCTGGCCAGGTGCCCCTGCTTTGCCCCTTTAAGATACCAACTGAAGGCAGTTTCCAGACTCTTGGGGACGACATCCCCCCGCTCGTAAAGCTTCGCCAGGTTATAACAGCCGGGCCCATACCCCCACTCAGCAGAACGGGTCAGCCACTGCAATGCCAGATGCAGATCTGGAGGACTTCCTTCGAAACCCTGGCTGTATAGGTTAGAGAGAATGAAGCTGGCTTCACCATCCCCTTTTGCAGCCTGCGGCAGGCAACGCTGTAGCGCTGCGCGGGTTTGTTTATTTTCATAGAGTGTTCGACAGCTCAGATCTTCAGCCTGCGCTAAAGAACTCCAGATGAGTGAAACACTCAGGAGATAGAAAACAGTTCGGGCCATAGTTTGTCCGTAACAGCAGTAACAAGGTCATTTATATAACAGAGGGGCCTTACGAGCCCTGCGCTGGCTATAGCAGAATCCCGTATTTATCAGGACTCTGGGGGCACGTATAACTCCTGCAAGCGCCTGAATTTCCGAATCCAGTGGCTCTTTCGGGCAGACGCCGGAATCTCCGCCACGGCCTGTTCGGCCTCTGGTATGGTTTTATAGTCACCATAGATCAGCACATAAAACAGCCCTGCTTCACGCTGAGTACGAAAATACCTGACACTGTCAGGCAGGTTATGCTGCTTAATATACTTGAGCATCCCTGCTTCATCGGTGCCATACCGTAGCTGAAGGGTAAAATTGGGTGGAAACTGATCCATCACCCAGCCATCCGCCAGCGCATAGGGGTTATCCGGATGCCATTCAATCGGTTGCGGCAACGACTGGCCCTCAGTGTCAGGCAGTGCTTCAGCTACGTTAACGTCCTGAGAAAGCTCAGTAGCAGACGGGGCCGGCTGCGTAGCGGCCAACTCCGTTGGTGCCGATTCAGTCGTAGTTTCGCTTCCCGTTGAGGACTCACCGGTCTCAGGTAGCTGCGCCACTGCTTTAGGTTCGGCTTCAACTTCTGGTTCTGCATCGGGTAACACACCATCGACAGAGAGCGTTGCCAGTAACAGCTGCTGTTCACCTGAGCCATTTTCGGGAACCGACTCACGTATCAGCCGCGTTAACTGCTGTTTTTCTGCCTGAAGTTCAACCACTTTTTGCTGTTCTGTTTCAAGACGAATCAGATTTAACAGGGACTCGGCTTCACTGTTTCCGGCATCAACGGCCTGCTGCGCTAACTCGGCGGCTTTCTTATGATCTGCCTTAACCCCCTGGCCGGCATAGTACACCAGAGCCAGGTTTTGCAGCGCCAGGCTGTTACCCTGCTTAGCCGAGCGTTGATACCAGATCAGACTTTCGGCCGGATCGATCTCAGCGAGAATCACCCCCATCGCCACCTGGGCATTGCCATTACCCGCTTCGGCTGCCTTTCTGATCCAGTGTTGCGCCGATGCCCGGTTAGCCGTTACGCCACGCCCTTCCAGCAACATAGTGCCTGCCTTAAGCTGAGCACTGACCAGTCCCTGCTGAGCGGCTTTCAGATACCACTGATAAGCCCGCGACTGATCTTTCTCCCCGGCAGCACCGGTTTCAAACATCGCTGCCAGCAACTTCTGCGCCTTGGCATGTTGCGCCAGAGCCGCCTGCTGATACCAGTGTCGCGCCTGACTATTGCTCTGGGCAACCCCCTGCCCCAGTTGATAAGCCAGACCCAGACGATAAGCCGATTCGGGATGGCCCTTTTCTGCGGCAACCTTATCCCAGAAGAGTCCGCGCTGATCATCCTCATCCGTACCCAGCGCCTGATAATACATCGTCGCTAACAGAAAGGCGGCTTTGGCGTCTCCCAGTTCAGCGAACTCCTGGCACTGCCCCCGGGCACTCTGATAATCGGCAGTGGAAAAAAGCTGATAACATGCATTGGTGTCCTGCCCACCGGCAAACGAAACAGAGGAAAGTAGCAGAGCAGAACCCGCGCCAAGCAGTACGGGTAAATGAGCCATTCGGTTCAATGATATTGACTTCGATCTTATTAACATAGTCCCTACCGCAATTCTGAAGTGCTTTATAGAAGCCGCTTCATAGCATTTGTACTGCTTAACTCCCCCCCGGAGCTAAGCAGAAAACTGGCGACCATAACAATCCTCTGTTGGGAGCCATTTCCAGCCAGTCTTTATCATATACTGACGGTACCAAACAGGCGGGCACATAAAGGAACTATACCGGCCTGCAAGCAAAGTACGGGGAGCCACCGCTCCCAACGACAATTTAACAAATTGTCGGCTGATGAATAAGTGATATTACTCACTATTTAGCTTAAAAACGAAAAAACCGGCATCAAAAGCCGGTTTTATTATTATAGTTGGGATATCTCGCTGCGGGCGCTATGCCAAAGCCCCCGACGGAATCTCCCTGCGGGAGCGGCTGTAGATGAACAGCGCCAGAAACACCAGCAACCCCAGGCTACTCATCCACCATTCACTATGGGGCCATAGCATCACCCCACCGGCAACACCCGAGATCAGTCTTAACAGAGGGTTAAGCGGACTCTCAAGATACCCCTCCATAAAGCCAACCAACGCGTAGATACCGAAAATTGCGAAGAAGAAAATACTCAACACCTCAGCGGTAGTACCACCAATAAAATTGGTATAGGCAAACAGCAACGGCACAATATAAAGTCCCTTAGCGATCTTCCAGGCAGTAAAACCAGTTGCCATCGGCGGCGTTTTTGCAATCGCAGCAGCGGCAAAAGCGGTCAGGCAGACCGGTGGAGTGACATTGGAGTCCTGAGATAACCAGAAGATAATCATATGGGCAGACAACAAGATCATGGTCAGATGCGCCGGATCGATCGCCTGCTCCAGCAACTGGCCTTTAAAATCTCCGGGCACCAGTGCAAGTAACTGTTGAGCATCCACCTTGCTCATCGGTTCAGCCAATAGCGCCGCTTTATCTGCATCGACCAGCAGGAAGATGGTTCGGGCAACTTCCGGCAGCGTCCCGTTGACCATCATATCCACTAGTTGCATCTCCGCAATCAGGTTATACAGTGCTGGCGCTGACAGGGTAGCCAGAACAATATAGGCCGCCGTTACCGGCAATCCCATCCCAAGAATCAGAGACGCCAGGGCCACCAGCAGCAGGGTAATCAGCAGACTGCCACCGGCCCACTCGGCGACCATCAGAGAGAAGGTGTTACCGATACCGGTCATCGCCACGACGTTGACCACCAGCCCCACAGCGATCAGCAGCATCGCCGTGGTAGCCATATTTTTAGAGCCCTGAGCAAGGGCATCAAAAACATCTTTGAGACCCATTGGATGTTTCGATAACCAGGAGGCAACCACCACCGAAATAATGGAGATACCCGCAGCGTAGGTAGGCGTAAAACCATAGATCAGCAGACTCACCAGCACCACCAGTGGCAACAGATAGTGCCAGCCATCCCGGAACACCTCGCCAATGGGGCGGGTATCCAGTTCAACCGCCTGCGCCTGACTGCGCATCGCCTCAACCCGGACAAAAAAGCCCACTGAGAGGAAGTACAACAGTGCCGGCAGTGCCGCCACGGCGATCACATCCACATAGGGAATCTGCGTATAGGAGGCCATAATAAAAGCCCCGGCCCCCATCACCGGCGGCATCAGTTGCCCCCCGGTAGAGGCTGCCGCTTCGACACCAGCTGCAAAGCGGGCGGGAAAACCTGCCTTCTGCATCAGAGGGATAGTAATCACCCCGGTGGATACTGTATTCGCCACCGAGGAGCCGGACACCGAGCCCATCAGGCCTGAACCCAGCACCGCAACGAATCCGGGACCGCCCACCATCCGGCCGGCCGCACAACGGGACAGCTCGATAATGAAATCACCGGCACCGGACTTCACCAGAAAGGCACCAAAGAGAATAAACATGAACACATAGGTCCAGGATATCCGGGCGATCTGACCAAACATCCCCTCTGAAGAGAAGTAACTGCGATACAACAGTGTTTCCAGACTCAGGCCCGGGAAACCGAAGATCCCGTCAATATATTGCCCCCACCAGAAAACATAGGTCAGAGCGACCAGAATCATGCAGGGAATGAACCAGCCAGTGGTCCGGCGCGCCATCTCCAGCGCAATAAAGATGGCACACAGCGAGAAGACCCAGTCGAGATCATCAAATTTAACGCCCCGGGCGTACAGGGCATCTTCGAAACCGATCAGATAGAGGGTACAGGCGATCGCAGCACACCCCAGCAGGATATCGAGTATCAGCGTAATACGACGCCCGGCACTGGTGTTACAGCGCATCATCGGCACCATCAGCGCACATAACAGAGCAAAACCACCAAAATGGATGGCAGACACCCGCAACTCTGACACCGTGCTGAGCGTGTTAAAGTAGATGTGCACCAGGGCAAAGGCAACGCCCGCCCAGTAAATAAAGCGTCCTGTAAGCGAGTGTTCCGGACGCTGCAACAGCTCCAGACTCTTCAGCTTTGCAGCGGTTTCCTGATCGGTATTGGCATCAATAGAACTCATAGCGGTATTCCGTTGACAATAAAGGTAGAACGTAAGAGATCGGGGGCGTTGGCCGCCCCCGGGGGATCACTGAACTGATCAGCAACAGGGATCACTCAGCAATCAGGTGCTCAGGAATAGTCAGACCCGCTTCCCGGTAATAACGGGCGGCACCAGGGTGCAAAGGAAGTGGTAAACCAGCAATGGCTTTTTCCAGTGCCATCGCTTTAGTCGCTTTGTGAATACCGTTCAGGAATGGCAGGTTTTCATAGATAGTTTTCGTCAGCAGATAAACATCTTCCTCTGACAGATCATCGCGGACCGCCAGGAAGTTAGGCTGAGCCATAGTGTTGATATCTTTTACCTGACCCGGATAGGTATTCGCCGGAATCACATAACGGGTCCATAGCTTATAGTTACCGTTGGCTTTTTCAATCTGCTCATCGGTAAAGTCCAGCACGGTCATATCACTACCCAGGGACGCATATGCCCGGGTAATCGCAGAGGTAGGCACACCGGATGGGATATTCATCCCTTCAATGGTGCCGTTCTGCAGCGCATCGGCACTGGGGCCGTAGCCCATATGAGCCATATCCATGCTACCTGCATCGATGCCCAGGCCTTTCAGAATCTGCAGACCGGAGCCCTCTGTGCCGGAATTTTTCTTACCTATGGAGAATTTTTTCCCCTTCAGACCGTTAAGATCATCAACGGTGCCGGTTTTCGCCAGATCTGACTTAACCACAAACTGCTCAACGTTCTGCCACAACATAGAAACCGAACGCAGGTTTTTCTTCGGACCGGTTGAGGCAAATGCGCCCTCACCACTCCAGGCCCAGGCGCCATAGAGTCCCTGCAGAATCGCAAACTGAGCCTCATTTTCGCTGAGCAACTTAATATTTTCACCTGACCCGGCAGAGTTGATAGCAGAGAGTGACACCTTATATTTAGGTTCAAGCTTTACTTTTGTCAGCGTTGCCAGAGCCACACCGACCGGGTAGTAGGTTCCACCGGTCGAAGCGGTCGCAAGAATATAGGAGCGATTCTCTTCTGCCTGCGCGATCGATGCGCCACCCAGAGCAGCACTCAGCGTGACAGCCAGACCCAGGCCTTTGATCAGAGTTCGTTTACTACTTTGCATGTTTAATTCCTTCTCTCGGGATTTATTGTTAGTGTGCATTGTATTAAGCAATGCCAATGCCAAGCCAAACAAAAACTCACAAGCTATTGATAATAAAAAAGTTTTTATTATTTTCCTCTTCGATTTTCAGAGCTGATAAGCAAAAAGCTGCCGATTACCCCCGCAGCAGATAAGCAAGATTTTGCCTATAAATGCGTTCACTCCCCCTCTTCAGACAGACAACGTCATACACAGGGAGGGGTAAAATTAAAGTAAAGCAGAGTTTTTCAGAAATGCGGGGAGAATAAGCAAATTTTTGCCTATTCTCCCGCTGAGTCGATGAACTGCGAACGGTCGATCTGATATTTAACCATTTTCTGGTTCAGTGTGCGGCGTGGCAGGTCCAGCATCTCCATCACCGCTTTGATATTGCCCTTGTGCTGCTGCAATGCATCGCAGATCACTTTATATTCAAAATTTGCCACCTGCGCGGCCAGCGGCAGAGCGCTCTCCAGCCGCTGATTACTCAGCGGTTCAATAGCCGTTTCCGGGTAGATCAGATCGGCCACCGGCAGCATATCATCCAGGGCATAACGCACCGCGATATTCTTCAGTTCCCGGACATTCCCCGGCCAGGCATACTGTTGCAGATTGGACAGATCCTGACGGGTTATTCTGCGCAGATCCCGGCCGTGCTGGGTAGCGGCCTGGCGGGCATAATATTCAAACAGCAGCGGGATATCTTCGATACGTTCACGTAACGGTGAAAGGTAGAGGCAGGACACATTAAGCCGGTAGTAGAGATCCTGGCGAAAGTTTTCCTCGACTGACAGATCCGCTTTGGAAGCGGCAACAATGCGCAGATCCACCGGCACCTGTTTATTCGACCCCAGCGGCTCAATTACCCCCTCCTGTAAGCTGCGCAATATCTTCACCTGCAGGCTGGCAGACATGCTTTCGATCTCATCCAGCAACAGCGTACCACCATCAGCATGCTGAAACTTACCGGTGCGTTTTTTTGCTGCACCGGTAAACGCACCCGCCTCATGGCCAAACAGCTCCGTTTCAATCAGATTCTCCGGAATCGCACCGCAGTTGATGGGCACGAAATTGCGCTCACTGCGGGGGCTGAACTCGTGCAGACACTGGGCCACCAGCTCTTTACCGCTGCCCGTTTCACCGTAAATAATCACGTTGGTATTCAATGCGGCGTATTTAAGAATATCCCGCCGCAGCTTCTGAATAGCCGGAGAGATACCGATGATTTTAGCGTCAATCCCGCTACGAGAGGCCAGATCCTGTTGCAGACGCAGATTTTCCAGCACCAGCAGTCGCTTCTCACAGGCCCGGTTGATCGTCTCTACCAGGCGTTCCGGAACAAAGGGTTTCTCAATAAAATCATAGGCGCCATCGCGCATGGCACCGATCGCCATGTCCACATCACCATGGCCGGTAATCAGAATCACCGGCAACTCTGGGATGATAGCGCGGGCTTCCTGCATAAACTGTAAGCCATCCATCTCCGGCATACGGACATCGCTGACCACCACACCGGGAAAATGTTCATTGAGATGGGTCAGCGCCTCGCGTGCCCGGTCACAGGCAATCACCCCAAAACCTGCCATCTGCAGCCACAGGGTGGTGGATTGGCGAATCACCGGATCGTCATCCACCAGCAAAACCTGACCTCTGTTCATCTTCACTCCTCTGGTTGCCTGATTAATGGCAGGGTAACACTAAAGCAGGTATGCCCTGGCCGACTGTTAACCCGGATCGCCCCACCCAGATCCTGCACGATTGAGCGCACAATCGGCAACCCTAACCCCAGGCCCTCACCGATCGGCTTGGTGGTGAAGAAAGGCTCAAACAACTGTGCCTGACTCTGCTGATCAATCCCCTTACCGTTATCACGGATCTCAATAGTAACGGTTTCTGTTGTCTGCTGTATCTGAATTTCAAGGCGCGGCGCAGCAACATCGGCCAGGGCATCACAGCCGTTACTGATCAGATTAACAAATATCTGCTCCAACCGGGCACTGTCACCGCTGACCTGCAATTCTGCATCGGGACGGGGATAGTACAGCTCAATCTGTTGCTGCTGCAGCCGGCCGCGAAACAGATCAACCACCTGATCCAGCGCCAGCAGCGGATCAACCGGGGAAAGATGCCGGGGCTTCTGGTAAGCAAAGGTTTTCAGCTGCCGGGTTAGCACCGCCATCCGGTTGATCAGGTCATTAATCTGTTCGAGACTGCTGTCCAGTTGCTCCGTTTGCTGTTGCTCTATTAACTGGCGACAGATCGCAATATAGGTTCTCAGGGCGGTCAGGGGCTGGTTTAACTCATGCACTACCGCCGATGACATGCGCCCCAGAGCCGCCATTTTCTCCGCCTGCACCAGCTCGTCCTGCGCCTCCCTCAACGCCAGAGTACGCTGCTGCACCTGATCTTCAAGCTGATCATTCGCCTGTTGCAACGCTCGCTCCAGTCGCTTACGCGGAGTAATATCAATAACCGTGACCAGATAGTTAACACTTGCATCCCGCTCGATCTGCTTGATTGAAAACAACATGGGAAAAGTGTTGCCATCGGAACGTTTACCCACCGTCTCCATCGCTGTCACCGGCGCAAACCCACGACTACCAAGACGATCCAACACCCGTTTCATCACCCCCTGATAAACGTCTGGCTCGATGAGATCTGCGATACTGGTGCCCTTAATCCGCGCCATTGATACCCCAAACTGTTGCATCGCCATCGGATTGATAAACAGGATACACCCCTGATTATCCAGGGTGATCATACCGACATGGGCGTTATTGATAATATCCCGCTGCCGCGCTTCACTGCGTTCCAGTGCCTGCTGCGTCTCCCGGCGGGAGATATGCTTCAGCTGCCGCTCCCGCAACAGGAAAACCAGCAGTGAGATAACGATACAGAATGCCAGACTGAACAACGTTGCATTGCGCTGTATCCGGCCCACCTCCCGCAGGTCATTGAGCACCGACACCTGCCAGCCCAGGTCATCCAGAGTGACGCTCTGCAATACTGCCCGGGTACCATTATGCAGTGTTACCAGCCTGATCTCAGAGCCATCGTATAACTGATCAGTGCGCTGTTTTAGCACCACATCCTGAAACTGTTTCGCGGTCTGAAACGGTTTACTGGCGATCAGAAGCTGTCCCGCTTTGCTGAACAGGTAATGGCTGGTCTGATCCAGCCCCGCCTGCAACAGCGTCAGATCCAGCCGAACCGTTGCCACCCCCAGCAGCTGGCTCTTCATATATACCGGAGCAGACAGATAAACAGCACCATCACTCTCAGCAGCGGGTAAAACCAGTTGAAACCCCTGCTGGCCCTCCAGCGCCTGAAGAAAATAGGGTTGCTGACGATGACTGACCGCATAAAAATCCTGCTGTTCCCGCCAATGACTAAACGCCTGAGCACGGCCCTGAGCATCCAGGATAAACAGCGCTGTGGAGCCCGCCACCAGATTAGTCTGTTCCAGATAACGGCTGACCCTGGCAATTTTATCCGGTGAGGGGTTACGTAACAGTTCAGCCACATCATTACTTTGTGAGATCAGAAACGGCAGGTATTTATAATCTGCCAACTCGGTACGGGTCTGACTGATAATGTTCAGCAACTGGTTTTCTCCGCTCTCCTTCAGGTCGGACAGCGCCCAGTTACGGACAAACTGATTCACCAGTACCGTACCGATGAGTGACAGCACCAGCATCAGCAGGGCAAGCGGAACAAAACGCGGAAACTGCACTCACTCTCTCCTGTTGTATGTTAGCCCAGTGTTGATCACACCATAATGGGCAAACAGATAATCAGGAATCACCACTGGCGCTTCGGCGCTGACCCGTCGCGCACCGCCTGATACCAGGCCGGGGCATCCGTCAGTGCCAGCAGCTCATCGATCGGTGGATATTCCAATCCTTTCTTATGACAGAAATCAGCAAGGTCAGGAAAGCTCCACTCAAACAGCGTATCTTTATACTCCTGAGGATCAAGTCTGGATTGCTCATACATCCCCGCCTTCAGACGCTGGTTCTGTGCCTCCACCAGAATAATACCTGCCGCAGTAGAGACGTTAAGTGATCCCACCATCCCCATCATCGGTATCAGAATATGCTCATCGGCGAGCACGGCCCCCTCATCACTGACGCCATGCTTTTCGGCCCCCATCAGCAGTGCACAGGGCTGGGTGAAATCGACCTCACGATAATCGATCGCCCGGTCAGAAAAATGCGCTGCATAGATCTTCATTCCCTCCGCCTTAACGGCGGCAACCGCCTCAGTAACACTGTTATGATTTTGCGTTGTCACCCAGCGGTCGCTGCCCCGGGTGGTCCCCTTAAACGCATAACCCTCTTTTGGCGTCACCGTATGGATGCGCGGAATGCCCACGGCATCACAGGTGCGTATCAGGGCAGCAATGTTGCGCGGCTTATGCACCTGATCGGTAATCAGGGTTAGATCCGGCTGGCGACGATTGAGGGTTTGAGTCAGTTTTGCGGTACGTTCCGGGGTCATCGGGGTCCCAAATTAAGCTGGTAACAAAGTTGCCGTCATATTACTGAAAAATGTTGCGCTACTCACTGCAAAAATAGAAATCTGTGACATAATTACCGCCTTATTATTTTCATTAACCGGAATCAACATGTCAGCTGCACCAAACATCATCGCGTTTCAGGGCGTCGAAGGCGCCTATTCACATCTATCCTGTCGACGGGTTTTCCCTGAGATGGAGGCGTTTGCCTGTGAAACCTTTGTTGAAGCGATGTTTATGGTGGACCAGGGCAAAGCCAAACTGGCGATGATTCCACTGGAAAACTCAACTGCAGGCCGGGTGGAAGAGATCTACCGGCTGATGCCTAAAAGTGAGTTACATATTATCGGCGAGCATTTTGAACCGGTTAATCACTGCCTGCTGGGCATCAGGGGAACCACAATTGAACAGCTGAAAACGGTTTCATCACACCCACAGGCGCTGGCCCAGTGTGACGGCCATATCAAACAGCTGGGCTTAGAACCTATTGCCGCATTTGATACAGCGGGTTCTGCCTATGAACTGGCACAAACCCCGGATAACACCCATGGCGCTATCGCCTCAAGTCTGGCAGCCGAGCTATATGATCTGGAGATCCTGCAGGACAACTTTCAGGATGTCACCGGCAACACCACCCGCTTCCTGATTCTCTCCAGTGAACAGGGGATTCCGGAACACAAGCCCGATACCCCCTACATCACTTCTCTGATGTTTACCGTACGCAATATCCCCGCAGCACTCTATAAAGCTCTGGGAGGTTTTGCTACCAACGGCATCAATATGGTGAAGCTGGAAAGTTATATCGGCAACGGCCTGACAAAAGGTGCCAGCTTTCACCTGGATGTCGAAGGCCATCCCGATGACCGGATGATGCAGTATGCCCTGCAGGAGCTGGAGTTCTTTACTAAAGAGATGCGCAACCTGGGCACTTACGAGGCCCATGAGTTCCGCGCTCAGAACCGGCCACTGCCGGAGTAAGCAGCTCAGCAGATATTCAGCGAGCGCTGAATATCTGCGTGGTATATCCCGTTTACTCCTTACTCAGCTTCAGATAAACCCCCAGAGACATCAGCAGTGCCACGGCGGCCATCAGCATCCAGACCGCATTCAGTACATGTCCGCCACTGTCCACCAACAGCGATTTAAACATCAGCAACAGAGACTCTATCGACACCGCGATCACAATGGCTGACATAAAGCGGGTGATGGTGCGCCTGGAGGTATCGTGATGATGAATATCTTTATGGGCCAGCACCTCCTCTTCCAGAATGGTTTTGCCCAGATCAAAGATCGCCAGCCCCAGCGTAATCAGAATCACAATTCCAAACGAGCGGGTGGTGACATCTCCCCCCAGCTGAAACGCTTTCCACAGTGATACCCCTGCGGCATAAATCAACAGCATAGAGACCAGCACCAACATGCCACCGATAGCGGCGTAGATACTCTGAAAAATGGGATGGATACCGGCCCTGATCTGATCGCCTTTCAGATATGAGATCAGCCGCTGCAGATTAAAATTCATCACCAGATAACCGGCAACATTCCCCTCAGAATCATGTACCGCCTGAATACTGGAGATCGCCAGTTGGTGGGTGGCACAGGAAAGATAGGGATCGGTGACGCAGACCTGATTATCGGTATTACGGGCGATCAGCATATAGGGACGATGACTGCGGTCGCGACCTTTACCCGGCTCCCGTTGCTGTCGATAGCTGACCCCGGGGCTGCACACGGTATCCATTAGCTGCACCCCATTAATATCCACGCTATACATCAGCTCAGCAAAGGGATAATAGCGGGATAGACGGTTCATCACTCCGGCCTGAGCCTCTCGGTCGGAGAGCAGAGTGGTGCCCGAAAAGCTGGTCATCATCGATGCCAGCAGCCGGTGAATCGCCTGCTCATATTGCTGATAATTTTCAATCAGTCGTAAATGGTTTTGCCTCATCTCGCCTTCACTTAACATTTATAAATATAGGGTGTGCCGCCTGCGCCTCCCTTTTTAGAAGTCCACAGGCAACACGGGTGCAAGGAGAAAAAGCACGCCGCTAACCCGCGCGCTTCATAATGTCAGTTTGAAGAGAGTACGAAACAGTTTTCGTCGGGGTCGTCCGCCAGGCTGCGCAGATACTCGGTGGCGCGACTGAGGGTTTTAGTCATTGAGCTGGCGGCTGATGAATCCTCGATGATAACCGGGGACTGACGAGAAAATTCAGAGTCTTCCTGAATTGAGTGATTAGTGTCCATGAATCCTGTCTGCATAGTTTTATTATTGTTTGTCTGAGTCGCGGCCATACCCTCCGGCATCTGCACAAGGCGCTATAACCGCGTTACGAAGATATAACAGTACAGCATTTCACAAAGCCATTTAGCCTATTTTTCAAAAAAGCATGAAACCTATTACCTTAAAATGAAAAAACTCAAAGACTATAAAACAACAATAAAAAGCAGTTTAAAGTCATATCGACCTTTTTTGACCAGTTATTACAAAACCGTACCTGAGCGATCACAGACCATCCCATCGAACACAAGCGCAAAGACCCGTTCAGATCATCCACCCCAAAGATAACAAAGGATATTCACGGCTCCATATAACCGGCTCCACCCTGCTAATTGACGATTACCAGGCTATCGCATCAACAACGGGCTGTGCAGCTGGCAGCTAAAAGACCAACCCACAGCCCCCGGAATACTAAGTATTGATCGCGCGGAACTCCCCTGTCGACTGCGTCGCAAGACTGACCAGATAGATCGCTAACCAGGAAGCGACAAAGCCTGGCAGGATCTCATACACCCCCGGACCGCCCATGAAGCTGCTATTCCAGCCCAACTGAATCCAGACGATGACGGTGACCGCACCAACCACCAGCCCGGCCACGGCCCCCGTACCGGACATCCGCGCCCAGGTCAGCGACAAAATAATCAGCGGACCAAACGCCGCACCAAATCCGGCCCAGGCATGACTCACCAGCCCCAGCACCTTAGAATCGGGGTTACCCGCAATAATCGCTGCAGCGATCCCCACCAACAGCACACTGATACGCCCGATAAGCACACTTTCCTGTTCACTCGCTTCCTTATGCAGAAACAAACGATAGAAATCCTCTGTCAGCGATGATGAAGACACCAGTAACTGACTGGAAATCGTACTCATGATAGCCGCCAGCAACGCTGCATAGAGAAAGCCGGTGATCAATGGGTGAAACAGCAGATCGGCCAGAACAATAAAAATAGTTTCGGCGTCCTTGATATCCAGACCATTGCGCACCGCATAGGCACGACCGAACACGCCAAGACAGATCGCACCAATTAACGAAATCGCCATCCATGACATACCGATATTCCGCGCAGTGGACACCTCATTAACCGAACGAACCGCCATAAACCGCACAATGATATGCGGCTGACCGAAATACCCCAGCCCCCAGGTCACCGCAGACAGAAACCCGACCACCGTCAACCCATGGGTCCAGGATAGAAAGTTCGGGTCCACTGTTGATAACGTTTCTGAGGCCTGGCTCAGCCCTCCGCCGCCGCTGCCAAACAGCACCACAACAGGCATCAGCACCAGTGCGATCATCATGATACAGCCCTGTACAAAGTCAGTCAGACTCACCGCTAAAAAGCCGCCAATCACCGTATAGGTCAGCACAATGCCAAGCGTCAGCCAGATGCCTACGGAGTAGTCACTGACTCCGCCTACACTGATCAGACCGCTAAAAGCGCTGGAAAACAGCTTACCCCCCGCCACCAGACCGGAAGCGGTATACACGGCAAAAAACACCACAACAATAATTGCGGACACCGTTCGCAGAGCAAAGGCCCGGGAAGGAAAACGACACGCCAGAAATTGCGGAATAGTCAGACTGTTGTCATAGCGTTCGGTCTGTTCACGCAAACGCGGCGCAACCACAATCCAGTTGACCAGCGCTCCCACCAGCAACCCTATACCGATCCACGCCTGCACCAGACCTGACGCAAACAGGGCTCCCGGCAGTCCCAGCAACAGCCAGCCGCTCATATCCGATGCCCCGGCCGATAGCGCCGCAACTGATGGCGGCAAGTTGCGTCCGCCCAGCATGTATTCTTCAGATGAAGCCGTTGACTTACGCCAGGCATAAAAGCCGATCGCAATCATCAGTACAAAATAAAGAGCCAGGCTAATCCATACACCGATAGCCATAGAAATGCCTCCATAAACTGGCCAGCACGACAACCTTCTGCACTACCAGAATTCTTATTTGATTACCTTAAGTAGTAGTCGCTAACAGGCTACTCCTCAAGGTGAAATTAAAATGACAGCAAAGACTTTCAGCCAGAAACCGGCACCCAACAGTGCTTTTTCAACACCTAAAAACGCGTTAATCACAGCGCTTCCGCAGCAGTCCGGACAGTCGAATCTCCGGATTTTTTTATATAAAAGCTCAACAGCCTTTGTGCGCCCGCACGGCATCCAACCCTTGCTGAGCCAATTCAGCAAAAGTGATTTTGACATTCCAGCATGTAAAGCTGATGCCATTTACTTACGCGCCAAACCGGAGTCATCACATATGTTGAGAGGTGAAAAGCAGTTTTATCTTGAAGAGTATGGATCATTTCGTGAATACGAAAGTAGAGGACTAAACCGTTAGAACAGCGCCAGATTGATGACAGGGTCTGATATGGCTAATCCATCAGTCCCCTGTCAGCTTTATTCTTATTACATTGTCAGTCAATACCACTATGCGTAATTAAACTGACGTCACATTTTCAGCCCCCCAGACATCCAGCCAGATAAGCTTCCCAGTCTGAGATCTTGCCATAAAACCGGGTGTGTTCCAGCCTTTCCAGTTTCCCCTCTTTTTCAATAATCAGCGTTGGATAACCGCTGACCTGCATTTGCCCCATTAAGCGATGACTCTCCTTAATGATATCCATCATCTCAGGCTCAAACTTCACCATGTGTTGATTCCATTCGGTTTCGTCTAAGCCGATGGATACAGCTAGCTCTGCCAGCACATTCAGTTCATCTAAGTGTTTACCATCCTGGTAATGCGCCTGCTGCAGGGTTTCCAGCATTATATCTGCAGCGATCCCCATTTCCTGCCCGACCAGGAAGGCGCACGTAGGGGCATATGAATCCACAACAAATTCACCTTCCCCCGCCACTCTCGCCTGATAAGCCTCTCCGAAGTGCACCCCCGTCATGGCCGCAATTTTTCTATCGGCGTGCAGGATATGTTGTCTGAAAGCAGGATCAATGGCTTGTTTCATGATCATGCCGCCTGGGTGGTAAATGATCTTAAATCCGGGCGTCGCTGCAAGCACACCTATTAATGGCGACGCACCATAACACCAGCCACACATTGGATCGAAGAAGTAATGTACATTTACCATTGCATTTCTCCCTTATGCACTTTTGCGGCGATGTTCAGATTCAAAGCACCTTTAGCATTCGGGTATTTCGCAGTCATCACCTGAATAAGCTCAGCGCTGCTCTGGCTTTCTTGCTTCGCATGCTGGAAGTCAGTGATGTAGTTCATCGTGTAAGTAATAGCACTTGAATCAGCCGTCGTATCGGCTGTCATATGGCCTGGAATCACAACTGCTGGCCTGAGCGCCAACATCTCTTTTAATTGCGTTACCCAGGCAGCCTGGGATTGGTCAGATTGCGCATCAGCCATCCACAGGTGAATATTGCCAAATATGGCGACGTTACCCAGAATCGCTTTATTTTCAGGGATCCATAAGTATGGACGGTGAGCCAATACACCTTCGGTACCACGGATTTCAATGACATGGCCATCGACAGTCAGTGTGGATTGATTGTACACAGCGGGCACGATTGGCTTCAAAGGTGCGTTATTGCCCATTTTAGGGCCCCAGAAAGCCACTTTTCCAGCCAGCTTCTTCTCTATTACTTTTTTGACCGCAGGTGTCGTAATGATCTCGGCATCAGGGAAGATTTTGTGCAGAGTCTCTGCACCAAAGTAATAATCAGGGTCTGCCTGGCTGATAAAAATGGTTTTAAGTGCTTTGCCCGAATCTAATACTTTTGCGGCAATGCGCAGAGCATCCGCTTTGGTAAAACCGGAATCGATAACCATCGCTTCCGTATCACCATACACCACGGTAGACGTCACGCTAAAACTACTGGCTTCGGCGTTATATACATCCAGGGTTAATGGTGCCTTGTCTGCAGCAAAAGCTGAGAATGTGATCAGGGTCGAGGCGACCAGCGTGATAAGTTTTTTCATCTGTTTCTCCGGTAAAGGCTCGATGGTGAGCGTAGACTCATAATAGAGAATTGATCTGACCGAAAAAATAGATAAAAATGAACATTATTATTTCATATATCGTTCAAATAAGGAGAAGATAATGGATCGGGTGATCGCCGCTCAGGTATTTATCGACGTCGCGGAATCACGCAGTTTTACCCGTACGTCTGAGCGTTTAGCTATGTCGCGCCCCATGGTGACACGTTATATAGAAGCGATGGAAGACTGGCTGAAAGTCCGTTTGTTACATCGGACAACCCGTAAAATATCGCTGACCAGTGCCGGAGAAGCGTGCTTAAAAGATGTCGAACGATGGATAGAACAGGCGGACAACATTACCACTCTTGCCAATACGGGCGAAGAATTATCAGGCTTGCTTCGCATCACCGCCAGTGTGTCGTTCGGTTATTCTCAACTGATGCCCGCGATTCAGAGTTTTATGGCGCAGCACCCTAAAATCAGTATTGATATTGATTTAGAGGACAGTACCGCAGACTTAACAGAGAAACGTATTGATCTGGCCCTGCGAATCGCCTCAAACCCAGACCCTCAATTAATCGGTAAACCGATAGCGGTGTGTGAATCAGTATTGGTGGCATCACCGGCGTATCTTGAGAAAGCGTGTAAAACACCAAGCGAGATTCAACACCCACAAGACTTAATCAACTACGAGTGTTTAGGTTATAAAAACTTCGAGCGTCACATCTGGCATCTGTCTCAGAATGAACAGTTCGAATCGGTATCGGTACACTGCCGTGTAACGATTAACGAAGCAACAGCGTTAATGCACGCCACCTTAAATGGCATGGGCATTAGCCTGCAACCGACTTATTTAGCGAATCGATATATAAAAGAAGGCCGACTGCACCACCTTCTGCCCGAATGGAAACCGAAAGACCTGTCTGTTTATGCTTTGTATTCGTCCAGAAAACACCTGTCACCGAATGTCCGGGCATTAATAGACTACTTAGAAGATTACCTCTCAGCCCACCCCTGGTAACAAATCCCTGATAACCCCAGGCAGGGGGCGACCGGCTTGCCCTCTGTCATCAATTTATGCTCACACTTCACATCAGCCAACGCGAAAATCGCGCCGCGGCTTTTGAGTCAACCGGGGATGATGATAATTCCCGTGCGTTACAAGCCGAGCTCACTCAATCCGGGGTGGTCATCCGGCCTGCGACCCAATGGCCAGTGAAACTTCCGCTCAGTCTCTTTGATCGGTAAATCGTTAATGCTCGCAAAACGTCGCTGCATATAGCCTGACTCATTAAACTCCCAGTTTTCGTTACCATACGAACGAAACCACTGACCGGAGTCATCATGCCATTCATATGCAAACCGAACTGCGATTCGATTTTCCGTGAAACTCCATAGTTCTTTGATTAAACGATATTCTGATTCACGGGCCCATTTACGCTGCAAAAACTGATGGACCTGCTCACGCCCCTCAGGAAATTCTGCCCGATTTCTCCAGACGGTATCTTCTGTATAGACCTGTACAACCCGATCCGGATCGCGGGAATTCCAGGCATCTTCGGCCATCCGGACTTTTTTAGCAGCCGTTTCGGGATTAAATGGGGGTAAAGGTAATTTCTTTTCCATAATGATCTCCTGCACTCTTTATGCACTTTTCCTGTACTCAGGTAGACAGATCTGTCTACCCGCAAACAGAAGACTACACAAGGTAGACAGGTCTGTCTATAATGTGCCAATGCAACCCATTAAAAAAATACCCGCCCGCGACCGCATCCTGACCTCTGCCCACGACCTTTTCTATCTCTATGGCATCAGGGCTACAGGAATAGATCGGATTATCGCGGAATCAGGCGTAGCCAAGGTCACCTTCTATCGCCACTTTCCAAGCAAAAATGATCTGATCCGGGCCTTTCTGGAATACCGGCATCAACGCTGGATCTCATGGTTTAAGGGCGCACTGGAACGACATGGTCAGGACATTCATGCGATTGTCCCCGCCCTGGCTGAGTGGTTTCACAGTGAGCAATTCAGAGGCTGTGCGTTTATCAATTCCGTCGGCGAACTGGCGAATGAGTTACCGGAGGTCTGCGAAATTACCCGCCATCATAAGCAGCACATGATTCAGGTCATTTCTGAGTTAGTGCCGCAATCGACTCATCGTGACGAGCTGATAAATGCACTGGCCGTTGCCATAGACGGCGCGATTATCCATGCACAATACGACACCACACCCGAGAACGCACTGAAGGCCGTCGATCACATCATCGCCGTATTGATTCCATAATGCCTCTCTCACCCGATCTCAAAAGATGTCACACCAAAAAGACGCCATATCGGCGTTTCAGGAAAATCGCCCGTATACATTCTGGCCGTTTCAAATGAGGCGCTCATATTATTTTTCTCAGCCAAAGCAACAGCCGCAGGATTGCTATCGGGTGTATCAAGGAAAACCGGTTCCGATGAACGTGTTCTGGATTTTAAGGCCAGAAAAAGAGATTCGGCCAATTCGGGGTTGTCCGCATACAAAGGGCCAATTTTATAACCGTTGCGGCATTTGCGTATAACACCATAGCCCGCCAGTTGGCCATTCTGCATGATGCCCAACGCATGACTCTCAGGCTGGGTGATCCATGCCTGGGTAAACTGCGACCTGTCTGCGGGGAAAAATGGCTGATCATAGTGATCAATGGTTTCGAAAGGCAGCGTGGAGAGTTCTACAATCTCCGCGTTTTTGGGCTGCTCGCCGCCACCCACCCCTTCGTAGCGGATATTGCGATAGGCTAGCTTAAAACCAGACTTTGTGTAGTTTTCTTGCTGGGTCACCACACCATCGAGACCGATGTTAACGCCTTCAAGGTATTTAAGCCCCGCGTTCCAGATTTGAATCCCATAGCCTTTGCCACGGTATTCCGGTTTGACAATGTAGAACCCAAGAAAGCTAAACGCATCGTTGTACCTGATCACCGAGATTGAAGCGATAGGTTCATCACCAAGAAAGCCCATGAGAAAACCATTCTGATCAGCTGACAGATAACAATCAGCATCATGCAGGCCTGGATTCCAGCCTTCTTTTGCGGCCCACTCAATGGCAATGTCGACTTCGTTCCGGTTCATTGTTCGGATCGTATAGTTATCGTTTTTCATGGGTTTCCTTCTCAGTGCCGGGGGGAAATCTTGTATGCCGGGATATTCTGGGTCTGTACCTGTGGTATCCCCGGCGCTTTTTGAAACGTCAGTAGCTGGAATGGATGGCAAATCACTTGCAAAGATTAACCCAACGACCACTCTCGCAAGTTGCGGTATCCACTCAATATCGGATGTTTCGAGATAACTATCGACAACATATTTCATGCCGATACAAAAAAATATCAGATAGACTGTCCAGCTGAAAAAAACCTGCCCCTGTTCTGATGCTCACGAGATCTCCTTATTCGAACCGAGCCCTCAACAAAGCCAGTGTAAAACTATATTTGTTACACGGCCCCCAATTCCATCGCAACTGAACGACGGAGGTCGTGATCCTAGTCCCCTCCCCCTGCGACGGAAAAGAAGATTTCCGGCGAAGCTTTTGCCGCCGGTTGTGCGCCCGTGGCGTCATACGGAGTCGGCGCCGGTCGGGTATAGGAGACAACCCCAACCGTGTTGTCATCGTAAAGATTAACCCGGGTGAAGCCAAAGTAGGCCCCGCCAGCAGGATTCCAGCTGCTCTCCAGCTGACTGCCGCCATTGCCGGCGATCACCTGAGTTACATTATGCTTCGGCCCGAGTTTGTCGGTGTAGAGCCATTCATGGGCATGGGCGGCGAAATATCCGGCGAATTTCGCTGAGTTGCTGAACAGGGTCAGCAACTTATTGCCCAGCGTATAGGGCGCGGTGTCATAGACCACATCGTGCGGTCCCGGGTTATCCAGCACCAGCGGTTTATGAGCCAGCACCACAATCCTTTTAATCTGCGGATTCTGTTCCGCCCTGGCGAAATCCCTCTCCACCCAGTGCAGCGGAACCCAGCTTGCTACCGTTTTGCCCGGCAGGCTCGGATTGGGAACGGTCGACAGCGAATCGGTGTTCAACAGCAGGTAGTGAACACCGGTGCTTAGATCATCGAAGGAGTAAGTCTGGCTCTGGTTGTTGTCTTCCGCCAGCAGGTCTCTTTTCAGCTCCACCGGTCCTGCGGGGCCATTGTGCGCCTTGGCAAGATCATGGATATTCAGCCAGTTCACCCAAGCGGACAGGTTGGCCGCATCCGGATATTCCACGTAACGACCATCGCTGATCTGCGTTGACGCATCGGCTTCATGGTTACCCACAATTGGCAACAGCTCGATACCACTCGTGGCGAACCCGGTTTCATCCACAAGTGCTTTCCAGGCATCCAGCTCAGTTGCCAGCGTCTTACCGCCATCGGCCTGCATTCCCAACACCATATCGCCGACAAAAAAGAAGTAGTCGGGCTTCAGCGGCAGCGCCCCGATATCAGCAAGGGTCTGCTTCAACTGCGCCACATTGGCCGTACTCGGTGCCGGATCGGTCGCTCCGAAACCGACCCGGTTGCAGCCGACATAGACGAAACTGGCGATCAGCTCCCGCGCACTGGCGGTAATAGGGGTGATCCATAGTGCGATCAGGATGGAGAGGATAAAAGCCGAACGGATTATATGCATGTTATTTCCTTATTCATGCGGCGGAATAATTTCGTATACACCTGACTTGGTTTTTTAAGTCAGGATAGCTAACTCAGGCTTAATTTGCATTTCCTTAAATGGGCTAACATTGTCCCCCAGTCGTGCCGTGCGGTACCGGCCCTGGTACTGTTTGAGACGCAGCACCAAAAATCCGGAAAATCTGATCCGACAGATCTCAGACTACGCGATCACGCGTAGCCCATACCCGCATTACAGCAATAACGTTCACATACGTTGATTCCTGCTCTGGCACCTGCCCAGTTCCAAATAGATAAACTCTTTGTATATCACCCACGGGTATTGCCAGGGCCTGATGTTATATCAGCTCACACTCAAATTCGCAGAGATGCTGACCTGCTTTAATATTGATGGTCATTTTCCCGCTTAAACCCGACAGCTCACCAGACGCCCAATCAGGGGTAACGTCTAGGATAAGACGACCATCCCCTTTCTTCATTAAGGCATACAGCCAAAGCAGAGACCGCTTTGCTGCCAGAGTCTATTGACCCCGGGGCGGTTCATACGTGGTTTTGCTATGAGATACATGGCTGGAGTGAAAAAATAAAAAGCCCGAACCAGATATTAGCGACCAGAATTAACAGTTTTAGAGCATTCCGGGCAAATGCGGGGATATCCCGATACCAATACAAATAGCCAATGACGACCCACTGAACAGCCAGCCACAACACCGAAAAGAGGAGAAAGCCTTCGTGGCACGCCGTCTCCGGAAGCGTGTAATAGGCGTACCACCAGGACAATACAGCGCCCGTAGACAGAGCGATCAGAACCACGCAAGAAAGCAGATTACGCCATTGAGGATAATCTGTGCTCAGAAGCTTCGCTCGAATTTCATTAAGTTTTTCTTTCATTCTCATTCCCGGATGAACTCCCAAGAGTCATAGTAACGGTTCGGCTCAGGCGCCCGCAATAAGCAGCCGCGCCCTATTTGCAGGGTTTGAAGCCGATAGTTATGTTCGACTGAAGTGGCCACATGATTTGCACCTTGTTCCATGCCGGTAAAGGAAAAGAGGAAACCCGGGCAATAGCAAGACAACAAATGCGGGTCTTTTCCCTCTGGTAAATGGCCCGATGTCCGTGCTGGCGCATTTGGGGCAAACGACCTGCTCCTTGCCAAACTCATCTTTCAGAAGTGCGGAATAGTCTTGCGCCAAAATGGTTTTAGCCTGTTTCGCAAAGCGTAACAGCACCTGAATTTTTACCCCGCCGAGCGCATTCGAATAGCGCCACTGCATATTCACCCTATATTCCTCTGCGACAAATACCGGTATGCCTTCAGCATCCAGCCCGGCCTTCGCCAAGTGCGCCTCATGTGGAAACGAATATGAGGCGATCGTTACGAGTGAGCGTCACGCACAGCTTCAACGCTTGGCTTTGCGGCGTGCCGGAGCGCAGTGAGCGGCGTCCGCCAACAGTCAGCTGTTATGTGATAGTAGCTCACTCTGGCAGTCCCTCGTATTTTGGCAAGTCCCCTGACACATCATCCCAAGCAGCTTTGCTGGATGAGAAGATGTGTGCAGTTGGTAACATAGAGATTTCGGTGTCCAAACACCCTGCGGGAACGACGAGTAAACCTGCGATCTGAGTGCTTGGCAATGCCGAACCACACAACTTACAAAAGCTTTTGTTGTGACGAGTGCCCGGAAGCATAAAGGAAGTCACAGCATCTGCACCCGACTGCCAGATCAATTTAGCTGACTGTGAGATAAGATTTGCCGCATGAGCAGAGCCCGTATCTTTTTGGCAATGCTGACAATGACACAAGAAAAAGCTGTCGAAGTCCCCTTGCACCTTAAATTTCGCGGTGCCACACAGACAAGATCCAAAGTAATCAGCCATAAAGTGTCCCTCCATTACCTGTAGATTGGGCACACAGTCGTGGTAGCCCCCCTTACCGAGACGACCCCACACAGATCCGGACCTGCGGAATTACCGCATCAGGCTCTTCAATAATATCCTTGCCCGTGTACAACACAGCCCCTCTGTAAACCAGTCCACGGCTAACAATCTTTTACTCACTCGCATGGGCTGGATTCCAAATTATCTTAACATCTCCTTCATCCCTGACCACGGATAACTTTTCCGGCCACTTCGCCGGTTGAACCAGAGATATAAACTGTTGAGTAGATGACCGTAGATGCGCCCCACACTCCGGCTGTTGTCCGGTAACCCTTAGTCGTTCCTGAAGCTGATAATCCTGCGCTTCAGGTGTGGCATCCAGTGATCCAGTCACCGATGGCGATTGTCTTTAATCCACGCATAAAAGGTGTGCAAGGCCGTCTTATGTTGCTTCGGAACGATCTTTCGTCTGAGCCGTGCGCACATGGTAAAAAGGGGCTTGAGTTTTGCACAAGAGCTAAACCCTGTTTCCTTCCCCCTGCAAAATGCAAGACCTGATAATCATCTAGCCGACTCCCCTGCTGTCCTGATCGGGTTATTGAGCGTTATTCAGCGCAAAAACAGCGGCCCGATGAATAATACGTGCATCGTTCAAAGCGCGATGGGCACGATGGCCACTCGCATGTGACAACGCATCAAAGCGGGTAACGAAAGTGTTCATATTGTTACCGACCAGAAGGGTATTGAGATCCGCAACATGAAATTTTTGTTCCACAGACACCGCATCAAACAGGCGACTTATCCAGAAACTGTCCCAGTCCTGATGATCGGAATAGACCGTTTCAGACAGCAGCAGACGGTTAAGCGCCTGTGCAACCCGTTCGGCCCGCTGCCCTTTGTCAAAGAGATGCTGGCGTGAAAGCCCGTGCAATTCATGTGCTTTGGGACTCCAGTGAACCCAGGACTCTTCAGGCCGGATAAGCGTCTGATACTCCTGCTCTGCGTTCACCAGGCCAATCTCAATCGGGTAACTAACGGGACTCAACCCACTGGCTTCAATATCCAGAATCCATAGATCACTCATCTGTCGCCCCTTTAAGTGTTGCCCCTTTAAGTGTCATCCCTTTAAGCTGACGCAGTTGCTCTTCCAGTTCTGCAATCCGCCGGTCACGTTGTTGCAACAACGTTTCAACCTCTTCCCGATCAAACCGCTGCGGGATATGTTGTGGACAGTTCCGATCCCAGGCCTCAACGGTAAACAACAATACCTGTTCTGCGCGCGCCTGGTACAGATCCCGGCTGGGCATCAGTTCAGCTAACAATGCAGGCTGATCCTCTATCACTGCTGCACTGCCCCAAATTTTAATTCGAACGCTGTTGGCATAGTCCATTAAGAAGATAAACGCCCGGGGATTTTCGGTTAAATTCCCCTGAGTAATGAACTGCCTGTTTCCCTGGTAATCGGCAAAAGCGAGGGTCTGCCTGTCGATCACTTTCAGAAAGCCCGGCGGACCGCCCCGATGCTGGATATAAGGCTGACCGTTAGCATTTACGGTGGCCAGAAAAAAGCTCCTCTGCGCCGCGATAAAGCCCGCCAGATCGAGGGTGATCTCCCTTTGCCATCCGCCTTTTTGCTCCATCCGGGCATAGATATCCCTGGAACCCTTTCTGGCCTGAATAGCCTTTACCGTTTCGGTAAAGGCGATATCACTTGTATAGGTCAACGTTACATACCTCTTTTTTAGGACTCCTCGAAAAACCTACTGCGCGGCGTGCGCCTTGCCTTTAAGCACGCTCATGACGGTTTTTTAAGGTGTCCGCTACAGGCCCAGATCGCTCAGGCCGGGGTGATCATCAGGTCGGCGACCCAGAGGCCAGTGAAATTTCCGATCCTCAACACTGATCGCATGCTCATTGATGCTGGCGATTCGTTGACGCATCAGGCCGTTGTCGTCGAACGCCCAGTTTTCATTGCCATAGGCACGAAACCACTGCCCGGAGTCATCATGAAATTCATATGCAAAACGAACGGCAATGCGGTTCTCCCTGTATGCCCATAGCTCTTTGATTAGCCGGTAATCAAGTTCGCGGGTCCACTTACGAGTCAGCAGCTGCACGATCGCTTCGCGCCCTGCCACAAACTCAGCCCGGTTACGCCACTCGCAGTTCTCGCTATAGGCCAGCGCAACTTTCCGGGGATCGCGGCCGTTCCACCCATCTTCGGCGAGTCTGATTTTTTCGATAGCCGCGGCTTCGTTAAAAGGCGGCAGAGGGGGTCTGAACATTTGAGATACTCCTGATAAGGGTTAAGGGTGGCGAACACGCCACCCACGCTGACTCAGGCAGCCAGGGCATCCACTGGCGGAAAGTCGATTTCGGTACCCAGCACTTCATTCATGTAGTTAGTCAGGGTATTCAGTGCAACCTGGCCCACGATCTCCACGATCTCTGCGTCGCTATAACCGGCAGCACGAACCGCCTCGAAGTCACGATCAGACACCTTGCCGCGGTTGTTCACAATATTGACGGCGAAACTTACCGCAGCCGCGGCTTTTTCATCACTGGAGGTGCCACGGCGATTGGCTTCAATTTCAGCGGCGCTCAGCCCGGCCAGATTGGAACCAAGATACTGGTGTGCAGCGAGGCAGTACTGGCAACCATTGATCTCAGCAACAGCCAGGGCAATACGCTCACGCGTCCGGGCATCCAGTGAACCGTTACTCAGCGCGCCATTCAGACCGAGATAGCCCTCCAGTGTCTGCGGGCTGTTGGCGACAATGCGAAACAGGTTGGGCACACTGCCCAGAAGCGAGTTGACCGCTTCGAGTGATCCCCGGGAGGCTTCCGGTGCAGCCATAACAGATGCAGGTGTAGGTATACGAGACATAATTAACTCCTGAATATTATTCGATTGGAGAGCCCAGCATACAATTAACAAAAATAAAGATAATTAGACTGAAATTTAATTATCTATTACTGTTAATGAAATAATCTACATAATGAATCTGTGTGGTATCGGATGGATAAACTGGAAGCGATGCGGGTTTTTATCGAGGTTGCAGAATGTCAGAGTTTCGTTGCCGCCAGCCGCAAGCTCGACCTGTCAGCCCCCGCAGTAACCCGGTCGGTCGCCCAGCTTGAGAAGACCCTGGGAGTGCGGCTGTTCAACAGAACCACCCGGCATGTCCGCCTCACGGATTCGGGGGCCCGCTTTTTCGAAGACGCCAAACGGATCTTAGAAGATGTCGAGCAAGCCCTGGCGACCGCATCCGGGAGCTATGCCGAGCCCAAAGGGGTGTTATCGGTTACCGCCCCGGTATTGTTTGGTCAGATACATATAACACCAATCCTGACGGAATATTTGCAGCACAACCCCTCTGTAACTGTCAGAGCAGTTTTCTATGATCGCATCAGCAATATTCTCGATGAGGGTCTGGACGTAGCGATCCGGATTGGTCACCTAAAAGATTCAACTCTCTATGCCACCCCCGTCGGCAGCGTCCAGCGGCTGGTATGCGCTTCGCCCGGCTATTTGGAAAAACATGGCATCCCCGGTCACCCTTCCGAGCTCAGGGATCATGAAATCATTCAGGCTTCAACGGTTGAACCATCATCGACGTGGCAATTTGAATCCCCTCTGGGCAAAGAGTCCGTAAAACTCTCGCCACGCCTGCACTGCTCTCAGAATGGCGCGGCCATAACCGCAGCCAGACAAGGGTTTGGCATCACCCGTCTGATGTCCTATCAGGTGGGCGAGGAGTTAAAAAACGGCTCACTGACGCGCATACTGCAAGACTACGAAAGTCAGCCACTGCCCGTCAGCATTGTTCATCTCGAAGGGCGACAAGCCAACGCAAAGATCAGAGCCTTTATCGACCTCGCAACCGACCGGTTAAGAGCCAATCCCTATATTGACCACTGATGAGAGGTCGTAAAAGAGATCCGAAAGATACATCTGTTTCCTTTACTTTGTTACATTCGAACAAATATGAGGGATTGATCACACAACGGGGGGCAAGTAGAACCTGACCCCGATTTTTTCCTTGTCCATGTTGCCTATCCTTAGCCATTACTGGCTCTATGATAGGCAGTTACACAATTCTATGTACAGAGTCTGTTATTCAGGCTGTTTCATTCACTGAGGCTCGATGTAGTACTCATCTTCTAACACTGTTATAGCCTCTTCTTCACTAATATTTGCAGAGTCGCACAAAATGACACCATCAGTTATAGGCACACTAATAATCTCACCATACGCTGATCCGATTCCTCCCACAAAAGACATAGCGACGCCGGTAGAGCTCGACTCACCATCCACCAGTAGTAAAGATTTATAACCGCTTCCAACACACAGGTTCTCTGCCCGCTCTTGCCATTTCTGTCTGGTTACACCCTCTTTTCTCCAAAAGATCGCTGAGTCAGCTTCTCTAATGAAATACAGTCCCGGACGAATCGTTTTTACAAAGCTTTTTTGCTGAGCAAACTCATTCTTTGGACTGCTAGCGCAACCAACTAACAGAGCAAACAGAGACGATACCAGCAAATACTTCACAGGTGTTCCTTGATATTACTGAGGATTACAATCGTCATATTCCTCGAAGCTTTCTTTTCGTGTGATATTTGTAACGGTTTGAGTGCTCCATAACTCTGCCGTACAACGCCCAGGACTTTGAGTTATATCGCCCAGTAGTCTGACTTCATAATCTTTACCCGATTCAGGCGTGAATTTTACAAGGGATGAGCAACTACCATTGAATGGTCCCGCCACGGTAACCATAAACAAGTTCACGGGTTCATTTACTGCGACATCAACACCTTCGGCATTAACCTCTGCAATCAAAGGGTTGCCTTTATCGAGCACCATAAAGCGGGTAGCTTTATTCTTCCCTATCTCTTCATGACAGGTTTTGAACGTCTCCAATTTAAATAAAGTTGTAGTGTAGCCTAACAAGGGAGCTGTGATATTACGGGTTACCACTACTTTTGCTGTGTCAGTATTTTGGGGAGGCACATAATCCTGTACTGAGGCGCAGCCAGCCAGCGCAAGAAGGCACGAAACAACTGCAATATTTTTTTTCAACATACCTATCCTTGATATACATAACCGATAGTTATTTCACTTTTAAACAGTAAAGGTTTGATAAAAAATTCTGAGAAATGCTTAGCAGCAGCTACTTCATTCTCATCCACTGAAAATGAGTAAAACCCATTGATCAGTTACTTGGCCCGCTACAAAGATCAGGGCTATCGTGTATTCCATATGCGGGAATACTGACAAAAAAACTGAAGAGATACAAGATTAAAGGGGTCATACCACAGGGTCAAAGCCCGTTGTTTAAATGTTTAAGGGCTTTGACCCCTTTAGTTGCAATCCCTTTAGTTGGGTAGCATAAATACAATCGCTCATTTGTCTCTGGAACGAGTGTGATCGGGCACGGCCCCATGCCCGATTACCTGGCATTATACTGTGTTCCAGTAGGAGAGAGGTCTTACTCTACAGCCAGTGCATCAATCACCGCATTAAGCTTTACGGACCCCGTACGACGTTTAACGTTCAATCTATTATGGAAGGCTATATGGCCAGAGTTAATCCCTTGGGTCATTTCAATAAATCCCGAAATGGCCGCTGATGAGAAACCTTGGCCAGCTATCGATAGCGCCCAGTCTGATTCCGGTAATGAGGCAGGCTGTATCGCTTCTCCGAACTTCAGGGATAAGTACTCCGCGATATCGTTCGGGGAATACCTGGCGGGACCTTCCAGGTCAATAATTCGCACACCTTCCCAATTTTCACAGAGAGTTTCGGCCGCTATGCGGCCGATATCTGCTGTTGCGATCATCGGAAACTTTTCATCCAACGGCGAAAGAAAACTGGGTAATTGACGCTGCTCTACAGCGATTTTAACGAGCGCCCCCCAGTTTTCCATAAAGTAGGCTGCACGCAGTAATGTTACCGGTATTCCTGTACTGCTTAAAGACTCCTCAAGCATACGATTCATGGCGATCCAGCCTGTGCCGTTTGGTTGCTCTGCACCGATTGACGAAAGGGCAACCAGCTTGGGCAACTTCGCGTTTGTAGCCGCGTCTGCAATGGAACGAGCCATGGCTTCAGCCTGTGAAAAAAGCCTCTCTGACGAATATTGCGGAGGACTGACGATATACGCCCCGTCCGCATCAGAAAAGGCTTTGCATAAGCTAAAGTGGTTTGTGAAATCAGCCACAGCGACTTCAGCGCCGAGAGCCGCCCACGTATCCCCCTGTGACTCATCTCTCACGACAACGCGCACACGTTTGCCGGCATTGAGTAACGTGTTCGCTGCAGCAGACCCTGTGCGACCTGTAGCGCCTGTCACAACATACAATTCGGTAGTGCTCATTATTCCTCTCCTGATTAAGAAACTTGATGGATTCATCGAGAGGAAGACTATAGAATCCACTTGCATATTAAAAATGCATGAGGATGATTTCGGGTATGCAAAAAGTGGATTTAAGTGGGGTTGATCTGAATCTTCTCAAGCTGTTTGACGCATTGCTGAAAGAAGGCAGCGTCACTCGTGCTGGCGAACGATTAGGGCTTAGCCAGCCTGCAGCGAGTCGGGGCTTAGGTCGCTTGCGCCGATTACTAAACGACAAGCTTCTGGTGCGAACAGCTAATGGATGGGAGTTAACGCCACGAGCGATAGCATTGTCAGGATCGGTGACCAAACTGCTTGATGATGCACGAGCAATCGTCGCACCTTCCGAGTTTCATCCAAGCACAGCATCAGGACGATTCACAATTGCAACAGCGGACCATTTGGCCCTGTTATTGATACCTTCGCTGGTTTCTAAACTTGCGTCGTTGGCGCCCGGGATTGATCTGGTCATGCCGGCACCAGCGGGTGATAACGTAGGTTTAATTGCTCAGGGAGGCGCCGATCTGGCGATTGGCTCTTTTCAGGGGTTACCTGCAAGGTTTTACTGTCGGCCACTCTATGATGAAGATTTTGTATGTGTCGTTCGCAAAAGTCATCCGATAGTCGCCGAACAACTAACTCTCGAAAACTTCGTATCGCTGTCGCACCTGTCCGTGATTATTACCGGGCAAGGAAGGAGTGCCGTGGATGACGCGTTATCGCAACATGGACTCACGAGAAGAATTGCGGTACGAACCCCTCACTTCCTGGTTGCCCCCATGATTGTGGCCGAAAGTGATTTGATCCTAACCATTCCACGTAGATTGGCCCATCGAATTGCCAGGTCAGTCCCTATTGAAATACTCGAACTACCTATAAAAATACAGGCTTTCACGCCATCTATTATCTGGCATGAAAGGCAGCATTATGATCCTGCTAATGTATGGCTTCGCAACCAGATTGTAGAAGTTGCCCGTGAATTGTAAACAATATTTGATTCTCATCCATTGTTCGTGGGTCACTCGGCTTGGGTGCTTAATCGGGATAGGGAGGCACCTCACAGCGCCCCTCCTCCCACACCACCGGGCATACGGGTCACGTACCACGGAGGTTCATCTCCTTATCTTCTATCACGCGTGCCAAAAGGGTCAGGTTGAATTTTGCACAAGAGCTATACCCTATTTCCTTACCCCTGCAAAATGCAAGACCTGATAATCATCTAGCCGACTCCCCCCTGCAGTCGTATCGTTAAGAAGTAACATCGACAAACAGCCACAAGAGGAGTCGACCAATGAAACTATATGCTGGAATCGATCTGCATTCCAACAACAGCGTCGTATCTGTGATTGATGAGACGGACCACATCCTCTATGAACGACGCCTTGATAACAATCTGGAACGGATCAAACATGAACTGAGTCCCTATCAAGAGCGACTGGAGGGTGTCGTGGTTGAGTCAACATTTAACTGGTACTGGTTGGTGGATGGTTTGATGGATGCTGGCTATTGAGTGCATCTGGCCAACCCTGCTGGCAATAAGCAGTACAGCGGTCTCAAGTATACCGGAGATCAGCAGGATGCCCGCTGGCTGGCCCACATGCACCGTCTTGGGATTTTGAAAGAGGGATATATCTACCCGAAGCAGGAACGGGGCTTTCGGGACCTGCTACGCAAACGCATGCAGCTGGTGCGGCAGCGCACCCCCCATATCCTCAGCATCCAGAATCTGGTTTACCGAAATATTGGCAAGAAAGTTAGCGGCAATGACATCAAGCATCTGAGCATCGCATTAAAGGGGTCAAAGCCCTTTTCAATCAATCGCTCTCTTTGGGCATCCCCGCTTTACCTGTCCAACTCTTCTGCAAAAGGGCTTTGACCCTGTGGTATCCCCACGAATTTAAAACACTATACTCGATGACCTGAGTAGCTGCTCTGCAAATTCCCGAATACCTTCTCGCCATTGTTGAGGGGATATTTTTAGATTATTTGAGA
>NZ_JAFFZO010000138.1 GCF_016924145.1 Amphritea pacifica | reverse complement strand
AATGAGAGTTGTTCCGTTGTGGGGAAAGTTATCGCTAGTCAGTGGCCTGAAGAGACGTTTGGCTGATCGGCAAGGTGTTCTGGTCGGCGCATAGCTGATAACAATTGAGCAAGAATCTTCATCGAATTAGGGGAATTTTCACTCCCCTCAGAACATAACATAGTAAATGGATTGAATTATGAAGAATGGTTTTTATGCGACTTACCGCAGCAAAAATAAAGGGAAAGATAAGCGCTCAATAAACCTGTCTGTTTTCCTTAATTCTCTGCTGGCTGATAATCATCACCTGCAGGTTGGCTCCAATTATTTGTATATTCATAAAATCGATGGAAAAACTTTTCTCTTTACCAAAACAAATGACAAGAGTCTGGTTCAGAAGATAAATCGCTCTAAAGCT
>NZ_JAFFZO010000137.1 GCF_016924145.1 Amphritea pacifica | reverse complement strand
CCTTTATTGTCTTCGATGCGCTGTTTAATCTCTGCAGGTGTTGGCTCCTGGATCATACTGACGGGAACCGTTTCGTTGGCCCGGCTCCACGGCAGCGGATCACCGCCCTGCAGCAGTTTAATCAGCGAGCCCTGCTCCGGGCGTGGCTTCTGCCTGGAATATCGTTCGCTATTCCAGGCGGTGCTGCTGTAGGGCTTTATCTGTTGGAAGTCCATTTCTATCAATTCAGTCCGTTAGTGTTGTCAGGCCTGAGTGCCGCTATTAAACAGATCGATCTCCGGGCCCATACTAGGCATAAAACGTTGCTCTGCACGTAGTTGAGCGATCGCTTCTTCAAACTCGTCATCATCCATTGAGAACCAGTAATCGGGTTGTCGATTGGTTTTAGCATCGTAGGC
>NZ_JAFFZO010000136.1 GCF_016924145.1 Amphritea pacifica | reverse complement strand
AGCACTTTGCCCTCCTCCCGCTCCATATCCATCAGCGCGAAGGGGGAGGCGTTACCCAGATCACCTTCACCCTCCAGCACCTGCACTTTACAGGTGGCGCAGGTGCCGTGGCCACAGGCAAACGGCAGCCAGACCCCCTGACGCAGGGCCGCATCCAGAATGGTCTGCCCCTCTTCAACCTCGATCACATCACCGGTTGGTTCAACTGTTACTTCATAACTCATACTTTCACCCTGCAACAGACCGGTCTCTCACTCAGATGATCTGCCAGTGACCGGTCCGTCTCTCTCAGCTAAAGCTCTGTGACATTAAACGCCAGCCCCCTGATACCCCGTTAACTCCGGGGTTTTAAAGCGGATCAGCGATTTATGCCCCACCCCCTGATCGGCAAGAGCAACC
>NZ_JAFFZO010000135.1 GCF_016924145.1 Amphritea pacifica | reverse complement strand
TATAAATGGACTTCCAACAGATAAAGCCCTACAGCAGCACCGCCTGGAATAGCGAACGATATTCCAGGCAGAAGCCACGCCCGGAACAGGGCACACTGGTTAAATTATTGCAGGGCGGTGATCCCCTACCCTGGAGCCGGACCAACGAAAGCATTCCGATCAGTATGGTTGAGGAACCCTCCCCAACCGAAATCAGGCAGCGCCTAAAAGACAATAAAGGTGAAACCCACTGGGATGAGAGCCAGTATAGCGCGGGTTCATTAAATAAATGGGGACTGATCTATTTTTACCTTACGGCAATTGCCAAAGGTTGTTGCACGATGCTTGCCCCCTTATCTTTTGTTTCTTCACTAGCCTTAGTATTTTTTGACGATACCATTGATTTCATTGATTTCATCGAAA
>NZ_JAFFZO010000134.1 GCF_016924145.1 Amphritea pacifica | reverse complement strand
GAGTTAAAAGGCCCGTTAAACAGATTTTTTCGCAGCCAGCCGACCACCCCAATCATACTGGACGGTGGGGGCAGCGTGGGTTGAATATCATATTTCATAGCATCCCCTCCTAGCGTTCTGTAAGCTGAATTCTGGCGTTATACCAGTTCATAAAGTATGAGGTCAGCAGACTGAGGGTCAGATAGACCGCCATGGTCATCGCAATCACTTCAATCGCCTGTCCCGTCTGGTTGAGCGTGGTGCCGGCAAACACGTTCACCAGATCGGGGTAGCCGATCGCGGTCGCCAGCGAGGAGTTCTTGGTCAGGTTCAGATACTGACTGGTCAGCGGGGGGATCACCACCCGCATCGCCTGAGGAATCACAATCAGCCGCAGCGTTTTGGCTTTCGACATCCCCAGCGCGGT
>NZ_JAFFZO010000133.1 GCF_016924145.1 Amphritea pacifica | reverse complement strand
ATAGATTTGGCCATCTCCAGCAAGAAAATTAGGATTGTGTCAGTGTATTCGCCCTGTGAAGGGACAGAGCAAGATGAGATGGACAGATTTTACAACGCACTCAGTGATGTAGTTGTTAGAGTAAAGGACAAGGACAGTGTTTTGCTCATGGGTGACTTCAATGCCAGGATAGGAAATCGAACAGAAGGGTATGAAAAGGTTATGGGTAAGTTTGGAGAGGATATGGAGGCCAACAGGAATGGAAAACAGCTCTTGGATTTCTGTGCCAGTATGGGCCTAGTTATCACAAACTCCTTTTTTAAACATAAGAACATTCACCGGTATACTTGGGAAGGCAGGGGAACCAGATCTGTCATTGACTATATAATAACAGATCAGGAATTCAGGAAAGCAGTCAGAGACACACG
>NZ_JAFFZO010000132.1 GCF_016924145.1 Amphritea pacifica | reverse complement strand
CGGTGCTCATCCCAACCGAGATAGACAATCTGATTACCGTGGAAATTTTCCACCCGGTCCATCCGCTCGCCCTGATAGTCAGGACTTAGTGCAAATACAGGCATTTTTATATCCTCTTGTTATTCTTCTGTGGGTGCAGCCCTGCCACACCCGTTGACAGATTGATGACCGGTTCAGGCGATACCTTTCCACTGATTCCAGCGCACCTCATCGGGAGAGCCTTTAATATCCATATTGTCGACGCCAACATTCATGTGGTAATAATCCTTGAGGATATCGCCGACATCAGGACCGCCGCAGTTGCCCTGGAAGATCTGATGCACCGGCAGCCAGGCCTGAACATACTTTTCCGGTTCCTCTTTGAAGATGTCGCAGCAACCATCCGAGCAGAAGTGATAGCGCTCGCCCTGATA
>NZ_JAFFZO010000131.1 GCF_016924145.1 Amphritea pacifica | reverse complement strand
AAAATAGTCAACACGCACGGTGTTAGATATTTATCCCTTGCGGTGATAGATTTAACGTATGAGCACAAAAAAGAAACCATTAACACAAGAGCAGCTTGAGGACGCACGTCGCCTTAAAGCAATTTATGAAAAAAAGAAAAATGAACTTGGCTTATCCCAGGAATCTGTCGCAGACAAGATGGGGATGGGGCAGTCAGGCGTTGGTGCTTTATTTAATGGCATCAATGCATTAAATGCTTATAACGCCGCATTGCTTACAAAAATTCTCAAAGTTAGCGTTGAAGAATTTAGCCCTTCAATCGCCAGAGAAATCTACGAGATGTATGAAGCGGTTAGTATGCAGCCGTCACTTAGAAGTGAGTATGAGTACCCTGTTTTTTCTCATGTTCAGGCAGGGATGTTCTCACCTAAGCT
>NZ_JAFFZO010000130.1 GCF_016924145.1 Amphritea pacifica | reverse complement strand
AGTAATTGCCGCGTTCGCCAGCTTCAGTTCTCTGGCATTTTTGTCGCGCTGGGCTTTGTAGGTAATGGCGTTATCACGGTAATGATTAACAGCCCATGACAGGCAGACGATGATGCAGATAACCAGAGCGGAGATAATCGCGGTGACTCTGCTCATACATCAATCTCTCTGACCGTTCCGCCCGCTTCTTTGAATTTTGCAATCAGGCTGTCAGCCTTATGCTCGAACTGACCATAACCAGCGCCCGGCAGTGAAGCCCAGATATTGCTGCAACGGTCGATTGCCTGACGGATATCACCACGATCAATCATAGGTAAAGCGCCACGCTCCTTAATCTGCTGCAATGCCACAGCGTCCTGACTTTTCGGAGAGAAGTCTTTCAGGCCAAGCTGCTTGCGGTAGGCATCCCACCAA
>NZ_JAFFZO010000129.1 GCF_016924145.1 Amphritea pacifica | reverse complement strand
GTGTAGTTGAGCCGTACCCGGGCTGCTGTGGTTTCATCGTCCACTACATTTGATGCGCTGGAGTAGGAGCCGGCAAAGGTCACCGTTGCTTCTGGAATACCAAACAGTGGTACTGAGTAAGCGATATAGCTGGTGGTGACATCCGGGTCAGGACCGGTGGCGTTATCCTCGTCAGAGCGGATGATGCCCGCGCCCAGATTGCCGTAGGTGACGTTGGCCGCATAGGAGTTCACTGTCTGATCGGTGTTGTCATCTTCCAGACGGGATGCAGAGATATTGACGTTGGCGCCGGACAGATCAAAGTTCGCCGTTAATGCATAACCGGTCTGATCGACGTTGCCGCCCGCGGTCAGGTCGTATTTAACACTCTCGAAGCCTGCGGTCAGGCTGAATCCATCCGTACTCCAGGTAACGGA
>NZ_JAFFZO010000013.1 GCF_016924145.1 Amphritea pacifica | reverse complement strand
ATACATTGCCCATCATAACAGCAATCCGAAGCCATTTATTTGGACTAAAAGTGCCCGAGACATTTTGGAAAAAGTTATTCGTGCCAACAGTCGCTTAAGCTCTAAACAGAATGCAACACTACACTAGATGGTAGTGTTTTATGGCTATGAAGACTGGTACGCTGGAACATAGAAAATCCCTGTAACACAGATCATCGCAGCTTAACATTGATAACCCGGCGGCGATGTGTGTCTGATTCAGAAAAAAGGGGAACAAAACTGGCAATATTCAGGTGTAAGCTGTTGCAGCTGCCATTATAGCGATTTGCACTTTAAAAGCATCTGCGAAAACGGTATCAGTCAGGGATCGACTCAATCACCAACCGGTCCTGAGCACTGATGCGGATTATCTGACCGTCGGTGGTAGTGAAACTCCGCTCCTGCAGCTCCGATTTGTGCACCTGATAATAGACCGGCCCAGGGCTTTGCGGCGAGGTCAGCGTTATCCTGAGCAGCTGATTGCCATCGATCCAGCGGTATACAAAGAACCCCAGGGTAAGGCTGAACGAGATCAGCAGAAACAGCACGGCGACCACCCTGATCGGTGCGCCCCCTGCTTTAGGCGTGACTGTCACAGGCCCGGGCTTCGACTGACTGGCGCTCACCCGGCGCCTGAGATAGATATATGCCACCACAATCACCAACAGTGTCAGCAATACTTTTGTTACCATAACCGGGTTAGCCTGTCCGCTGTGCAAAGGGGTTCCATTCTCCATAGCCCGGCTTAAACTGCAATAGTCAGACAGTACCGATGGCCACTATTTGTGGCGGTAAAGTTGCGCCACTTTCGGACCGCTCTCACTTTAATCCAACCATTTCAGGGCATTGCAGAGCCGGGTCAATAAGGAATGCCTTCGCACTGCAACAAAAACCTGTTTTACTAAGAGTCTGTCCGAATACTTCATTGAAACAGCAACCAGACTAGGTTAGGGTTTATGCCTATTCAGGTAAACAATAATCACGCATCAGCCCGGCGCTTATGCGGCCACCCGAAAAGCAGTCATGGCCAACAGGCCATGGCGATACAGAGAGGAATTACTAATGGATGAACTGCACGGTTACTACCTGGAAGATCTGGAAGTGGGGATGAGCGCATCCTATGCCAAGACGATCTCCGAGGCCGATGTGTATATGTTTGCAGGCATTTCCGGTGACAACAACCCTATTCACATCAACAGCGAATACGCAGCCACCACTCAATTCAAAAACCGTATTGTTCACGGTATGTTTTCAGCAGCACTGATCTCAACCGTGGCTGGCACCCGGTTGCCCGGACCTGGCGCAATCTATATCGACCAGTCGATCCAGTTCAAAGCACCGGTGTATATTGGCGATACGGCTAAAGCAACCGGTACAGTTGAAGAGATAGATACGAAACGTCGCCGGGTCAAAATGCGAACCGACGTACACGTGGGTGACAAGCTGGTGGCAACCGGCTATGGTATTTTTATGGTTGATAAGCGTCCGGCTTAAGCTGCACGATTACAAATCGCTTTATCCGGAATACAAAAAGCCTGCTCTATTGAGCAGGCTTTTTTAGTTTTGCAGCAACTCAACCGTTTTGTGCGGAGAAATCCAGCATCCGCTGAAGGGGTCGCCGGGCATCATCAATCAGCGACTCATCGACAAAAATTTCATCGCTGCCCTGCTCCAGCGCATGAAGCACATTTTCCAGGCCGTTCATGGCCATCCAGGGACAGTGCGCACAGCTTCGACAGGTTGCACCTGATCCGCCGGTAGGTGCTTCGATAAACTCTTTATCCGGCGCGGCCTGACGCATCTTGTAAAATATTGCCCTGTCCGTAGCGACAATAAACTGCTTATTCGGCAGATCACGGGCAGCATTGATAATCTGGGTAGTGGACCCCACCACATCAGCCAGCTCTACCACCGGGTCCGGAGATTCTGGATGCACCAGCACTGCCGCTTCAGGATAGACTTTTTTAAGATCCAGCAAACGCTGCGCCTTAAACTCCTCATGGACGATACAGGCAGCATCCCACATCAGCATCTCGATACCGGTTTGCTTCTGCACATACTCACCCAGATGTTTATCCGGAGCCCAGATAATCTTCTTACCCTGATCCGCAAGATGTTCAACAACTTTCAGTGCGATAGCAGAGGTAACCACCCAGTCGGCGCGTGCCTTGACGGCGGCCGAGGTATTAGCGTAAACCACCACTTCATGATCGGGATGCGCATCACAAAAGGCGGTAAACTCATCCGCCGGACAACCGATATCCAGAGAACAGGTTGCTTCAAGCGTTGGCATCAATACCCGTTTTTCAGGATTCAGAATCTTCGCCGTCTCGCCCATGAACTTAACACCGGCAACGATCAGCGTTTTGGCGGGATGGTTGTTACCAAAACGCGCCATTTCAAGAGAGTCAGAGACACAACCACCGGTCTCATCAGCCAGTTGCTGAAGTACTTCATCGGTGTAGTAGTGCGCCACAAGGCAGGCATCCTTCTCGATAAGAAGTTGCCTGATACGGCTCTTGTATTCCTCCTGCTTTTGCAGATCAAGCGCACCGGGGAGATGCTCTTTAGCAAAGTGTTCCTGAACCAGAATACGGTCTGAAAGCTCTTGTTTATTCAACATTTACAAATATTCTTAATTAGGTAATTAAACAGTAACGGATTTTAAACCTATAAATATTATACCACCACTGCAATGCAGAAAATGCTAATTCTCTGCCTCACTCAGGCAAAAGTAACGAAAAAGGAGCCCTGCGGCTCCCTGTTTAAGATACTTGCATCGGTGCCCGCCCCATCTGCAGACGATAACAGCAACCTCAGGCAGTAATATAACGGGTTGGATCGGCTACACCGGCATCCTCAAACCCTTTAGCCCGCAATCGACAACTGTCACATACACCACAGGCCCGACCATCATCATCCGCCTGGTAACAGGAAACGGTCAAACCATAGTTAACCCCCAGACGGACCCCCTCTCTGATAATCTCAGCTTTAGTCAGATCGATTAGCGGGGTCTCAATCGTCAGCCGCTCCCCCTCCACGCCGGTTTTAGTCGCCAGATTGGCCATCTGCTCGAAAGCAGCGATATATTCTGGCCGGCAATCGGGATATCCGGAGTAGTCGACAGCGTTAACCCCAATAAAGATATGCTGCGCATGAAGCACCTCTGCCCAGGCCAGCGCCAGCGACATAAAAACGGTGTTGCGTGCAGGCACATAGGTGACCGGAATGCCCTCTTCCTCATGGTCGGGAACATCAATGCTGTTATCAGTCAGCGCAGACCCCCCAAAGTCCTCAAGATGAAGCCGCACTACCCGGTGCTCTTTTACATCCAGATCCCGGGTAATTTTTTTCGCTGCCAGCAACTCTGTTTGTGACCGCTGGCCATAATCAAAGCTCAATACATAGCAGTTAAAACCACGCTCAACCGCCATCGCCAGCGCGGTAGCCGAATCAAGACCACCGGATAACAATACAACAGCATTGTTGGAGGGAGTACTCATTACACAACCTTAAGGAATTTCAGTCGTTATCTTTTCAGGTAATCGCGTGCCAGACCGGCGGCAGAACTGTCAGGATAACGTGAGATAGTGTCATTAAACATATCATTTGCTTTAGCCTGATCCCCCATCTGATGATAGATCACACCAAGCTTGTATGTGGCATCGGCTGCTTTTCTGTGCTCGGGAAACGTTTTCAGGACTTTCTCAAATGCTGCTTTAGCAGGCTCCAGCTTTTGCTCCGCCAGATTCACCTCACCTACCCAGTAATAGGCATTAGGCAATCTCGCACTGTCCGGATACAGCTCGATAAACTTATCGAAGGCATCCAGCGCCGCGGGGAAATCCTTTTGCCGCACCAACCCAAAAGCCTGCTGATAGGCCTGTGCATCCGTAGGCGTACTATCCGCTGCGGGTAAAGGCATCGGCGCTACAGCTGCAGAAGGCTGATCAGAACCGTCGGCAGGCTGCCGGGTGGAACCCGCCCCCTGAAGCGCGACAATTCGCCGATCAAGATCGCGATAACGATCCCGTTGCTGCTGCTCCATCTGACGAATCTGATATTGCTGCTGCTCAACCATTCCCCGAAGGGAGCGGACTTCATCCTGTAACTGCTGTAACAACATCACTGTATCGTTACTGCCGTTACCGACAAACTGGCCCGCGGGCCTGTTAACCGATGACCGGTTTGCAGTCCCATCATCGACCTGCAACTCAATCACCTGAACAGGATCTGCCGCCAGAGCACCGGTGCTGCATAGCACCAGTGCGGCAGTCAAACCATATGCTTTGCGCATTGAAACTAACAACCTGACAGGTGATTAGTATTTCAGTTCTACGCGACGGTTCTGAGCCCATGAACTTTCGTTATGACCCATAACCACCGGTTTTTCTTCACCAAAGCTCACCAGTTCAATCTGGCTGCTGGAAACACCATTAACAGTCAGAACACGAGCGATAGCCTGTGCACGACGCTCACCCAGAGCCATGTTGTATTCACGGGTTCCACGCTCATCAGCATGACCTTCCAGAACAACAGAAGCAGATGGGTTGTCTGCCAGGTATTTAGCGTGACCACGCAGAGCGGCAACCGCTTCAGGCTTAACCTGAGTCTGGTCGAAATCAAAGTAGAACACAGTTGCCAGATTCTTCACATCGGCCATAGTAGTGCCGGACATAGAAGAATCAGAAACAGCCTGAGTCGTAGTCGCCGGAGCAGTGTCACTGCCCATCGTATCAGTGTCTGTTGTATTTGTTGTACTACAGCCTGCTGCCCAAACGACAGTTAACGCCAAAGCAGTCGCTTTGCCAATATTCATAGCACGCATCGAACACTCCTAATTTTTAGCCAATTATGTGCGAATAAAACCTCAATCCTGCCTAAAGTAAAGCTTGCTAAGCATGATTGCAAGAGCCGCGAGTCAATCCAGCGACTTTTCTAACTAATTGATTTAACTTTGTACCTTTGTGCAGTCAACTTGTCACTCAGTGCAGTCACTGACCACTGAAAAGCCTGAAAACACCCCTTACTGGAAAGGCGACCAGGCCGGTTCACGGACATCGCCATCCGATGACGGCAAACGGAACTTCACCCGACCATCAAGCGACACCGCTGATAATACACCCCGCACACCTTCCTGAGTGGCATACAGGATAATACTGCCATTCGGTGCAATCGTAGGGGATTCATCCATAAAGGTTTCGGTCAGAAGATCTACCCGGCCGGTGCGCAAATCCTGCACCGCAATATGAAACGATCCATTGCTCTGATGCACCATCGCCAGAAAACGACCATCCTGGGTCAGACGTCCACGGGCATTATACTGCCCTTCAAATGTCAGTCGCGTGACATCACGGGTTGGCAGATAGATTGAATAGATCTGTGGCTGACCACCGCGGTCCGAAGTAAAGATCAGCGATTGACCATCCGGCGACCAGGACGGTTCGGTATCGATGCCAAAGTGGTGAGTTATGCGGGTCAGGCGGCGCTGCTGCAGGTCCAGCACGTAGATCTCAGGATTACCATCCTTAGAGAGCACCAGCGCCAGTTGACGACCATCCGGCGACCAGGACGGTGCACCGTTCAGGCCCCGGAATGATTGGACCTTCTCACGCTTACCGGTAGCCAGATACTGGATGTAGACCGCTGGCCGGCCCGATTCAAATGAGACATATGCGAGTTTAGTACCGTCCTGGGACCAGGCAGGCGACATAATTGGCTCATTGGAATTAAGAATTTCTCTGGCATTGTGTCCATCTGAATCTGCATACATCAAACGATAACTATGTTTAGATGGTGCCAGCTGTTTCGCGGTGACATAAACAATATGGGTGGAAAATGCACCCCGGACACCGGTCAGCGCCTCAAACACCTTATCACTGATATAGTGCCCCACTGCTCGCAGGTTAGTTCGGTTTGCTTTAATCCCCTCTTCTCTCAGAATTTGCTCCTCTTTGAGGATATCGTAGAGTTCAAAAGCAACACTCAGTTGCCCTTCGATCTCCTTGATCCGCCCAATAACAATAAAATCACTACCGCTGATTCGCCAGTCACGAAAATAGAGTGAGCTGCGGTCGGAGGGGAAACTGAGCATATTTTCCCGCGGCATAAGCTTGAACATACCGCTGCGATAGAGGTCATCATTGATCACCTTCGCAACGTCTTCAGGTAGCGCCTGAACACCACTGAAAGCAAATGGAACGACAGCAACAGGTGTAGGCTTATCAACCCCCTGTGTAATTTCAACGGTCAGTTCAGCCCGCGCCAGCACACTGAAAAAGAATAAAAATATGAAAAATAAGGTACGTTTCATGACTGATTACCTGCGAAGATCTGACGGATTAAAATTAAGACTGAATTTACGAAAGCTCCGATCAAACAATACCGGATCCATATTTTGCAGCTCGGAGAATCGCCCTACCCGTTTAACAGCCCGGACCGCACTCTCATCGAAATAACTGTCACCGCTGCTTTTAACGACATAAACGTTATCAACCTCTCCGGTGGGTAACAGGTGAAGTGACAGAACAACCCTCATGCCATTTCGGGCACTGGGTGGCCGACTCCAGTTACTTTCCACTTCGGCTGCAATATAGTCACTATACCCGGCAATAGCCCTCTGATCTGCCTGCCTCTGCATTTCCTGTTCTTCGGCGGCCATCGCAGCGACTAATTCAGCCTCTCGGCGCTGCTGCTCCAGACGCTGTTTCTCTGCCTGTTTACGCTCAGCTTCTTTCTGAGCCTCAGCTTTACGACGGGCTTCTTCCTGCTGTTTTTTCCTGGCGGCTTCTGCCGCTTGCGCTTTCTTCAGGGCTTCAGCTTTCTTTTGTGCTTCCGCTTTCTTCAGCGCCGCCTCTTTCTTAAGCGCCTCTTGTTTAAGAGTCTTCTGCTTCAGTGCTTCCGCTTTCTTTTTAGCTTCCGCCTGTTTCAAAGCCTCCTCTTTCTTGCGCGCCTGCTCTTTCTTAAGAGCCTCTTTTTTCAGTGCTTCCTCTTTCTGCGCTTCTTTTTTACGCTCATCAGCCCGTTTCTTAGCTTCAGCTTTTTTCTGTTCCTCTTGCTTACGGCGCGCCTCAGCCTGTTTATCCTGCTGATGAGCTTTCAGCTGGGACTTAAGATCAACCATCTGGGCTTTGACATGTCGCGGCACGAGATGCTTCTCTTCTTCGGCATAACCGAACCAGCTATAAAAGAGTGCACTGAGAATCACTGAATGGAGAATCAGGGCCAGCAATGCAGGAAACAGGTAACTTCTCAAATTCACAATCAAACTACTCTGTTACCAGTCCGACAGTTTCAGCACCGGCCTGCTGCAACAACGTCATCAGCTGTATGACATGATCGTAATCGACGCCCTTATCACCTCTCACCAGCAGCAACTTCTTCGGATTGTTACTCAGAACTTTACTAACCCGTTCCCCGACAACATCACCCGTGACCGCTTTCAGGGGATCGCCGCCGACATCAATGTAATAAAGTCCCTCTTTATCGACAGTCACAATCAGCGGTTCACTGTCCTCGGTATCAACGGGATCGGAACCAGCCTTTGGCAACTGAACATCAACTCCCTGAGTCAGCATGGGCGCGGTAATCATGAAGATCACCAACAACACCATCATCACATCAATATAGGGAACAACGTTGATCTCAGCGTTCAGCTTGCGTCTTTTTTTCACTCTGCGAATCATAATACCAGCCTGTTACAGATCAGCTTGAGGTGTGCACACGGCGATGCAATACACTGGAGAATTCATCGGCAAAGGTTTCATAACTGTTCATCAGCGATTCGGTTTTTGCTGAAAAACGGTTGTAGGCAATAACCGCGGGAATCGCGGCAAACAGGCCGATAGCTGTTGCAATCAGCGCTTCAGATATCCCCGGAGCAACCGAAGCCAGCGTTGCCTGATGGACATTTGCCAGCCCCCGGAATGAGTTCATTATTCCCCAAACAGTGCCAAACAAACCGACATAGGGACTGGTTGACCCAACCGTTGCCAGAAATGGCAGGTGCATCTCAAGCTTTTCTTCCTCCCGGGCCAGCGCCACACGCATGCTGCGTTGCGCCCCATCCATAATGGCATCCCGGTCCGCGCCCGACTGCTGACTGAGCCGACTGAACTCTTTCAGTCCTGCACGGAAAACATTCTCAGCGCCGTTACTGCTATCGGGATCGGAGTTCACTTCACGAAACAGCTGACTGAGATCCACCCCGGACCAGAAGCGATCTTCAAAAGCCCTTAATTTGCGCTGCGCCTGGCGCAAAACAAAATGACGCTGAAAAATCATAACCCAGGAAAGCAGTGATGCCAGCAGTAGCAGCAACATTACCAACTGGACAACAAAACTGGCATTAGCTACCAGACTCCAGATCGACATTTTATCCGGCACGTTTATAACCCCTTCTGTAGAAATCTGAAAAACTGGCTCTGATAGTAGCGAGATCAGCGTTTAAAATCTGCTCTTTTTCTGACAAAAAAACATATTTACCCTGATTCAGTACTTTATCCTGAGTTTGATAAACCGCACCTGAACAGCAGCCGACGGTTGGATGCCGGGAGGCGATAAAAGTTCAACCCAGGCAAGCTGCAGACATAAAAAAGCCGCCTCAACAGGCGGCCAAAAACAAACAGAAAAACCACTCAGAAAGCTGCCCCGCAGTCCCGGACCCGGTGCAGTTCATCTCTGGACTGACAGCCAACACACAAAACAGCTGCAGGGTTAGCCATCAGGCGGTTAAGTTCGATCTCTTCACCACATTTTTCACAGCATCCATAACCTCCGTTCTCTATCCGCTGCAAAGCACTCTGACACTCGCGAATCTCCTCTTCGAGCTGTTTGATATGCGATAAGCTGGTTTGATTGAGTTCGGTAGCTGCCGCCGCTTCACAACGATCATGTACTTCAGAACAGCTTAGCTGACTAAGCTCTTCCTGCTGATCGCTCTGCTCCGCTTTCAGATCCGCCTGTAACTGCTCATGCAATATTTGCAACTCTCGCTTGAGACCTTTTAGTTGCGACTGATTCAGGCAACAGAGTTTCATAGTGTTCATACTTTAGCGCCTTAAACATTATTGTTTTATGTTCACGACTTAAAAGTTAACCCCTAAACCATTACTCTGCTTTGATATAAATCAGTTATCACTGGCTGATCAATTATCTATTGATCCCGGTCAGGCAAATCAAGGCCAAAATGGCGATAAGCGTTGTCGGTCACCACCCGGCCTCGCGGTGTACGCATCATAAACCCCTGCTGAATCAGATAGGGCTCCAGCACATCTTCAATGGTATCCCGCTCTTCACTGATAGCCGCCGCCAGGCTATCAACCCCCACCGGACCACCGCCAAATTTTTCTATCATCGCCAGCAGAAGCCGGCGATCCATATGATCAAAACCATGTTCATCAACATTAAGCATATTCAATGCAAGGTCTGCCATCTCCAGGGAGATTCGCCCATCGCCTTTCACCTCCGCATAATCTCTGGCCCGGCGTAACAGCCGGTTTGCAATTCGCGGAGTCCCGCGGGAACGCCGGGCTATTTCAATAGCGCCTTCGCGATCCACACCACTTCCTGACAACCTTGCCGAGCGCTCAACAATAGAGGTAAGGTCATCAATATTATAAAACTCCAGCCGCTGCACAATGCCAAAACGATCCCGTAATGGCGAGGTCAGCAACCCCGCACGGGTGGTTGCCCCCACCAGCGTAAACGGTGGCAGCTCAAGCTTGATAGAGCGGGCCGCAGGCCCTTCTCCTATCATAATATCCAGCTGATAATCCTCCATCGCCGGATAGAGTACCTCCTCCACCGAAGCACTCAGGCGGTGTATCTCATCGATAAACAGCACATCCCCCGGCTCAAGATTGGTCAGCATCGCGGCCAGATCACCGGCCTTTTCAAGTACCGGCCCCGAGGTGGTTTTAATATCGCAGCCCATCTCATTGGCAATAATATTAGCCAGCGTGGTTTTCCCCAGCCCGGGAGGGCCGAAAATAAGCGTGTGATCAAGGGCTTCCTGCCGCTTTCTAGCCGCACCGATAAAGATCTCCATCTGCTCTTTAACCACCGGCTGACCAACATAGTCCTGCAACGATTTTGGCCGGATAGCGCGGTCCTGCACCTCCTCCTGAGGCGCACTGACAACCGGAGATATAAAGCGGTCCGCTTCGATCATAGACTGCACCCTGTCGTTATCATTGAGTTATCACCCCTGCACCATACTTTTCAGTGCCGCCCGAATCAGCTCTTCACTGGACGCGCCTGGGTTGCTCTTTTCAGCCTGAGCGATCGACTTAGTTGCCTGCACCGGCTTATATCCCAGTGCCACCAGTGCACTTTCCGCTTCCGCACGGTTATCGCTTGACGGCGCACTGACAACCGGCCCCAGCCCATCGGTCAGGGTAAATTCATCGAGATCACTAAAGTGGAAATCCTGCAGCTTATCTTTCATCTCAATAATCAGTCTTTCAGCGGTCTTCTTACCTACTCCGGGTAAACGTACCAGCGCCGCGGTATCCTGGTGCTGCACCGATTGAACAAACTCGTTAACACTGATACCCGACAAGATGGTCAGGGCCAGCTTAGGCCCCACACCGTTGACCTTTATCAGCGTGCGGAACAGCGAACGCTCAGTACGTTCATAAAAACCGTACAATAGCTGAGCATCTTCGCGCACCACCATATGGGTATAGAGCGTTACCTGTCGCCCAACCTCCGGCAACTGATAAAAGGTGTTCATTGAGGCATCAACCTCATAGCCAACACCCGCTACATCGATCACCAGCTGCGGCGGATGTTTTTCCAGCAACTCGCCTCTCAGTCGTCCTATCACAGCCCTTCACACTCCCGATTAGCCCGTGAATCACGGGGCTTACATTGATATTCTTTTTACTCAGACGACAATGGCCAATAATTCGCCATCCATAATATAGCCACACAGCCTGACGTTATCACCGCAACCGTCCTCCCCGACTGCTCTTTGCCCCCGCCATCATAATCAGGCTGCTACGGGTATGTGCGTGACACAGGGCGATGGCCAGCGCATCTGCGGCATCCGCCTGCGGCAGACCTGGCAGCCTGAGAATGGATTTAACCATATGTTGCACCTGAGACTTATCCGCAGAGCCATTACCTACAACCGCCTGCTTAACTTTTCTGGCAGCATATTCGGCTACTTCAAGTCCCTGATTGGCACCCGCCACGATAGCGACGCCACGGGCCTGCCCCAGCTTCAGCGCGGAATCAGGGTTACGCGCCATAAACACCTGCTCTATCGCCATCTCCTGGGGACAGTAGTGTTCTATAATCTCGGTCACCCCGGCGTAAACCTGCTTCAGACGCTGAGAAAGGTCATCCCCTTTTATCCTGATACAGCCACTGGCGATATATTCGTTCTTCGCGCCAACGGAATTGATAATACCGTATCCGGTGATCCGGGATCCCGGATCTATTCCCAAAATCAACATTGCTGGATTATCAACTCAAAGTACTGTTTATTTATACAGAGTACAATACCGCAGATTCCACCATAAAAAAAGCCGTGCAGAGCACGGCTTGATCAATAACTGCAAAATAACTTAAGGAGTCTTACGCAGCTTGATATTCAGCTCACGTAACTGAGCCGCACTGACCTCTCCCGGAGCCTGAGTCATCATACAGGCAGAGCTCTGGGTTTTCGGGAAGGCGATCACTTCACGGATCGAATCGGTACCGGTCATCAGCATGATCAGACGGTCAAGCCCAAACGCCAGACCACCATGAGGCGGCGCACCGTATTTCAATGCATTTAACAGGAAGCCAAACTTGTCATCAGCCTCTTCGTCTGAAATACCGAGGATATCCAGGACTGACGCCTGCATCTCCCGATTATGGATACGGATCGAACCACCACCCAGCTCACAGCCATTCAACACCATATCGTAAGCACGGGACAACGCCTCAAGCGGATTCGCTTTAAGCTCTTCTGGCGTGCAGCTAGGCGCAGTAAACGGATGATGCAATGCGGTCAGACCTCCGTTATCGGTTTCTTCAAACATCGGGAAATCAACCACCCACAGCGGCGCCCATTCACACTGAGCCATCTCAAGATCTTCACCGACCTTAATCCGCAGAGCACCCAGCGCTTCAGAAACAATTTTCTCTTTATCGGCACCGAAGAACACGATATCACCGTTCTCCGCACCCAGACGCTCCATTATTGCCATTGCCACTTCGGCACCGAGGAACTTCACAATGGGAGACTGTAACCCTTCAACACCCTTTTCAAGTTCGTTGACCTTAATCCAGGCCAGACCTTTCGCACCATAGATGCTAACAAACTGGGTATATTCATCAATAATCTTACGGGTCAGCTGAGCACCACCAGGCACTTTCAGCGCTGCAACACGACCTTTCGGATCTTTCGCCGGACCGGCAAACACCTTGAACTCGATCCCGGCCATCAGATCGGCAACATCGACCAGTTCCATTGGGTAGCGCAGGTCAGGTTTATCGGATCCGAAGCGCTGCATCGCTTCAGAGTATGGCATCCGCGGGAACTCACCCAGATCAACGCCCTTGAGTTCAAGGAACAGCTTGCGAATCATCTTCTCGGTGATCCCCATGATCTCTTCCTCATTCATAAATGAGGTTTCAATATCGATCTGGGTAAACTCTGGCTGACGGTCAGCCCGCAGATCTTCATCACGGAAACACTTAGCAACCTGATAATAGCGGTCAAAGCCTGCCACCATCAGTAACTGCTTAAACAACTGAGGCGATTGCGGCAGCGCAAAGAAATGTCCTTCATGAACCCGGCTGGGTACCAGATAGTCACGGGCCCCCTCAGGCGTTGCACGGTTCAGAATCGGTGTTTCAATATCCAGAAAACCATGCTCGTCCATATAACTGCGGATAGCGTTGGTCACTTTAGAACGAAAACGGAGTTTTTCCTGCATTTCAGGACGACGCAGATCGATGTAACGATGACGCAGACGTACCTCTTCACCCACCTGCTGATGCTCATCCAGCTGGAAAGGCGGAGTTTCTGACTTGTTGAGGATAACCAGTTCTTTACCCAGAACTTCAATCTCACCGGTAGGCATATCCGCGTTAACAGTGCCTTCCGGACGACCGCGAACAGTACCTTTGACCTCAACAACATACTCACTACGGCAGCTATCTGCCAGGGCGAAGCTCTCTTCACGATCAGGATCAAACACCACCTGGGTAAGACCCTCACGGTCGCGCAGATCCAGAAAGATAACCCCGCCGTGGTCGCGACGACGGTGAACCCACCCCGTCAGAGTAATGTCTTCGCCGATATGCTCTTTTCTGAGATCACCGCAATAATGACTGCGCATAGTTAAATGTTCCTGTTACTTAGCAAGCTGAATCAGTGTTTATTCAGACAATTAAAAATCAGTTACCGGATTCACTCTGGCCACCCGCCAGGTTCTTTTTCTTACCGGTTTTAAAATCAGTCTCGTACCAGCCGGTGCCGGATAATCTGAACCCTGGTGCGGATACTTTTTTCACCACATCAGCAGAATCGCAACCAGCACAAACCGGTGCTGGTGCATCAGATTTCAACACCAGTTTTTCAAATTCATGACCACAATGACGGCATTCAAAATCGAAGATCGGCATAGTCGCAGCTTTCCCCAGAAAAATAGAGTAAACCGCAAAGCAACCTGACCCGTTTCAGCCCTGTTTTTTACAAAAGCCGACAACGTCAGCCGCCTTGCTCAGAAAACGGCGAATTATACCTGAATAATTAGCTCCTGACAGGGCCAATTAGTGGATTTTAGATGAGAAATCAGTTGAGCAGATCACGGGCAACAAAATTTACCTCCTGAGGCATCATCATCTGTAACTTCTGATGAATCTCCTGAATCTGATCCTCAGTATAGGGTTTTGCAGTGACCGCTCCCCAGACAGGGGCTGGCCATGCAGGGTCATCCTCAAAGCGAACCACATGATGGATATGCAGCTGTTTAACCATATTCCCCAGGGCGGCGATATTCATCTTATCGCCATCAAACACATCGTGCAGATTTTCCGATAGAAATGAGGATTCGTGTAGCAACTGGGCCTGATCGGCGGGCGACAGATGGTAGATCTCGCTGGCCTCGGCGCGGCGGGGCACCAGTATAAACCAGGGGTAGTTCGCATCATTCATCAGCAATAAACGGCACAGCGGGAAGTCGCCCAGGGTGATACAATCATTATCCAGGCGGGAATCCAGTTCAAACTCAAACTCCAGCTCATCCATTTTTATTCTCCTAGCGTAAATACAGATGCAAACTTAATATACAAACTGAACGGCTCAGTAGAGCCATCCATCTTTAATAATATAATGCTTTATTATCGGATAGTTAGATAACATATACCGCTCTGAACAGTATAGGACAATATGCCGCAATTCAATTTCTATAGCGCAATAGAACAGATCGGAGCCGAACCCTGGAACAGCCTGAGGCGCGACGATTACCCGTTTATCAGCTATGAATTTCTCCATGCCCTCGAACACTCAGGCAGCGTTACCGCGCAGACTGGCTGGCAGCCGTGCCATCTGGTGGTCACGGAAGCAGAGCAGATACATGCAGCGATGCCGCTGTATCTCAAGAGCCACTCCTATGGCGAATATGTGTTTGACTGGAGCTGGGCAGATGCCTATCAGCGCAATGGTCTCGAATACTACCCGAAACTACTGACAGCGATACCGTTCACTCCCTGCTATGGCCCACGCCTGATGTTTCACGCCAGCTGCAACAGTGATCAGCAACACGCGCTTACCCGACAGATACTGGCAGCCATACAGCAACTGGCATCCCAGTACAAAGCGTCCGGCTGGCACGGCCTGTTTCTTGAAGATAGCCTGCTTGATAAGGCGAGCCATCCAGAACTGCACTATCGTCTGGGCACTCAATATCACTGGTTTAATCGCAACTACCAGATCTTTGATAGTTTTCTGGAAACATTCAGCTCCCGTAAGCGTAAAAATCTGCGCAAGGAGCGCAATAAGATTACTGAGCACAATATACAACACCGCTTTATCACTGGTGCCCAGCTCACCGATGAGATGCTCAGCCAGTTTTATCAGTTCTACCAGATAACCTACCTGAAAAGGGGCCGTAACGGTTATCTTAAAGAAGCGTTTTTCCATCAACTCAGAGATACCCTGACCGGTCAGATTATCATCTGCTTTGCTTATGATATGAATTACAGCGACACAGAAGCGGTCGCCGGGGCCCTTTTTCTGCGGGACCAGCAGACCCTGTACGGTCGCTATTGGGGCGCTCTGGCAGAATACGACAGCCTCCATTTTGAAACCTGTTACTACCAGGGCATTGAGTACTGTATTCAACACCAGCTACAGCGTTTCGATCCCGGAGCCCAGGGTGAACATAAGATCCAGCGGGGCTTTGAACCGATAGAAACCTGGTCAGCCCACTGGCTGGCTCACCCGGGCTTCCACCAGGCCGTTGAACGGTTTACCGAAGAAGAGGAGCAGATGTTACGCCAGGAGATGAACTATCTGCGCCAGCGTCTGCCATTCAGGCAGACTGAATAGCGGTTCAGGGCTGGAGATAGATCACAGGATCGCTTCGGTCATCACCATGCAGAGCACAAAAAGTCTGCTCTTCTCCGCCACGGTAATGCACCGCAACGTTAAACCCCATACCTGGCTCATGATTCAGTAACAGCTGTCGCTCATGCCCCGGCGGAATACGAAACGCCTGAATGCGCGACTGTGTGTCAGCACTGCCAAAGTCCAGCTGAACCGACTCGATCACCACCTGGCTACTGTTGTGAAAAGTAACCACCATGCCCTGTTTTACTTCACTCATCCGGGCAGTCACTACCCCGGTTAACAACACCAACAGAAGCGCCACGCCCCAGCACCACCGCCCAGGCAGCCGGGCAATAGCACCTTTTGTCTCTGTATCCATCATCAACAACCCTGCGTCAGCCTGACAAAATCCCACTCCACCTGTCACTGTTGCGGGATCTTATTGAAAAGGGAACTTATCAGCCCCCATACATCAATCGGGGATCATCGCTTATCACCCGGATGACTCACACTGATCTCAGTCAGGCAACTGCAAACTTAGTCAACATCAGAAACGGTCTCGATGTGCAGGTTTGAAAAAAGCAAGAGAAGAGAATAACTACCCGGGAACAGGACAACCTGACAAACACGCGAATTAAGCATTAAAAAACAATTATTTAGATTAGATAGCCGCACCTCTTCCCCTGGTAAATATACCCCTTACCGGTGCGCAAAACGGTGATCTTCGCCGTAGCTGTTTATGATACAAAAACAGGCTGCGTATTTATAACCCTGAGATATATCAATAATGTATCAGTAATAATAAAGTCATATAAGAAAATCCCCTGTTTAAATTAGAGAAAACCGCTTCTCTTGCCTAAAATGTTACTACCAGACTGATTTAAAGCATGATAACAATAAGGGGACACAACAATGCTAACCTACAATGAATGCCTTGACCTCAGCGACCTCACCCAGGATGAAGTTGCGGCCATAGCAGAGCATGAGCACACGGACCCGATAATCGCCATGGCGATAGGTCATTACCTATGCTGCCATAATGGCGAAAGCAAAGTAAAAAGGATCATCCTGGATGATATCGCCAAAGCACAACGCAAAGGAGATTCAGCCCACGAAAAGGTTCTGCGAAAGGTATTGAGTCACTTTATCAGTACCCACCCGGAACAACATGGCAATATCGCCAAAGCAAGCTGAATTATCCGATCTTAATAAAAAAACCGGCTACCCAATATGGGTAGCCGGTTTTTTAAGCTTAAGCCCTTATCCTTAGCGGCCTCTCTGCCTTTTTGCGCCGCCTTCCCCGCTGCTGCCTATTTTTTTTATTATTCCCGGCTTGCTTTTCCTTTATAGTTGTCACGGATGGCCGATAACTCTTTCATACTAAAGGCGCAAAGCAGGCGTTTATGGGACCAATCGACAAAGAGAACAAAGATCTGCGCAGATCTCTTCACCTGCTGGCCAGTAAGGTAGAGCGGAATGAAGCGATATTGCGCTCATTCTTTGAGATAGAGCTCAGACTCCTCAGTTGCAGTAATCTGGCAGAGCTGCTTGACCTTATCCTGATCGACTTTAAACAGCACTTCCGGCTCACCGCGGTCAACCTGATTCTATTCGACCCGGAATCCGCAGCCCGCTGCTTACTGGAGGACTATACTCCTCCAGAACCGGGGCACAGCCTTCGCTTTGTCACCAATCAACGTCTGTTAAAAAGCCTGTTTCCCTCGTCTGAATTAAGAATAGGAGAACTGAGTGCCCCCCTTAAAAGCATCGCCTTTCCCAGTAACCCTTATGTCCTCAGCAGCGCCTTGCTACCACTGATCCGCCACAACTGCCTGATTGGCAGCCTGCACCTGGGTAGTAACGACCCTGCCCGCTACAGCGAACACTTCGACTATGACTATATCGGCCACCTGGCTTCGGTCATTGCAGTCTGTTTTGAAAACTGCATCAATCAGCAGAACCTGAAGCGACTCAGCATTATCGATATGCTCACCAAAGTGAATAATCGCCGGGCATTCGATCAGGAGATCATCCGCGAGCTTTCAAGAGCCAGCCGGAACAAAACGCCCCTGAGCTGTCTGTTTATAGACCTGGACTATTTTAAGCTGGTGAACGACAGTTTCGGCCACCAGGTCGGCGATAAAGTACTCCGATCAGTGGGCTTACTATTAAACAAAAACCTGCGCAAAACTGATTTTGTTGCCCGCTATGGCGGTGAGGAGTTTGCCATCCTGCTACCCAATTGCGATAGCGAGAAGGCGATTGAGATTGGCAACCAGCTACGCCATAAAATTCTCCACATGGTGGTCCATAATAACGATAATGAGCCCTTCAGAGTGAGCGCATCAATAGGGGTAACAAGTTGTTGTCACGGCAGTTTTGCCTTCGATAATCTGGATGCTCAGGCTCACGCCGTGTTAAAAGCAGCGGATGAAGCGGTCTACCTGGCCAAAGAAAAAGGCAGGAACCGGATTGAGTACCGCTCCCTGCCCGATATGAAACCGGAACTGTTCAGTCAGTTAAGTGGCGACCTGAAGTCGATTTAATACTCTCGATAAACACTTACTGCATATCCCGCAGTAGTTCAGAATAAAGATCGATATAACGCTGTCTTTGCTGTTGACCAAACAGAGGATCGCTCATCGTCGGCAGCTCGGGTTTCAGCGCTTCCCACTGTTCGTCAGTGGCTACCTCATCTAACAACGGAAACAGCGTGCCCTCCTCCAGGTTCAGGTGTTCAATCTGTTCATCCAGAAAACACTCCAGTTTTTCGATAAACTGGTCCATCGGTACCACAGCATCACTCAGAATACAGTCAACCGCTTCGATAATATCCTGACTACTTTTTTTCAGTTGTTTATGTTCCTCTACACATTGACTGATGGCCTCATCAAGCTCAGGACAACCTGAATCTTTGAAAAAAGCATACATCTGGTCTTCCAGTGGATGGTGGTACGCATCCGCATAACTGGTGATGTAATCAACAGCATCTGCCAGCAATACAAAATTTGGCATTTCACCCTGCTTCAGTTGTTCCAGCTTATTTCCCAGCACAGCCAGTAACTTATTCAGGTTGACATGATCCTGGTGCAACTCATTCAATACTGTCATAACGACCTCCTGTGAGATAATTACACTATACCTCAGCTTTGTTAAACGGTCTTGACGGGAATCAATCAGACCCCCCTTCACGCTCTTAGCAATTGGTGTAACTCTGACAGTGTCCCAACTCTGAGATCGGTCAGTTCGGGCCACTGTCTGTCGCAACGAGCGTCAACATGAACTGTCGCGACACCCGCCGCTCGCCCTACTTCCAGGTCGTAGCGAAAGTCCCCCACCATCACCGCCTGTTCCGGTCGGGCTTGCCAACGCTCCAGTAACAGCCTCACCCCATGGGGATCCGGTTTTGCCTGCGCATCATCCCGCCCCAGAACTGCAGCGGGATTAAACAGATGACTGACACCGATAACCTCAAGACAGTGCAGCGCCACCTCGCGCTTATTGCGGGTCAGAATCCCCAGCAGACACCCTTTGGATCCCAAAAACTCAAGACACTCATTCACGCCAATGGCAGGCTGCACCTGATCAGCATAGAAATATTCCCACTGATCAAGCTGATAATTCAGCGCCTGCCGTTCTGGCTCTGGTCTGTCAGCGATAGTCGCCAGAATATCGCAGCCTGCAGGAAGCCCCAGCTCCGAGCGGATCCGTTCAAAATCATGAACCGGATGGGTTAGCGTACCATCCAGATCAAACACCCAGTAACCTGCCTGACAAATTGTCTCAATCATTCGCTCTGACCATCGCCCGGATTGAGGTTTTCGGTCAACTGATCCAGCCGGGTGCGAATATCACGCATAATCTCCAACCGCCCGGAAGGATTGCCGTTCTGCGCCACCAGCAGTGCTTCAAGCCCGGCAATACTATCCTGCGAATCGCGCAATGCCTGCAACATATTGCGGGAACGTTTCTTAGCGCTGTCGGTCATCTGATCAACCCGGGTCAGGGTTCGCCGCACCTGGCTATCAAGCTCATCAAGATGAATTACCAGTTGCTCCATTCCCGAACCAAATGCATGATCCATCTGACCCAGCCGCTGCTCTAACTGTGCCACAGCTTCACGGAAGCGGGTCAGAAACAGCTCTCCTTCGCGATCCATAAACATCGCCAATAGCTCTTCGGGATAGAGTGCACGGGAGCGGGCATCGGCCCGGATAGCATATTCGCCCCGCTGAGTGCAGTAGGGGCGTTTTCCGCCAGGTGGGATTTCGATACGGAAAAAGGGTTTATTGCTGATGTTTTCAACCACCAGTTCAATATCAACAATCGGGTAACAGTCGGTCGCTTTGTTGATCAGGCTGAGGCGGGCACTGTCATCTACATCACAGCCAACCACCCGCCCCCGTTGCAGGCCCGCTTTGTTGGTGTATTCATCGACCCCAACCAGAATAGCCCCCCCCTGAGATGAATTAGAGAAAGAGACCAGATCGCGGCTTTTAATGCCGTTGATTTCACGTTTGAAATCGACATCGACACCTTCAGGCTTTGCCAGCAGACTCCTGGCCCGCTGACTGATCTGCTGATATTCGCGTTTAACCGGCATCAGGAAAGCCCTTTAGCCATAGATCTCATCAGCAAATGGGTCGATAGGATTAGCCAGCAAGCGGTCATCCCGAAAATAGAGAATCCGCCCTTCAAAGGTCAGCCCTTTCGAGGAAAACCAGCGCAACACCTCTTCCCGGCCTTCATCGATCTGAAAGCTGGTATACCAGGCGGAACCTATACGGTAAAAATAGAGCCCGAAGAGTGCAGCAGCAGCCCCCAGAAAAAAGTCGGAACCAGGGCTGAAAAGCAACGCCACCAACCCTGCTAGCCAGACCCGACTGGCTCTGGACTGTTTTAAATTATTGAATGCGTCATCATACTGATCCTGATATTTCAGATAACGACGATAATTCTGCTGTAGTTCAAATTTATCCTGCTCGGGGATAGTACGTTCCATTTTAATACCCTTTTTCTACCGGTCTTAATCTATTAAGCCCCGGCTTAGCCAACCAGACTTTTACTCAAAACTTCAAATACATCCCGGGAAAGATCACCACTGCTCCTGATCCGTTCCAGTTCCGCTTTCATCAATGCACTGCGTTCCTGCGGATAACGCTTCCAGCGCGTTAGTGGTGTCAGCAATCGCGAAGCAATCTGAGGATTCTGTTTGTTTAATACAATAATCTGATCCGCCAGAAAACGGTAGCCACTACCATCAGTATTATGAAAGTTAAGCATATTCTGCGCACAGAAGATCGATATCAGTGAACGGATCTTATTCGGATTGGCACCATCGTACGCCGGATGTTGTTGTAAAGCCTGCACCCGCGCCAACGCCCCCTCTTTAGGATCACTGGCCTGCACCGCAAGCCACTGATTAACCACCAGCGATTCATTCTGCCAGCGCTGATAGAAATCGTCCAACACCTCACTGGCCTGCTGGACAAATCCCGAATGGACAATCAGTGTCAGTGCCGCCTGGCTGTCAGTCATATTATCTGCCTGACGATACTGCTGCAGCGCCAGCTGCAGGTATTCCTGCTTCTCAGTAGCCATCAGGTAGGCCAGCGCAAGGTTCTTCAGGCTTCGGCGGGCTACAGAAGCCGCATCGGGACTGTAGGGTTCAGCGGTATTATTATCCTGATAAACCCTGAGGAACAGCGTTTCGAGCTGGTTAGCGATTGAATCTCTGACAAAACGACGCACCCGGTAGATCGCATCTACATCAATCACCTCAGCCAGTTCACTCAGATAGGCTTCTGAGGGCAGTGTCAGCACTTTTGCAACCATCGCCCGATCCAGTTCTGTATCGCTCAGCACCTGCTGATAGGCATCAACCAGGGCCGGATCCAGTATCAGCTCCCGTCCCTGCTGATGATCAGCAATCAACTCGCTCATAATACCAACGGCCAGTTGCTGTGCGGCATCCCAGCGATTAAAACCATCGCTGTCGTGCTGCATCAGAAACACCAGTTGCTCACGGCTGTAGGGAAACTTCAGCTTCACCGGTGCCGAGAATCCACGCAACAATGAGGGGATCGGCTCTACCGGGATATTCTCAAAGACAAAGCTCTGCTCTGTGGCAATCAGCTCCAACACCTCAGTGGTTTCGCCTCCCTGCAGCGGAATATCCTCACCTCCAGGGTCGAGCAAGCCCACCGCAACGGGAATCAAAAACGGCTGTTTTGTCGCCATATCAGGTGTTGCCGGACAGCTCTGCTGCATATGCAGGGTATAACGCTGGCTCTGCGCATCATACTCACCGGTCACAGAGACCTGCGGCGTACCTGACTGGCTGTACCAGAGCTTAAAGCGACTCATATCACGACCAGAAACATCGGCCATCGCCTGGACAAAATCATCGGTGGTCACCGCCTGACCGTCATGGCGATCAAAGTAGAGATCGGAGCCTTTGCGAAAGGTTTGCGCGCCTAACAGGGTGTGCAGCATTCGCACCACTTCACAGCCTTTCTCATACACCGTCAGCGTATAGAAGTTCGAGATCTCAATAAAAGAGGCGGGCCGTACCGGATGCGCCATAGGGCCGGCATCCTCAGCAAACTGCGCCGTACGCAGCAGGGTAACATCTTCAATTCGTTTTACAGTAGCTGAGTTCATATCCGCAGAGAACTGCGAATCACGAAACACCGTAAAACCTTCTTTCAGACTCAGCTGAAACCAGTCTCTGCAGGTGACCCGGTTACCGGACCAGTTGTGGAAATATTCATGGGCGACAACCCCTTCAACCCGTTGAAAGCCAGCGTCAACAGTAGTTTCCGGATGCGCCAGCACACAGGAGGTATTAAAGATATTCAGCCCTTTATTCTCCATCGCCCCCATGTTGAAAAAATCAACAGCGACGATCATAAAGATGTCCAGATCGTACTCTCGTCCGTAGACCTGTTCATCCCATCGCATGGAGTGTTTAAGAGAGTTCATGGCGTATTCAAGCTTATCCAGATCTTTCGCTTCGGCAAAGATTTTCAAGACCACATGACGCCCTGAACTGGTGGTATAGCGATCCTCGATAAACTGCAGATCCCCCCCGACAAGGGCAAAAAGATAAGCTGGCTTTGGAAATGGATCCTGCCATTTAACCCAGTGTCTGCCATCGTCCTCTTCACCGGCATCGACCATATTGCCGTTTGACAGCAGCACCGGATAACGCTGTTTATCCGCCACAATCGTGGTTTCAAACAGCGCCATGACATCGGGCCGGTCCTGATAGAAAGTAATACGCCTGAAACCTTCTGCCTCACACTGAGTGCAAAACATGCCATCCGATTTGTACAGTCCCTCAAGGGCGGTATTATTTTGCGGCTCGATGCGGGTAATACATTCAAGGGTAAAATGGTCCGGCAGATTCGGGATCAACAGCTGCTCGCCTGAGCGGCGATAATCCTTATCGCTGAGCACTTCGCCATCGATACTCAACCGTTGTAACTCGAGTGCCTCATGTCCATCCAGCACCAGAGGATGCTGGCGGTTAGCGGAGTCAGGGTTACGGACATATCGAACCTGCGAGCGAACCAGGGTTTGCTCCTCTTCCAGTTCAAAGCGCAGCTCAGTTTGCTCCACCCGAAATGCAGGAACCTCATAATCTTTTAGATAGATAACACTCGGCTGCTCTGTAGCTGACTGGTTCATTCATTCACCCTGCGATAACATTCAAACAATTAACAATAAGCAAACCTTTGAATCGCCTTGTTACTCAGGCGGTGATAACGGTTCAAAGGTTGCACACATCTCAGGCGCTGAACTCAACCTGATAAGCGGTAAATTTTCTGAGGTTGATAACTCCGGTATCGAGAATCAGATACTGCCCTTTGATTCCCTGTAAAACCCCCTCAACTACCGGGGTTTTATCGAAGCTCAGACTCGTCACTTTAGCCGGAAAATTGAGCACCGGATAATCCAGCTCCACCACTTCCGCCTCGGGCAGACGCTGAATTGCCTGTAACCCAAAGCGATTTTCTAACAATGTCAGTTCTTCCTGACACAGCGTCATCAGCCGATCGCGCTCCGCCTGCAGGTCCAGGCGATCTACCTGCCCTTTAAGCATAGCCCGCCAGTTGGTTTTATCGGTAACATGGGCGGCAAAAATCTGTTCCACAAGGCCAGACTGAAAACGGGTATCCACTCGCAGAACCGGCAGTGCCTGAATCGCCCCCTGATCAATCCAGCGGGTTGGAATCTGGGTGCCCCGGGTTATTCCCACCTTAACCCCGGAAGAGTTAGCCAGATAAACATAGTGGCTCTGAAAACAGAACTGCTCACCCCAGGACGGGTCTCTGCAGGTCCCCTGTTCATAATGACACTTTTCGGGGCTCATAATACAAAGATCACACTGGGGAAGTTTTTTAAAACAGGGGTAACAATATCCCTGGGCAAAACTTTTACTGGTCTTGCGACCGCAGTGGGTACAGTTGATCTGTCCCAGAAAGCTGAGTTTTACAGGCTGTCCAAGATAGCTGTTCAGGTCGATCAGATGATCTCCCAGCTTAAGCTGATAACATATCTGAGGGGCGATCTTCGCTGGCATTTTAACCAGCGTCCCCTGAGCGATAACCTCCATCAGTTATCGTTCAGAATTTTCAGAACCTGAGGCTCCAGTGGATCGGAACCGTGCTGACTGCCATCTTTCTTCGTCCGGTCGATAAACCCGGTACGCTCATGGGCAGGCAGTTTGGTCTCATCATAGGCAATCACAGCCCGCAGGCTGGTCTCTCGCTGCTCTTCGGTCAACCGCTCACCATTCGGCCATTTGCCCAATTCAACAGCCCGCTTCAGACTCTGATACACCTCAGGTGTCATCGCCTCAATCATCTTTTTAAAGTTCATTCATTAGCCTCCAAAGTGGCTGATATATTATCACAGAGTCCGGCGGCGATTCGATGCTGCTGACCGTCCTGAGCTTTATCGTTTGATCACTCTCACCACAGGGACCACCACCAGCCCCGCTATAAGCCCAGCCAGATGTGCAGTATTGGCGATAGAACCAAGCCCCAGCGTTTCCAGCGCGCCGGTAAACCCCAATACCAGCCAGAACATCATAAAACCCATCAGCGCTGGCGGCATACCGATCATCTGCGCGGGTCTGAGCCGATCCCAAAGCCAGGCAAACCCAAGCAGCGCAAAGACGAAGCCCGACATTCCACCAAACATCGGCCCACTGACCCAGAACTGGGCAATATTAGATGCCAACGCAGAAAACAGAAACAGCCCCAGCAGTACGGGCCAGCCCAGATAGCTTTCAATCCGCCTGCCAACGACCCACACCCAAAGCAGATTAAAGATGATATGGGGCAGATTAAAATGCATAAAAGCAGGTGTAAATAATCGCCATATCTGACCACCGGCAACCGATGTCAGCAGATCTGAGTAGTAGACCTTATTTCCCTGTACAGAAAATTCAACAATGGTAAACCAGCCCATCATCTGAATATTATCACCCAGCGAAACAATCAGAGTAATGATGATACTCACGGCGATCAGCGCCAGCGTCAGCCAGGCTTTAAAAACCGTCTGCAGACCACCCTGACCTGCCTGCTGCACCCGCAATCCGGAAAGGTCTGCGCCTTGCTGCCACATCTGATACAGCTGAGCTATCTGCTCTCCATTGACATTGTAGGGCACTAACAACAGCTGCTCCTGTCCCTGTTCCAGCACCCGGTGAGGAATCTTATGCTGCCAGAGTATGGCGGTAAATCCGGACAGATCCTGATCCAGAGGAACCCGAAACACTTCATTCATACGATCACAATAACCCGCGAATGGTATTCATGATTCATCGCTGATCTCCTTCAATACATCAACCCAGATAAACTTGTTCGGATTGAGCTCTGTTTCCTGATCGAGCCGGTAAGCCACCAATTTACCAAATTTAACAGCACTGTAGTCAATACAGGCAACATTCGGAGCCACCGGCCTGGGCTCGCCATCACACCAGTAGTGCCCGACAAACAGCAACGGTTCATTGGTACTGTAGTACAGCAGATCTTCATAATCCTGCTGTGTCAGACGCATACGCGCCACATGCTCAGGTAACGGATCGGGCTGGAACACCACATCGATATAATACTGCGGTCTCTCTGACCAGAATTTGGTGCGAAAAAAACGGCGCTTGTATCCATCTTTACTCACCATGACTTCGTCGTTGGGCAGCTTCAGGTGGGTACCACGCAACAATCGATCCATCGTTTCCCACTCGAGGGTACCGTGATAAGCAGAACGGTGCAGATAATCATCATCGATCTGATTCCCCCCCTGTGTGAGTAAAAACTGGTCTATATGCTGCTGAGACCAGCAGGCATGGACAACACGAAACTGCTGCTGTTCAAGAAACAGGGGCATCTCCTTGATCCACTGCAGAAACGCCTTCTGCTCCTGAGGGTAGTTTGCAAACTGCTCAAGTGTCTCATTAAGAATGCGCAGATGTCGCCGGTTATGCGTTCTGAGATACTCCATACCCGACCCCGGCAACCCCGGCGTCAGATAGGAAAGGTAATTAAACTCATGATTTCCCATGACGATCTGGGCATGTCCGGCATCCACCATATCGCGGACAATATGCAGCGCCTCGCGGATGCGCGGTCCCCGGTCAACAATATCACCCAGAAAAATGGCCTGACGTTTTGGATGCTGATAAACCCCCGCCTGTTTACTATACCCCAGCTTCTGCAACAGCAGTTGCAGCGATAGCGCACAGCCATGCACATCCCCGATCAGGTCATACCCCTGGTAAGCACTCGCCATAGGCACCCCGGTTATTCTCCTAACTTCGTAGCCCAGCCAAGTTTTTCCCGACAGGTCTGATAGAAGTTATGACTCAAAGGATGCAGCAGTTTCAGTTTGTGCGGTTTCTTATGAATCGTAATGGTATCCCCCGGGGCGCAGTTTATATGTTTCTGGCCATCACAACTCACCGTTGGATAGGTCTCATTGTTGCCACTGATAACCAATTTAAGCTCACTATTGCCATCCACCACAATCGGTCGACTGGACAGCGTATGGGGAAACATCGGTACCAGTACCAAAGCATCAAGACGCGGATGCATAATCGGGCCTCCGCCTGACAGCGCATAAGCGGTGGAGCCTGTCGGCGTGGCGACTATCAAACCATCAGAACGTTGGGTATAAACAAACTGGCCTTCAATGTAGAGCTCAAACTGAATCATTCGGGCAGATTTACCCGGGTGTAAGACACAATCATTCAAGCCGGTTGACTCGCCGATTGGCTCGCCATTGCGCTTCACCAGAACATCGATCAGAAAGCGGCGGTCCACAGTGTAATGTCCATTTAATACCTCACCGACTTTCTCTTCGATCTCTGCCGGTGAAATATCGGTCAGGAAACCAAGATTACCCCGGTTTACTCCCAAAACCGGCACATTCGACTGCGCCAGATTTCTGGCCGCCCCAAGCAAACTACCATCTCCGCCAACAACGATAACCAGATCACATATCTCCCCCATCAAACGGGACGAGCTGGTTTGCTGGCCATGACCCGGCATCACCGCGGCAATTTTCTCATCAAGAATAGGCGTCAGCCCCTGCTCATCCAGAAAGCGGATCAGATGTTTCAGGGTATCAATAACCTTGGTGCTACCCAGACGCCCGATCAAACCAATATTACGAAAGTTATCCATTACCACTCCACTGAAACTGATGGTTACACCGCAACCACACCTATCCGATTGTTTTTAAAGATTATACTCATTTTTTAACGGTTTACCTGCCGATCATACGCTTTTGAGATGGGATAAAGTCCAGAACCATTAACGTAACGTTTTGCTCAGGCGATCCTGCATGCCTCTTAACCCCTGCATTCCGCCTGTATGGATCAGCATAACCCGACTCCCCGGAGGCAACTCACCCCGCGCCAGCTTCCGCTGCAGGGCCAGAAAGGCTTTACCACTGTAAACGGGCTCCAGTTCAATTCCACTACACTCCCGGAAATGTCGCAGCGCATCAACCAGCTCAACGGAAACCCGGGCATAGCCGCCCTCATGAGAGCTCAGATCCAGCAACCAGCCGCCCGGGTCCCGCTCTTCAGCCCGGGCGAGCATTTGTCTGATATCGTGATAGAGAAACTCTGCCCCTTTCAGAACCGGTACGCCTAACAGTTCCACCCCCTCCGGCTTCTCTGCGATCAACCCTGCCAACGTCCCCCCCGTGCCACAGGCACAACAGATCAGTTGATAATCAGTCGCCTTAAACAGAGAGATAATCTCGCGACAGCCCGCCACCACCCACTCACCCGAACCCCCTTCAGGCAAACAGTGAAAATCACCATACTTTTGCTGTAACGCGGTATTAAATTGCTCATCATATTTATTGCGATACTGATTTCTGGAGACAAATTCCAGTGTCATCCCCCAGCCAACGGCATCCATCAGTGTTGCGGATAGCTGAGCGGGACGCTCACCACGAATAACCCCGATCGTTTCAATACCCAACTCATAACCAGCATAGGCGAGAGCATGCAGATGGTTTGACCAGGCACCGCCAAAACTTAGCACCCGGTGACAGTCAGAAGCCTGCACCGCTTCAAGAGCATATTTTAACTTGAACCACTTATTACCACTGATCAGCGGATGAATAAGATCCAGACGCAACAGGTCAAGCTGAACCCCAGCCTGCTCAAACTCTGGCAGCAATACTTTTTCAACAGGGATTTCGGGCTGTTGTAGCAAGACGACTGGGAGCGTTTTCATAAAGCGTTAAAAAACCTGTCACATCTCTTTCATGAAGACAGAATAGGATAGCTGCCATAAAACAGAGGGGAATAAAATGGAAGAGTACACAGAAGAGCTGCTACTGGAAAGACTAAACGAAGAGTTTGAAGACGATAACGAGCACGATGACGGCGAGGAGATGTAGTTTAACCAATCACTGCAGCTGAAAAATGAGATTCAGTTATTGCCGGTAGAAAACTGCCTTACACAGTCACCGCCCGCCTGCTTTGCGCTATACATCGCCATATCAGCCCTCTGAACAAAAAAATCGACCGGTTCAGCGCCACTACAGGACGCCACCCCCAGGCTCATGGACACAGTAGCAGCCTGATTATGATGTGAACCGGGAGAATAGTTGCATTCCAGATTAAATAGCTGCCGCACTCTTTCTGCCAACTGACAGGCATCAGCCTTGACAGTATTCGGTAACAACAACATAAATTCATCCCCACCATAGCGAAAAGCCTGATCGGAATCCCTTAGCCCATCCCGCAGCACCCGACCAATCAGACGCACAATCTGATCACCCTCAAGATGACCCAGCTTATCGTTGACCTGTTTGAAGCCATCCAGATCAATGCATACCAGGCTCAACTCACCACCATAGCGCTTAACACGCATCATCTCACTGGCAACCTGGACATAAAAGTGACGCTGATTATACAGGCCACTCAGGTCATCGGTAATCGACTGTTTCAGCAATGTGGTTTCCAGCGCTTTCTGCCGCGTCATATCATGAAAAAAACCAACACTCCCACGATACTCCCCCTGCTTCATCAGCATTGCCGCTGACAAACGAATAGGAACCTTCTCCCGACTGCTGTTGAGCACATAAGTTTCATACCCCTCTACCCGCCCTGGCCCACAAAACGACTCATCCATCATCAGCCGCATAATCTTCCGTGCTTCAGCATCACTGGGATATATCTGACGAATATTCATAACGCCAATTACCTGATCAGCCGAATACCCCAGCAAATTTTCTGCTGACGTATTAAACACGGATATCACTCCGCGACGATTGATTGCAATAACCGGATCAGGACAGATTGAGATCAAGTCCGCCTGATTAATATTCAAATGCATCTGATTAGGCCCACAGCCACTAGGATAATCCAACGCCCAACTGATGATTTCACTATAGACAATAAGGCAGAGGATAAAAATGACTGGCATTTATATCACGGATGTCAGACAAGTACCCGCCCTCATTACTCAAAATGACAGATACACTATACATACAGAAAAGCTGAAGCCCATAAAATTCAGCTGGATAGGAATTAAAATAAAACAAACAAGAGATAGAAAAACTAAAGAAAACTCAAGCGGGACAAAGAGATACAGCGATGAGAAGCGGCAGACATAATTCTGAAGATTAAAAGAGGAAATGGCTGACTTGGATGACTTACACCGCGAGCCGTTACCATGAAAGATGACAGGCAGGAACTCTAACCTTTCATCCACAAAATAGTAGCGGAATCAACAGGCCTTAAACCCAGGACTCGTCACCATGAAAGATACTGAAAGATGACAGGCAGGTATTCTAACCTTTCATCTGAAATAGTGGCGGAATCAACAGACCTTAAACCTGCGATTCGTTACCACGATAGATGACAGGCAGGTATTCTAACCTTTCATCTGAAATAGTGGCGGAATCAACAGACCTTAAACCTGCGATTCGTTACCACGATAGATGACAGGCAGGTATTCTAACCTTTCATCTGAAATAGTGGCGGAATGGACGGGACTCGAACCCGCGACCCCCTGCGTGACAGGCAGGTATTCTAACCAACTGAACTACCACTCCGCATTGTACGGGACTCGAACCCGCGACCACCCATCCCCATATATGTGACAGACAGCAATCGAACCAACTAAACTACCGCATTGTACGGGACTCGAACCCGCGACCACCCACCCCCACATATGTGACAGACAGCAATCGAACCAACTGAACTACCACTCCGCAGTGGTTTATCCCAAGACAAATACTCAGGATTGAAGCTTTTACTTCAGCTTAGTGGTGGGCGTGGAGAGGCTCGAACTCCCGACATTCGCCTTGTAAGGGCGACGCTCTCCCAACTGAGCTACACGCCCACTAAGCAATGGCTTATCGTTTTACTTCTCAGCCAGGCACTTTTGGCTTTAGAAGAGGCAGAATCAACAAGTCTTAAACCTGCGATCCGTTACCACGATAGATGACAGGCAGGTACTCTAACCTTTCATCCACAAAATAGTAGCAGAATCAACAGACCTTAAACCTGCGATCCGTTACCACGATAGATGACAGGCAGGTATTCTAACCTTTCATCTGAAATAGTGGCGGAATGGACGGGACTCGAACCCGCGACCCCCTGCGTGACAGGCAGGTATTCTAACCAACTGAACTACCACTCCGCATTGTACGGGACTCGAACCCGCGACCACTAATCCCCACATATGTGACAGACAGTAATCGAACCAACTAAACTACCGCATTGTACGGGACTCGAACCCGCGACCACCCACCCCCACATATGTGACAGACAGTAATCGAACCAACTGAACTACCACTCCGCAGTGGTTTATCCCGAGAAAAATACTCAGAATTGAAGCTTTCACTTCAGCTTAGTGGTGGGCGTGGAGAGGCTCGAACTCCCGACATTCGCCTTGTAAGGGCGACGCTCTCCCAACTGAGCTACACGCCCACTAAGCAATGGCCTGCTACGATCTTTTCAGCACTTTGAAAAGAAAGCTCCGGGATAATCCGGAACATCCAAGATGCAAGGCTATATAAACCCTTCATCTTTAAATAGTGGCGGAATGGACGGGACTCGAACCCGCGACCCCCTGCGTGACAGGCAGGTATTCTAACCAACTGAACTACCACTCCGCATTGTACGGGACTCGAACCCGCGACCACCCATCCCCACATATGTGACAGACAGCAATCGAACCAACTAAACTACCGCATTGTACGGGACTCGAACCCGCGACCACTAATCCCCACATATGTGACAGACAGCAATCGAACCAACTGAACGACCACTCCGCAGTGGTTAAAACGTTTAACATGCTTAGTGGTGGGCGTGGAGAGGCTCGAACTCCCGACATTCGCCTTGTAAGGGCGACGCTCTCCCAACTGAGCTACACGCCCACTAAGCAATGGCCTGCTACGATCTTTTCAGCACTTTGAAAAGAAAGCTCCGGGATAATCCGGAACATCCAAGATGAAGGCTATATAAACCCTTCATCTTTAAATAGTGGCGGAATGGACGGGACTCGAACCCGCGACCCCCTGCGTGACAGGCAGGTATTCTAACCAACTGAACTACCACTCCGCATTGTACGGGACTCGAACCCGCGACCACCCATCCCCACATATGTGACAGACAGCAATCGAACCAACTAAACTACCGCATTGTACGGGACTCGAACCCGCGACCACCCACCCCCACATATGTGACAGACAGTAATCGAACCAACTGAACTACCACTCCGCAGTGGTTTATCCCGAGAAAAATACTCAGAATTGAAGCTTTCACTTCAGCTTAGTGGTGGGCGTGGAGAGGCTCGAACTCCCGACATTCGCCTTGTAAGGGCGACGCTCTCCCAACTGAGCTACACGCCCACTAAGCAATGGCCTGCTACGATCTTTTCAGCACTTTGAAAAGAAAGCTCCGGGATAATCCGGAACATCCAAGATGCAAGACTATATAAACCCTTCATCTTTAAATGGTGGCGGAATGGACGGGACTCGAACCCGCGACCCCCTGCGTGACAGGCAGGTATTCTAACCAACTGAACTACCACTCCGCATTGTACGGGACTCGAACCCGCGACCACCCATCCCCACATATGTGACAGACTGTAATCGAACCAACTAAACTACCGCATTGTACGGGACTCGAACCCGCGACCACCCATCCCCACATATGTACCAGACGGTAATCGAACCAACTAAACTACCGGTTTATATTCGACTTGGTGGGCGTGGAGAGGCTCGAACTCCCGACATTCGCCTTGTAAGGGCGACGCTCTCCCAACTGAGCTACACGCCCTCAAATCGAGAGCCGAATTGTAAGGATTTTGCTTGGCATGTCAAACGTTTATCTTAAAATATTTTCATCATCTATTAACGCCCGCCCCTGCAGGGCAGAAACCATATACCCTGATGTTTTTCACCAACCCGCACTGACTCTGGTACACTCGACACCTATAAAAAGCCTTACCGCGTAACAGGCCTAATATTGCTGTAACGGACCAGACTAAGATGCCCCAGCCTCTGATTGAAAAAATCGATTCATTTGTAGCAGCAGCTATTAATCTGCACCTCCGTCAGACTGGACGGCTACCATTAACAATCTATGACCCTGACTGGCCCTCGGAGTGCCACCAACAGCCCTCAGAGCCAGGCCAGCAAACCCCCTGGAAGCCGGTTCTTCAGTCACAGAGTAACAACAGCTGCCATGATATGTTAGACCGGCTGGAGCAGGCATTGGGCTATAGCATCCATGAAGACCTTCGTCTCTGGTATAGCCGTTATTGGTCTGATCCCCTTCCGGCAACCTCTGAGTGGGGCGACCTTAGCCTGCTGTTTCTCTGGAGTGAAAAAGATAGTGAGCGTCTTCGCGGGAACCTGATAGGCCACTTGCTGACTAAGCAGAAGCAGAAACAACCTGCTACCCTGTTTTTTGCCTGCACCGAACCTGATGGCGAAAAATTTTTATCGATCAATAACCAGACCGGCGAGATCTGGCTGGAACAACCGGGCAAACAACCCATTATGAAACTAGCTGACTCGCTGGAAGCTTTTCTGGAAAAACTAACGCCCAAAACGATCCCCGATATGGAGCAATAACCATGCGCAAAGTAATAATTACGATCTTTACCAGCATATTCCTGCTGTCAGGGTGCAGTACATTCAAGCCCCATCAGGTATCAGTTGAACCCCTACACCCAACGGTAACCGCCCAATCGACTCTGCCTGCTAATCTTCAGATCGAAGTCCAGAGCAAAGATATACGCAACTCAGATGTTATTGGTTACCGCATCAGTCGCTTCAGCGACCGGGCTGAAGTAACTCTCCCCGTCCCGGCCTCTGAAGCACTGAAGCAGGGAGCCCGGGTGGCGATCGTCAAACTGGGGGCCATACCCGCACCATCGGCCGATACCAAACTCACTGTGGAACTGACTCACCTGGAATACAGTGCGACTCAGAGTGCGCTACAGTCCGTGAAGCTGAACGCCACCATTAAAGTAACTGCCGAGAAAAACAGTGAATTTCTGAGCGGAAATTACAGCACGGAGAAAGAGTATCAGTATGCAACCACGCCCTCTCTGGCGGATAACCAGAAAATGGTCAACGAAATCCTGCTGATGACTATCAGCCGGGCATTTAATGATACCAAACTAGTCAACTTCCTGGCCCGCTAAGACCGCTCACCAGCCTACCGTATAGGACAACAGCCGGCTGATCTGCGCCATCGGCCGGCCTGACTCCTGCTGCCACTGATTGAAACAGTCCTGCACTTTTTGCAGATCCCGCTGTGCAGCAGGCGCTTTATCAATAATATCCTGAGCTTTCAGCGCCGCAACAACATCATCAGTCATAATAAAGGTATCTTTTCCAATCTGGCGCAAAAAATAAGCGCCTGACTTCCCTCCCAACTGCTGCCCCTGCTTCTTCAGCAGTTGCCATAACCCGATAATATTGGTCACTGGCCAGTCCGCAATAAAATTAGCAAAGCTGCCATGTTGCGCCGCCAGCTCAGTCACCATCATCGCATTTGTACGCACCGATTTAATCTTTCCCCAGTGTCGGATAATCTGATCATTCTGCATCAGGTTTTCCAACTGGTCATCGCTCATCAAAACAATCTTATCGGGATCAAAACCATAGAAAGCCTGCTCAAACGCAGGCCACTTTGCATCGACCACCGAATGCTTGATTCCCGCACGAAAGACCCGCAGGCAGATTTGCGATAACAACCGGTCATCCCCCATCGCCCTGAGCTCTTCAGCAGATTTCACCTGTGGCAGCAGGGCTTCAACATCCTGGCCAACTTTATGGGCCTCCACATGTTCATAGAGCCATTTAAAAGACTTCACCTGTCAGTCCTCCTCTGAGTGAAAATCGATAGCGACCGAATTGATGCAGTAACGCATACCGGTGGCGGTTGGTCCATCGGGAAACAGATGCCCAAGATGTGCGCCACAGTTGCTGCACACCACCTCAGTGCGGATCATGCCGTGTGAAGTATCCCGGTTTTCGGTAATATTCTCAGCCACCGCAGGGGCATCAAAACTGGGCCAGCCGCATCCGGCATCAAACTTATTATCACTGTTGAATAACTGCTCCCCACAGGCGATACAATGATACTTTCCATCCTTGAAAAACTGATCATACCGGCCCGTTCCAGGCCGTTCTGTACCCTTCTGTCGACAGACATAGAACTGCTCGGGAGTCAGCTGCTCACGCCACTCTGCCTCAGTTTTTTTCACTTTAAATTCATCACCAGCCATAAAAAACTCCAATACAAACACCCTAAACGAAAAGATCAATCTGTCTCTGTGCAACCTCTGTGAAACAGCGTATTATTCCGGCCCTTCGATAAGCTGTTATCACTGTTATTTATTACCTCTTATCGATAATAGAATATTACAGGACACCACTACAGGATTAATCCATGTCCGTTATCAGAAAATCAAATAAACTGATCAACGTCTGCTATGACATCCGTGGTCCCGTCCTTCAGGAAGCCAAACGTCTTGAGGAAGAGGGCCAACGCATTATAAAACTGAATATCGGCAACCCGGCCCCGTTTGGTTTTGATGCACCGGAAGAGATTGTTCAGGACGTTATTTACAACCTGCCTTCAGCACAGGGCTATTGTGATTCCAAAGGGCTGTTTTCCGCCCGCAAAGCGGTGATGCAGGAGTGCCAGAAGAACGGTATCCGTAATGTCGCCATTGAAGATATTTATCTGGGCAACGGCGTCAGCGAACTGATTGTTATGGCGACGCAGGGACTGCTGAACGATAACGATGAGCTATTAATCCCAGCCCCCGACTATCCACTCTGGACCGCCGCAGCCAGCCTCGCTGGCGGTAACCCGGTCCATTACCTCTGCAATGAAGAGAAAGGATGGACTCCGGACATTGATGATATCCGCAGCAAAATCACCGAACGCACCAAGGGGATTGTGGTTATTAACCCGAACAACCCCACCGGCGCTGTTTACCCGGAAGCGGTTTTGCGCCAGATTATTGCGCTGGCAGAAGAGTTTGGTCTGATCGTTTTTGCGGACGAGATCTACGATAAGATAACTTACAACGGCGCCCGGCATATCCCGATGGCTTCGCTGAGCGACGATATTCTCTGCATCACCTTTAACGGATTATCCAAGGCTTACCGGGCCGCTGGCTTTCGCTCTGGCTGGATGGTACTGACCGGCCCTAAGCATCACGCCCGAGATTATATTGAAGGCCTGGAGATGCTGGCCAGTATGCGCCTCTGTGCTAACGTGCCAGCCCAGCATGCGATCCAGACAGCACTGGGGGGATACCAGAGCATTAACGAACTGACAGTGCCCGGCGGACGCCTGCACGATCAGTGTCAGCTTGCCTGGCAGAAGCTCAACGACATTCCTGGCGTCTCCTGCGTCAAACCTCAGGGGGCGCTCTACCTGTTTGCCAGACTTGACCCGGAGATCTATCCGATTAAGAACGATGAAAAGCTGGCACTGGATCTGCTGCAGCAGCAGAAGGTACTGATTGTTCAGGGCAGTGGTTTTAATGTCCCGGACACCCAGCACTTCCGCCTGGTATTCCTGCCACGGGAGGATGAACTCTGCGAAGCCATAGATCGTATTGCGATGTTTCTGAAAAACTACTCACAGGAATAACCCTTTTCTAAAGCGATCTGATGATCGCTTTTTTTATTTCTGAATCAGGCTCTATACTTAGTCATCTTTCTGTTATAAAACAGACATATAATCTGGCGGCGTTGCAGCTTTCCAGTGCGAAGGAAGATCTGAATAGGTTTAATTGATTCTGTGTTGATACTGAACAGCCAGAGACGCAAGAGAACTGGTCGCATCCTCCTTAACAATAACTCACTCTCGCGGAATCAGTATGTTTATTAAGATCAAGAAAAATTGCGGTATCTACATGGAACACAACGGCATGGAAAAAAACCATATCATGCCAGTCACCAGTAACTTTCTGATCAATCTGGGTCATGCAGCTGAGATCTCTTTCTACACCATCAAAGAGACCAAGACCCGCTTCGATCTTGAAAACCACCAGATCACCGTGCCGCCGCACACCCGTGTTATTCACCTGCAGATGGCTTACCGCTATTCCAGCACAAAAGAGAAGATCGGCGATGCCAAAGGCAGCGTTGTTGAACGCAACTTTTACAAGTTCTACTTCAAGCCCGAAGAGATGGGACAGTACGAAGAGCTTCGCTCTCATATCGAAAAACACGTACTCAACCTCTGATCCCACCAACTGATCCGGTAGCAGGAAAAATTCTACCGGATCGGTACCTCCCATAGTGAGGTCCATTGTTATTGCAAAATGACAACTTCAGCCTGATTCTGAAAGCATTGTTACTCAGTTCGTCAAATAACAGAATTGCTGTTACCCCGAACTCAAGAGGATGAGGCCATGGAAGTCAGTGAGCTATTACAACAAACCCATAAACTGCCAAATGTTCCCGATGTCGTACGCGAACTAATTCTGCAACTCAACAACCCAAAAGCCGATTACGGCGTGATCGCGGAAAAAGTGATCCATGATCAGACACTGTCGCTGAAGCTTCTGCGCCTGGTTAACTCTGCACACTTTGGCCTGAGTCGGAAAGTAACCTCAATCCATGAAGCTATCATCATGCTGGGCATGGCGCAGCTGAAAACGATGGTGATTGCCTCTGGTTTTGCCGGTTCAGTCAAACAGGTTGAAGGTCTTGATCTCAAACAGTTCTGGGCTGAATCCTTTCAGGTTGCGGCACTGGCTAAATGGCTGGCAGAAAAGAGCACGGCGGTGGATCCCGATACTGCGTTTACCGTGGGTCTGATCCATAATATTGGCAGATTGCTACTACACCTGACCAAACCAAAGCTCGCCGAAGCAATACAGAAACTGGTTGATGAAACCGACTGCGACCGCTCTGAAGCGGAGAGAGTCAGGCTGAACTTCACCACAGCAGAAGCCGGCGAAGCACTGTTGCGCTACTGGCAGTTCCCCGCCAGCCTGGGCGAAGCGGTGCGTTACCACAAACAGCCTTTCGACGCCGATCCCCCTACCCCTTTGAGTGCGATTGTGAATATCGCCTGCTATATCAACACCTGCATGCGTAAAAAGCTAACCACCGAAGAGGTGATTGCGATGTTCCCCGCCGCAGAAGCCGAGCTGGCGGGATTACCCCCGCATAGCGCATCAATATCAGAAGACGCGATGCAGTTGCAATCGGGCCTTGAGGTGCTGATATAAGGAACAGGGATAGAACGGTAGCCAGTGTTTCAGGCACACAAAAAAGGCAATCCAATGATTGCCTTTTAACAAGCGATTTAGTTGACGACAGAAACGTTATTCCTGGAACCGCACACTGTAAACAGCTTGTAATATATGATCGACATCACTCATCGCCCGGTGCTGGCGCAACTGCGCCTTACTGATAAACTGATACTGAATCAACTCTTCAGGGCTGAGCAACTCTCGTAACCCCACTAAGCGAAACGCCATTTTCTGTCCCGCAGCAACAAACAGACGCTTAAGCCAGAAATAATCAAATTCCCAGGCATCACTAATAACTTCACACCCCTGCAATGCATCATTCAGTCGGTTGCAGGCCGCTTCAGCACTCACCCCTTGCTGACGCAGCTCAGTACGACAGAGGCTATGTATCTCTTCGGCAAACTCATCCCAGAAGGTCCAGCCAGGAACTGAATCAGGGTTGATCAAAAAACTATCGCTCTCATCAGCAGTACTTTTCCAGGCGACTTCAATAGGATAGGAGTCCGGCCCCAGGCCACTCGCCTCCAGATCCAGGCAGATCAGATTCATAACATTCCCGCTTCAAACACACTTTACTTGCAGACTGTTCGGTCAGCCTTTTTTAAATAACAAAACCTTCAGCGATTGCTCTGGATCCCTATCCGGAAAATCATCCGGATTTGCAATACGTTCACAAAAACTAAATTCAGGACAACAATCCTTAACCAGCTGCATAAGGAAGTCACTACCCAATTGAGGGTAGTTAAGACACAGCAACACTTCGCCTTTATCAGCAGTCAGATCAGGCAGACGCTTCAGTACTTTTCGATAATCATCGGTGGCAACAAAACTCCCTCGCTGGAAACTTGGGGGATCAATAATCACCAGATTGTATGGTCCCTCTCGCCTGAGCTTACCCCAGGAACGAAACAGGTCGTGGCCTAAAAACCTCACCCGCTCCACAGACAGCTGATTAAGACGATGATTTTGTCGTCCGCTACTGAGTGCGCCACGACTCATATCCAGGTTAACAACGCCTTCGGCTCCACCAGCCATAGCCACAACCGAGAAACCGCAGGTATAGGAAAACAGATTCAGTACCCGCTTGCCCTGACTGTTTTGCTTAACCCAGCGACGCCCCTCTCGCATATCCAGAAACAGACCACTGTTCTGGTTTTTTAATGGCTGCACAACATACTTCAGCCCCAGCTCAGTCACCATCAAACGCTGATCCAGCGCCTCATCCCCGGTATTCCACAGTACCTCGATACTATTTTCCCGTCGATAGCGGTGCTGCACCACCAGCGCATCGGGTTTAAAGGGACTTTGTAACTGTTGAAAATAGCGATTCAGCGCCTCAATCAACTCAACCGGGTGCTCGCTGAATAAGCGGATTATCGCGACCGGAGGCAGCAGATCGATGACCAGTTGCTCATATCCGGGGTAACAGCGACCCCGGCCATGAAACAGCCGCCTGACCTCTCCCGCAGACAGATCGAGCTGCGTTGAGATAGAATCAAAAATTGCCTGCATCCGAGATCCGCCGAGGTACATTTTACGTAAAAAGTCGCGATTATAGAGACGCACTGACGACAGGGCCAGTTATTTATCCCCCCCAATCAGCAAAGTGGTTGAAACTATTTCCCTTCGCCTATATCTATATCATCAACTTAATTAATAAGAGCTAACTGAATCATGATGCGAATCGGTCTTTTCCTGTTAACCAACATTGCAGTCATAGCACTTGCCAGCGTGACCCTCAGCCTGTTTGGTGTGGGGTCAATGCTACAGGCAAACGGCGTCAATCTTGATCTGGGCAATCTGCTGATCTTCTGCGCCGTGTTTGGTTTTGCGGGCTCTTTTGTATCGCTGTTTTTATCTAAGTTTATGGCAAAAAACAGCACCGGAACTGAAGTGATCACTCAGGCACGCAGTGCTGATGAACAGTGGCTGCTGGACACCGTTAAAGAGCTGGCCGATCAGGCCGGTATTGGCATGCCGGAAGTCGGTATCTTCCCAGCCCAACAGGCCAACGCTTTCGCCACCGGCTGGAATAAAAACGATGCCCTGGTTGCCGTCAGTCTGGGATTGCTGCAGCGCTTTCGCCGGGAGGAGATCAGGGCCGTTCTGGCACACGAGATAGGCCATGTTGCCAATGGCGATATGGTCACCCTGACCCTGATTCAGGGCGTCGTCAATACTTTCGTAATGTTCTTTGCGCGCATCATCGGTCATTTTGTCGACCGGGCAATCCTGAAAAATGAACAGGGTCACGGCATTGGCTATTTCATTACAACGATTGTCGCTGAAATAGTGCTGGGCATCCTGGCCTCAACCATTGTTGCCTGGTTCAGCCGTCGAAGAGAATACCGGGCGGATGAGATGGGAGCACAGCTGGCCAGCCCACATGCCATGATCGGAGCTCTGCAACGCCTGAAAGCCGAATATAATGTGCCTGATCAGATGCCGGAAACGCTCACTGCATTTGGTATCAGCAGTCATCTTAAAGGCGGCCTGATGGCGTTACTGGCAACCCACCCACCCCTGGATGACCGTATTGCCGCCCTGCAAAAGCGCTAACCCGTTCAGGCTAAAAACCACCTGCCATACGCCCCACACGGGGCGTTTTTTTTGTCATATCACAACCACCACCTACTCCCCCTTGCTGCGCCCCGGACATCCTGCCAGCTCAAATGAGTCTTTAGCATTCTTTATGCCTTTTACCATCTTTTCTTTCTTCAAAAATATTCATATAAACAATCGTTTGGTGTATAAAAATTCATTTTACGCCTGCGAATCTTGTCCCATAATCTGGTTAGACGCGAACCTGCAGGGCAGGCGGGTTTGATCATGTAATTAATCAGTATTGGCTAATTTTGATAAGCACTATCTAAAGCCAACTTGCATGTGAAGAGCGGAGCCATGACAGAGAAAGAAAAACAAGACACAGAACTTCTCGATCTAGCAGATGACTGGGAAGATGATGAGATTGAGATCGATGCTAAAGAGAAAAAGTATTGCTGTGATGCTGAGAAAAGAAGACGTATAGAGCTACTCATGGAACAACGCAGACTCGAACGCGAACTACGTGAATTCTACGACGACTAAGGGCAGCATCCGCTGCCCTTTTCAGTTTCTCTGTTGCGACACCAGCCCCCATTCACATCGCCTCGATAATCGCCAGCGGCAAACACATGCCCGTATGTAATATCCCTGTTAACAAAGCTTAATAGAGACGTCACGCTATCGTCACCCTTAAAGGTTTTTATTTACCCATCATAAAAAACGCAACCCGGGTAACTATCGATGAGTAGCAAAATCCGTCTGGACGACCTGTCAACCGAAGCTCTTGATGAGATGGACAACGATTTTTTTAAAAACCCTGAACCAGAACGACAAAAAAAGGGCGGACGTCGAAACCGTAAACGTCAGATGATAGAAGACTATATGGAGGAACGTTCCCTGAAGCGCCGCATCACGGAGTCTTACGAACTGTTCTGAACTAAGTTCCACCCAGCCCGCAGCAACAATCAGTGTTGCTGCTTTTTAACGCTGCTTTGCCCTGCCCCTTTACGTTTTTTAGCCGGGCGTGAAGCAGCGCTTTTTTTACCTCTCACTGCGGCTCTTACAGCTGCCCGTGGGCGGTCAGCAGATTTGACCGCCCCTCTGCCATTCTCCCGGCGTTTAGGCTCCTCAGCGGGCGCCACCAGTTGTCCAGGCCGGGTTCCGATGAGATCTTCCCGTCCCATCTCCTTCAGCTTAACCCGCAGTGCAGGCCAGTTCTCAGGGTCATGGTAGCGCAGCAGCGTTTTATGAGCCTTGCGCTGATCTTTGTCCCGGGGGATATAAAGGGGTTCGCTTTTATAAGTCACCTGTTTCAGAGGGTTTTTCTCTGAGTGGTACATCGCTGTCGCCAGGGACATAGGTGACGGATAAAAATTCTGTACCTGATCCACCTTAACGTCATTCTGTTTCAGCCACAGAGACAGATTGAGCATATCTTCATCCTCACAGCCCGGGTGAGCGGCGATAAAATAGGGGATCAGATATTGCTTCTTGCCCGCTTCCTGAGAGAAGCGGTCAAACATCTTTTTAAAGTCGTAGTAGGTATCCATACCCGGCTTCATCATCTTACTGAGGGTATTTTGCTCACTGTGTTCCGGAGCAATTTTCAGATAACCGCCGACGTGGTAGGTCACCAGCTCACGCACATATTCCGGGTCTTTAACCGCCAGGTCATAGCGCAGGCCGGAAGCGATCGCGACATTGTGAATCCCCTCCATTTTCCGGGCTTTGCGATACAGCTCGGTGGTCCGGCTATGGTCGGTATCCAGGTTTTTACAGATGGTAGGATAGACGCAGGAGAGTTTCCTGCAGTTTGACTGAATCTCATCATCGTTACAATTAAGGAAATACATATTGGAGGTCGGCCCCCCCAGATCAGAAATAGATCCGGTAAAGCCAGGTACCTTATCCCGTATCTCTGCTATCTCATTCAAAATCGATTCATGGGATCGGCTCTGGATAATCCGTCCTTCATGCTCGGTGATCGAACAGAAGGTACAGCCGCCAAAACAGCCGCGCATAATATTGATTGAGAAGCGGATCATATCGTAAGCAGGGATCTTCTGTTTACCATAGCGGGGATGCGGCACCCGCTGATAGGGCAAACCGAATACCCCATCCATCTCCGGTGTTTCAAGAGGGATGGGCGGCGGATTCACCCAGATCTCACGATTACCATGCTTCTGCATCAGCGCCCGGGCATTATGCGGATTGGATTCCTGATGTAACACCCGGGATGCATGCGCGTACAATGCAGAGTCCTTAGCGACCTTATCAAACGATGGCAGACGGATATAGGTTGTTTCCGGCTGGAGTTTCTCTTTACGTTTAAGGGGCATAGGGATGATGCGAATGGGTGTCGCCTCATCACGCGTCTGATCACTGTTAGCAGCTACAGAACTATCCGCCCCGCACCGCTTTGTCGTGGGATCCAGCAGCTTATCGACGCCACTCTGATCATTTCCGAAATCGTACGGGTTTGGCAGTTTGTCGATATTTCCGGGCCAGTCTATGCGGGTTGAATCCAGTTCAACAAAGCCTGCCGGTGGCTTCTGGCGGATATGTACCGTACCCCGCAGATCCCAAAGGTCATCAACACTTTTGCCGGCAGCAAGCCCATGACTGAGTTCAACAATCGCCCGCTCCGCATTGCCGTAAAGCAGAATATCGGCGGTCGCATCCAGCAATACCGACCGACGGACTTTGTTGCTCCAGTAATCATACTGCGCAATGCGGCGTAAACTGGCTTCAATCCCGCCCAGCACCACCGGCACATCACTCCAGGCCTCTTTACAGCGCTGGCTATAGACAATAACCGCCCGGTCTGGCCGGCTGCCACCTTTACCACCCGCGGTATACGCATCGTCATGGCGTAGCCGCAGATCGGCGGTATAGCGGTTGATCATCGAATCCATATTGCCGGCTGTCACACCAAAATAGAGATTAGGCTTACCCAGCGCCATAAAATCATCCGCGCTGCGCCAGTCAGGCTGAGCGATAATACCTACTCTGAATCCCTGCGCCTCAAGCAGACGCCCCATAACCGCCATACCGAAACTGGGGTGGTCAACATAGGCGTCACCGGTCACGATAATAATGTCACAGCTATCCCAGCCGAGTTGCTCCATCTCCTGACGACTGGTCGGCAAAAAGGGCGCGACGCCGAAGCATTCAGCCCAGTAGCGGGGGTAGGAGAACAGGCCTGGAGCGGTTTTTTTCATGGAGATATCAGCGAGACAACTTAAAATCGGGGACACATTGTCGCAGAAAGCACCGCTGACATATAGTATAAAAGTTGCGCCCTGCCTATTATGCCCTACCCATATCGGATGGGCGTAGAGGGATAATCATAGTAAAATAGTCAGGAATAAACGAAAGCGAACAGAAAAGCATTGACCCATATGAAGCAAGAAAACGCCTCCCAGCCCGTTACCGTTATGACCCGGGAGAAACCAACGCCACCTGCCGACTTCGAATGTTGTGAAAGCGAATGCTCTCCCTGTGTCTGGGACACTTATTATGAGGAGCTGAATATCTGGAAAGCCGAACAGAAAGCCCTCAAAGAGGCGGCCCAACATCACAGTGAAACAGAACAGAGCCAATAGCACACAGGAAGCTGAACTGATGACGCCAAAAGCACCGATTATTTACCGCACCCGGATCAAACCAGAGTGGCTTGATTACAACAATCATATGAATGTTGCCTATTACGTTCTGATTTTCGATCTGGCGGGCGTAGAGTTGGTGAGTCAGTTGGGGTTAAGTGAAGCGGTCACTGAACAAACCGGAATATCCTGGATGGTGTTGGAGAACCACATTACCTACAACAACGAAGTTATACTGGATCAGCCTGTTGAGATCCGCTGCCAGCTGATCGATCACGACAGCAAGCGCCTGCACCTCTACTTTGAGATGTACGCCCATACCGATATGGGGGTTGAATACCTCGCGGCAACTCTGGAGCAGATGGCCATGTGTGTTGATCTGAACAGCCGTAGTAGCTGTGAGTTTCCTGCGGGAGTGACCGAACAGATAGATGCAATAGCACAGCTGCAGGCGGATCTGCCCAAACCCGCCAATATCGGCCGTAAAATCGGAATCCGGCGCCGCTAATCCCCTGTCACTACCACCCGCCGGGCCAGCTTCCTCTTACCCCGCTGGCAAAATAGCGCTAAGCTACGCCATTTGGAATGGAGACAGCGTGGATATTGAGACCCTGGAGAGAGCCGCTCAGCGCGGCATTATCTCCCACAAACAACTGCAGGAACTGATCGCGTTCAGTGCCGCGCAGGATAACGACGAACCCACAAGCGAAGAACAACTGCGCTTTATCCGTAACTTCGGCGATATTTTCATCACCTTAGGCGTTCTGTTTGTCGCCTTTTCTATCGCTGCACTGCATCTCAGTCAGATCCAGTGGCTGCTTCCCGCAGCGCTGTTTCTGGGTGCTGCTGAGTGGCTGGTACGGGTTCGCAGGCTGGCGCTGCCAGGTATCGCCATTCTCATATCGACACTCTACTTTCTGAGCAAAGCACTTGGGGTCTCGCAGTTTGAAACCGCAACCCTGCAGTTTCTGACGCTCAGCGTTTGCTCGCTGCTATTCTACCTGCGTTACCGTATGCCATTCAGCCTGTTACCTGTGGCGACGGGACTGGTGGCTGCCACGGTCAGCAGTGTCGGCATCGATATGTTCAGACACCAGCTACTCTTCACGGCGATGGGCCTGATCGTTTTCCTGGTGGCAATGAGCTTTGATGCACAGGATCGCAAACGACAACGGCGCGCCAGTGATTGCGGATTCTGGCTTCACCTGCTGGCATCCCCACTGATTGTCCACGGCATGATGACCACCCTGTTATTCAGCCATGCAGGGGTGCTTGATGCAGGCAGCAACCGCGAAATTGCACTATTACTGTTTTTCATTCTGTTTCTGCTGACCGCCCTGTTTGTTGACCGCCGGGCAATGCTGGTCTCCAGCCTTTCTTATGCGATCTATGCAATCTTCAAGGTTGTCAGCAGTAATATTCTCGACAGCAACAACCTGCCACTGGTGATCTTTATTGGCTTTGGTGTGTTTATTGTCCTGTTCGGCACCTACTGGTACAAACTGAGGCGCCTGCTATTCCGCCCGCTGCGGGGTAGCTGGCCTGCCCGCTTTGTGCCCGAGATATGAAACCGGAAACAGAGAACTGAGCTAAGTCAAATGGTTAGCTCAGATACCTTCGATGGTATCTGAGTAGTCAGATAACAGGGGTCTTAACATCTGCAATATGTATCACAGCTGAATCAGACTGACATTTATGCTGAAAAATCATCCACTGACACACCCCCTCTGTTCAGCTTAGGTAAGGGTTTATTGCACTAATATTTAACCGTAAAAGAGGTGATATTATGAGCAATTTAAAAACGTTACCCGTATTGATGCTCTCGCTGACTCTGTTTGGTCTGCCCCTCAGCAGTTCTGCTGATAGCCGGGTCACTATCCATAGCGGGATCACAATCGACAGCGGTAATCTGCGACTCTATATCGGTGACCAGCATCTCAGCACTTATCGTTATAATGACCGCCACCACAGACATTCGGATTACCGGTCTGGCTATCACCGGCCGGGTTATAACAGGTCTGAGCGGTTCGGTGCAGGATCACATTTGAGATCATATTCAACCATTGTGATCCCGGGACGCTACTCTCATTCTTACGTTGTTGAACCCGGTCACAGATATCATTCTGACAGACATTCACACCAGCACAGAAAAATCTACCGTCATCATGACAACCGCAGGTTCCACCATCGACGATCATACGGAGACTGGTAACACGGTAACTCAGCTATCGCAACTCAGTTTGCAAACCCGGGCTACCGGTTGCGTTCAGGATACAGATCATAAAAAAACGCTTTGCCCTCCACTGCCGGGCCTGCAAAAGGTACAATGACTGCCGTTTTCATCAGCCCGGCGGTAATTTAAGTGCAGAACTTATACAAGCACACAAAACAAGCGTTCCTCACAGCAGATCCTGATCTGAAGATCGAACTGACACGGCAAACCGTCAGCCGCTGGAATGCCGGTGAACTGGAGTGGCGCGAAGGCGATGAACCAGAGCAACTGAATCAGCCCGGTCAGCCGGATAAACCGGAAATAGTCGCTCCTTCTGAAGTCAACAAACGTAAGTTTGGTAAAGAGGAGGGGCGCGCAGCGCTGATCCACGCCCTCGCCCACATTGAGCTGACTGCGGTTAATCTGGCGTTGGATTCGGTCTACCGTTACCGGGGAATGCCCGAAGCGTTTTACGCAGACTGGATGCAGTGTGCTGGCGAGGAAGCCAACCATTTTATCGCGCTGCGTGGTCGTCTGAGAGAGATGGGTTATGACTACGGCAGTTTTAAAGCCCATGGTGAACTCTGGAGCATGGCGGTCGACACCGCCGATGATATGCTCGAAAGGATGGGGATCGTTCACCGGGTATTTGAAGCCCGCGCCCTGGATGTAGTGCCAAAAACCATTCAAAGGTTTGACCAGTTAGGCGATAAAAAAATGGTTGATATCCTCACCATGATTGCCAACGAAGAGGTCGGCCATGTCAGTTCCGGCACCCGCTGGTATCATCACCAATGCCAACAACGTCAACTGGATCCGGATAAAACCTTTATCGATCTACTGTGGAAATATATGAAGGGGCCGTTAAAAGGTCCTTTCAATCACGAAGTAAGAATAAAAGCAGGCTTCTCAGCGCAAGAGATGAAGATGATTGAAAGCATGGGTAAAACCGGCTAAAACAGATCTGTTTACCCAATTTTAAGTAAATGATGGTGGAATATCCTGAAAATCATAATCAATTTAGTGATTATTTAATCCTCCTACCATTACCCAGTTTGAGTATTTTCTCAAACTCCTTTGATCTGGATAAATTGCACCACGATTAAAACAGTATACACTGAACTATATCCGGGCCCCTCTATATACCGACGCTAGGTTCTTTCCAGCAGAGCCTGACCCTTGCAGGTGGGCCCGGACCCTCCCCTCTTTCAGATCAAGACTGTCACCGAAAATATATTTAAATTCAAACCGTTAGCTTAAAGAACTGACCCTCAAACTCAGATGATTGATATTATCACTGAGAAACAACTCCCCATCGCTGATGGTCAGTGAAAGCTGCATACTCCGGCTGACAAAATCATCAAGCCGGGTAACGTCACTATCATGAAAACGCCAGGCCTGAACCTTGGGCAACTCATTAATCTGCCGCCCCTGTTTGTCCCACCAGATATCCACCTCCCTGCCGTAGGCATACAGCGAGATTTTAGGTGCACGGCTTACCGCTTTTCGTAACCGTTCGGGTGATGCCTGCCCCAACTCTATCCAGTGCTCAACCATTCCGTCAGGCCCCACCTGCCAGAGTTCCGGCTCATCAGTGCTGGACAACCCCCGGGTAAAACTCAGATCCGGGTGATAATTAATGCCATAGACCAGCAGGCGCACCATCATCCGTTGTAATGTTTCTGAGGGATGCTGTGCCAGGGTCAGATGGCAGGTTTCATAGCAGTGGCGGTCCGTATTACTTAACTGGAGTTCAACTTTATAGATGGTTGGCTTAAGCGCCATAGGATTTAACCTTTTCGTGGGGCATTTATTGGCTCTGATGCGCTATTATAGCGGTTTACTCACAGGATAATATCGCTATATGAAATGTCGTTCAGGCTGTGGCGCCTGCTGTATCGCCCCCCAGATCAGCACTCCGATTCCGAATATGCCCAATGGCAAACCAGCGGGGGTTCCCTGTGTCAATCTGGATAAATCTTTTAACTGCACCATCTGGAACAGCACTGACTACCCATCGCTGTGCCGGGCATTTCAAGCGGCTGAAGAGCACTGCGGTGACAACAGGCAAGAGGCACTGATCACGCTTATCCAAATGGAGAGGGAAACCGCACCGGATATTTGACCACAACGGCCAATAGGCTACACTAGCCCACCTCTGAAATAAGCCCGGACTGACTCCTGAGTTTACTGTTACATTAATATCATCGGAAACTGCTGCTATGGATCTTAAATTTCTCGCTATCCGTGAACTGATAAAAGAAGTCGACGACAGCGTAGCGACCATCAGTGACAAGGGTGGTGCTATAAACGTAAATGATCCAATGGCACAACAACTATTCAATGCACTGGTATCAGCCTATGGACGTCGTGCAGCACTGACCCATGGTTCTTTTAATGATGAAAACAGTGAAGGTTACCCCTTTATCTCAGGATTCAAAAAATTTATCGACAGTACTCCGGATGAAACGAGTTTTCTGAACCTCTGCGATCAGGCCCTGGCCCAGCTGGCAGCGTCACTGCAGCAGCCCTCCGCCCGTGCGGCAACAGGCGGCTATGTGATCTTCATCTACTATTCATCAGATGTATTTGATTATCTGCTGATCGGTTTGGTTGGCGATAAAACCGGTGTTGCCTTTGATCAGGAACTCAACCCAACCAAAGTGATCGAAGTTGATCTGGAAAAACTGCATCAGGCCGCCAAGATCAACATCACTACCTATAAGGAGGGCAGCGACAGCTATCTGAGTTTTATTGGCTCGCGGCGAAAAGGCGATATTACTCACTATTTTTCCAACGCCCTGGGGTGCACCGATGTCGTGCCCTCGAAGAAATCCACTTCTGACCTGATCAAGGCAAGCGAAGATTTCTGCCGCCATTATCAGTTGCAGGAAAAACAGGAAGAGATTGTTGAGGATGTCGTCAGTTACCTTTCCCGTCAACGCGATGATAAACAGTCCGCCTACCTGCCTGATGTTGAAAAAATCTTTGACAGCCACATGCCTCCTGAACAGGCACAACAGGCCAGCGGCAGCTTCAGCAAATTCGCTAATTCCGAAAACTATCAGGTCAGTCAGGAGTTTCAGCCCCATACCAGCACCATCAATGCCTATACTCAGGTAAAAGCAAAGATGGACAACTGGCAACTGGATTTTTCCCGGCGCTCTCTTGGGACGCTGAACAGTAACAGTGAAATTGAGTTTGACCCAAACAGCAACTCGATACGGATAAACCGGCTGTCAACTAAGGTGATAGAGCAACTGAAACAGGCACTCGGTCTGGATGACTAGCCTGGGCCTCCGCTCTGATGACCAGATTATTCCCTCTGCTGTTACCCTCCCCATCAATAATAACGGCAGTCCCTTGAACGGTCACGCCCCTTTATTCTTCCTGTCACCAAACAGTCATCTCAGGCTGCTAATCTGCATCCGATAAATATTTTTTTGTGCGCCGCACAAAAGACTTGACGGTGTTACTTTTTCAACTAAAATAGTTTCCATTGTGCACCGCATCATAACCTAACGGAGACTACGATGATCAACACAACTTTTGATTTCAAAAAGCCTTTCGAATCTGCTCAGACTCTGATGGGTCTGCAAACCTCTACACTGACTAAAACCGTTGAACTGCAGAAGAAGTCCGCTGAAGAGCTGGCTGCTTTCTTCAAAGGTGAAGCTGAGAAAGCTAAAGAACTGAAAACTCCAGAAGAGTTTCTGAAGTTCAACGTTGAATCTAACAAAGCTCTGTACGAGCTGCTGAAGACTCAGGGCGAAGCATTCAGCGCTCTGGCTAAAGAGTCTGGCGAAGAGACAATGGCTGAAATCAAGAAACTGGCTAGTTAATAGCGAATCGCCTCTGAGAAACCCGGTAGTGAACGCTACCGGGTTTTTTTATATCCGGGCAAAACAGAGGCCAGCCATTGCATGCTTTTGTGCACTGCACAAAAAAAGATTTGACTTCCCTGCTGAGATCCCTACAATAGACTTCATTGTGCACTGCAACATAATTTACTGGAGAACCACCATGACTAACACAATCGACTTCACCAAATCATTCGAATCTGTAAAATCTCTGATGGAGATGCAGGCTGCGACTATCACTAAGTCTGTTGAGCTGCAGAAAAAAGCTGGCGAAGACCTGGCTGCTTTCTTCAAGACTGAAGCTGAGAAAGCTAAAGAACTGAAAACCCCTGAAGACGTTGTTAAATTCAACGTTGAAGCTAACACAACTCTGTTCGAGCTGCTGAAAGCACAAGGCGAAGCATTCACTGAGCTGGCTAAATCAGCAAGTGAAGAAGCGATGGCTGAAGTATCTAAATTAACTAAGTAAATTTCACTTAGTTCCCTTTAAAGCCCTGCTGATGCAGGGCTTTTTTTTGCATCTAAAATCCCTCTTTCTGACTTCACCCAGTCATATAAAAGTAGTACATTTGCGGGCCAATTCAGTAATGGAAGGTGACCCCCTTCCCCTATCAGGCTTTGCAGATGAACCTTAACGAAATGATTGTTGTCGGCAGTGAAGAGTGGTGTGCGTTCCCCAGTCTTAGCATCCCGGCTATTAAAGCCCGTGTTGACTCTGGTGCTAAAACCTCTTCGGTACATGCGGTGAACATCCAGCCATTTAAGCGGGACGGCAACCCCTGGGTTTCCTTTGATATGCACCCTTTGCAAAAAAATCTGAAGGTCACTGTCAGATGTGAAGCGAAGGTGATTGACCGCCGAACAGTGAAAAGCTCAAGTGGAGATGCAGAGAAGCGTTATGTCATTCGCGTTCCCCTGAAACTCGGTGGCGATATCTGGGAAATTGAGCTGACACTGACCAACCGGGACAGTATGGGCTACCGGATGCTGCTTGGCAGGGAAGCGATGGAGGGTATTCTCGTCAATCCCTCTTCCAGTTTCTGTCAGGGTAATCTGACCATCGAAGAAGCGAAAAGAATCTACGATGTCACAGAAACCAAATCCAGCGGTCTGAAAATCGGACTACTGGCCAGTAATCCTGATCTGTATAGTAACCAGCGGATTATTGAGGCCGGCGAAGCCCGTGGCCATGAGATGATGTTTCTTAACATCAAGCAGTGCTATATGAAAATGGACAGGGAGCAACCGGAGGTTCACTATCGTGGTGGCACGGTATTAAATGACCTGGATGCGATCATCCCCCGCATACGCCCGAGCATGACATTTTATGGCTGTGCCCTGACACGCCATTTTGAAAGCCTTGGGGTAGCAACTCTCAACGGCTCAATCGCCATTACTCAGTCCCGCGATAAACTGTTCTCACTGCAGTTACTGCAAAAAAATGGCCTTGATATTCCCACTACCGGCTTTGCTAACTCGCCAATCGATACCACAGACCTTATAGAGATGGTCGGTGGTGCGCCGCTGATTGTGAAGCTATTGGAAGGGACTCAGGGACGTGGTGTGGTGCTAGCGGAAACCCGTAAAGCAGCTGAATCGGTAATCAATGCGATCAAATCCCTACGGGCTAACCTGCTGGTTCAGGAGTTTATAAAGGAAGCTGATGGTAAAGATCTGCGCTGCTTTGTGATCGACGGTAAGATTGTGGCGTCTATCGAACGGGTGGCAGCGCCAGGAGAGTTTCGTGCCAATATCCATCAGGGCGGAAGTGCCCGCCTGGTTAAGATAACCCCCGAGGAGAAGAAACTCGCTCTCCTGGCGGCCAAAACGCTGGGGCTGAGAGTAGCGGGAGTCGATATCATTCGCTCCAGAAAAGGGCCTCTGCTGCTGGAGGTGAACTCCTCACCCGGACTTGAGGGGATAGAGAGCGCCACCAATATCGATGTCGCTGGTGCGATGATTGACGCTATAGAGAAGAAGCTGCACTGGAAAAAGCCAAAAGGGGTGGATTTGCAACCATTGGCCTGACCCGTTGCTGCTGAATTGGGTTAAAAAGCACTGTAACGAAGCAGTTACGACTATAGCAAAACCCTCGTGAGAGGGTTTTGCTATTGATGTTTCTCCGGGCTTTGAGCAACCGTTGTGCGCTCCAACTGATAACGCTCGAGTTTCGCTCTTAAGCCCACCCGGGAAAGCCCCAGCTCTCTGGACGCCTGGCTTTTATTCCAGCGGTTACGGATCAGGGTTTCTCTGAGAATACGTTTTTCCAGGGTTTCGATACGATCCTTCAGGCTGCCATCCAGCCCCGCCAGCAGTTCCAGTTCGCCCCCTTCCTCCTGCGGCGCAGCCCTCAACACCCGGGGGGACAGCAGATCGGCACCAAGATAATCGCCATCGGACAATACCAGCATCCGACGAACTTCATTCTGTAACTCCCGGACATTACCCGGCCAGCAATACGATTGCATGCAGGCCAGTGCTTCACCGGTAAACCCTTTTACCGGCTTATCAAACTCTGCCATCGCTTTATCCAGAAATCCCTGCGCCAGCATTGGGATATCCACTTTGCGCTGTGCCAGCTCCGGCAGCGTCAGAGTGACCTCGGCCAGCCGGAAATAGAGGTCCTGACGAAAGCGTCCGGCACGCACCTCCTCTTCCAGATCCCGGTTGGTAGACGCGATCACCCTGACATCGACCTTACGGCGCTGAAAATCCCCCAGAGGGCGGACCTCACGCTCCTGTAAAACCCTCAGTAGTTTGACCTGAAACGCCGGGGTGATTTCGCCGATCTCATCAAGAAAGATAGTGCCACCATCGGCCTGTTCAAACATCCCCATATGATCAGAGATCGCTCCGGTGAAAGAGCCCTTCTTATGGCCAAACAGCTCAGAGGCCAGCAGCTCATCTGGCATCGCGCCACAGTTCTCAACCACAAAGGGCTTATCGGCCCGGAGGCTGTTGTAATGCAGCGCCCGGGCAAATAACTCTTTACCGGTGCCGGAAGGACCGGTGATCAGCACGGAAACATCAAAGGGGGAAAAGCGGGCAGCCTGCTCACATAGCTGATTCAGCGGACTGTTCGCGCTACGCCGGATCTCATCCATCTTAAAGCCGGATTTCAGCAGTGCTTTCTTATGGTTGATATTGCGTTCCACCTGCTCTGAGGTCAGACGCATCTCCATGGTCAGCAACTCATTTTCATTCTGTAACTGACACAGTTTGCAGGCGTTGCGCACCACCATCAGCAGATTATCCGGGTGCCAGGGCTTGGTAATATACTGATAGATCCCCGCGTCGTTCAGACCGCGGATGATATCCTCAGAATCGGTATAGCCGGAGAGTATCAGACGTGCCGGTTCAGGCCAGCGCCGCCGCACCTCAGTGAGAAATTCAACCCCCGTCACTCCGGGCATTCGCTGATCGCACAGAATCGCTTCTACCCGGTTTTCCTCGAGGATCTTCAGGGCGTCTTCTGCGCCGCTGGCAGTCAGAACATCAAACTCCTCATCCAGCGTTCGTTCCAGTGTTTCCAGTGAGCGAACCTCATCATCAACGCAGAGTACTGTCGGCCGTTTTGGGTTCTGCATATTTATACCATCTCCTGCAGCAGCGAGATCTGGCTATTCAGCTGTTCAATTCGCTTTCGGATTCGGGCAACCCGGCGTTGCTCAATCCAGCTCAGCCAATCGTCCATGCCTTCACCGGAACGGGCGGATACCTGAATCACTTCAATATCAGGATTGACCTGTTTTGCCGCAGCGATGCATTGCCCGACATCGAAATCCAGATAGGGCAGCAGATCGGTTTTATTCAGCACCATCAGATCGGCGGCATAAAACATATCAGGGTATTTAAGGGGTTTATCCTCCCCTTCAGTAACCGAGAGAATCGCCACTTTATGGGCTTCACCCAGATCAAATGCGGCGGGACAAACCAGATTACCGACATTCTCAATAAACAGTATGCCGCCGGAAAGATCAGTGAATCGCTCCATCGCATGACCAACCATATGGGCATCCAGATGGCAGCCTTTACCGGTATTCACCTGTACCGCCTCGACGCCGGTTGCACGTATCCGGTCGGCATCATTAGCGGTCTGCTGATCGCCCTCAATCACCGCAACCGGGCAGCGGCCCTTGATTTTCTCGATACTCGCCGTCAGCAATGAGGTTTTTCCTGAGCCGGGACTGGACACCAGATTAAGCGCAAACAGATTCATGGCGTCGAAACGCTGCCGGTTTTGCCCGGCATAGCGATCATTTTTACCAAGAATATCCTGCTCAATCTGCACCATACGGCTCTGACTTAAGCCGGGAGCGTGCGCATGGGCAGCGCCCTGACCAAAATGCAGGTTACTACCCTCGGCAACGACCACTGAGTCAGTGTGGCTGTGTTGATGCTCGTCTTCCTCGGGATGGCTGTGATGATGGTGTTGATGATCATCGTGTGAATGTCCATGATGCTGCTGGTGTCCCTCGATTGAAACCTCGCCTTCACTGCAACCGCAAACTGTACACATGGTTATTCCACCTCTAACTCTTTTATTCTTAGTTCTTCGCCCTGAGTGACCTGCAGCTGATAGCTGCCACACTCACTACAGGCATCATAGCGCTTTGTTATAGTGACAGACCTGGCACACTCCAGACACCATGCCAGCCCGGGTAACTCGATTATTTCTAACCGGGCGCCCTCAGCCAGACTGTTGCGGGTGACGGCATCAAAGCAAAACCGTAAGGCATCGTTCTCAACCATCGCCAGAGGGCCGATCTCAAGCCAGACCGTTTTCACACGCTGATAGTGCTGACTGGCCGCTTGCTCTTCCAATACCTGAATGATCCCTTCGCAGATCGACATCTCATGCATTCAGACAGATTCCCATCGGTTCAAAGTGATATCGAAAGCAACACAGGGGTCCGCCAGCAGTAGCATCGTCCGCCCCAGTGACAGCGCCTGGGAGTCGGTTTCAATTCTGACACCCTGCAACTTTGTCGCTACCAGTCCACGGGGATGAAGGTTCCACTCAGTCGGTGCGAGAATGTGATAACTCAAAATTCTTTCCCCCATCATCACTACCCGATGCAGCAACTGCCCGCGGGATGTCGCGACGATGCCCATACCAATACCGGGACCAATACCATCAGCGTTGCTATTAGCATTACCACCGGCAGACTCTGTTATTTCAGCGCTGCCATCAGCATTAATCAACCCGGGGACCTGACTCAGCTGTATCAACATTGCGGCATAACGGCAACTCAGTTCATGCCACCCCTGCTGCCTAAAGTGCTGTAACTCATAACGATAATTACTGTAACTGCCTGTTTCACAACACTCGCCCTGCCAGCGTGGCGTAGAGCAAAATAATGTTTGCTGCACCTCTGCAGCAGCAGCTTCAAGTATCTGCTGCTGTTGCCTCTGTTGCAAGTCAGGCAGTGGTTGCAGATCCGGCCCGAGCGTCACTGCCGAAAAATCATGGTGAAGATGCATGATCGGCTCCAGCAGCGGAGCATTGAAGCCATGCTCAGGGGAGATTCTGTCCAGCCAGCGCTGGAAACTCGCGACAGGCATCCCCAGTAACGGTGTCAGCATCCCGGTTAACTGATCGGCAATCTGTTTGCGCTCCTGCTCCAGCAGCGTTGACAGTTGCCGAACCTGATCGCCATTCAAACCGCCTCTTTTCAGTGGCTGTAACAGGTAATCCCAGCGGTTCAACAATCTGCTTAAAATCCCCTGGATCTGCTGCAATATAAGTGACTGACCGGGATCAGCCGCTACCCAGTCTCTCAGCAGTCTGAACAACAGCTCGCGGCAGTTTTCTACCTGCAACAATAGCCGACGCCCCCTGCTTACCTCGCTGGCAACTACAACGCCACGGCAGTTCTCGACAGCCTCTGTAAAGGCCAGTCGCTGAGCCACACTGCAAGCCGTAAACAGCAGGGGGATCATCCGCGCAACCTCGACAACCGTTCGGCCCTGAAATAAGCGTCCCATCTGCGCCGGGCGACTTGAGCTTAAACTCAGTGTTGAAATTCTGCCCTCATTCCAGTCCAGCGAGACAGTAATGTGTCCAGCAATATCAGCCATATCCCGAATACCGGCCGGTTGTGTTACACCCGCCGGTCAGAAACTGGCGGCGACTCAGCCTGATCGCTTCGTCCTCATCGATGGGGGCCTGAGAAGCATCGGCTACCCTTGTCGTATCTGTCGCCTCTGCGGTTTTCATCAACGGATCAGAAACACTCAGCTGTCGCTGTCGATCAGTAGGCGCAAAATTATCGGGTTCAAACAGCGCCTTGATCACCTCCCCTGCGGTAGCAACAGCAGCAGCCTGATCGCGAAACTCAAACATAGGAGAGAACAGTGCACACATGCCATAACCACCTAAAACCTCATCCCACCCCAGAATAAACTCATAGGGCCCGGAGGGAAGATGACGAACAGTTTTACTGCCTGCCTCCCGTTCAGTCCATTGCTGGTCAGTTTCCGGCAGTAGCATCAGATTCATAAACCAGGGGGTGATCAGTACACCCAACTGCTCATTTTCCAGCGACTGAAACCCCAATGTCTTTACCTGGAGTTTCTGGTTAACTACTGCCACTCCCTCCATACGGGTATGAAGAATCTCAACATAGCGGGATTCAATTAGACCGATATCCACCATCTGTTTTAAACCTCAGCTATCCAGCACCATAAACTGATCTTTATCGCCATCACATATTGGGCAACGCCAGTGCTCCGGTAGCTGACTGAACGGCGTTCCTGGCGCGATCTGCCAGATATCATCCCCGTTCCCGGGATCATAAACATACCAGCAGATTTTGCATTCCAGACTGGTCGCGTCACTGAGCTGGTCGTTCTGTCCCAGATAGCTGCCTTCAAATTTCTGTCCCGGTTCAACACTCATCAGATCAAGACCTCTCTTATCTCTTGCAGTCGCAGAGCACTATCCTGCAGGTCTTCCGGGGCGGCACAGACGACAGCGGGCATCTCAACCACTTCCAGGGTATCGAGAATCAGCTGATCCGTTGAGTTGAAATACTGCACCCGCCATATGGGGCAGACACCGGTACTGCTGATGCGGCAGTTACCATAACCCCGTGATAACACCACCAGCGACCCCGATCCCAGATAGTGATCCAGTAACTGATGATCCGCTGGGGAAAATGGTAACAGAGACAGATTGATCACGTGGGGCTCATCACCCGGTTGATAGCATTCACTTTTATGCTGCAGCTCAATCAGCACCGGTGGTGCATTTAAAATACCGGCAGGCCATTGAGCCGCTTCTACCGCCAGCGGAGTTGCCTGAGAAAATCCATAGCGACGCGCAACAGAAGGAACATCCGCAATCTCCAGGGTTTCCTTAATCAGATGTGAATCTGCATTGAGATAGCGCAGCCGCCATACCCCTGCTAATACGGTTTCCTGAGCATGCACCTCCAGGCAATCCTGATCATCAGTCTTACAGATCAGGCTGACCTCCCCCTCGCCCAGAATCTGATTGATCAGATCCAGCCCGGCTTCGGAGAGCTTTTCCAGTCCCAGACTGATAACCGCTCTTTCCGGTGTATAAGCATCCAGCTGCTGTTGAAGTTTATCCAGCAGTTCCAGCGTCTCAGGACAGCTCTCCAACAGCTCAGCTTCTGGCAACATCGGGATATCATAGGTATGCATCTCTTTTGGCATCGGCATATAGTCCAGCACTACACTGTCTTCAGCGTTTGACTGACTGCCGGGGCCAACCGGCATATTGATCAGTGGAATATCACCCTGGTTCATACTCTCTGTCCTGTCTTTTCAGTCTGTCTTTTCAGTCTGACTTTATAGTCTGTCTTTTTTAGCCGCACGACTGGGTCTGGTCCGGATTCACCACAACGGGAATACCGATGCCGGGATTACGGCCGGGTTCCCGCTGCAGCAGAGACTCAATATCCCTGAGATAGAGATCCCAGTCCTGCACCTTGCTGATAGCCCCCAGATAACGCCCCTGCTTTAACAGCACCAGCGTCGGCCAGACGGTAAAGTTATAGCGTCCCTGTAATGACCTTTCGGCATCACGACTGATCACCGCCGGGGTAAGCTGAGGAAACTGTTTCAGCAGTTCCGGCAGGATCACAGCGACATCGAGGGATTCGGGAAAGCGTGCCGGATCCTCAGTAAAGAACAGCACCGAAAATGGCTGATCCTGAATAAAGTCGTCAAAGCTGGCCTGATCCAGTAATGGATATCCCAGTTGTTCAGTTAAACGGTCTATCAACGCAGTCATGCCTCTATTGCTCCTCTGTCGTTATCTGCAGGTGTTCAGGCAGTTGTGGCTCGCTCTGAATCAGGTCAGCAAACAGTGAATCCATATCAACGGCTTCACCCCGCATAACACTGTGCAGCGCACTGATCGCATCCGCGGTTTCTCTGGCGCGCTGTTCCGTGATCTGCTCACGGGCAGCACCGAGAAACACCAGCACCCAGCTGCCCGGGGGCAACTCCCCCACCAGGCTCATATCAACCGTTTGCTGCTCTCCCTCAGCCTCGCACAGTGCCACAAATCCGTCACAGCGAAGTACCTGCATAGGAATACCGATGCACATCAGTGACTGCGCTCTTTAACGGATCTCTGTTTCAGAAAACGCCCATCACCACGGCGACAGGCATCATCTTCAGAGGGACGTCCCTCCTCATAGCGGCGTTGCTGTAATTCGGAGGGCGCTAATTGTTCCTGCGGTGGCAACGGCTGATCGCGCTTCTTAGGATGGATACCAAATGAGTCAAGATAATCGAGTGCGATACGGATAGCGGGGTCGACCTGCGCCTGAACCGCGGGCCGCAAACTACCGCCGAAATCCTCCAGTTCAACGGGCTGCACCCCGATCAGCAGCAGATGCTGCGGATAATCACCGGTGAACTCCGCCATCGCCAGTACTTCCTGAAAACCGGTCTGATGCAGGCTCATCTTCTTTGCCCCCATAAATTTGGGCACATCGTCGCCATGAATGACCTTCATGGCTCCCGGCTCAAGACCATAGTCGATTGCATCAAACACCAGCAGCAGATCACAGCGCTGCACATGCTGCACCAGATAGATCCCCTGAGTGCCACCATCCATCAGTTCGACATTCTCAGGGAAGCGATAACGTTCATGCAGAGTCTCAACAACACGGATACCAAACCCCTCATCGGCCCAAAGCAGGTTACCGATTCCGAGGATCATCACTCTCAGCTCAGATTCCGTCCGGGATATCGATTCAGACATCTGTCCCTCACATCATTACTGTTTTAGAAGTGTCCACGGTTAAGCGGGACTGACTTTAGAACTACAAGCTTTATGCCAACTCAGAGTCTTACGGCTAAGCGCCATATCAGGGGTGTTACAGAGGGGGTTACAGTGGTAAGCAGCAAGCAAAGTGAAAAGTAAACTTCCAGTTATTGAATTAAGTGGTTAAATCAGCTCAATCTAGTCCCGGCCGACCTGATAGAGCTCCCAAAGCTGCTGCTTCTCCAGCCAGAACATCGGAGAGGTATGAAAAAAGTGCGCCAGACGTAAAGCGGTATCTGCGGTAATCGCTCTTTGTCCGTTAACTATCTCGTTAACTCTTCGCCGGGAGATCCCCAGCTCTTTTGCCAGTTGAGACTGACTGATTTTTAACGGATTAAGGTAACAGCGTTCAAGAAAACCACCCGGATGCTCCGGACGGCGCCCATGAAAACGTAAACGTTGCATCAAGACCTCCGACATCGCGAGCCGGGATAAAAATGCCGGAGCATAGCCCCGGCAAACACACCATCGAAGTTATCTGCCAGACTCAGTCCGGCTTATCATCCTTAAACATTCGCCAACCACCAATCATGGTGGATATCAGACTCTGACGGGACATAATATCCTCACGAATGGCGACATAAACGTGCATCATGACGAAGATTATCAGATACCACATCCCCAGATGATGCCAGGTATGCAGATCCTGGCTCTGCCCCATCAGCGGAACTACCCAGCCAAACAGGGTATCCGCCCAGCTGCCCCGCCCCAGCCCCTCGGCATAGAGCGCAAAGCCGGTGATGATCATAAAGCTGATCCCCACGACGAAGAAGCAGAACATCGACAGCTGCCCCAACGGATTATGGCCAATATATTTCTTCGGCGTTTTCTCCAGAAACAGATACCAGCGTATCTCGTGCCCTACCTCTTTCCACCATTTACCACTGAATATCGGCACCAGAAACAGCTCCCGGGCATGACTGTTGCCAACAAATGCCCAGTAGATCCGTCCCAGGAAGCCAACGGCAACGATATAGCCCGCCGTGAAGTGAGCAAAGCGGATATACCCCATCAGAAAATGATCACTGGCCTCCCCCGGCATTGTCGGCAACGGTGAACCGATAAAATAGCCGGTAATACAAAGTGTGATAATCGAAAAAACGGTAACCCAGTGCCATAAGCGTAGCGGCGCCTCATACACATACACCGCCGTCTGCTTTCTCTGTTTTATTGTTTCCATAGCATACCTCCAGCACGCCCGCAGCGCAGACCACGGGCATCGGGTTTTTAGCGGATTTTTACCTTAGTCAGTTCCTGCCCATCTGCTGACATCACATGGGTAGAACAGGCCAGACAGGGGTCAAAGCTGTGCAGGGTGCGCAGTATCTCGACCGGCTCATCGGGACGCTCCATCGGCGTATTCATCAGGGCAGCTTCAAATGCACCGATATTGCCCTCCGCATCACGCGGAGAACCGTTCCAGGTGGTCGGAACGATCGCCTGATAGTTTTCGATCTTGCCATCTTTGATCTTAATCCAGTGACCCAGAGCACCACGGGGGGCTTCATTGGTACCGACCCCCATCGCTTCCTTCGGCCAGCTGGCCGGGTCCCACTTCTCCACATTCGCAGTAGAGCTGTCCCCGTTTTTGATATTGCCCACCAGTTGATGCCAGTCATCCAGCATGGTATCGACGCAGAGCTCGCACTCCAACGCCCGCGCCAGAGTACGCCCCAGAGTGGATGGCAGGAACTGTTTCAGCCCCAGATCGAGACCGGTGTTCTGATTGAACGCCGACAGTGAACGGTTAACCTGCTCCTGCACATACTCTTTACCGGAAACATAGGCGACGATGTAACGCGCCAGCGGCCCCACCTCCATCGCATGACCCTTCCAGCGCGGCGCTTTGATCCAGGAGTATTTCGCCGATTCATCGATCTCTTTAATATTGGTACGGGTGCCCACCGTATTAGGCCCCAGCTCAAATTTAGGTGCTGTTTCGCCATCCCATGGATGCAGCCCCTTCTTACCCCCCTCGTAGGTGTACCAGGAGTGATCAACAAACTCTTTAATCTGCTCCGGATCGCGCACATCCACTTCGTGCACTTCGTTCCAGTTACCATTAACAATGGCGCCCGCCGGAAGCAGCTCGGAGGATTTATCATAGGGCACTTTCTGGTAGGTACCGTAGGAAAGAACATTCTGAGATGCCAGACCGCCACCATGCAGCCAGTCTTTATAGATTCCGGCAACCGCCAGCACATCGGGCAGATAAACATTCTTGGTAAACGCCTGAGCTTCCTGAATCCGCTGCAACACAAAGTTGAGGGAGGTCATATTCACCGGTGCCCCAGACGCACCCACACCATCGATATTGATCGCACAGGCAACGCCCCCCACCATAAAGTTAGGATGGGGGTTTTTACCGCCGAAGATGGTGTGAATCTTAACAATATCTTTCTGCAGATCGAGGGCTTCCAGATAGTGAGCCACCGCCATCAGATCGGCTTCCGGCGGCAATTTATAAGCCGGATTATCCCAGTAACCATTGGAGAACAGCCCCAGCTGACCGGTTTCCACAAACTTCTTAAGACGGGTCTGTACATCTTTAAAATAACCCGGACTTGATTTTGGGTGATGCGGCGATACCATCTTCTGCAGTTCAGACGTGCCCACTGGATCAGCCTTGAGCGCATTAACCGGATTAACCCAGTCAAGAGCGTGCAGGTGATAGAAGTGCACAATATGATCATGCACCTGCAGAGTCTTATCCATCAGATGACGAATCAGGTGAGCGTTCAGAGGGATCTGAATTCCCAACGCGTCCTCCACTGCGCGCACCGAGGTCAGTGCATGGGTGCCGGTGCAGACGCCACAGATCCGCTCTACAAACGCCCAGGCATCCCTGGGATCACGCCCTTTCAGAATCACTTCCAGACCACGCCACATAGTCCCTGTAGAGACAGCGTTACGAATAACATTATTTTCATCAACGTTCACTTCACAACGCATATGCCCTTCAATCCGGGTAACCGGATCAACCACAATACGACGACCGGAGTTATCAAGATCTTTCTCATTCATCGGGGTATTCATTATTCCTGATCTCCTTTGTGCTGAGCCCGCTTAATAGCGCTAACCGCTGCATGAGCGGCTACTGCAGCACCCACGCCTCCCGCAACAGCCATACCGATCTCATCGGCATTTTTCTCAATCCCAAACTGCGGAATGTTGCTGAGCCGGTCATAGAATGAGCCCTTATCCCAGAAGCCATCTTCAGAACAACCGATACAGCCATGTCCGGCCTGAATCGGGAATGAGGTGCCTTCGTTCCAGCGAACCGTAGAACAGGCGTTATAGGTGGTCGGCCCCTTACAGCCCACCTTATAGAGACAGTAGCCTTTGCGGGCACTTTCATCGTCCCACTGCTCAACAAACTGACCCGCGTCAAAGTGAGGACGGCGATAGCATTTATCATGGATCCGCTGACTGTAGAACATCTTCGGACGTCCCTGACGATCCAGTTCAGGCAGACGGCCAAAGGTCAGCATATAGGTGATAACACCGGTCATCACCTCTGCAATCGGCGGACAACCCGGTACTTTGATAATGGGTTTATCGGTAATCACTTTATGGATCGGTACCGCCTGTGTTGGATTGGGCCGGGCAGCCTGAACACAGCCCCAGGAAGCGCAGGAGCCCCAGGCGATTACGGCAGCGGCATCTTTAGCGGCATGCTTAAGCTGATCGAGAAATGGCTTGCCACCGACGATACAGAACATACCATCCTCGTTGAGTGGTGGATTGCCCTCCACCGCAAGAATATATTTACCTTTATACTTCTGAATGGTTTCTTCCAGTGCGGCTTCTGCATGATGACCGGCGGCCGCCATCAGCGTGTCATCGTAGTCGAGAGAGATCATCGACAACACCACATCTTTAACCAACGGATGCGCTGAACGGATAAAGGACTCAGAACAACAGGTACACTCCAGACCGTGTACCCAGATAACCGGGGTTCGCTCCTTCGTTTCCATCGCATGGGCAATTCTGGGCGCAAACGCTGGCCCCAGACCCAGTGCCGCTGCAGTCAGACTGCAGTACTTCAGAAAACTACGACGCGTAATCCCCTGACGTCGCATCACTTCATAGAAGGTTTCAATTGATTGGGGCATTGCGGTTCTCTCCGTCAGCAGGCTCGCTTAAGGAAGGTCCGGTGTGGCTCAGTCTGCACTTGGAATAGTTGCCTGGTCGCAGGAGAACCGTTCGTACCTTCTCTAGTTATTATTTATCCTCCAGCTTTCAGCAAATAATGTTCCAACTTCCCAAAACGTTGCAGTATCGGGGTTATAGCCCATCAGCCAGCCTTCTCAGGGTAATTATCTATCCAAGAGTTCAGCAAAGCGGTTAATTACTTACCACTCTGCCTGAGACTACAAAACTGAAAAGCTAACCCTCTCCCGATAGAGTGATTCTTGATATCGGACAAGGAGCCATCACCCGCTTCGCGTATTATCGAAACCCACCATAATTGAGGGATAACCCGATGACACTGTTAAAACCTGAGCAGATCCCCACAGTGGGACTCGACTTCATGAACCACGACCACGCAGCAGCAGCTGAACAGATAAATACACTCTACCGGCTTCTTCGACAGGCCCGGGCAGGCGATAAAGCATCAGAACAGCAGATAGAACCCCTGTTAACAGATATGTATGCGCATAGTCAGAGCCATTTTGCCCGGGAAGAAGCAGAGATGCTTCGGGCAGGCTTTCCTGCTTATAGCTGTCATAAGGATGAGCATGAACGGGTATTGGAGGAGCTGACTCAGGTACTGTTACAGTGGCAGAAAGATCAGCATATCGAACGGCTGGAAGACTATCTCAACACTACCCTGTGTGACTGGCTGATCAACCATATATCAACCATGGACACGGTAACCGCGATGTTTGTCGGCCGTTACAATCACTCTGTCGCTTAACCCTTCACGATGTGCTTCAGCATGAGGAAGCCGGGGGAAAAGCTCAACTCAGGGAGTTGATGACACGCCATTCAAAACAAGAAAATTCATTAATAATCAATATATTAGTAATTATTTGAAAAAAATTTTGAAAATTTTCATTTTTTTATGAACTTTACCTGAACAGACGTCTCTAAATTTATACATCAACGTAATACGCAAGACCGGAACTGCCCGGGGGATCCCCTTCCCTCCGGGCAGTTTTTTATCCGCTGCAATCCAGCCCTTCAGCGTTAGCCGAAACAACCCTGTTAAAAAAATAATTTTTTGGCTGAACTTTATCAGCACACCACCCTCTATATAAATACATCAACGTAATACGCAAGATCGAAACTGTTCGGAGGCCCCCTTCCCTCCGGGCAGTTTTTTTATGCTCTATTTTTTGCAGCAGACTGAAACGGTATAGCGAGAATGCGTCGCTATTTGATATGCTAAGCCCAACAGTGCCGCCCGGGAAGAACTGTTCCATCCCCGCAGCGCACTTTCTGCAAACTCCTTATATAGCGACACGCGATCCATCATGAGTAAATACTGGAGCCCGGCCATCAGCCAACTGACCCCCTATGTTCCGGGCGAGCAGCCAAAGGTTGATAACCTGATTAAACTTAACACCAATGAAAACCCCTATCCTCCCTCTCCCAGAGTTGCTGAGGCGATTAACAACTATCCCAAAGATCGTTTGCGCCTTTATTGTGACCCGGATGCCACAGCGCTGAAGCAGTCGCTGGCGGATCATTTTCAACTGCAATACAGCAATATCTTTGTCGGCAACGGCTCTGATGAGGTTCTGGCGCTGGCGTTTATGGCATTTTTCCGACAGGATAAACCGCTGCTGTTACCGGAAACGACTTACAGTTTCTACGATGTTTACTGCAATCTGTACAATATTGAATATCGCCAGATCCCACTGACCGAAGATTTCGAAATTAATTTTACCGATTACGATCAGCCTAATGGCGGTATCATCTTCGCCAACCCAAATGCGCCTACCGGGCGGCAGACAGCACTGGACGAAATCGAAACACTGTTGCAAAAAAACCGCGACTCACTGGTGATCGTTGATGAAGCCTATATCGATTTCGGTGGCACCTCAGCGGTCGAGCTGATCCACAACTATGACAATGTGCTGGTGATTCAAACCTTCTCTAAATCACGTAGCCTGGCAGGCCTGCGCATCGGTTTTGCACTGGGACATGAGGACCTGATTGCCGGACTGGAGCGGGTTAAAAACTCATTTAACTCCTATCCACTGGATAGTCTGGCGATTGCAGGCGCGGTCGCCGCCCTTGAAGATGTTGAATACTTCAATGAAACCAACCAGAAGATCATTGATTGCCGGGACTGGACAACCGCTCAGTTGGAACAGCTGGGGTTCAGGGTTATCCCGTCTAAAACCAACTTTGTCTTTACCAGCCATCAATCGATCAGTGGTGCAGAGCTGATGCAGTTTCTGCGCAGCAACAACCTGCTGGTGAGACACTTCAGCAAGCCAGGTATCGAGAACTTTCTGCGCATCACTATCGGCACAGCTGCAGAGATGCAGACCCTGATTGAAACCCTGAAGCAACATCCGCAAATCTGATTCAGCAATATTCCCGACCGGAATATCGTTGCGTTCAGATCGAAGAAAGAACAGCCGGCATCGGCTGTTTTTTTATTCAACCAGCCACATATCACGACAGTGAGTACCTCGCCAGCTCAGAGCCTGATAGCTCCCCTCCAGGCCCGCCCAAAGTTCCGTCGCTCTGCATTGAATATGCAATAAAAGTGTCTTCTATAGAACATTTCTGACTATCCAATTTTGGCAATAATCGGGCTAACGCCTTTACATAGTGATGAAATTGGTGGATTGTTGACCAATTAGCTGTAGATGTAGGAGGGTGTATGCAAATAGAGAGTTCGCCAGTCTATACTGATGAAACGCTGTATCGTAGTTTTGAAACATTCAACATTGAACAGCATGCCAACGGCATGAGTGGCTGGCAGGTCTGCTACGATCAGGTATCAGCCGGGCAGTTCAATGGCCACATTACAGAATTAAATTTAAAAGAGATACAACTGGTACGTGATCGTTCAAACAGATCTCTCGTCAAGACGGGTAAAGCGTGGGATGGCTCGTTAAGCTTCAATATGCCCTATAACCCGCTACCGGATAACTTCTATTGTGATGGTAATGCATCATCCTCTGACAGTATATTAATAGCCAAGGGAAACTGTTTACCAGAATTATTAACCCCTGAAAATTTAGATGTTATCAGCATAACAGTAAATAAAGATTCCATCATAAATATTGCAAAAAAACAGAACATAGAGTTTTATCTTGATAATAATTCTGACGGACATTACATTACTAAATTAAACTCTAACGCTGAACTTATAAATGATTTAAGAATAATTTTATCTGAAAGCCACATTGGTACTTTGGTTCAGCAAAAAGCCATCCAAAATAAAGTAAAAGACGCGCTATTTCAGCACCTGATTGATATTATCGACAGCGAGCAGGCTCAGTATTTAGGCCCGGTCACACGAAAAAAAGTCGTCGACAAAGCACGGGATTACGTGCTTTCCAATCTTGATACGCCTCCCTCAATCATTGAATTATGCAATGTAATCGGCACCAGCAGGCGTAAATTACAATACTGTTTTCAAAATACGCTGGGTATTAACCCCGTGACATTTTTAAGACTTATCCGCCTTAATGCAGCCCATAGAGATCTTTTAAATAACAACAGTAATAGCTGTGTTCAGGATATTGCGACTAAATGGGGCTTTTTACATCTGAGCCGTTTTGCCTCTGAGTATAAAACACTCTTTAAAGAGTTACCTTCTGAAACACTTAGAAAAAATATATAATTTTGCCAATTCTGGATAACCCATCGTATTAAGTCACTGTATTGTGAATATGTGAATAACGATAACAATCACATATTTTAACGAGAGTGACTTATGAAAAATTCAGTTCTATCAGGGTTATGCTATAGCAGCTGCATAGCCTTCGCCATCGCATCACTTCCCGGTCACGCCAGTGAAAATGGAGCCCCAACCACACCAATGGGGGTTTTCGAATTCGGCACTGGCTTTATGCCTCCCGCCACTCCCTCTGGAACGTTCGCTACCCGGGCAGCCTATTACAGCACAGATAAAGTCGTTGATAGCCACGGAGATAAAATAACAGGCCAGGACTTTTCTCTTGATGTATTTTCGATCTCTGCCGTCTACCTGAACATGACCGATGAGGAGATACTGGGTGCCAAATATGGTTATTCCGCTATCCTGCCATTTCTCAAAATGAATGCTGACCTATCGGTCTCAGTTCCCGGTGTCGGCGTGGTCTTTGAGGATAACGCAGATCTGTTCAGACAGGGAGATATGCAGATCATTCCGTTGATTCTGCAATGGAATTTAGCGCCAAACCTGGCTATGAATACCCAGCTTCAGATTCAGTTGCCAACCGGTGACTACGATAAAAACAGACTGGTCTCTCCAGGACTGAACCATTGGGTTATCTCCCCTAACTACGGTGTGTCATACATATCCGATGCCGGCTATGAGGTATCCTCAAGTTTCCAACTCGATATCAGCTCGGAGAATCCAGACACTCACTACACCAATGGTGTTGAATATCGGCATGAATTTGGTGTCGGTAAACATACAGGACCATGGACTGTTGGGCTGGGCGGATATTTCTACCGTCAGTTAACTGATGATGAAGGCCCCGGTGTGGTCGATGGTAATAAGGGCACAGTGACCGCACTGGGCCCGGCATTAAGCTATTTCTCACCCGGAAAACCTGCCGTCTGGCTTCATGCTTACAAAGAGTTTAATGCAGAAAATCGCGCTGAAGGCTACAACCTGGCGTTACGTGTCGCAATGAGCTTCTGAGGGTGAGAAACATGGATAATCAAAACCAAAAAGCTATCCGCACAGCTTCCGGAAGACGCGAAGGCATACTGATCGCGCTGGGCAGCAGCCTGACCATTATGGGGTCGGTGATGGTCGCCCCTATGCTACCAAAAATGGGCATGGAATTCGGCCCCACTCACCCTCAGGCGGAGATGTTGCTGCCCCTCGCAATCACAGGTCCGGCACTGGCAATCGCTATATGCGCCCCCCTGGCTGGTTGGCTTTCTGACCGCACCGGTCGGAAAAACCTGCTGATTATTGCAACGCTGTTGTATGCCATCCTGGGAGTACTGCCAGCGTTCCTGAACGGTCTGGACGGCGTTGTGATCTCCCGATTACTGTTTGGCTGTGCTGAAGCGGCCATTATGACCTGTTGTACAGCGCTGATTGCCGATTACTGGCATGCAGAGGAACGACTCAAATTCGTCAATATGCAGGTGGTCTGCATCGGCTTAGTGGGATCCGCTTTCTTTGTTATTGGCGGGGTGCTAGGCGAACAATCCTGGCGGTTACCCTTCTATCTCTACTTACTGCCATTGCTGCTGATCCCATTCTTTATGCGGGTACTTTGGGAGCCAAAACACCATGAGGTTCAACAGATTACAGACACTACCTCACGGATAGCTACCGTGCCACTGATCGTAGGGTATAGCATGATCATGTTTGGTATGGTGCTCAACTTTATTGTACCTATCCAGGCCCCCTCTCTGCTGGTTTCCATCGGCGTGGTGTCAACCACTAAAATTGGTCTTGCGGCAGGGCTTAGCCTACTGGCCACCCTGGCAGGTTCTCTGCTGTGGCCGGTTTTCCGGGGCTCATTTGGTATTGCTGGCTGCAATGCATTGCTGATGGCTTTAATTGCAGCGGGTCTATGGTTCCTGGCCCACGCTAACTCCTATAACAAAGTGATGATTGCGGTAACCATTCACGGCATTGGTGCCGGGATGATGGTGCCCAATATTATGGCCACCATAATGAATGCGTTACCCGCGTCAGTACGTGGACGCGGTATCGGCGGATTTACTTCATGCCTCTATCTGGGACAGTTCATCAGCCCAATCATTGTTGGCATCATCATCTCCTTTGGTGTCGATCTGCCGGGTGCCATTGTAAGCCTGGCAATGGCCAGCGCCGTCGTTGCAGCCATCTGGCTCATCTTTAGTTTTTTCAGGGGAAGCTCAAGCACAGATCTGGCAGATAAGCGGACCGCTTAGCACAGTGGTAACACCCGCTCGCGATGCTTAACCCCATATAAGTCGAGCCCGGCATACTGCTTTCTATGACTCAGCTTAGTCGGATTGAATTCAGTATGCCGCGTTTCTGCGCTGACATCTCACGGGGTACCAAACAAAATCGATAAAGCGTTAAATAACCAGCTTACAGGTGAACAGTATGAAAGATATCCATAAACTCATGGATGAGAGTGATGCAACGGCGTTAGCCGATCTGATTAAACTAGGTGAAGTCAAAAAAGATGAGTTATTAGAAGCCAGTATTGAGCGCCTGGAGCAGGTTAACCCAGCGCTTAATGCCGTTGCTGAAAAGCTATATCAGAGTGCCCGAAATAGCGAACCGGCATCCGGCATATTTGCAGGTATACCAACACTGATCAAAGACCTGTTCGCACCCGTCAAAGAAGCACGGATGACAAACGGCTCTGTCGCTCTGGGTGAAGCCCGTCCGCAACTTGATGACTCAGTTGTAACCCGCTTAAGAGCATCAGGGATTCGCTTTATCGGTACCAGCACGGCGCCCGAGTTTGGTACCTCTTACACGACAGAATCGACCCGCTTCGGTGCAACCCATAATCCATGGAATCTTCAGCACAGCGCAGGCGGTTCCAGTGGTGGTGCAGCGGCAATTGTTGCATCGCGGGTGGTTCCCTTCGCCCATGGCAATGATGGCGGAGGTTCGCTGCGGGTGCCCGCATCCTGTTGTGGAGTTTTTGGTCTCAAACCATCCCGCGGCAGAGTGCCCAGCGGCCCACTGGTGGGAGAAGGCTGGGGTGGCATGGGAACCGCCCATGCAATCACCCTTTCGGTTCGCGACAGCGCTACTCTGCTTGATATTGTCTCAGGTGCAGATCTGGGCGCGCCTTACGCAAGTCCTGCTGATAATAAGCCGTTTGCAGCGTCATTGAATGACCCTCTTAAACCTCTGCGAATAGCGCTAATCGAGGACGCGGGTCCATGGACAGTGTCACCTGCGGCTCTGGAAAGCGTGCAACACACAGCAAAGCTCTGCAGTCATCTGGGCCATCATGTTGAAGTGGTTAAGTTTCCAGTCGATCTGCTGAACTTTTTTGAAGCCGCATTCAACATTATTGCGCCGAACACTAAAAATTATGTTGAGATGCTTGGCGATATGCGCGGCGCGCCGGTACAGAATGAAGAGCTGGAACCAGCGACACGCATTATCGTTCGGGAAAAGGGAATGATCAGCGCGGTGCAGTACGTCAGATCCATTGAACATATGCATACCTTAGGCCGTCAGATGGCTGCTTTCCTACAAAAGTTCGACCTGCTGCTGACGCCGACAGTGGTCAGAGAACCTCCTCAGCTAGGCGAGTTGCACGTACTGGATGAATCGATGTCACTAGAACAATTTATCGAGCTGTCCCATAGTTACTCGCCCTATACTGCCGTATTTAATGGCACAGGGCAGCCTGCTATGTCCGTGCCGCTGTACTGGAGTAAGAATGATCTGCCAATAGGTTCACACTTTGTTGCTCGTTTTGGAGATGAGGCGACTCTCTTTAAGCTCGCCCGACAGCTGGAACAGCTTCAACCCTGGAATCAAAAAGTCCCTCCGATAAATGCTTGTATGCGCTAAGTAGTCATTCATCAATCAGAATGCATCATCATAGCCCCTCGGGTTCCCGAAGGGCTATTAACTGAACATATAAACCATTGATAAACAACATAAAGCAGGTACGCGGCCTTCTTCACCTGACTCTGTCACCCTCCTCTGTGAATGCTAACAGGATCACTCACTGCCACTGATCTGGTTTCCCCCCTGCTGCTTGCATAATTGCAGGCTACTCTCTGCCCGGTTAAACATCGATTCAGCGCTATCGTCCTCACCCGTCAGCGTGGCGACACCAATGCTTACAGTAAAAGCGATATCAGTTCCCGAATTGGGTGCGGACAGATCTGACACCATATTGTGTACCCGCTCGGCGGCCAGAATCCCCTGCTCCGCATTGGTTTCTGGCAGCAGTATAGCGAAGCCATCTTCGCCAACCCGGGCGAGAAAGTCAGCAGTCCGTTTGAGACTGTTGAGCGATTCTGCCAGGCGTTTCAGAATCTGGTCTCCCACATCCCAGCCCCGCTGATCATTAATCAACCGCAGGCTGTCCACATCAATTAGCATCAGGCTACAGACCCAGTCATAACGGATCGCCTGAGCAATTGACTGAGCCAGCACAGGCATCAGCGCCCGACGGTTGTACATACCGGTAAGCAGATCTCTTTGTATCTGAGAGGATTCCCGCTGAGCCATTTTCCGCCGACTGATATCTTCTATCCGGCAGACCACACTAGGCTCATCACCGGATGAAGGAGCCATACGAATCTCAACCCAGCAGGATTCCACCATACCCTGCTGTTGCAGATAGATGAACTCGGTCGGGTCAAATAGCACCTCTTTAACCATCAGTTGATTCAGTCCCAGAGACTTATCAATCATCCCCTGAAGCTGCGAAGCGATCGCCCCGGGGAAGATGTCCGTCAGCTGTTTACCCGTCAGTTCATCCGCGCCTCCCCAGGGGATGGCTGAATCGTTATGCGAAGAGAAAATGATCGTGCCCTGCTGGCTCAGGATCAGCACATCTTCAGAGAGGACGTTGAGCAAAGCGTCAATTCGGGTTTGAAGAAGGTTGGCATTTTTCATTCGCAACTCCATGACAGAAAGGTGTTAAGCCTCACTTATAACACATGCGGGAGACCTAGCTGAAGGGTCGGTTCTCATTCTGTGTAGATAAATCAATTGAACATAAAAAAACCCGCCGAAGCGGGTTTAAAAATTCAAAGATCAGATGCAGTAGCACTTCAATGGAGGAAAACCGTTAAATTCAACCGAGCTGTAACTGGTTGTATACGCCCCGGTAGAAAACCAGTAGAGCCGGTCACCAATCTCTAAGGAAAGCGGCAGCTCATACTTATAGTTTTCATACATAATATCCATGCTGTCACAGGTTGGCCCCGCCAGTACTACCTCTTCGCACTCACCGTCGCGTTCAGTTTCCAGAGGAAACTTGATCGCTTCACCCAGAGTCTCGATAAGGCCATTAAACAATCCTACATCGGTGTAAACCCAACGGTTCAGTGCGGTATGAGATTTACGGGAGATCAGCACAACCTCGCTGACCAGCAAGCCACTGTCACCCACCAGGGAACGACCCGGCTCCAGAATAATCTGCGGCGGGTTATCACCGAAATCTTCCATCAGATAACGGGTGATCTCTTCACAATAAACGGAGAAATCGTTTGCTTTAGTCAGATATTGCGCCGGAAATCCACCGCCCATATTGATCATACGCAGTTCAATATCACACTCGCTACGCAGCCGTTCGAAGATCACCTTCACCTTCGCGATAGCCGCATCCCAGACATCGATCAGACGCTGCTGTGAGCCGACATGGAAAGAGATGCCATAAGGCTCTAATCCCAGTTTCTTCGCCAGAATAGCCAGGTCCAGTGCCATATCCGGGTTGCAGCCAAACTTACGGGACAACGGCCAGTCAGCCCCCTCGGCACCCTCGGTCTGAATACGGATATAGATCCGCGCACCCGGTGCGTATTGGGCAATATTTTCAAGGTCAGCTTCTGAGTCTGTGGCAAACAGACGCACACCTTTATCGTAAAAATAGCGAATATCTTCACGCTTTTTAATCGTGTTTCCATAACTGATCCGGTCAGGTGTGACACCGTGCGACAACACCTGATCCAGTTCATAAATAGAAGCGATATCAAAGCTTGAACCCAGTCCCGCCAACAGACCCACTATCTGTGGATGTGGATTAGCTTTTACCGCATAGTAGATCGAGGCAAAATCAAATCCGTTCTTCAGTTCCTGATACTTCTCTGCAACGGTTTGCAGATCGATTAACTGGAATGGAGTCTGATACTGATCGGCCGCTGCTTTCAGGCGAGCCCATTTTTCAGCAGAGATATGATCCGGAAGTTTCATCACTTTTTATACCTGTACTCCTGCCGGTGTCTCCGGCGGACAAGAGGAGGGTTAGCTCCATTAGAAAACGCGCAGTATAGTTTAAACGTCTCTGCTGTAAAGTGAATTTAGCGGCTTCTGAAAATAAATTTTACACTTATAATCAAACCACCATTTCTCCACCCTGCGTTATAATTTTTTCTATCTCCGCGAAGGACTTTGCTTCATACATAATCTCAAATCCAACCTTGAGTTTACGGGAGATATCGCTGGCAGAGATGATACCCCGGACTCGCCTGATTCCCATTTCGGTTTCATCAACCACCAGCAGATGCTGATCCCCCGAGTTTTTCAGCGTCAGCATGATATCGCCGATTCGGGCGTGACGAATCTGATCAAAGGTCAGTGAGCGCAGGTATTGTTTGTGCAGCATAATATGGCCTACGGCCACCTCATCCCGTGTAACTCCGTGGTTTTGCATATAAACAATCACTTTGCTACCCGCGATATCCTGGGCACTGATGACCCCCACAAACCGGCCTGCCAGCGTGATAACAAACAGCATTCGCACATGCTGGCTTTTCATCCGTTCAAGCGCATCATCTACGGAGACGCCCTCGGTTACGGTAATCGGCTCGGTCTGGCTGAAATCGGTCATAACTTCACTGGCAGGACTGCGAAGACTGATCGGCTCCTGACTGACTTCAGGGCTGAGCAGATGCTCAACTTCGCAATTGTCCTGTAAACGTAAAGGATAAAATTCCTGGAACACGGGCACCTCCGGTTGTTATTTTTATGGTGTCCCTACAGCATAGTTCTGTTTTACGCTGCCCTGCCAGTATATTAATCGTTAAGCCATTAAAAACTCAGATAAAAGGTCAGCCCCAACCCGGCGACCAACGTCAGTGATACAACGCTGTAAGCGACCAGCACAGACGGATTATCGTCTTGCAACTCATCGGTTTTACAATCCCAGAAAGGTCTGCGCGCTTCCCTCATGGCTTCCGAGCGGGTTACGCCGATATCACTGAGCGCCCGGTCATCCAGTTGCCTGAGGAGGCTCCTGCTGTAATAGGTTTGCCGGTATTGCTTTAACCGGAGAAGAATTTTAAACATAGTAAAGCCCTCCATATTTAGAGCTTCAGTTTATGGATATTTCTGATACCATTACAGATTCAATAATAATTTTTTAAATACAATACAGATCAAAAAACTCCTTATCTGTATTGGTTTAATCGCAATAATCTGTACTGCTTTTTACACTGTATGAGACCATTCTGATGAAACTGTATGAACAAGTTGCCACAACCCTGAAAGACCGTATCGATCTCGGTTATTACCACGAGGGAGACAAACTGCCCTCTGTCAGGGGATTAAGTCAGGAACATGGCGTCAGTATCTCTACCGTGCAGGAAGCCTATGGACTGCTCATTGATGACGGCGTTATTGAGTCCCGCCCCAAATCGGGTTATTACGTTTTACTACGTCAGGCTCCACCCGAACTGCCAGCCACCAGCAGTCCGGCATCGCAACCCCTGGTGGTTGCGCAATGGCAGAAACTACAACATATGATCAATGAGTACGGCAGCCAGGAAACCACTAAGCTAAGCCTGGCGCTGCCTGACACTCATGCCGCCACCCTGAAACCCTTAACAAGACTCATGGCGGAACTCAGCCGCAGTGCCAACCGCAATGTGCTTGATTATGAGCATGCCGCTGGCTCTGACCTGCTGCGTCATCAGATCGCCCGGGTGATGGTGGACTCCGGTTGCCGGATCCACCCGGATGAGATCATTATCACCTCAGGTTGCCAGGAAGCGCTGTCCTGCAGTCTGAGAGCGGTGACAGAACCGGGCGATATTGTGGTGGTTGATTCGCCCAGCTTCTTTGGTTCGGTTCAGGCGATTAAAATCAACGGCGTAAAAGCGCTGGAAATTCCCACACATCCTGAAACCGGTATCTCCCTTGAGGCACTGGAAATGGCGTTTGAGCAATGGCCAATAAAAGCCTGCCTGCTGACGCCGACCAACAATAACCCACTGGGCTATTCAATGCCGGACCAGAATAAAATCCGCCTGCTGGAACTGCTGAACCGCTATGATGTGCCGCTGATTGAGGATGATGTGTACGGTGACCTCAGTTACACTCTGCCCCGGCCGAGAACCATTAAATCCTTTGATACTCAGGGACGGGTGATCCTCTGTTCCTCGTTTTCCAAGTCGATCGCACCCGGCATACGGGTCGGCTGGATCGCCCCCGGACGCTATCGGGAACATATAATGATGGTTAAATACCTCTCCAGTCTGTCTACCCCTAAGCTGACCCAGATGGCGGTGGCCGAGTTCATCGCGCAGGGGTATTACGAAAAACATCTGCGCCGGGTTCGCCGGGATTATCAACGTGACCGCGATGCGGTGATCGGCTGGTTAAAGCGGGAGATGCCGGAAGGCACCCGTATCAGTTACCCTCAGGGAGGTTACCTCCTCTGGGTTGAACTGCCTGAGCAGGTTGACTCCAATGAACTGAACACCCGCGCAAAAGCACGGGGCATCAGTATCGCCCCGGGAACGTTGTTCTCCGCCTCAGGTAAATACCGCAACTTTATGCGGATCTGTTGCGTTAACAGTTCAAATCCGGCACTGGAAAAAGCGATCGTGACGTTAGGGCAACTCAGCAAAGAGCTGATGGCGCAGACACTGCTGCCTCATGAGTAGACTACTCCAGTTAAATTGCACGTGAAAACATCTCATGATTTACGCCACAAACTCTGGGATTTTTGACTAGACTTTACTCATACGTCAGGAGACAGCTTACCGGGAAGGTAGTTGTCGTTTTTTATGGCAATCCAAGGGGGATTGAATGTGGATGGATATAACCTGGAGTCACGCGTAAAAAGTCTCGAGGTGCTCACCTCTCTGCTACTAGCAATAACCAACAATTTACAACAGGGTTCACCTGCGCCCTTAGAAACTCTCAGACACCTTCTTAACGCACATCCGGATATTCTTACGGAGGATCTGCTTAATTATATGGAGGAGTTAGAAAACACGGCAAAACTACTTCAACAGCAACAGCACTAGGGTTATTACCTGCAACTGAAACCTGTAAATTTCAACCGCGAATCTGATCGCTGCAACCAATATCCATACCGCTGAGGGCGATAGTCTATTTATCGCCCCAGTGTAACTCGCGCCAGGAAAATTGCTCAGCTTCAGACAGAAACGTCCAGATCAGCAGCCGGCTGACCTTCATCCCCTGCGACATATTAACCACCCTCACCCGTCGCGCACCGCTATTTTTTAATACCCGCTTAAGCTGGATAATATTTTCGTGTTTGGAAACCAGGGCACTGAACAGATAACACTGCTGTGAATATTCCCGGCTCTGAGTAATCATGCGCTTCAGAAAAGCCAGTTCACCTCCGTCACACCACAACTCATTACTCTGCCCGCCAAAATTGAGTTTTGCACTGCTGGCGGGTTTACCGAGGTTGCGCAGTTTGCGCCGGTTGCCAGCTTCTGCCGCCTGAGGAGAGCTATGGAAGGGCGGATTGCAAAGGGTAAAATCAAAACGATCCGCCGGTTTGATCACCTGTCTGAAGATATTCCGGGAGTCTGTTTGTAAGCGACACTCTATCTGCCCCCGCAGGGTAGGATTTGTCTGAACCATCAGGTTTACTGTATTCAAGGCTATCGGATCAATATCAGTACCGACAAACTGCCAGCCAAAGGTGCGACAACCAATAATGGGATAGATACCGTTAGCGCCTACACCGATATCCAGTCCGGTTATTTTGCGGCCCTTTGGCACAACCCCCGCATTATCGGTCGCCAACAGATCTGAAAGATGATGGATATAATCAGCGCGCCCGGGAATGGGTGGACACAGATAACCTGCGGGAATATCCCAGAAGCTGATGCCATAACACTGCATCAGCAACGCTTTATTCAGCGTCTTAACCGCATCAGCGTCATGAAAATCGATTGTCTGGCTGCCAAACCGGTTAACTGAGACATAGGGATTGAGCTCTGCGCAAACCTGACAAAGCCGGGCAAAATCATAGCGGCCCTGATGGGGGTTGTCAGGATGGAACCGGGCCGTCTGTTTGCCCTCTGGATGCTGCGCTTTAACCATGACCCGAAATCACTCTGCGTTGAATTCCGGGCATTGTATCTTAATATCAGATCAAAAAAGAGCGGTCAGCGTATCTCGATAAAAGGCAACCAGCGTTTCTCCAGATCAGCCGTGTCTATATCATACTCACCAACCGGCGGCTGAGAGAGATCATTGGGAGGCGAAGCCAGCAGATTGAGATCCAGTGCCTTTGCAGTACCGCGAATACCTTCATCGGTTAACTCCATTTTGTAGTAGATGCCGTTCCAGAAATTGGCACCAAAGGCTTCTGGCTTCTTAAACATAAATAGCAGGTCATGCTCCAGCCATCTGAGATCATCCGCAGTGACCGTTCTGGGCTGTTCATATGGATAAGGAATAAAACACCAGAGCTCCGGCCCTTCCAGGCACTTCATCTCTTTCATGGAGAGAAAGTAATCTTTAAACAGATGGTGGTCCAGAGTCATCTTATAACTGAACGCCCCGGTCGGGGTAGCACTGAACACCAGTTCGCCAATAGACTGCTCAGTACCATCTTTCTGCAGCAGATAGATCTGCCTGGATCCCTCGCTCAAACCCGCTGCGACGGTCGGTGCCATGGGAACACACAGGGCAATAAACAGCACCCATCCTGTAGTCATTTTTTTCATCACAACTCTCCTGATTATTCTCTATCAAGTTTAGGAGGCTGAAGCGGAAGCTCTATGGTACTTCCGTACTGTTTTCTCCATCAGTAACACTGACCTTTAACAATAATATCGTTACAATGCCTGACCCTATCGGTGCCAGACATAAACAAAACAACACTAACCTGGTGAAGGACTCTGATGAATACTGAATACCTGAAAGGACTCCTGCTCACCTCTCTGGGCGTGCTGGTACTAAGCTTTGATGCCCTGCTGATCAGGCTGATTCAGGCTGAACCATTTAGTCTGCTGTTCTGGCGCGGACTGCTGCTGGCTCTGATGGTCGCTCTCTGGTGTCGCTACCGATACCCGGGGAAGCCGCTCTTGAATCGCGACTGGGCCAGCATCCGCTCAGCAGCGTTTTACAGCATCTGTTCAATACTCTTTGTCACCGCGGTTCATCACACCTCGGTGGCCAATGTCCTGGTTATCATCAGTGCCCAGCCTCTGTTTGCGGCGATTATCGCGCGGCTGTTTATTGGTGAGCGCTCAGCCCCCATTACCTGGATCGCTATAGTGATCTCTATGCTGGGCATCGGCTGGGTCATGAAAGACTCCTGGTCCAGTCCAAATCTACAGGGTGATCTGATGGCTCTCTTTTGTGGCATCGCACTCGCGGCTAAGTTTGTTAACGACCGCGCCGAAAAGCATCGGAATATGACCCCTGCACTGATCACTTCAGGTCTGCTAGTGAGCCTGACCAGCCTGTTCTTTGCCTCACCGCTGGCACTGACGGGTGCCGATTGGGGCTGGATGCTGTTATTGTGTGTTATCGTTATACCCACCGCTTTTATCCTGATTACCTTAGGTCCTACGCGTATTTCAGCGGCAGAAGTGGGTATGCTGATGTTGCTGGAAACAGCTTGCGGACCACTTCTCGTGTGGTTATTTATCGGTGAAGAGCCCAGCCTGGCGGCGCTTCAGGGCGGTGCACTGGTTATCATTACCCTGCTCATTCATGGCTATATCCGCTGGAAAAAATAGGGTTGTGTCTTGCAGCTAAAAAAACATTTGCATCAGCACTGCTGAATCGTAAGAATAAGACAAATACTTTAGATATTAAGAATCTCATATGCGTAAATTCGAAGACTCTCTGCCACTGCAACTACTCAAAGCCCGGGAAGCAACAATGGCATATTTTCGCCCACTGCTTCAGGAAAACAATATTACTGAACAGCAGTGGCGTGTTCTCAGAGCACTCAAAGCCTATGAGGAGCTTGAATCAAAACAGCTGGCCGACCATTGCTGTATTCTCAGCCCAAGCCTGACAGGCATTATCAAACGCCTTGAGCAACAGGGCTATATCAAACGGAAAAAATCAGAAGAGGATCAGCGACGCACGCTGCTAAGTCTCACAGACAAGGCTCTGAATCTGTTCCAGCGTCTTAGTCCGGATGTTGATTCCCGCTACCGGGCCTTTACTGAACAGTATGGAGAGGAGAAACTCGAGCAACTGACCCGCTTGCTCAGGGAACTCACTGAACTCGATGGGATGTCGGACTGAAGCCTGAGGGGATAAAACTGATTCAGCTAAAAAAGTGGCGCCATAGCCCCCCCTCAACCGAATCAGTGTCCTACGGGCAGACTTGCGCTATCAACGCTGCAAACCACCGATACAGATATACTTGGTTTCCAGATAGTCATCCAGACCATATTTAGAACCTTCGCGCCCCTGACCCGATTCTTTCACCCCGCCGAAAGGGATCACTTCGGAACTGATCGCTGTTTCATTGACGCCCACCATGCCATACTCGATTCCCTCTGACACCCGCCAGATACGACCAACATTCTCGGTATACAGATAGGCCGCCAGACCGAACTCAGTATCGTTGGCCATCGCAATCGCCTGATCCTCGGTGCTGAACTTAAACACCGGTGCCACCGGGCCAAAGATCTCTTCAGAGAAGATACTCATCGCGTCATTTACGTTGGTCAGTACGGTTGGCTCGTAGAAACAGTTACCCAGTGCTGAAGGCTGACCACCGGTAACAACATTAGCCCCCTGCTCGACCGCATTCTTGACGATCGCATCGATATCACCCAACGCTTTCTTAGACACAACAGGACCATGAGTCGTATCCGCATCAAAACCATACCCCAGACGGAACTCCTTAACCGCTGCGGCAAACTTTTCCACGAAGGCATCATAGATCCCCTCCTGCACCAGCAGCCGGTTGGCACAGATACAGGTCTGTCCGGAATTACGGTATTTCGATGCCAGCGCACCCTGGACCGCCAGATCCAGATCTGCATCATCGAAGATAATGACCGGTGCATTGCCACCCAGTTCCATAGAGGTGCGTTTAACCGTATCAGCACACTGCTTCATCAGCAGTTTGCCCACCGGAGTAGAACCGGTAAACGTTAGCTTCTTAACCGTCGGGTTAGAGGTCATCTCCCCCCCCACCTTCGAAGACTGCGCACTCGGCAGCACACTGAACAGACCCGCAGGCAGTCCTGCACGGTTTGCCAGTTCTGCCAGAGCCAGTGCAGACAGCGGGGTTTCAGCCGCCGGTTTCAGGACGATGGCACAACCGGCTGCCAGTGCCGGTGCGGCCTTACGGGTGATCATCGCATTGGGGAAGTTCCACGGCGTAATAGCGGCTACCACACCGACCGGCTGCTTAATCACAATACTGCGCCGGTCATTAGCGGAAGGCAGAACATCGCCGTAAACCCGCTTGCCCTCTTCGGCAAACCATTTCAGATAGGAAGCTCCATACAGTACCTCGCCTTTAGATTCGAAAACCGGCTTGCCCTGCTCGATAGTCATGATCGCTGCCAGATCATCAATATTTTCGATAATCAGAGCATGCCAGCGCTCCAGTATCTCCGAACGCTGTCCTGCAGGACGGGCTTTCCACTCGGTCATCGCAATATCGGCTGAAGCAATCGCCCGGGCTGTTTCTGCTTGTCCGACACTGGCCACTTCGGCCACTACATCGCCAGTGGCCGGGTTCAACACAGCAAACGTGATACCCTCATCACCATCAGTCCACTGCCCATCTATAAACGCCTGAGTCTTCAGCAACGAGGAATCTTTCAGTTCTAATTTCATAGCGATCTCTTTTACGTTGTCGTGGGGTTATACCCGTATATGGTGAACTATACTTTATTGATAATTAGTTAACAAGTTAAGTATTTTTCCAGACTGGCATTTTTTTGTGCATTTCATAATGCGTGAACCTCTGCTTGCGGTCCGGCATATAGACACCTTATCAGAGGGGTAGTATACATTGTAATAACCAGATGAAGCGCTCAAAACCACTTGGTAAGCGGCAACTTCAGTGCTGACAAGGCAGGGTATTGGCGTCAGTGTAGCTCGATGTCGGCATCGATTATATTGCAGCACTCTTGGGCGACTTTTCAGACGGCAGTATGTGTTATTAACGCTGTCATCACACAGAAACCGTGGGCATCGCCATACTAATACCACCTGCTCACTGTTCCTCTTTACCGTAAACACAGACGAACTCAAAAAGGCTATGCCTTTCTGGAACTGAACCCTGTTCTTAGCCATCATCACTTCTGTATCTGACTGTATTCATACGATACAGGCGTAACTGACGATCATGGTTAATTAGGAATAGACTTGATCAAGCGAACAGCATGACAAGCTAAAAATCATCTTTCACCAAACCGGGAGAACGGACTTTAGTAAACCAGATCAACACTTGATCAGCCGGAACCTGGGCTCGACCTTAGCGTGAATACTCGCTCTGATTCGCAAAGCCTCTCCTGATTTTGTTTACAGTTTGCTTTTCCAATCGCTGATGCAACCCGATTGTTCTGCAATATACTATTCGATTTCGCTGTATTTAACGCCTCTCTCTTCTTGATGTCGACGTAGCCGGCATCGGCCACACGGTCGATATATATTGCCATCAGGTTCAGTGAATAATGCATTACCAATTAAAGATCGGAGTGATAAATATGAGTGAAAAGGCGAATTGGATTTCAGTAGATGAATTGTCTCACGGTTTTGGGGCCAACAACCTTGATAACGTAAACGATCTAGCAGGAAAGAGTTTCAATTTCAATTTTGAAAATGGCTGGGTGATAAAGCATGACTTTATTACTGAAAGTGAATTGAAATGGACAATTAAGGGGGATGAAAAAACTTACACAGAAAGTTACACTGCTGTTAATCCACGCTCTGGTATTTACTTTATTGACTTCGAGAAAAAATCAGAAGCTGGAACGACTGTATCTCTTGCGTTAGATCTGAATAAAGGTGTCGCGACTGCAGTGATATCAGTAATGCCAAGCCGTGAAGAAATCGAACGTCCGATTTTGTACCGGGCGTTATCTGGCGAAAATCTTCGTGCCGTTAAAGTAGACTTTGCACGTGCCACTGTAGATAGAGAATTTACTGCAGATGACCAGGCAATTCATCCGGAAACTGATGAGTTACTGAACTGGCGAGTTGAGTATTCTTATACAGATGATGAAGTGTATGAACATATTTATCTACGACAGAATGCATATACCTGGAACTGCTTAAAAGGTAACGAAGTTGGTTTATGTGACACTGACTATTGCTCTTACCGAAAAGTTGCTGAAGATTTATATCTGTTTGTCTGGGAGGAGAAGATTATTCCAACAGTTGGAGTATTACTGGTCGATTTCCAGGCAATGCGTACATGTGGAAAGATTGTTGGCTATAAGGGTGAGGATACGAATGAACTGAGCAATTTTAAAGTTGGTGCAAAGGCATTGAAGCTGAATGCAACTGCATACCCTTGTCTTCAAAAATAGCTGCTAGCTAACCCAAATTTTTCATGAAGTCCGAAACAAAACGGCTGAATGTGTTCTGGTTATTGATGTCAAATCAAAAACCACGCAGAGATCAGTCGTTTTTAAAATATACCTCTGGTAAGCATGGGAGGAATAAGCTGTGGCGATTGATACTCTCATAGGCGTTTATCCTGTTCGTAAAGCAGTGATCAATTCGTAGATATACGTTCAAAGCCCTCACCCTCTGGCCCCTATTCTGCTGATCTGGCAGGCACGACGTTATAAACTGGGTAGCGACCCAATCACAGTCTGACTTAAACAGCCGCCCAAGCAACAAAATGTACAGCTCTAACATTGCGGAAGATTTAACCAAAAGCAACATCATGGAAGGCTCATCACTCTAAATACTATGGTGAGTTCAGACTGTTTGTAATTGAAAACCCTTACTACCTGACCACGACACAGCCGATACCAGAATTTCTCTCCCTTGACACCATTTTCACTAGCAGACTCTGAAAACGCAGCCACAGCTTCGCGAAAACTCGTCCATGTGGTCGATACCCGGAGACAGAGCCTGCGCTCAGTATAGAAGCCAGACTAAACAGTACAATACGGATTGGGTGACTTTTCCGTCTTTTCAGGTGACGTAATGAACGATATCAACTCCTACTATACAGCGAGCACACAATATTCCCTGGACGTGAGTGCGTTAACCTCCGATCAAACAGCAGAAGTCTGTGTCATTGGCGGCGGCTTTACCGGAGTCAATACAGCTCTTGAGCTTGCTGAACGCGGTGTCGATGTAATTTTATTGGAAGCCCGTGAGATCGGTTGGGGCGGCTCTGGCCGAAATGGTGGTCAGGCAATCTGCGGAATAGGCCATGACCCGGAACTGATCAAAAAGCAACTGACAGACCAACAGTTTGCACAGCTCTACGGCATGGGGCTTGAGGCCATTCAAACGCTGAAAAACCGCATTGATCAATACGATATTCAGTGCGATTTCAACTGGGGCTACTGCACCGTGGCTTACGATCAGAAACGACTGGATTCATTGGCAGGTTTGCAAGCGTTCCTGAAGCAGCAGCAATACCCGTTCGAGACGCAGCTATTAAAAGGCACGGAGCTGAATCAGGTTGTTCGCAGTAATCGTTATATCGGCGGATTGCTGGACAAGGGGTCTGGCTACCTTCACCCACTAAACCTGGTGCTTGGCGAGGCTCAGGCTGCTCAAGCCCTGGGGGCTCATATATTTCAGTCGACCCCCGTAACGCATATCGAAAAAGGTAACAAAGTCATTGTGCATACGCCGGGCGGCAAGGTCACCGCGAACAAGCTGATTTATGCATGTAATGCCTACCTTGAGGGTCTTGATACTGTTCTTGACAAACGGTTCGTCACAACAAACGCATTCAGCATCGCCACAGAGCCTCTCACTGAAGATGTGATTCAACAATTTATGCCCGCCAGGGCAGCGATCTGTGATAATCGCCCAGTCATTGACTATTACCGTCTCAGTAAGGATAACCGACTGTTGTTTGGCGGAGCCACCCACTTTATGGAGTACCTACCCAGGGATCTGGAGAGCCACCTGCGCAAGAATCTTCGCAAAGTATTTCCGCAACTGGGCGATGTCAAGGTGGACTACAGCTGGAGTGGCCGTATGGCATTGGGCACAAACCTGTTCCCGCAAGTCGGCCAGCTACAGGACCATCCGAATATCTACTTCGCTCAGGCTTACGCGGGCTTCGGAGTTGGGCCCTCTCACCTGGTGGCCAAATCACTGGCTGGCGCAGCCTGCGGCGAACCGGGCAACTTCGATATTTTGTCCAGAATTAAACATCCAAACATATTCGCTGCGCGTCCGCTCAACGCCCTCTGGGTGACCGCAGGAAAATGCTGGCACCAGCTTGAAGCGAAGTTTCACTGAACTACCCACTGGTGGATTGCGCCAGATCCGTGCGCCATTCATTGAACAATTGTGCAAAAGAGGAAACAACGATGCTGATATTGAATGATAAAGTAAATACTACTGAACTTACTCCGTTTGGCAGTGTAGCTAATCTTGGGGCCAAAGTACTCGAAGGAGCCCCTCAGGCGAGTGGCGCGGCACTGGTGGGTCAGGAAGGCGATCCGCAGATCCTGGGTATTTTTGCCTGCACACAAGGCAAGTTCCAGGTTGATCACACTTTTGCCGAACACGCTACTTTGGTTAAAGGGCGTGTGACACTGGTTGATAACATCAGTGGTGAACGCAAGACGTTTGGCCCGGGTGAGGGTTGGTATATAGAAAAAGGTGAAAATCTGGACTGGATTATTGAGTCAGATGAGATGATAAAACATTATCTGGCAATTTTCTGAATCGTTTAGCCTTAATTTTCTGATTCGTTTAGCCTTAAAGAACCCCGCCCCTGAATAAGAGGGCGGGGTTCTTTTCAGATCATCAATGATAGCTCTGTTGACTGTAAAGCAATGAAATTATTTCTGCCTTGCTGCGCACCGACATTTTCTCAAAGATATTCTGAAGGTGTGTTTTTACTGTAGATAAGCTGCAGCATAAACAATTTGCAATACTTTTATGGGGCAAGCCCTGAATAACCTGCTCCAGCACTACGCGCTCTTTGGCAGTCAAATGGTATTCGTCACAAACCGCTTCAAAGTTACGCCGCTGAGGTGAATCAAGATAGCTCTCTATAGAGAACTGTAAGAATTTTTGTAAACTCTCGATCCGTTTCATATCTGCACTCAACAGCTCACTATCCCCCTCATCCAGAAAAAGTGATAAACCGGCGACAATACGCCCTTCAGAATGAAGGTATATTTCTATCGTATCATCAATCCCCCAGCGACTCAGAAACTCAGAGTAGTAAGGGTTGTCCTTTCGCCTATGCAACGCAATTGCATCACTCGCTCGCAGAACAGAGGTATCCTTATCCTCAACATTGCTGGGATGGAATGGATCTAAGCGGTAGAAATACTCAAGATATTCCCGCTGCAAAGCTGGTTGTAAAGCACAGTTCTTGAATGAAAACATTTTCGAGCCGCTATCAACCATATAGGCGGCCGCCTTTTGAATACCAAATAGATCGGTAAAAAGTTTGAGACTCTCATCCTGGAGAGACGATAGGCTGGATTGCGTTGTGTTAAGTCCGGCTCTCATCACAGCACCTCATCAGAATATGTTTTTATTATAAATTACTTAATATATTAATATTTCTACACCATGTTGTACGAGTTGGCAAGAAAATGTGTTGGCTGCTACGTGCCATCCCCCCCTAGTCCGCTTTGCGCCTCGCCCGCAGATGAAACAGCCTATGAATTTTTAATCCTACAATCGAAAGTATAGACGATAATGTCTCAGCGTGACGTACACATCATCCAGCTCTGGAAAAAGATCACACTCGCCTTGAAACTCTATCCCTGAAGATTCAACAGAACGTTAGCAACAAGTTCGCTGCGGGACTGCACAGAAACTTTCTGATATATGTGATGCAGGTGAGTCTTGACCGTTGCCAGTCCAGGGCAAAGATCAACCGCAATCGCTTTATTACTGGCACCGCTTAGCAACAACTCAATGACATCCAACTCACGCTCAGCTAGTCCGTCCTTTTCAGTAGTGGAGGTGCGCTCTTGCTGACGCTGCGTCAGATAGACAACATTCAGACTGTATTCGATAAACGGTTGTAATTTGCACAATAGTGCTAACTCATCACCGCTATAGTTACCCATATCCTCCTCACGCAACATAGATAACACGACGATAATACGGCCGTAATGGTGAAAAAACATATCCGCCACAACGGTCATTATCCGGCACCATAAACTCCTGATAATAAATAGCCAGTTTCAGAATATGCGGTGACATCTGTGAATCCGGATGTCCCCACCCGGTCATCCGTATGACGGAATCGCACCAGACCAAGCCGAGCCTTTTTACCATAGCAATAAGTTGTACCACTGCCTCCCGGTGATAGATATCCGGTTCTTTCAGAAAAAACTGACTCACTCAACGGGATCAGATCCAGGGCTGTACGCAAAAACTCATTGGGAAATAGACTCTTACGTTGTGTCATACACTCACCCGCCCCCCCTGCATTAATAACCCTTTCAGCAACCTGTCAGAACACGAACAGGAATATCAACCCCACTTATCAACCATATGGTTGATTACTTTTAAACCAAATAACAGGTCGAATAAAGCTGCAGCATATGTGGTTATCTACCCCTTCAGTAACCACCTCTGCCATAAAAAAAATACCAAGAATTCCCCGGAGGATCATGTCGATGACACAACACTTTAAACAAAAGCTTTCTACTGTAGCCCTGGGCTCAGCGATTGCGCTAGCTTCGGGTTCTGCCTCTGCCTACAATCTGGTTAAAGATGATGGTAAAGAGCTCAATCTGGATATTGAAATAATTGCCGGATATTTTAGTAGTGAAGAAAATTATCCAATCGGATCACAAACTAAAGAGTCGCCTGCATGGACAGAAGCCTATGCTAAATATGGTTTTTCTGGAAGTTTTGATGTTGATAATGGAAGATCACTTTTTGGTGCCATCAACGCTATGAGTACAGGCACCTGGGGGGATGGTGATGCCGCCGGTTTTACCACAGGTAAAGAACGCCATACTGAAATTGAGGACCTGTATGCAGGTTTCCGAACAGATATATTTGAGATCTCCTTAGGTCGTCAGAATATTTCTTTTGGGGATGGTTTTATCATCAATGGCGACGCCTTGAATTTAGGAGAAGGTTTTGATGATTATGGCACTAGCCTGGATAATGGTGGTGCATACTGGCTGGGCGGTCGACGCGCATTCGATAACACCGTCGTATTAAGAGCAGGCTCTGAAACCGGCCCTCGCGCAGACCTGTTCTGGCTTAAATCAGACAATCCAGGACAATCAAGCATGGAGCTTGCAGGTGCCAACCTGGAATACACTGCTGAACACGGTACTTTCGGTCTGCTACACGTGAAAGGACTCGGTGTTAATGCTAACGAAGCCGCATTTAATGGCCACGAAGGTCGCGATGGTCAAACAACAACAAGCATTCGTTACCAGGGTAATGCCGGTGTTGAAAATCTGTTTCTGTCCTCCGAATATGCATCTCAGGAAAATGGCGTGACCGGTAACGATACCAATGCATGGTACGCTGAAGCAGGCTGGACCTTTGCCGATATTCCATGGTCACCAAGCGTTAACTACCGCTTAACCAGCTACGATACAGGGTATGATCCTTTATTTTACGGCTTCAATCGTGGATACGGCACCTGGTTCCAGGGAGAAGTTGCCGCAAGCTATGCAGGCCCATTTGCAACGGATTCAGATATTCATTACTTTTCTGTAACGGCACACCCAGCTGAAACACTCACCGTTGGAGCAATGTACTTCAAGTATGAAGATACTGCGGCAGGTAGCGGCGACAACGATGCAGATGAAATTGATATTTGGGCAGAATGGGTGGTTAATGACCACTTAATTATCAGCCCCCTTGTCGGTCTCTATACTCCAGAGTCTGCTAATAACCCCCAGGGTAATACCAATACCAATACCTATTTCCAGGTGCTGGCCATTGTACCTTTCTAAAAAGCTAAATCCATAACTATAATAAGGCCCTGTCTATGCAGGGCTCATTTGTCTTCAGGAGATTCAAGATGCTGACCTCATTTTCATTAACCATCAATGGCGAAAAAGTAGCCGGAGCAGCCGGAAGCTTTGATGTTATTAACCCGGCAACAGAGACCGTAGCTGCTGTCGCTCCACTCGCCTCGGCAGAGCAACTTGATCAGGCTGTTGCCGCAGCCACTACCGCCTTTAAAACCTGGCAACACACCTCCGATACAGAGCGTCAGTCACTGATGCATAAGATAGCTGATCTGATTGAAGCCAATGCCGATGAACTGGCTGAGATCATCGTAACCGAGCAGGGTAAACCGATGTTTCTGGCTCAGGCAGAAGTGGGCGGAGCGGTCGCCTGGACCCGCTACAATGCCGATCTCCAAATTCCTGTAAAAATCATCGAGGACAGCGAGCACAAACGGATTGAAGCGCATCATAAGCCGCTGGGGGTGGTTGCCTCTATCACTCCGTGGAACTGGCCGCTGATGATCGCAATCTGGCACATCATGCCAGCACTGCGCACCGGCAATACTGTGGTGTGCAAACCATCAGAATACACCCCATTGAACACCCTGCGACTGGTTGAGCTGATCAACGAAGTCCTGCCTGCAGGCGTGGTTAACGTGGTAACCGGTCAGGCCGAAATCGGCGGCGCGATCAGCAGCCACCCGGGGATCAGCAAAATTGTCTTTACCGGATCGACCCCTACCGGACAGCGGATTATGAGCAGTGCCGCAGCCAATCTTAAACGTCTGACGCTGGAGCTGGGTGGCAACGATGCCGCCATCGTCCTGCCGGATGCCGATGTTGATGCCATTGCCGAAGGGATCTTCCAGACTGCGTTCCTGAATATGGGACAGACCTGTGCGGCGCTGAAGCGCCTCTATGTCCACGACGACATCTATGACGCACTGTGTAACAAGCTGGCTGAGATTGCTCAGGCACAGATTGTTGGTAACGGTCTTGAAGCAGGAACCACATTCGGCCCGATACAAAACGCCAACCAGTTCAGAATTGTCAGCGAGCTGGTAGACGATGCAAAAGCCAATGGTGCACGCATTCTCTGCGGCGGTGAACCACTGGAAGGCAATGGTTATTTCTATCCGCCAACCATTGTTGCCGATATTACGGACGGTGTCCGTCTCGTTGATGAAGAGCAGTTTGGTCCGGTGCTACCGGTAATCCGCTATACCGATATTGAAGATGCTCTTGCCCGGGCGAACTCTGCCAATGTTGGCCTGGGTGGATCGGTATGGTCCGCAGATATTGAGAAAGCTGCACAGATCGCCAGCCAGCTTGAATGCGGCACCGCCTGGATCAACGGACATGCAGAAGTACTTCCTCATGCACCTTTCGGTGGTTGTAAAATGTCTGGCTTCGGCGTCGAATTCGGTGAAGAAGGGATGTTGGAATATACCCGCATGCAGGTTATCAATATCAATAAATAAGCCTCTCACATATTGAAAAAGGGGCGCTTATCGCCCCTTTTTTTATGTCACTAAAAACAAGTACGCTATGGCAAGTATCAATCTGATCGATGATCTTCAAGGTCGCGGTCTTATCGCTCAGAACAGTGGAGAAACTCAGGCACTTCAGAAACACCTTCAGCAACCCAGAACCCTCTACTGCGGTTTTGACCCGACAGCCTGCATATTGGTCATCTCGCTCCCTTACTAATGCTCAAGCGGTTTCAGCAGGCGGGACACCGGCCTATCGCTCTGATTGGTGGGGCAACCGATGATTGGCGATCCCCGTTTCAAAGCCACAGAACGAAGTCTGAATGCGATAGAAACGATTGATCGATGGATTAAGAGCATCAGTGATCAGCTCTCCCACTTTATCGACTTCGACTTCGGCGCCGAATCAGCCATGATCGCGAATAATCGTGACTGGATGAGCTGTATGGACATCATGAGCTTTCTGCATGATATCGGCAAACATTTCTCAGTGAATGCCATGATCAACAAGGAATCGGTGCGTCAGCGTATTGAACTCCCGGACCAGGGTATCTCCTCATACCGAGTTTTCCTACAGTTTACTGCAGTCTTACGATTTTGCCGAGCTTAACCGCAGCTATGCGTGCTCGCTGCAGATCGGCGGTAATGATCAGTGGAGCACGCCGGTATCGACCTGACCTGACGACTCAATGGTGCTCAGGTGTTCGGGTTGAACCTGCCACTGATCACCAAAGCCGACGGCACCAAATTTGGCAAAACGGAATCCGGTGCTGTCTGGCTGGCCCCGTAAAAAACCTCACCCTACAGCTTTTACCAATTCTGGATCAACTTCGCAGACGCAGATGTCTATCGGTTCCTGCGGTACTTCACTTTTTTACCCCTCACAGTGATTGAAAAGATTGAGCAAAACGACCAGTCGAGTGAATCAAAGCCGCAGGCACAGCGCATTCTTGCGGAACAGATGACCCGCCTGGTTCACGACGAGCGCTCACTTGAGCAGGCCCGGCGAATCTCTGAAGCGCTGTTCAGCGGTTCAGTCGATACACTCACCAGGGAAGAGTTTCAAAAGTTTGAACAGGATGGTCTGCCCACCTGCGGAGTCACTGAGACAATGACCCGGACCGATCTGCTGGTCAGTTCAGGGGGGAGACCTCCCGTCGTCAGGCACGGGATTTTGTCTCATCTGGCGCAGTCCAACTGAACGGTTCAGTGGTGAATAATCCGGACCAGAAGATGAACGCTGACCTGGCACTTCATGAGCGTTTTTTGCTGCTGCGCCGGGGGAAAAATCAGTTTTCGATGGGCTGTATCAAGCAAAGCTAAAAAGCGTTCTGTTCACCACTGAAGCACTGCCCGGCTCAACCCTTTGGTCGATACCCGTCAGATAACAAAACTGGCCTAATAAGGATGTCTGTTGCACTGGCATAGCAGACTTTTGCCAATACTGACAGAGGCTCTGAGCACCCGCCTTGTTAACCGTATTGGGGAGCACCTCTTCTCTCATGAAGGTTTTTCAGAGCTTACCCCGGTAAGCTCTTTTTTTATTTCTCTGACCTCAAAAACTAAGATCAACCCTTTGGTCGATAGTCGCCTGGGGCGAAAACCTGATCAAATAGATCAATCCTATGCTTATACTAAGAACACGGAATATTTTCAGAAAAAAATATCCTGTTAAACGAGTTAACGCGTAGTGCTTCATTATGCGGCACATTTTACAAGCCTGCGATGCAAGCTTTTTTGAACAGCAGCTCAATAAGCCGATCAACCATATGGTTGATACTCAGTGGCAACGTTTTCCTCTGTAATAAGAGATAAGAAGAATTCAACGGGAAGATTTAATCATGCTACCTGAAATCAACACAATTCTGTACGCCAGTGATATCAGTGAAGGCAGCCGGCCCGCGTTTCGCATGGCAGTCAAGCAAGCAATCAATAACAACGCGCAGATAGTCTTCCTGCATGCTATTGAGCCAATGGATGATTTTATCGATGACTTTTTGCCGGTAAACGCCTCGCTCAAACATAAGAACCAACTTATTGAGAGTTTCAAAATACGCATAGGCATGCGTATTGAAGAATTTCTGAAAAGTGAACTCGAAGAGGACTTCGAACTCCCCTATCAGCCCACTATTCAGGTATCCCCCGGAAAACCTGATCAGGTCATTCTGAAAACAGCCGCACGGCTGAATGCCAGTATGATTGTAATGGGCGATCATGAAGTCTCTTCTATGTCCAGAGTATTTCTGGGCTCAACCGCTCAGAAAGTCATTCATCACAGTGAAATACCTGTATTGATTGTTCCATTGAAAAAAAACACCAAATAAAACTAAGATAAAGCCCTGAGGAATGCCCATGAAGAAGATAATAAAGATATGTACTCTCGCTGCGCTTGCGACCGCTCCATTTATGGGTTCAGTTGCTGATGCCTCCGACTATCCTAATCGCCCGGTAAAGTTCGTAGTGCCATGGCCTCCTGGTGATCTTGAAGATATCCTGACCCGCATGATTGCGGAAGATATGGCCAAAGAAACCGGCAAGCCTGCGACTGTCGTAAACAAACCTGGCGGTGCCGGTATTGTGGGGGCTTCTGAGGTCGCCCGTGCCCGTGCAGATGGTCTTACCATCGGTTCTTTTGTGATTGACATTCTGACGACACATCTGCTGTCAGGTAATGCACCTTATGACAAAGATACCTTTGAACCTGTCGGCATCTTCCTGGATTATCCATTTGTGCTGGCCACAAAGGCTGACTCCAGGTACAACAACATTGAAGAGCTGGCCGAATACTCCCAGACTCACGATGTATCTCTGGGGCACTTTGGCTATCAGGCACTGCCAACAGCGGTCACCTTTAAAGCTGCTGCCCAGGAGGGTATAAAATTTTCCTCTAATGCGGCTTTCGATTTGCTTGACTGCTCTACCCTTGCAAATGGCGATGCTGATGTCATTAACACCACGACACAGCTGATTCTTTCATGTCTTCAATCCGGCGAAGTTAAGCTGCTGGCATCACTGACCCGTAGCCGCCTGAGTATTGCGCCTGACGTCCCGACATTAAACGAACAAACCGGTATAAGCCAGACGACCTGGAATGGCCTGTTCGTGAAGAAAGGTACACCTGAAGAGGTTAAGCAGCGTATCGGTGAGATTGCTGAAAAAGCCCTTTCCAGCGATCGGGTTAAAGAGATAAGTAACACCACCGGTGCTGGTATCTACTGGCTTGGCGGTAAATTCGCAGAAGAGGTCGTTGCAAGCGACTACGAAGCGTCTAAATCGTTGCTGGAGTACATGAAAGAGTAATATTTCCAGTCTCTGCAGCAGACACATCTGTCTGCTGCAGTATTCCGTCCTGTTAACCCATAATAATAATGGTACAACTCATGAGCAGTCAGGTAAAAAACACCACAGAGATTGATACAGATGAGCTGACTCAGGAAAAAAACTACGGTATTTACTGGTTTATCCTTGCTCTGACCCTGATATTACTGTGTTTACTGCCTTTTCAGGCACCCTTGATCCATACAAATCGCGGCTGGTTTTTACAGCCGATGTTCGGTTCATCTGTGGGGCTATTGCTATTAACGATATTCACCAGCGTCAGAGTAATCGAGTCATTAAAAGCCGGTTTCCTCAAGCGGTGGAATATTACTGAATCAGTGTTTGATACTCTGAGCAGTTACCGTACAGCGCTGATCTCGGCGGCTCTGTTTTTTCTCTATATCAACACTCTGTCAGTGCTTGGCTTTGTACCATCAACTCTTTTGTTCATCACTACTCTGTTGTGGATGTGCAGGCTGCTGGACCGAACCTGGTTCCTGGCAACCCTGGCTACCCTGACCGTGATGGTGCTGATTTTCCGTGTTGGCGTTAGCCTCTGGCTTCCTGATGTCTGGCTATACAGCCTGTTCCCGGAAAGCTGGGCTGACTTTGCTAACCAATACCTTTAAGACGTAATTCTGCTATGGAAACCCTGCTATTAGGTTTGAATGAGGTTGGCACACTCAATGTGATGCTGGCTATTGTTATCGGCGCTCTCATCGGCGTCACTATTGGCTCGATACCCGGCCTTGAGCCTGCCGGTGTCATTGCAATCCTGTTGCCACTGAGCTTTTCGATGGAACCACTGGCCGGCGTATCGCTGCTGCTTGGGGTATACGGAGGGGCCTGGTATGGCGGCGCAATCCCTGCCATCCTGATGAATACGCCGGGAACCCCGGTCGCGGTGTTAACCACCTATGACGGCTATCCAATGACGTTAAAAGGCGAGGGAAAGAAAGCCCTCTCTATCGCTTACACTTCATCCTTTGTCGGCGGCATTATCAGTGTGTTATCACTGGTCCTGCTGGCTCCGGTTCTGTCTCAGGTTGCCCGCCTCTTCGGCTCTGCCGAATTCGCCATGCTCTCGGCGCTGGGGATGATCTTTGTTGTACTGGCTCACCGCAGGCATGTTGTCGAAGCGGCGATGATGCTGGGGCTGGGTATTTTTCTCGGCACAATTGGCATCGACCGCTCATTCAGCACTCAGGTCTACACCTTCCATCAGGAGTGGCTACTCAACGGTATTCCACTGGTACCTGCAGTTATCGGGTTGTTTGCCATGTCTCAGGCATTTGTCCTGCTCTCTGCCCGCGGCAACGATTCCAGCGTCACCAAACTCGAGGGAGAGGGTCTGTTCGGCGGCTTTTTTGTGCTCATGAAACACAAAGTCACAGTATTTCGCTCTGCTGCTTTAGGGGTTGTCATGGGGCTGTTGCCTGGCGTCGGTGAGTTTGGCTCGCAATTTTTCTCCTATACCCTGGCGCAAAAGTTTTCCCGGACACCTGAACTGTTTGGCAATGGTGCTCCGGAAGGTATTATCGCATCAGAAACATCCAACAATGCGGTAACGGCATCCGTGATGATTCCGCTGCTGGCATTTGGTATCCCAGCAGATGCGCTGATGGCAATGCTTTTGGCTGTATTCATGGTACACAACTATGTACCAGGCCCTGCTCTGTTTGCCGAGCGTCCCGAGTTTATCTCGGGCCTTTATATCTCATTGTTTCTGATGAATATCGTAGTCTTTGTCTACCTGACGTTCGCAACTAAGTGGATCGTTAACCTCACCCGTATACGGGGACGTTTTATCGGCGCTTTCATACTGGTGCTGGGGTTTGTCGGCAGCTACAGCCAGAACTATCAGTTCTCTGATGCGTTGATAGCGCTGGGCTTTGCCGTGTTCGGCTATATTCTGCGTAAAAATGACATCCCCGCAGTGCCGATCATTCTCGGTCTGGTTCTGGGACCTGTATTCCTGACACGTTTCCGTCAGGCAATGGGGGTGGCAGATGGTGATCTGAGTATTTTTATCAGTCGCCCTATCAGCCTGACACTGTTCTCAATGATTGTCCTGTCCATTGCGGTCTATTTGTGGAGCACCCTGAAAACAAAACGTTAGATTAATCAATGATAAACCACCTATTAATCAGATACTCAACAAATCAGTACAGTAGCAAATCACCAAAAAACCAAAAAAACAACTTAATGTATTAAGTTGTTTTTTGGTAACAAATTGACGTATTCTGGTTCTCTTGGTTTGAAATCAGGAGATCCGGTAATGCAAACAAACAATAATATTTACCCTGCTGGTCTGTACAGTTTTCAGGATGAATGCCTGTCGCTCCTGACCGGGGTTCTTAATGTCTCCAAGGCTGTCACCTATCTGGTCGACAATCAGAGAAAACCTATCTGCTATAAAACATGGCAGCTTCAGCCGGCAATGCACCGGCAGTATATGGATACCTTCTATAGGGTGGATCCCCTGCACCCGACCCAGTTTGTTGAGCAAACTGACGCCACTGTGGTCAAAATGAACGATCTGGTGAACAGCCAGGAGCGTTATAACCACCCTTACTACCGGGACTTTATCTCGCCCTGGGGTGTACAGGATATTGTTGAGATTTTTTTACGGGTCGATAACAAACTGATTGCAGGATTTTCCCTGTTCACCTCAAAACAACAACCTGAGATGCGCAGTGAAGATATTCGGAAAGCCCGGCAATTACATCAGTTTATGCAGTTTTCACTGGAACAAAGCCTGGATGCACCAAAACATAGTCACTTTAAAAGCTTTTGTGAGCAGTTTCAGCTCACCCCTAAAGAGCGCATGGTTGTCGAACTGGTCAGACAGGGACTCTCTAACAAAACCATCGCTGCAAATCTTGACTGCAGTCTGGCAACGGTAAAAACCCATCTGCAGCATATCTTTTGCAAAACCGGTGTTAACAGTAAAGCTGAAATAACCTCTCAACTGTATAACCAGCACTGATCAGAATCTTCAGTCTCAGGGATGAGCTGACCAGCCACAAATTACTCCTTTATCAACCTTCTGGTTGATACCCTGTTCAACTGATCCATTCATACTTAACTCAACCCCGTAGCATTGCTGGAATTGTCAGCACTCACCTGTATCGCTACGGAATTAATAAAAGAAGCATCCGGAGTTATGTTATGAGTGGAAAATCAAAAACGTTATGGAACCCGATGGTACATCCGGGCGTTCCAGGTTCGCACAGCACGCTTGAAATCGTCAAAGGTGACGGCAACTATGTTCAGAATCGCGAAGGTCAGTGGCTGGTTGACGGTGTTGGCGGCTTATGGAACGTTAACGTCGGACATAACCGGACTGAAGTAAAAGACGCAATTAAAGCTCAGCTGGATGAACTGGAATATTTCCAGATCTTTGACGGTGTCACCCATCCCCGTGTCAAAGAACTGTCCGATCTGATCATTGAGATGACTAAGCCTGAAGGTATGGCGCGGGTCATGTACAGCTCCGGTGGCTCTGATGCGGTCGAAACCGCACTCAAGGTTTCCCGGCAGTACTGGAAAGCCATCGGCCAGGCACAACGCTATAAATTCATCTCGCTGAAACAAGGCTACCACGGTGTTCACTTCGGTGGTGCCTCCGTCAATGGTAACACCGTATTCCGTACTAACTATGAGCCCGTCCTGCCAGGTTGTGTTCATATCGATGCGCCATGGCTGTACCGTAACCCGTGGAACTGTGAAGATCCTGAAGAGCTTGGTCAGCTATGTGCTAAGCAACTCGAAGCTGAGATTATCTTCCAGGGGCCTGAAACCGTTGCCGCCTTTATTGCTGAGCCTGTCCAGGGTGCTGGTGGCGTTATCGTTCCCCCGGCGAACTACTGGCCGCTGATTCGTGAAGTCTGCGATAAATACGGTGTTCTGCTGATTGCCGATGAAGTTGTGACCGGTTTCGGTCGTTCCGGTAGCATGTTTGGTGTTCGCGGATGGGGCGTAGCCGCTGATATTCAGTGTTTTGCTAAAGGCATTAACTCCGGCTATATCCCACTGGGTGCCACCGTTATCAACGAACGGGTTGCTAAAGGTATCGAGAGCTGTGAAAACTTCAGTGGCGCAGTGATGCACGGTTACACCTACTCCGGTCACCCGGTCGCCTGCGCCGCTGCGCTGGCCTCTCTGAAGATTGTTCAGGATGAAGATCTGCCAGGCAATGCCGCTGTTCAGGGTGAAGACCTGAAAGCCAAGCTGAAAAATGCACTCAGCGACTTCCCATCCGTAGGCGAAGTACGCGGTAAAGGTCTGATGGTGGCTATCGACCTGGTCAGCGACAAAAAAACCCGTACCCCGATCGATCCGATGGGAGGCTTTGCCAATCAGATTGCCGCTGTCGCCCTGCGTGAAGGCGTTATTGCCCGTCCGGTGGGCACCAAAATTATCATCTCTCCACCGCTGACGATCGGCACAGAGGAAGTTGATAAAATGGTTGCTGCGCTGTTGCAGGGCTTCAGCGAAGTAGACCGTTAATCACTATCTGCAATGACTTACTGTCATTAGAACTTCCCTTCGGGACCGCTGGTTATTCTGGCGGTCTCGTCACTCTTCCTGTATTCTGTTAACTTATTAAGTATTTTTTAGTTACAGAATATGCCGACATCCAGTAATGCCCAAACTGTCCAGATAAAAACCCCTATCGCCCTGCTAGCAGGTATGGCGATTGCCAGTCCGGTGGCGCTTAATCTCTATGCCCCGGTCATGCCGGAGCTGGCTGAACAGTTCAACACCACCCCCTTTACCATTCAGCTCGGTTATACCTTTTACCTGCTGACACTGGCGATCGGACAACTGATCAGCGGCCCTTTAGCCGATCGTTATGGCCGCCGTCCGGTGTTTTTCTGGGGGTTCCTGCTGCATATATTCGGTTGCATCATCGGCGTTATGGCCTTCGAAGCCTGGCATCTGCTGCTGGCCCGTATCCTTCAGGCCGCTGGCGGCTGTACCGGCATGCTGCTGGCCCGCAGTATTATTCTCGATCAGCATGGCAAAGATAAAGCCGCAGGCATGCTGGGCTATATCACCATGGGCATCGCAACCGCTCAGGCAGTAGCACCCACTATCGGTGGCTATCTTAACCTGGCGGTCGGCTGGCAATCTGTTTTCTGGGTTTCAATGCTGCTGGGCAGCGTTGTCTGGCTGGGGGCGCTGTTGCGCTTACCGGAAACCGCCGGGCATCAACGCGGCAGCGGCACTCTGCTAAGTAGCTTTAGTCGCTATAAAACCGTACTCGCGTCCCGCAGCTATATCTTCTGCTCGCTGTCGGCCACCATGGCCGCTTGCGGCTTTTTTGTCTTTATGAACAGTTCACCCTTTATCGTCGATGCCATACTGCAGGGCAACTCAGCTGATTACGGTAACTGGTTTCTGATGGTTGCCGGTGGATTCTGGTTAGGAAGTCTGGTGGCGGGAAAAATTTCTTCCACCATCGGCACCCGAAAGATGATGCTGTTTGGCTGTGCACTATCGGCTGGCGGTGCGGTGCTGATGTTAGCGCTGTTTAACCTGTTCCCCCTCAGCTTTACTGCGCTGTTTCTGCCGATGGCTATCTTTACCTTCGGCCGTGGGCTGATCCAGCCTAACGCCCAGGCGGCAGCCGTGTCATCAACCACTGGCGCAGTCGCCACGGCCACCGGTATGCTGGGATTCATGCAACTGACCATCGGTTCACTGGTGGCCCAGATAACCCCCCTGCTGATCGCTGTCAGTATCTATATGCTGCCAACGGTGCTGCTGAGCCTGGCACTGATGGCATCGTTTTTTGCGATCAAAGGCAGCCAGGGAGAGCAGCACCACTAGTCCGCTTAAGCGCAGAGAGATTTAACCGAAAAACAGCTCATGCAGTAAACGCCCCGGCATTAAGACGGCCCCCAATGCGGCGCCAACCGTGCCCAGATAAGCCCCGACGGCAAAGGACCGGTGGTAGCGGATACTGCCTCGTCGGGCAGCACAGACAGACACAACCACACAGATCAGTACCCAGAGCGAAAGCAGATGAATCGGCCCATAGCCATAAAACCAGTCGATAAATCCGCTGATCCAGAATGAGGATACGGAGGTGATAATCATCGCCGCCATCCAGGACCATCCCAGCGCTTTATGCAACGCCGTTCCCTTGCTCCGGAACAACTGAACCAGACCAACAAGCAACACCCAGAATGCCGCAGTAAGATGAATATAGGTGTGCATTTTCTCGCCTATGCAGAGTCTTTAAGCAGATCAGGTATATCGATCAACAGATCGGTGACTCCCACATCGAGAGCGTGCTGATTCAGCAGGGTAGAAACCTGTCCCCGGTGATGGGTCTGGTGATTAAACAGGTGACTGACTAATGCGCCGAAATCCCGTTCACTGACCACCCCTTTTGAGTTGGCATAGACCAGAGTGCGGTTAAAATCGCTGTCCAGCGTTTCCTCAGATAACCACTGTTTAATCGCGCTATCAACTCTGGTGCGGGCGTTTTTCAGGGATGGAAGATCGGCAAAGAGCGTATCATTCAGTTGTTCTGGCTGTGGCAAATCAGCCAAACTGATCAGCGCATGATATCGATCTGAATGGCGCGCAAACCGCGACAGCCACAGCAGATCCCCCACCAGAATATGGTTCAGCGTCCCCAGCACTGAGCCAAAAAATGCACCACAGCCTGCCGTTAAACTACTCGCATCCAGCCTGGCGCAGGCATCATATACCTGACCATTCATACGCCTGTTGTAATCCGCCATCAGCATAAAATGCTGTCTGATGTTCATTATCATTTTCCTTTGGTTCAGGGTCGTCCGGTTGAGTAACCGTTGCCTAAACGGGTAAATTAACGATTCTCCGGTTTAATCGATTTTACTGCATCAGTAAATGCTCTGATCTCAGCCGGGCTGTAGGGGGTATGCACCCGCACTGTGGATGCCGGATGATGGTGCAAGCTGACTCCCGATCGGTGCGCTGAGGCTGGGCGAATCGGTCTGGGGCTGAACCCTCCACCGCAGTTGGGGCAGACATTATTAAGCTTATCTGCCACACAATCACGGCAGAAAGTGCACTCATAGCTGCAGATGCAGGCCTCGGTAGAGTCCGCTGGCAGATCTTTATCGCAGCATTCACAATTGGGTCGAATCGTTAGCATCTTTTCGCTCGGGACAACGTCATCGGTAAACAATCAGGATTGATACAGCTCCAGAGGTAAATTATCCGGATCACTGAAAAATGTATACTGTTTGCCGGTATATTCGTCGGTACGAACAGGTTCTGCAGTAATCCCATGCGCCTTTAAATGCATCACTGCTGCGTCAATAGAATGTACTGAAAATGCCAGATGACGCAGCCCCAGAGCTTCCGGATAGCTGGGTCTGGCGGGGCGGTCAGGGAAAGAAAATAGCTCTATCTGACCACCGTCAGGCAGTCTGAGATCGAGCTTGTATGAGTCTTTCTCCGCCCGGTAATTTTCAGCGATCACCTCCAAACCCAGAATGGAAACATAGAAATGTTTCGACTGTGGGTAGTCTGAACAGATGATCGCCACATGGTGCACGCCCGCTAACATATGATCTCCCGGGGTAGTTGATAAGCGGTTAAACCGATTTCGGTGCAAACATAATAATCGCCATACCGATCAGTGCCACCGACGCCCCGACCAGATCCCAGGCAGAGGGCCTGATACCATCCACCAGCCATAACCAGAGCAGTGCGACAAAGATATAGACACCGCCATAGGCCGCATAAACCCGCCCGGCGGCGGTAGGATGCAGGGATAACAGCCAGGCAAACAGCGTCAGGCTGATCGCTGCGGGAATCAGCAACCAGATGCTCTTATCCTGTTTAAGCCATAGGTATGGCAGATAACAGCCTGCTATCTCAGCAACGGCAGTGACCATAAAAAGAGTGATGGTTTTAATTTCAAACATAAACAGTGGGATTCCATTGGCAGGATGCAGCAGGCTTCAATCAACGCCCCTTTAACAAGCCGGATTAAACCCGGAGTATTCAGTCAGCGTATACCGCCTGATAAGCCGCGTAAGCGCTCAGCATTATAATAATCAGCACGGCCGCGATCACCGGCCGGTCCGCGCCCATCTCATCGCTGAGACCATCACGTTTCGCTTTCGCCAGATCATCCGGATGATAAACGCCTTTGCGGCAGAAGAGAATGGTGACAAAGAACATTCCGGTCACCGCCATGAACACATGCAGCGTATAGGTAAACGCTTTTAGCGAGTCAGGACCGTCAATCTGGGTCGCACTCATTCCCAGAATCGATGCACAGCACATCATCGCGATAGCAAACAGATTGATCGGTGTTCTGGAACGGGTCACCGCAGACCATGCGCTACTCATCCCCGTCTGTTTTGTTGATGCCTCAATGGCGGAACCTGAGGGGCACCCACAACTGATACAGAGCTCCGCTTTATCCGATATCGTGTGGCCACACTCTGCACATTTAATCATTGCCATGTTTGCGTTCCATCAGTCATCATTATTTCCAGAGGTTGCAGTATATCAACTAACAGCCGGATTAAGGCTATCCCTCTCCAGAGACAGGATAACAGGCAATTCGTTATAGCGGGGCTGTCGCCTGAAAATGCATCGCATCGCGCCCCCAGAACGCCCCGGCAGACAACCAGCCCTCCTGAGCAAAACACTCCATAACCTCAATCGGCATTGATGCATTCACCGGCCATGAGGTTTTATTTCCATTTTTACCAGCATTGATATCGATGGCGTTCATCCAGGCGTGCATCGACCAGGAGTTCAGACTGTTACGCTTTAAGCGGGGGTTATAAAGCCCATTGTAGAAAAGAATACCCGCGCCTTCCCGGGATGCTTTATCCGGATAGACCTCTGCCAATCGTTGAAAAACCCGCAACAGACTATCGGCACATTTTGCATGAACCCAGAGGGATTTCACCGGCTTATCACCATAATAGAGCGTAAAGGGCAGCGTAATTTTCTCACTGGGAGGGCTGTAATCCTTATCACCATGGGGTCCATAGAACTCGGTAAACTCCGGCGAGCCTTCAACCGGGAATGGGTGGGGAGATGGCATCATACTCTTCAGGTGCTGCTGACAAGCAGCGATACTCATCGGCCCCCAGAAGCCATCCCCCAGAGTACCCACTCGTTCCTGTAAGCGGACTATTTCAGATCGTCGCATGGTAAAGACTCCTCCTTTTCAAGTGATAGAATCTGACTTCAGCGTTATAAACCTGAGAGGCTCCTTATGGCAGATGTCAATCCGCCAGGGAGTAAAAGGTCATTACAGCCTACTTCTCATTTTCATGTTTGCCCGACAGCTGCCCCAACACATAGCCCGCAATCCCACTCAGAATGGCACCGGTAATATTACCTTCAAGTCTGCCTGCCAGGCTCAACACCACAGTAGCAGCGATAACACCCATGACCGTCACGGTTTTAAAAAATGACGGACTCTTGAGAATATCCATCACATTCGACTGAGATTTAGCCACCGAGTGCCAGAACAGCCCCCACATCGCCACTAATCCCACCGTTGCCAGAATGGAAAGACCGACGATATATTCAGGTTTTAACTGAACTGCGCCTGCTGAGATCTCGTCCATTTTTTTTCCCTTCAACCGACTCAACTTTATTGAGTGTAGATGGGATTTAAACATTTGTTCAAAAAATCTATAGCGCAGACGATGAGTACGGAGAGAGGAGAAACACCGGCCTGCGGGGAATACAGGCCGGGACTGAATCAGATATTGACGCCAAAAACCAGATTGGCCAGCAGTATGAAGAGCCCGAAAGCGACGGCGATAGCGACCAGATTCAGCAGAAAACCGGCACGCACCATATCCCGCAACTCCATCAACTCGTAGGAGAACACTATCGCATTGGGCGGCGTGGCAACCGGCATCATAAACGCCATCGAAGCCCCCAGCGCCACCGGGACACAGAGCAATACCGGGTCTAACCCCAGACCGACAGCCACCGCCGCCAGTATCGGCAGGAAAGTCGCCGTTGATGCGGTATTTGAGGTGATCTCGGTCAGATAGACGATAGCCACGGTCACCAGCAGTATCAGCACCAGAGTACTGACATCAACACCGGCAACAGCGTTACCGATCCATTCCGCCAGACCGGTGCCTTTAAAGCCCCCAGCCAGCGCCAGACCACCGCCGAACAGCAACAGTACGCCCCAGGGCACGTTGCGCGCGGCTTCCCAGTCAAGTGCAAACTCCCCTCTCGTACGGGAGATTGGCACGGCAAACAAGACCAGCGCAGCCAGCAGTGCAATCATGGTGTCATCCAGCGGTAAGCCCGTCAGATCAACAATAAATTTGCGGAAAATCCAGCCTATAGCCGCGCTCAGGAACACAACCGCAACCAGTTTTTCACCCCGGGACATGATTCCCAGCGCAGCCAGTTCCCGCTGCACGACAACACTCGGATCATCAATCGCGATCTGATGAGAGGGGAACAACAGCCGCGTCAGCAGCAACCAGGTGATCGGCAACATAATGACAACGACGGGCACGCCGAGCAGCATCCAGTTGAAAAAACTGATCTCGATGTTGTAGTTGCTTTGCAGAAAGCTCGCCAGCAGTGCGTTCGGCGGTGTACCGATCAATGTGCCCACGCCTCCAATCGAAGCGCTATAAGCGATCGCCAGCATCAGGGCAACACCGAAATTACGCACCACAGCCTTATCGTCAGTCTGCTTAGCAACAAAGTCGATCACCGACAGACCCACTGCGAACATCATGATTGTGGTGGCAGTGTTAGAGATCCACATCGACAGAAAGGCTGTTGCCAGCATAAAGCCAAGAATGATTCTGGCAGGCGATGTCCCCACCCGGCTGACAATTTGCAATGCGATACGCCGGTGTAACCCCACATGCTGCATCGCCGCCGCCAACAGAAACCCACCGAGAAACAGGAAGATCAGAGGATGGCCATAATTAGCCGCCACCGGTTTAATCTTATCAATCTCCAGCAACGGCATCAGCACGATAGGCAGCAAAGCCGTGGCAGGAATAGGCACCGCCTCACTCAGCCACCAGATCACCATCCAGGAAGCCATCGCTACCAGACGCCAGGCCTCCGGCGGCATACCGGCTGGGGCTGAGATCATCAGAATGATCGCCGCCACAACCGGTCCGCCTAGCAAGCCAGCCAATCGCAGACCAGTTACCGGCGCCCCTTCGGGTTCTGCACGATCCTTATAATCAGGATCGCGGCGATCACCGGGGGATAGAAAATCTTCATCATGAGCATGGACACTCTTGTCATCGTTTGTCATCGGGGTGTATCTCGCTGAGTGGCAGACGTATTTAACAGGTTTTTACACTGTCTGTAAGCTTAGGCCGGGTTAATGAAAAGAACAGGTGCGTTCAGTAATTGCCGGTAAAAATAATCATTTAGGACAAAATGAGATTAATGGGCCAGAGGTGACTTCAGGCGGCGCAGGATAATCAAGAGTCTGCCGGGAGTAAACCTTGAAGCGTAAAATATCACCGTTTATCCATCACTTCGCTGATCCTGCTCAACCGGCAGCAGCCGTAAGCGTTCCCCCTGTCCGCCGGTCAGGGGGAAAACTAGCCGGGTTAGCGCATCTGAAACAGCTCCTGATGAAAGTGTCTGGCGGCCATTCCCTTAGCGATAAACGCTTTACGCAGTGACTGACCAAACGCCGCAGGCCCGCAGAACCAGACGCTTGCAGCACTCCATTGCGGTATTGTGCTGCAAATTCGGTTACAGTCCAGACGCCCCTCTTTGCCACTGACCAGCAGGTGCAGAGTCACTCCGGCTGCTGCCGCATCCGCAGTGAGTTTGTCGATTGCATTCTGATCAAAATCTGCGGTCGGATGAAACAGATCTATCGGTTTATCTCCGGGTATCTTCGCCAGCTCTTTCATCCGGGCGATAAAGGGGGTAATACCGATGCCTGCACCAATCCAGATCTGGCGCGGTGGCGCATCGGTAAAATCGAAACAGCCATAAGGCCCCTCGACGGTGACCGGCATACCGGTTTTCAGCTGATCCCTTAAACGTCCGGTATGGTCTCCCAGTGCTTTGGTAATAAAAACGATGCGCGGGTCAGCAGGGTTCCAGGCCGAAGCAATGGTGTAGGGATGTGCTCCCTCCTGGGGATTTGAGGTCACAAAAGCGAACTGTCCGGCAGCATGCCCCTGCCAGCCTTCGTCAAGCACTACCTCACTTTCAAGCACTCGCAGACCATCATAGTGGCTGAGATGATCAATCCTTCCCTGCACTTTCCTCCCTTTACCTATACGCCCGGTCAGTGCCAGAACTGCCGCGACTGAACCGCCTGCCAGCATTGCCGCCATCAGTATACCCACCGGCTGCAACCAGTATTCAAACTTAAGCAGCACAACAGAGTGGTATGCCAGAACCAGATACGCAATAGAGATCAGTTGATGGGTATTTACAAACAGGTGATAGGGAAAACGTTTAATCAGTGCAAGCACCATCAGCACTGCAGCCGCATAAAACGCCCACTCCCCCACCGACTCAGCAAAGCCCCGCTGGCTACGCAACAGCCCCTCAATAAATCCAAGGGTTTCCTCAGGTCGGGGACCCCGGACAGGCTTCTCAAGCCAGCCCCAGCCTACCATCCACTTACTCCCCTGTGCCATCCACCAGTGAACCACAGAGGTCACCAGCGCTGTAATGCCTAACCATTTGTGCAGACGATAACTCTTGTCCAGACCGTCCAGGTAACGTTCCAGCCATTTAAGGCGAAGCGCGAGCAACATCGCCATACTCATCACCCCGATTGCAATGACACCCGTGTACTGTATGAATACAGCGCGAAAAGCGAAATAACTGAACGGCTCCGGAATCAGTGTATCGGCAAACAGCCACACGCCTGTCAGTAACACCAATAACAGGGCAAAGAGGGTCTTAATCGGTTTCATTATGGTATCCTTTTAGGGTGTAATCAAAAATTCCATCGCTTGTCATTTGGCAGATACGCAGCGGCCTTTTCACCCGGAATTTTCGGGTGAGCTGGCCAGCATATTATCGGCAGGTCATTAAAAACGGGTTATTTTAATCAACCACAACGGCTCTACTCACAACCTATTTTATCGACTATCACTGTGCAGGCAAAAGACCCGCTAATGTAATGTTGTGTAAAGATTTGCGAAGTAAAACACCGGAGCTTTACGCGCCGGCGTTTATGCTGCTGACGGATGACTTGCGGGTCAGCGACTAAAAACGATTAAAGCCCAGAATACCTATAGTGCTGCACGATAGATCGCGGCAACTTCTGCATCTTTCAGGGTGCGGGGATTGGTCAGGCGACAGACATCTTTCTGCGCATTTGCCACCATGGTTTCAATATCGTCCTCTTTGACTCCGAGCTCAGACAGCGTACGCGGAATACCCACATCATAGCCCAGTGTTTCAATCGAATCGATCGCCAGCAAGGCAGCATCACGTTCAGACAAACCTTCAGTGACTTCACCCAGAGCATCGGCAATATCGGCAAACCGCTCAGTCGCGGCGATCATGTTGACCCGGCAGACATGGGGCAGCAGCAAAGCGTTACACACACCGTGCGGCAGGTTGTAGAAACCTCCCAACTGATGAGCCATCGCATGCACATACCCCAGGCTGGCATTGTTAAACGCCATCCCCGCCAGGTATTCGGCATAAGCCATCTTGTCCCGGGCGACCATATCATCGCCCCGGGCAACCGCTTTACGCAGGTATTGTCCGATCAGACGGATCGCCTGCAGGGCACAGGCATCAGTAATCGGTGTAGCCGCTGTGGAAACATAGGCTTCAACGGCATGGGTCAGGGCATCCATTCCGGTTGCCGCGGTCAGCGCTGGCGGCATATCAACCATCAGCTCAGGATCATTGATGGCGACATCCGGAGTAACCCGCCAGTCAACAATCGCCATCTTCACGTGATTGGCGGTATTGGTGATGATGGTAAAGCGGGTCATCTCGCTGGCGGTTCCCGCAGTGGTGTTCACCGCAATATAGGGCGGCAGCGGAGCCTTTGCCTGATCCACCCCTTCATAGTCATGGATTGAACCGCCGCTGGAGGCTACCAGGCCGATCCCTTTGCAACAGTCATGGGCGCTGCCCCCGCCGAGAGAGATCAGCATATCGCACCCCTGTTCAAGATAAACGGCAAGCCCCTCAGCAACGTTATCATCGGTCGGGTTTGGCACGGTATCGTCATAAACGACACTCGGGATCCCCTCGCTGCCCAGCAACTCAGTCAGGCGGGCAGTATACCCCAGAGAGGTCATCCCCTTATCTGCCACCACCAGTGGCTTGCTACCACCAAGCATCCTGACACGTTCAGGCAAACTGTTAAAACACCCCGCCCCCATCAGCGATACATTAGGTACAAAAAACGCTTGTGTTGTCATAATCTTAGCCTCGATAAAAATATAAGAATCGGTCTGTCGATACTGACTGACGACCCGGTGACTTTCTTATTTTTGACGGCCACTATATCCGAGGACCCTCCGGCACATGTTGATCTGAGCCATTGATTTACCATTAATTTTCCACCCGGCCGACATAAGACAAAATCACCCGGTGGTTATTTGCTGCCGACGATATTGTTACAATCAACATCCAATCTGCCATACACTCTGGTAAATCGTAGCTATTGCTAAAAGGACACATATCAGAATGGACAATACAACGGTGCATTTTCTAACCGTTTTTATGGCCTTTTTTGCCATTATGAACCCTGTTGCCAACTCCTCGCTGTTTATTGGCCTGACGGATGATTTTGATAACCGTACTCGCCGTTTAATTGCGTTGCGCTCGGTCATAGTAGCGTTTCTGATCGTTGCGGTTTTTGCCATCGGTGGGCGACAGATCTTCGCTATGTTTGGTATCACCCTGCCCGCCTTCAGAATCGCCGGCGGTATCATGATCGCATTAATCGGTTATCACATGTTGCAGGGAGAGCACTCCAGTATCCACACACCCAGCAGCAGTGATAATGAAAAAAGCGTCGATTCATCGGTGGATATTTCGATAACCCCCCCTGGGCATCCCGATTCTTGCCGGTCCCGGAACCATTGCCACCGCGATGAATTTTGCCGCGCAATCCACGATAGGAGAGATCTCCCGGGTATTGATTGCCTTTGCTGCGATGTGCTGCCTGACCTTCATCGCCTTTATAGGTGGGCAGTGGCTGGCGCTATATTTAGGCCAGAATGCGATCAAGGTTATCTCCCGTCTGATGGGACTCATTCTGGCGGTGATCGGGGTACAGATGCTGATTGAGGGGATCAGAGGTGCAATAGCGGGTTAGATAAAAGGCCAACGAAGATGACTTGCGCCGCCTGATGTGACGCGTTGAGTCTGTAATCAATCCCTCCGGAACAATCTTGCGATAGCAGCGGCCCCGCGCTGCTGAAACCCTGGCTCAAATTATGCTTGCTCCTTACCGTTAGACTTTACCAGGGAAGGTGCGACTATACTCAATAAGTAAAGCGGGCGGTCACCGGGGGGCATATGGAAGAGACTGAACTGGTCATAGTCGGAGGTGGCATCCACGGTGTAGGAGTGGCACAGGCGGCGGCTGCGGCAGGTTACCAGGTGCTGTTACTGGAGAAAACCGCGCTGGCGGCGGGTACCTCGAGCTGTTCAACCAAGCTGATCCATGGAGGACTGCGTTACATCGAAAGTGGACAGATCCATCTGGTGCGCAAAAACCTCAGGGAACGGGAACTGCTACTGAAACTGGCACCCGATCTGATCCATCGTCAGACCTTCTATATCCCCCTCTATCACAACTCATCACGCAACCCCCTCAGTGTTCGTTTTGGTTTATGGACCTATGATCTGCTAACCGGTTTTTCAAAGGCTCCCTTATCAGCCTGCCTATCCCGTTCTGACTGGAGCAACCTGCCCGGGTTGCAGACCCGGGGGCTGAAAGCGGTGTTTTCCTATTCCGATGCCCAGACCGATGATGCGGCACTAACCCGGGCGGTGATGCACTCCGCCTGTCAACTTGGTGCCGAGCTTTGCTGTCCAGCCAGGTTTACCTCGGCGGAGATCTTCGAGGATCACTGCAGGGTCGGGTATCAGGTTGGTGACGTTGTCAAAAATATCAAATGCCTGGCCATCGTTAACGCCATGGGGGCATGGGGTATCAGCATGGGCGACCGGACTACGCCTCCCCTGCCCGATTACCCTTTTGAATGTATCGAAGGCACCCATATAGAGTGTCCGGATAACGGTTTAACGGCTGCTTACTATGTCGAATCAGCCACCGACCACAGAGGTGTTTTTATCCTGCCCTGGAAAGATCGCACCCTGATTGGCACTACCGAAACGCCCTACTCAGGCGATCCGGATAAGCTTATTCCCAACCAGGCATCGATCGATTATCTGCAATCAATTTATCAGCACTACTTCCCCGATCATGATGCCAGGGTGTTGAACGCCTGGGCAGGGCTGAGGGTCTTGCCTCAGGCCTCCTCTTCGCCATTTAACCGGCCCCGGGAAACCGTTATTTCAGTCAATGATCCGAAGAACCCACGATTTGTCTCGATACTGGGAGGAAAGCTCACCGGTTACCGGCTCACTGCCGCTCGGGTAATTGATCAGTTGCAGGGGGTTTTACCTTTACGAACCGCGATAGCCGATACGGCTCAGTTAAAGCTAACGCGGGTTGAGGGAAAGCTTCAACCAGATTAACACACGTGGGCAATTGAAAGACTGCTAACCTGCCCAGGTATTTTCTTAGCATAGGCAGAAAGCACGCTAAGTGTTAAGGGTCCTGTACAACTTCAGTAAATCTCTGAAAGCTGCCACTAATTGATATAAAGTGGTCGGATTGATGTGCCAAGAGACTCAAAATCTGCCATTTATCGTCGTTTTTAACGCCATTTCCTACCTTTTGGGGACACGAACGCCATATCAAGCACGTGACAGCCGCTCTGCTTTGAGTAAGTTAAAGCACATCGCTTTCCAGTAGAGTTCAGATTCAACCCTTGCCAAAGTACGGTACCGTGATCGACTGAATCCGAAGCGCTGTTTGAGCGTTCCAAAGCAGCGCTCAACCTTATACCGAGCTTTACTGATCAGCCTGTTGAGTTGCTTGTCTAAGTCATCCAGCGGTTTCCCCTGGGTCACCTTGATCATAATGCCGTCCGTGATACCGCAATCTTTCAACCAATCTCGATTCGATTTCGAGGCATACCCTTTATCGGCGAGGACACAGTCAACCGAACCGGTCCGATTAATGGCGTTTTCAAACTCCTTCACCTCTGACCGATTCGCGGGCGTCACGTGCAATGAACGAATGAAACCGTGACGGGCTTCAACACACACGAAACCCTTATAACCGAAGAAGAATCGGTTACCAAATAAAGTGCGTTTGAACTTTACTTCTTAGCGCAGTGAATCCAAAACCCTGGCTATGTCATCCCATGGTATAAAGTCTGTCATATGGCACCAAGAGAGTCTTAACGCACCTTCAATCTCACTATCACTCAGCCGCATAGCTTGAAGGACATGGCTAGGAGTGTATGAAGAAGACGTACAAGCACTCCCATTTGAAACTGCTGCGATACCCTTTAATGCAATAATTGCGGCCTCTGAATTTACTCCATCGATAGAGAAATTTAAGGTTGATGCTAAAGCATTGGAAGTCCCATGATACTTAATAGGTAGGCTACCCAAAGCTAGTAGAGCTTTTTGTTTTATTTTCAGGCAAGCATCTTTACGTTCAGTATGATTCTGAATTGCCAGTTCTGCTGCTTTACCAAAACCTGCTATTTGATGCACTGGTAAAGTTCCAGGTCTTAATCCTCGTTCTTGCCCTCCACCATACATTAGAGGCTCAATAGGTGGCCGCTTGTATTTTCGTCTTCGAGTAATTAGGGCTCCTATTCCTTTCGGGCCATATAGCTTATGAGCACAACAGCTGATCAGATCAATTCTTCTATTTAAAAGAGCCGTAATCTCTTTACCATAGCCTTGCGCTGCATCAACATGGAAATATGCTTCGTGCCCTTCAAGAACAGAGGCATACTCCTCCAAGGGTTGAATCACGCCTGTTTCGTTATTTGCCTGCATTAAGCTAACTAATACTGTCTTGTCAGTAAGGGTTTTGGCTAGATCGTAGGGGCTAATCACACCACTCTCGTTAGGTTGTAATAGAGTGATCTCAAAACCTCTGCTAGCAAGAACCTCTATAGGTTCTAGAACAGCTTTATGCTCTATGGCAGAAGTAATTATATGCCGTCGATCTTCGCTATTTGCATACATCTCTAAACCAAGTATCGCTAAATTGTTTGCTTCTGTAGCTCCACTTGTGAATATGACATCACTCTTGTCTGTATCTACTACCATACCTACCTGCTCGCGAGCCTTCTCAACTGCAGACTTGGCAATGTTGCCAAATTCATGCGTTCTAGAGCCTGCATTTGCGAAATCATATTCAGTGTATTGCCTCATAATATCAATTACCTGAGGCTCTAGTGGTGTCGTTGCATTACAGTCTAAATAAACGCTCATAGATATATTTCGGTATACGTGTTGAGAGAGGTTGTGTAAGTAGTTATCATATATGTTTGTATGTTATCAAACAAACATATATGCAGGGGAACAAACAAGATGGATGCGTCATTCGAATATATATTTCCCGCAATCAGAGGTATACAAGCTGGCCGAGAATATTATGTCTCAATGTGCCCGCTTCGACTAATCTCCAAAATATTCATATTCGATGATGAAGAGTTGGTTCCTGAACTAAGAGCTCAACGCACTCTTAATGAGGCCAGAGTGCCTGAAATGGCAAATTACCTGACTGAAAATGCAGAGGATTATGTTTTCAGTTCATTAACTGCATCCATTGACGGGCGGGTACAATTTGTTCCACTAGGTGACGGGGGAGATGCGAGCCGAGTCGGTAGGTTAAAAATCGACATGAGCTCCCAGTTCATCATTAACGATGGCCAACATCGACGAGCGGCAATTAACGAAGCTCTTAAAAAACGACCTGAGCTAGGGGATGAAACAATCTCTGTTGTTTTTTTTATCGATAGGGGGCTCGAGCGTTGTCAGCAGATGTTCGCTGATCTGAATAGGTACGCTATAAGAACAAGTCCTTCTATAGGCATTTTATATGACCACAGGGATGACAAGGCACAAATAACTAAACAGGTTGTTAATCAATCAAATGCTTTTAAAGATATTGTTGAAATGGAGAAAACTTCTCTTTCTCCAAGGTCTAGAAAGCTTTTCACATTGAGTGCTATTCACTCAGCAAACCTGGCTATATTGGCTGGTTTACAAAATGACTTAGATGAAGCAATTGATATTTGCGTTAGATATTGGAACGAAGTTAATAATTGCATCCAGGAATGGAATCAAGTTCAAGAGGGGCAAATTACCTCTGGTGAAGTTCGGCAGAGCTACGTACATAGTCAAGCCATTGTTTTACAAGCCTTAGGACACCTTGGAAATAAGATTGTTCAGCTTCCTGAAAAAGAACAGAGCGCGACAATCAAAAAACTTAAAGGCTTTAATTGGAAGCGCTCCAACAGCCATACCTGGGAGGGTCGCTGTATGCTGGGTGGACGCATGCAAAAATCCTCATCTAATGTCTTGCTCACAACGAATTTATTTAAAACAGAGTTAGGTCTTATGTTAACGCCGGATGAGCAGCGTGCAGAAGATGCATTTAAACGAGGCGAGAATGGCAAGTAGTAATGCCAAAGAGCGTAAAACAGCGTTCAAAGAAAAAGGCTTTCAAGAAACTATCGCGGAAACTATCAAGCAAACGCAGGATTTATATCTTAGTGACGAGATCCCATGGGTAATTGGTTATTCTGGCGGTAAAGATTCTACAGCTACTTTACAACTTGTTTGGAACGCACTTTTGGGTTTAAAGTCTTCACAGTGGCATAAGCCTGTTCACGTAATTAGTACAGACACATTGGTAGAAAATCCAATTGTTGCCTTATGGGTAGAAAACTCACTATCCAAGATGAAAAGTGTTGTCGATGCAGAGCAAGAGGGTTTCCCAATTCGCCCTCACCGTTTAGCGCCAGAGCTGCAAGATAGGTTCTGGGTTAATTTGTTAGGCCGGGGTTATCCGGCCCCAAGACCGAAGTTTCGGTGGTGTACAAGTCGTTTAAAGATCAACCCTTCTAATAACTTTATCAACAATGTAGTCAAACAAAATGGTGAAGCCATATTAGTACTGGGGACTCGTAAAGCTGAAAGTTCACTGCGTTCGGCCAATATGTCTAAGTATCAAGAGAAAAGTACTCGAGAGTTATTGAGTAGCAATAAAGATCTGGATAGGGCCTGGGTCTATACACCAATTGCCGCTTGGCAAAATGATGATGTATGGCAGTATCTTACCCAAGTTAAAAACCCTTGGGGTTACCGCAATACTGATTTGTTAAGCATGTATAGCGGAGCAACAGAGGATGGCGAATGTCCATTAGTGGTTGATACGTCTACCCCCAGCTGCGGCGATAGCCGATTTGGCTGTTTCGTTTGTACCATGGTAGATGAAGATAAATCTATGAAAGCCATGATTCAGAATGATGATGAAAAAGAATGGATGTTACCCATCTTGGATTTCCGCAATCAGTGGCTAAGCATTAAAAATGAAAAACGTGAAGATCGTGACTTCCGAAGAATGAATGGTGCTTTAACTTTCTACAAAGACAAACTAGTGCATGGGCCATATCGTCAACAGCACCGTGAAAATATGCTTGCTGCATTACTTGAAGCGCAAGAAGCAGTTATCGATCTCGCACCTGAAGAAGCAAAAAACTTCAGATTGATTGAACTTGATGAGTTAGAAGAAATTCGCCGGATTTGGGTCGCAGAAAAACATGAGATAGAAGATTCATTACCTAAGATTTATCAAGAGGCCACTGGTTCGCCATATCCTGGAAAAGCAATCGATGAACGTCAGAGCTTTAAAGTTGAAGACCTTAAATTACTCCAAGATCTTTGCAAAGAAGAAGGTGATGATGAAGGTGTGTTATATCAACTGACTCGTGAGCTATTGCACATCGAGCATCAAAACAGGGCGATGGTTCGTCGCTCAAAACTTTTTAATGAAATGCGTGATGCTCTGAACAAGGCTGCGTTTATCACTGAATCCCAAGCAGAAGATTATGCTCGTCGTCGGAAAAATGCGATAGACAGTTTAGATAGTGATAGCCTTGATAGCCGTATTTTTGCAACAGATCGTGAACAAGACGAATTATTTGAAGAAGCCAAATCATGATATTTGAACAACTCATTATTCATAACTTTGGCATCTACAAAGGTCGTCATATTATCGACCTTAATTCAAAGTCAGAGAGAAAACCGATCATACTTTTTGGCGGCCTCAATGGAGGGGGAAAAACGACATTCTTAGATGCGCTACAGTTGACACTGTATGGTAAGTTTGCACGGTGCTCGAACAGAGGTAATTTGTCGTACCATGATTATTTAGGTCAAACTATCAATAGGCATATTTCACCAGAAGAGGGAGCCGCACTAGAGCTAAAATTCTCTACTTATATCGATGGAGAGCTAAATACTTTTCAAGTAAAACGTTACTGGCGTTCTACTGGAAAAGCTATCAAAGAAGATATGGAGGTGACCCATAATCAGGTAGTTGATCCTGTTATGACCGAACAATGGTATGAATACGTCAATGAATTCTTACCTTTAAGTATTTCGGGATTATTCTTCTTTGATGGTGAGAAAATAGAAGCTTTGGCCGACCCTGAAGGTTCCGCAGCTCTAATCAGAACAGGTATTACATCACTGCTAGGTCTAGATATCGTGGATAAACTGGGAACTGATTTGAGTGCCCTGTTACGAGCTGGACTTAAGAAAGAAAAAGCGCGTCCTAACAACGATGATGCAGCCGCTGTCACTGAGCAAGAGAATAAACTGGCTGAGCTTAAAATCCGTAATGAGGGGTTGCTACAAGACATCAGTAGCACATCATCACAAATTGATAGTTTAAATGCTTGCATCAAAGGTGTCAGAAGCAGCTACCGTCAAGCAGGTGGTGATTTATATGACCAGAGAGAAGTATTAGAAAATAACTTAGCCAGTATACAAAGCGATTTAGAACAAAAAGAATCTTCATTACGAAAACGTGCTGAAGAAATTGCTCCATTAGGGCTAGTGCGCGATTTATTGCAACAGACATATCAGCAAGCTATGGCTGAAGAAGAAGGTTTTGAAACAAAGCTACTTCTGGATAAGCTGCAACAGAGAGATACTGAACTCATAACCTACATGCAGCAATCCGGTACTGCAAAGCAAACTTTAGATTTGCTTAAAGCTAAATTAGCTGCAGATATTGAACAGCGGCAGGCTAAAATTCCTGATAGTTTTTACTTGAACATTCCTGTGTCAGCGTTTGATGGCTTAACTGGCAGTGCTTTTGATGAAGTGGATAGCGCAACAACAAAACTCTGCAATGAAACGTCAGAACTCAAAGAAAAGCTACTAAATGCAGAACGCCAGATAGCATCAATCCCAGAAGGAGCCACGTTGCAGAGCTATCAGCAACAGATAGCGGAATATGAAGAGCTGCTGTTACAAGAGAAGGCTAAGCATAGTATTTTTACCGATCAGATCAACAAATTGACAAATCAAATTGATACTGCTGAAATTCGCCTTGCGAATATAAAACTCAATTCGAATAGCAATATTTTTGAAGCTGAACTTCAAGAACGTATTGGCAATAATATTGGCAGTGTTCAAAATATTCTGGCGCGATTCCATCGCGCTATGGTTGAAAAGCATATAAAACACCTAGAGTCGTTAATATTAGAGAGTTTTATCAGCCTACTGCGGAAAGGCGATTTAATTAAAAAAATCACCATTGATCTAGAAACGTTCAAATTAACATTGCTAGATTCTGAGATGAATGTTATCCCTCCTAGCCGCCTCAGTGCTGGGGAGCGTCAGATACTTGCTATATCAATTCTTTGGGGGCTTGCTAAAGCTTCAGGGCGCCCTTTACCTTCTATTATTGATACACCATTAGGGCGTTTAGATTCCAGGCACCGGCAGCAGCTTGTTAATAATTATTTTCCTAATGCTAGTCACCAACTTATCTTGCTGTCTACAGACCAGGAGATCGACCAAGCATACCATGATGATTTGAAAGAATATATTGGTAAGGAATACCACATTCAATATAACGAAAGCCAACAGACGTCGATAATTACCGAAGGTTATTTTTAAAAATGATTGAAACAGTTTACGTCTCTGAAAAAGGTAGAAGTCAACTTTCTCGATTAAAGGTTAAGACTGGGATTAGACAATGGAACCATCTGTGTCGTTGGGCTTATTGCCTATCTTTAAAGGAAAACTCAATTCCCCCCTATGAAGATATAGTGACTGATAGTAGTGTTGAAATGACATGGCAGACTTTTGCTGGTGAATACCATGAAGTATATTGGGCTTTACTGAAAACAAGATTACAGAATGATGGCATAGAAGCTAATGAAGAAAATATGAAACTATATTTCAAGCTTCATCTACATAGGGGGATTTCTTACTTAAACAAAAATATTGAGACGATCGAAGAAATGTTTAACATGTAAAACGGTGTCAAGAATCCTGATAGACAATTTTGGGCTCCATAGACCCTGTACATAGAATTGTGTAACTGCCTATCATAGAGCCAGTAATGGCTAAGGATAGGCAACATGGACAAGAAACAACTCGAAGCCTTCGCTCGCGAAGCGGCTAAAAGCATCAAAACTGAAAGTGATCTCAATGACTTCCGGCGGATGCTAACCAAAGTCACTGTTGAAACGGCCCTCAATGCCGAACTGGATGAGCATCTGGGTTACGACAGGCATGGTAAACGTCCCTCTGATAACAGCCGCAATGGCTACTCCAGCAAGACCTTACGTACCGAAGATGGGCGATTCGAAATTGATGCGCCACGGGATCGGGATGGCAGCTTTGAACCGAAGTTAGTCAAAAAGCAGCAGACTCGCTTCACGTCGATGGACGACAAGATTCTGAGTCTGTACGCCAAGGGCATGACTACC
>NZ_JAFFZO010000128.1 GCF_016924145.1 Amphritea pacifica | reverse complement strand
CAGGCTGTTGATAAAGTCCTCGTCAAATGACGAGGATTTTTTATAATAGGCTCATGCTAAGAGAACGCCCCCCAACCCAGTCCGCCCTTGAGTTTGTTTGCATCGATGAACTTGTTCCTCAAGACCACTTGTTGCGTAAAATCGACCGTGTCATTGATTTCTCGTTCCTTCACGAGCTTGTTCAAGATTATTACTGCCCCAATAACGGCCGCCCCGCATTAGATCCTACCCTGATGTTTAAGCTGCTCTTTATTGGGTATTTGTATGGCATCCGCAGCGAACGTCAACTGATACGCGACGTTCAGGTGAATGTCGCTTATCGATGGTTCTTAGGCTTGAGCCTGACAGACAAAGTACCTGATGCGTCAACCTTGAGCGCGAACCGTATCCGTCGCTTTAAAGACTCAGATATCTATCAAA
>NZ_JAFFZO010000127.1 GCF_016924145.1 Amphritea pacifica | reverse complement strand
ATTCCACTTATCACTGGCATCCTTCCACTCTTTCGAAAACTCCTCCAGTCTGCTGGCGTTATCCTCCGTCAGCTCGACTTTTTCCAGCAGCTCCTTGCCGAGATGGGATTCGGTTATCTTGCCTTTGAAAAAATCCAGGTAACCTTCCGCATCATCGCTCGCCCGACCGACGGCCTCCACGAATGCCGATTTGCCAACGGTGTTCACACTGCGGATATAAAAGTAATAATCATGGCCCGGTTTGATATTGATACTGGCGGCTATCCAGTACAGCGCCGTACCAAGATAACGCGTGCTGGTTTCAACCTGTCTGATATCCGCAATCTGCTTTTCCGAGAACCAGAACTCAAACTGTACCGTCGGGTCATAAACGGCAAGATGCGGCGTGGCGGTTATCTGAAAATAGCCCGGCGTCAGCTCA
>NZ_JAFFZO010000126.1 GCF_016924145.1 Amphritea pacifica | reverse complement strand
AACAATACCGGCGACAGCCGGAACTGCCGTGCCGGTGTGCAGATTAATGACAGCGGTGCGGCGCTGGGATATTACGTCAGCGAGGACGGGTATCCTGGCTGGATGCCGCAGAAATGGACATGGATACCCCGTGAGTTACCCGGCGGGCGCGCCTCGTTCATTCACGTTTTTGAACCCGTGGAGGACGGGCAGACTCGCGGTGCAAATGTGTTTTACAGCGTGATGGAGCAGATGAAGATGCTCGACACGCTGCAGAACACGCAGCTGCAGAGCGCCATTGTGAAGGCGATGTATGCCGCCACCATTGAGAGTGAGCTGGATACGCAGTCAGCGATGGATTTTATTCTGGGCGCGAACAGTCAGGAGCAGCGGGAAAGGCTGACCGGCTGGATTGGTGAAATTGCCGCGTATTACGCCGCAGCGCCGGTCC
>NZ_JAFFZO010000125.1 GCF_016924145.1 Amphritea pacifica | reverse complement strand
AGCTTTGCCACACCACGGTATTTCCCCGATACCTTGTGTGCAAATTGCATCAGATAGTTGATAGCCTTTTGTTTGTCGTTCTGGCTGAGTTCGTGCTTACCGCAGAATGCAGCCATACCGAATCCGGCTTGTGATTGCGCCATCCCCATAGCAGCCATCACATCAGTACCGGAAAGAGAGTCAGAAGCCGTGGCCCGTGGTGAGTCGCTCATCATCGGGCTTTTTGGCGAATGAAATTTAGCTACGCTTTCGAGTCTCATGCGCCTTCTCCCTGTACCTGAATCAATGTTAGGTTTCCGCAGAACACTGCGCCGGTATCGATATACATTTGGTTGGCAAACTTGAGTGGTTTCACTGCTGGCGTATGACCAAAGATGAACGTGTCCGCGCCTTTGATTTCTTTCACGATCCCGTTTTGTGAGTTGCTGATTCGTTC
>NZ_JAFFZO010000124.1 GCF_016924145.1 Amphritea pacifica | reverse complement strand
GACAACCCGATTACTGGTTCTCAATGGATGATGACGAGTTTGAAGAAGCGATCGCTCAACTACGTACAGAGCAACGTTTTATGCCTAGTATGGGCCCGGAGATCGATCTGTTTAATGGCGGCACTCAGGCCTGACAACACTAACGGACAGAATTGATAGAAATGGACTTCCAACAGATAAAGCCCTACTACTACAGCAGCACCGCCTGGAATAGCGAACGCTACGCCAACCAGAAGCCACGTCCGGAACAGGGCTCGCTGATTAAGCTGCTGCAGGGAGGCGATCCCCTGCCCTGGAACCGGGCCAACGAAACGGTTCCCGTCAGTATGATTCAGGAGCCAACACCGTCAGAGATTAAACAACGCATGAAACACAATAAGGGCGAAACCCACTGGGATGAAAACCAGTGTGCTATAGGTTCGCTTAATCGCTGGGGATTAATCTACT
>NZ_JAFFZO010000123.1 GCF_016924145.1 Amphritea pacifica | reverse complement strand
TGGTGTGTGATGGCATGAACCTGATTGGTCGGGAAATGTTTGCTATCGACGGCTGTAAAATGCCATCCAATGCAGCCAAAGAGTGGAGTGGAACACGGGCAGAGCTGAACCGTAAACAAGCCAAAATAGATCGTGCGGTCGCCCGTATGCTTAAAGCTCATCAGCACTCTGATAACACCGACCAGCAACCCGAAATCACCGAGCGACAACAGGCACAGATTAAAAAGCTGGAAGAGGTCTCCGCTAAGATAAAAAAGCACTTAGCGACCGAACCTGAACGGCTCGGTCAGCGTGGCCGCCCGGTCAAAAGCAATATCACCGATAACGATAGCGCCAAGATGAAAACCGCTAAAGGCGTGATCCAGGGCTATAACGGCGTGGCGGCGGTGGATAGCAAACACCAGATTATTGTGCATGCGCAAGCGTACGGTGCAGGTCAGGAACAACACA
>NZ_JAFFZO010000122.1 GCF_016924145.1 Amphritea pacifica | reverse complement strand
GCAATCACATCCTCCATCCGCGTAATGAATTCTGCGATAGTGCTGTGGTGCGGCTGACTGTCTGCGGACAGGGCCATAAAGAGGACATTCTCCCGACAGGCCTGCGCGATTTTGCGGCTTGAAGTAATACCCCGTGAGTAGGCAAATAAAACGATTTTTAACAGGATGGCGGGATCATACGCCGGTGCTCCGTTGTAATCATTGCGATAACGGGATTCAAACAGGCTCATATCAAGATCATGATCAACCACATGACTGAGTGTATATTCAAAACTGCCCGGCTGAATCTGATCAGCAAAGCGCAGTGGTATCATCTTAGTCTGGTTGTAATCGTAATGTTTGTAGCGCGCCATCCCTTGCACCATCAGCGGTAAAGTTGTTTTAGTCGATTGTACCGGGAGTTGGTCCCGCAGGCCAAGGGCTGAGGGACTTATCCGACAGCCTCAACGCC
>NZ_JAFFZO010000121.1 GCF_016924145.1 Amphritea pacifica | reverse complement strand
ATTTACGCCGGATTAGCGCTTGTACATATTTCTCGTTTTGTTACAGGATTCAATTGTTAAAGAGCGGATAAAGCTAAAAGCTTTAAAAGATAAACATCAGACCGATGTGTATGTTTTAAGACTTTCATGAGCAAGTTCAACCAGTCGTTTAAAACTATACTTTTTCACGACCTATTTTTGTTGAATCAAGGCAAGTTCTGAGGACGTGTAGCCTGCTACACGACGAGGAACTTAACGCAGAGTCAGCAAAAATGGTGGAGCTATGCGGGATCGAACCGCAGACCTCCTGCGTGCAAAGCAGGCGCTCTCCCAGCTGAGCTATAGCCCCATTGTGCTCTCTCTATCAGTGATCAGATAATTCGTGTGAACGCTTGCTAAGAATCCGCTATCGTTTAAGGAGGTGATCCAGCCCCAGGTTCCCCTAGGGCTACCTTGTTACGACTTCACCCCAGTCATG
>NZ_JAFFZO010000120.1 GCF_016924145.1 Amphritea pacifica | reverse complement strand
GTCATTTGCGGGCCTTCGGGGTCGGGTAAATCCACCATGATCCGCTGTATTAACCGACTGGAAGAGCACCAGAAAGGCGATATCATCGTCAACGATATCCCCCTGAATGAAGATATAAAAAATATCGAAGCGATCCGCAAGGAAGTGGGCATGGTGTTCCAGCACTTCAATCTGTTCCCGCACCTGACGGTGCTGGAAAACTGCGTACTGGCCCCGATCTGGGTGAAAAAGATGCCGCGCAAAGAAGCGGAAGCGCGGGCGATGGAGCTGCTGGAGCGGGTGAAAATTCCCGATCAGGCACTCAAATACCCCGGTCAGCTATCCGGTGGTCAGCAGCAGCGGGTAGCGATTGCCCGCTCCCTGTGTATGAACCCGGATGTGATGCTGTTCGATGAGCCGACCTCGGCCCTCGACCCCGAGATGATCAAAGAGGTGCTCGATGTCATGATCGAACTGGC
>NZ_JAFFZO010000119.1 GCF_016924145.1 Amphritea pacifica | reverse complement strand
TGATTAAAACTGAAGAGTTTGATCATGGCTCAGATTGAACGCTGGCGGCAGGCTTAACACATGCAAGTCGAGCGGTAACAGAGAGTAGCTTGCTACTTTGCTGACGAGCGGCGGACGGGTGAGTAACGCGTAGAAATCTGCCTGGTAGTGGGGGATAGCCCAGAGAAATTTGGATTAATACCGCATACGCCCTACGGGGGAAAGCAGGGGACCTTCGGGCCTTGCGCTATCAGATGAGTCTGCGTCGGATTAGCTTGTTGGTGAGGTAATGGCTCACCAAGGCGACGATCCGTAGCTGGTCTGAGAGGATGATCAGCCACACTGGGACTGAGACACGGCCCAGACTCCTACGGGAGGCAGCAGTGGGGAATATTGCACAATGGGCGAAAGCCTGATGCAGCCATGCCGCGTGTGTGAAGAAGGCCTTAGGGTTGTAAAGCACTTTCAGCAGTGAGGAAAGGTT